>NZ_KE138677.1:537361-612647 GCF_000408325.1 Escherichia sp. KTE52
CACCTAATACCGGATGCGCCGTGAACGCCTCATCCTGCCTACCCTTAATCGTTCTGAGCCATCTGCCCAGCCGCCATCTGGGCGGCTTTTTGTTTTTTATAGCTCAACGCCGCTGCCGGAACAGGCATCACTTTGCCGGTTTCAATCCACGTGCGTAAACGACTCGCATCGGCAAAATGGGTATATTTGCCAAATGCATCCATCACCACCAACGCCACCGGTTTATTATTGAAGACCGTACGCATCACCAGGCAATGCCCCGCCGCATTAGTAAAACCGGTTTTGGTTAACTGGATATTCCAGTTATCGCGATACACCAGGTGGTTAGTATTACGGAATGGCAAGGTATAAGCCGGGTTTGAGAAGGTCGCCATCTCTTCGCGAGTGGTACTTAACTGACCAATCAACGGATACTGTTTGGTGGCAATCAGCAGTTTGGTTAAATCACGGGCAGTTGAAACGTTATGCACCGACAATCCGGTCGGTTCAACGAAGCGCGTGTTGTTCATTCCGAGAGATTTCGCTTTCGCATTCATCGCATTAATAAATGCGTTATAGCCACCAGGATAATGGTGCGCCAGGCTTGCCGCTGCGCGGTTTTCTGAAGACATCAGCGCCAACAACAGCATCTCTTTGCGGCTGATTTCGCTGTTCAGTCGCACGCGCGAATAAACGCCTTTCATCTCTGGCGTCTGGCTGATATCCACTTTCAGTTTTTCATCCAGCGGCAATCGTGCGTCAAGCACCACCATCGCAGTCATTAATTTGGTAATTGAAGCAATCGGACGCACCAAATCCGGGTGGTTCGAATAGATCACTTTGTTGGTATTGAGATCAACAATCATCGCACTACCGGAGGCAATTTCCGGCTGCGAAGCTGTAGTCGCGGCTGCCGTTTTGGCAACGGCCTGAGGCGCAAAAGGCACAGCCAGCATCAGGGCCAGGCTAAATAAAGAAACTCGAAATTTCGGCATGATGAGCATTCAGATAGTGGTTCACGCGCATGGGTTGCGCACCGCCGGAGTAAGGATTTACTGAGGCTGGCGAGGCCATCATAACGAGCAAAAAGTGCGATCGTCAAAGGAGAATCGTGAGGAAATGCTGCATTGCTGATATTTACGCCAGCAATGCAGCACAAAAGAACTTTCTAGAACAGGCGATAACCGTAACCCCACAGAATAACGGTAATGGCGAGCAGCACTTCCAGCACCAGTACGCCAATCGCCAGTGTCGAACTGGAGAAGCTAAGACCTTCCTCTTTGTTGATATTCAGGAAGCTTGGAATACCGAGATAAAGCAGATAGCCGGTGTAAAACAGCGCCACCGTTCCCACCAGCGCACACAGCCAGACCAACGGGTAAAGCGCCACCAGGCCGCTTAAAAACAGCGGTGTTGCAACGTAGCCCGCGAAAACCATACAGTGCGCAAGCGACGGGCGCTGTGGGTAATTGCGTGCCATCCACCAGATGACCCGTCCCATCACTGCCACCCCAGCCAGCATAACGCCATAAAACAAGACAGCCAGCGCCAGTCCGGTAAACCAGGATAACTTCAGGATAGTGCCATCGCCAAAATTCCAGCCGATTTGTGTAGTGCCAATAAAGGCGCAGATCACCGGGATCGCCGCCATCAGCAGAACGTGGTGGGTGTAGTGATGAGAAATCGTTTCGTTTTCACGATTAATCACCTGCATTTCACGATCGGGATGGGAAAACAGTCCCCAGACATGGCTCATACCGCCCCCTTGTTGTGAGTTCATGAACCTGACAGTTCAAGTATAAGTCAGCTTGTGGTTGTTTTTTGTTCTGACGCAAAATTTGCGTCGCGTGATAAAACGCCTTCTCCTGCGTAAACAATTCACAGGGTGTATGCTTACAGACAATCAAACGGAGACAGACCGACCTATGGATCTCAATACACTCATCTCACAATATGGTTATGCCGCGCTGGTGCTCGGTAGTCTGGCAGAGGGTGAAACCGTGACATTGCTGGGAGGCGTTGCGGCACATCAGGGATTATTAAAATTCCCACTGGTGGTTCTTTCTGTGGCGCTTGGCGGCATGATTGGCGACCAGGTGCTTTATCTGTGCGGACGGCGATTTGGCGGCAAACTGTTACGCCGGTTATCAAAACATCAGGACAAAATTGAGCGCGCACAAAAGCTGATCCAGCGCCATCCTTATCTGTTTGTCATCGGCACGCGTTTTATGTACGGCTTTCGGGTGATTGGCCCAACGCTAATCGGTGCCAGCCAGCTCCCACCGAAAATCTTTCTGCCACTGAATATTCTCGGCGCGCTGGCCTGGGCGCTGATTTTTACCGCTATTGGTTACGCGGGAGGCCAGGTGATTGCGCCGTGGCTGCACAATCTCGATCAGCATTTGAAACACTGGATTTGGTTGATTCTGGTCGTGGTTCTGGTGGTTGGCGTGCGCTGGTGGCTGAAACGGCGTGGGAAGAGAAACGCTGGATAAACCTAACGTCCCCACGGGCATACTCATCAGCTACGTTTATAACCACCACCCAGCGCACCGGTGAGCTGAATGGACGCATCCAGCCATTGCCCTTGCAAAAGCAGACCGTTCGCCCGTTCACGGAGCGCCGGGATTCGGGCTTCGCTGATGCGAGAACCTGCGATGATACCTGCGTTAAAACGCGCCTGCGCCAGACTAACTACCCGCAGGGCATCGCGCTCAATTTGCGCCTGATGCTGATTTTTCTCCGCCAGTGTCTGAACCTGAGTTGCTGCCCGCGCCACGTCATTCACCGCTTCAACCACCGCTTTGTTGTAACTGGCGATCGACAAATTGCTTTCGGCTTTCACAATATCAAGGTTGACGTTAAGACGACCACTATCGAAAATAGGTAGCGTCAGACCTGCCGTAACGCCCATTTGCTGCGCAGAATGACGGAACAAATCGCTTAAGTGCAGCGCATCTTGTTGCAGAAAGGCCATCAGGTTGATGTCGGGGTAAAAGGCAGCTTTTGCCGCATCGATGGTGCTTAAGGATGATGCAACGTACCAGTGTGCCGCCTGTAAGTCTGCCCGGCGAGCCAGCAAAGAATAGCCCAGGTCGTCAGGAAGTTTGCTTTCCACTTTGGGCAGCGCAACCGGATGCAGTTTTAAGGCGTTCGTCTGGCTGTTAGTCAGCGCAGTTAGCCGCGCCTCAATAATTTTCATTTTCCCCGCGACATCGTTGAGCTGTTGCCGGGTTTTGCTGGCATTGATATCGGTTTCGACACCTTCAACCGACGAGGTAATGCCGCGCAGATATAACTGGCGGTCGGTCGCGATAATCGTGTTCTGCTCTTTTTCGATTTGCTGCAAGACAGTGTTTAAAGCTGCCAGGGTTTGCCACTCCCAGTACAAACGAGCCACACTGCCTGCCAGCAATTGCCGGGTCTGCTCGCGTTCTGCCGCCTGCGCTTTTACCGTACCGAGGCGCGCAGTCACTTCCGCCCGATTCTTTCCCCAGATATCGAGATGCCAGCCCGCCATTAAACCAAAGGTGCCGTTGGTGTACCAGGGGCCGGTAGTGCCTGCGGCAGGATCGTCCAGGGCAAACGGCCCCATTAACCCTTCTGCCGACATTTTTTGCCGTTCCATATCCGCAGAAAAATCGAGCTGTGGACCATCCTGGGCGGCGACGGCCTTCGCCTGTACTTCAGCCAGTTGAATGCGCTGTTCAGCAACCTGCATATCCGGCGCGTTCTGTATGGCATTATTAATTAAGGAAGTGAGTTGATTATCGTGATATTCCAGCCACCACTGACTGTCCGGCCAGCCGTTTTTCAGAGATACCGGTAATGCGGTGTCAACATGTGTGGCGGGCGTTTGCTGGCTTAAAGCCTGGCGTGTTTCATGCATAGGCGCACACCCGGCCAGAGTAAGTAACAACGGAAAACAGGCGATTGCCGGATAAAAGGAATCACGATTCATGGGGGAGTAATCAGGTAAGAAAAGGTGCGCGGAGATTACCGTGTGTTGCGATATATTTTTTAGTTTCGCGTGGCAATACATCAGTGGCAATAAAGCGACATATTCAGAAAAATATAAAGTAAGTGAATGATATTCTCCGATTTATCTTAATTCTTTATGAATGGCGGCAAAGGGTTTTGTTTTTTCCTATACTTATTTAGCACTCACAAATAAAGGAACGCCAATGAAAATTATACTCTGGGCAGTATTGATTATTTTCCTGATTGGGCTACTGGTGGTGACTGGCGTATTTAAGATGATATTTTAAAATTAATTAATGTCATCAGCTCCGAAAATAACGAGGATATTTCAGTCTCTCATCCTGTTGCGCCCCTGTCATGTACATTGCTTCATATAATCACTGGCGCAAGGAGCACGCAGGGGGTGGATAATCACCTCCTCCCCCTGCCCCCCGGCTTATCCCTTATGACTATCGGGTCGATGATTTTTAGAGTTTTTCTATATCAATCGCCTGAATAGCCCTTGCAATATCAGGGGAATTATTCAACACCCGAACATGATGAAATAAATCCGTTGCTTCATCATATTCTTTACGCAAATAACTCAACCACTGCTTAATCCGTGCGACGTGATATAACCCGGTATCGCCCTGTTTTTCCAGACGGGTATATTTTTGCAGCAATGCAACGACCTCCGGCCACGGCATCCGCGGTTCGTTATATTTCACCACTCGGCTCAGGTTAGGAATATTAAGCGCCCCACGCCCAATCATCACCGCGTCACAACCGCTGATAGCTATACATTGTTGCGCACTCTGCCAGTCCCAGATTTCTCCGTTGGCAATAACCGGAATGGCCAATCGCTGACGAATATCGCCTATCGCCTGCCAGTCGATATGCTCTGCACGGTAACCCTGCTCCTTTGTCCGCCCATGAACGACCAGTTCCGTAGCTCCAGCCTGCTGGACAGCATCGGCAATTTCAAACTTCTTATCACCGCTGTCCCAACCAAGCCGCACTTTCACACTGACGGGTAAATGCGCCGGTACAGCTTCGCGCATCGCTTTTGCACCCTGATAGATAAGTTCAGGATCTTTGAGTAACGTTGCCCCGCCGCCACTGCCGTTAACCGTTTTCGACGGGCAACCGCAGTTGAGATCCACGCCCCAGGAACCCAACTCCACCGCACGGGCGGCGTTCTCTGCTAACCATTGCGGGAACTGCCCCAGCAGTTGTACCCGCACCAGTGTCCCGGAAGGCGTTCGGCTGGCGTTTTGCAGCTCAGGACAAATGCGATGAAAAACTTTTACCGGCAGCAGTTGATCCACCACGCGGACAAATTCGGTGATGCACAGATCGTAGTCATTAACTTCGGTCAGTAATTCACGCACCAGGGAGTCAAGCACACCCTCCATCGGTGCCAGTAACACACGCATATCATCACCCGCAAAAAAATGAGGCGCTATGGTAGCGCCTCCGGTCAACGGATTAAAGGTCTGCAGAGAGGGATTGCTGCAAACTACAATCCCTCTCTATGCTTGATGTATGGCTGGCGCGCTTTCTGATCTGCAAAAGTATGGTATGCCTGAGTTCGCTGCTCACATCGTCATGCCCTGGCGCGAAAAATAAGCGATGTTTTCTTAATGTGATCGGTAGCACATTTTACAGATTAATTGTATGATGAATCCATCTCATCTGGGGTGTTGATTATGAGTAAGACACTGAACATTATCTGGCAATATTTACGCGCTTTTGTCCTGATTTATGCCTGCCTATATGCAGGCATTTTCATTGCTTCCCTGCTACCGGTAACCATTCCGGGCAGCATCATCGGGATGCTAATCCTGTTTGTCCTGCTGGCCTTGCAAATTCTTCCGGCGAAGTGGGTCAATCCGGGGTGTTACGTACTGATTCGCTATATGGCACTGTTGTTTGTGCCAATTGGCGTAGGCGTAATGCAATATTTTGATTTGCTACGCGCACAGTTTGGCCCGGTGGTGGTTTCCTGTGCCATTAGTACGCTGGTGGTTTTTCTGGTGGTGAGCTGGAGTTCGCACCTGGTACACGGTGAACGTAAAGTCATAGGTCAGAAAGGATCAGAAAAATGATGGCGAATATCTGGTGGTCATTACCGTTGACATTGATTGTCTTTTTTGCCGCCCGCAAACTGGCAACACGGTATAAGTTTCCGTTGCTTAACCCGTTGCTGGTGGCAATGGTGGTGATCATTCCTTTTTTAATGCTGACCGGCATCTCTTACGACAGCTACTTTAAAGGTAGCGAAGTGTTAAACGATCTGTTGCAACCGGCGGTGGTCGCACTGGCCTATCCTTTATATGAACAACTGCACCAGATCCGCGCGCGCTGGAAATCCATCATCACTATCTGTTTTATCGGTAGCGTGGTCGCGATGGTGACGGGAACTTGCGTAGCATTGTTGATGGGCGCTTCACCGGAAATCGCTGCATCAATATTACCGAAATCGGTTACCACACCAATTGCGATGGCCGTTGGTGGCAGTATTGGCGGTATTCCGGCAATCAGCGCGGTTTGTGTGATTTTTGTCGGTATTTTGGGTGCGGTGTTTGGTCATACGCTACTCAATGCGATGCGTATTCGTACCAAAGCAGCGCGTGGCCTGGCGATGGGGACGGCCTCTCACGCCCTCGGAACAGCGCGCTGTGCCGAGCTGGATTATCAGGAAGGCGCATTTAGTTCGCTGGCGTTGGTGTTATGCGGGATTATTACCTCGCTGGTTGCACCATTTCTTTTCCCGATTATTCTGGCAGTAATGGGCTAAAATTTGCGATGCGTCGCGCATTTTTGATGTAAGTTTCACGCGTTGCATAATTAATGAGATTCAGATCACATATAAAGCCATAATGGGTTCGTAAACTGTTATCCCATTACATGATTATGAGGCAACGCCATGCATCCACGTTTTCAAACTGCTTTTGCCCAACTTGCGGATAACTTGCAATCTGCACTGGAACCCATTCTGGCAGATAAGTATTTCCCCGCGTTGTTGACCAGAGAGCAGGTCTCTTCGCTGAAGAGCGCAACGGGGCTGGACGAAGACGCGCTGGCTTTCGCACTGCTACCACTGGCGGCGGCCTGTGCCCGCACGCCATTGTCGAATTTTAATGTTGGTGCCATTGCGCGCGGCGTGAGTGGAACCTGGTATTTTGGTGCCAATATGGAATTTATTGGCGCAACAATGCAGCAAACCGTTCATGCCGAACAAAGCGCAATCAGCCACGCCTGGCTGAGCGGTGAGAAAGCGCTCGCGGCCATCACCGTTAACTACACACCTTGTGGTCACTGCCGTCAGTTTATGAACGAACTGAACAGCGGGCTGGATCTACGCATTCATCTGCCGGGCCGCGAAGCGCATGCGCTGCGTGACTATTTGCCGGATGCCTTTGGGCCGAAAGATCTGGAGATTAAGACACTGCTGATGGACGAGCAGGATCACGGCTATGCGCTGACTGGCGATGCGCTTTCTCAGGCGGCAATTGCCGCGGCCAACCGTTCGCACATGCCTTACAGCAAGTCTCCAAGCGGCGTGGCGCTGGAATGCAAAGACGGTCGTATTTTCAGTGGTAGCTATGCTGAAAACGCCGCATTCAACCCAACTCTACCGCCGTTGCAGGGCGCATTAATTCTGTTAAATCTCAAAGGTTATGATTACCCGGATATTCAGCGGGCGATTCTGGCAGAAAAAGCCGATGCGCCGCTGGTTCAGTGGGATGCAACCTCGGCAACGCTGAAAGCTCTCGGTTGTCACAATATCGACCGCGTGCTTCTCGCTTAAGCCCGGTGCCGGATGCGGCGTGAACGCCTGATCCGGCCTACAGAGTGCAAAATTTCGTAGGCCGGATAAGCGTAGCGCATCCGGCATTTCTACTCACCCTGGTGTCGAAAATCCCGGCAAACAGTTTGCCGTTTCTTGCGCAAAGCCCACAGGTAAAGTAGCCTGATTGAAATTCCCCAAGATCGAGTTTTCAGCATGTTAAAGCGCGTGTTCTACAGCCTGTTAGTCCTGATCGGCTTGCTGCTGTTGACAGTGCTCGGCCTCGACCGCTGGATGAGCTGGAAAACTGCGCCTTATATCTACGATGAATTGCAGGATCTCCCCTACCGCCAGGTCGGCGTGGTACTTGGCACGGCAAAATATTATCGTACTGGGGTGATTAATCAGTATTACCGCTACCGTATTCAGGGTGCAATAAATGCCTATAACAGCGGTAAGGTGAATTATCTATTACTTAGCGGTGATAACGCATTACAGAGTTATAACGAACCGATGACCATGCGCAAAGATTTAATTGCCGCTGGCGTCGATCCGGCTGATATTGTTCTCGACTACGCCGGTTTTCGTACCCTGGATTCCATCGTGCGTACACGCAAGGTGTTCGATACCAACGACTTCATTATTATTACTCAGCGCTTCCACTGTGAGCGGGCATTATTTATCGCTCTGCATATGGGTATTCAGGCGCAGTGTTATGCCGTACCGTCACCAAAAGATATGTGGTCAGTACGTATTCGCGAATTTGCCGCCCGCTTCGGTGCGCTGGCTGACCTTTATATTTTTAAACGTGAACCGCGCTTTTTAGGACCACTGGTCCCTATTCCGGCAATGCACCAGGTGCCCGAAGATGCGCAGGGTTATCCCGCCGTCACGCCAGAACAGTTACTTGAATTACAAAAGAAACAAGGAAAGTAGTTATGGATGTTCAGCAGTTTTTTGTCATTGCCGTTTTTTTCCTTATCCCGGTATTTTGTTTTCGCGAAGCATGGAAAGGCTGGCGTGCTGGCGCAATTGATAAACGGGTTAAAAATGTGCCGGAACCGGTGTATGTCTGGCGTGAAAAAAATCCCGGTCTCTTCTTTGCTTATATAGTGGCGTATAGCGGCTTCGGTATTTTATCCATCGGTATGATTATTTATCTTATTTTTTACCGATAATATTATTTCTCGCCCACTGTTAACTATTGAGAATAATTATTATTTCCCCCGCTAAGCTGCGGATATCACATTCTGAACCGCAGCTATTTGTGAATCTTTTCACAGTTTAAATTCCCCCGCACGCTTAGCCTTAATATCAGCACGTTATATTTACTATACGTTCGCCTTAATTACCCATAGCATTAAGGAAGATCACATGCCGCAACAAAATTATCTGGATGAACTCACTCCGGCTTTTACGCCTTTACTGGCGATTAAAGAAGCCTCTCGTTGTTTATTATGCCACGACGCCCCTTGCAGCCAGGCGTGCCCGGCGCAAACCGATCCGGGAAAATTTATTCGCTCAATCTATTTTCGTAATTTTAAAGGCGCTGCCGAGACTATTCGCGAAAATAATGCCCTCGGTGCCGTTTGTGCCAGAGTGTGCCCCACAGAAAAATTATGCCAGAGCGGTTGTACCCGCGCAGGTGTCGATGATCCGATTGATATTGCTCGCTTACAGCGTTTTGTTACTGATTTCGAACAACAAACCGGAATGGAAATTTATCAACCGGGCAGTAAGACGCTTGGTAAAGTAGCGGTTATCGGTGCTGGCCCTGCTGGGCTGCAGGCCAGCGTGACGCTAACCAACCTGGGTTACGACGTCACGGTTTACGAAAAAGAAGTACAACCAGGCGGCTGGTTGCGTAACGGCATTCCACAATTCCGTTTGCCGCAGTCGGTGCTGGATGCGGAAATCACCCGCATCGAAAAAATGGGTGTGACTATTAAGTGCAACTGTGAAATTGGCAAAACGCTCTCGCTGGAGCAACTGAAAGCAGAAAACCGCGCGGTGCTGGTAACCGTGGGGTTATCGCGTGGTTCCACCCTGCCGCTGTTTGAGCATAGCGACGTTGAGATTGCCGTCGATTTCCTGCAACGCGCACGCCTGGCACAAGGCGATATCAGCATTCCACAAAGCGCATTAATTATTGGCGGCGGCGATGTCGCGATGGACGTTGCCAGTACGCTGAAAGTTCTCGGTTGTCCGGCGGTGACCTGCGTGGCGCGTGAAGAGCTAGATGTGTTTCCGGCAAGCAAGAAAGAGTTCACCGGTGCTCAGAAATTGGGGGTATCGATTATCGATGGCTTTACGCCTGTGGCGGTAGATGGCAATAAAGTGACGTTTAAACATGTTCGTTTACCGGGCGAGCTGACGATGGCGGCAGACAAAATTATTCTCGCCATCGGTCAACATGCCGAACTTACCGCTTTTGCTACACTGGAACCCCAACGTAACACTATCGAAACGAAAAATTACCAGACCCGTGACCCGCAACTGTTTGCCGCTGGCGATATTGTTGAGGGTGATAAAACCGTGGTCTATGCCGTGAAGACCGGGAAAGAAGCCGCCGAGGCGATCCATCACTATTTAGAGGGAGCTTGCTCATGTTAACGAAAGATCTTTCTATTACCTTTTGCGGCGTGAAGTTTCCCAACCCGTTCTGCCTCTCTTCTTCGCCAGTAGGCAATTGCTATGAGATGTGTGCCAAAGCCTACGACACCGGCTGGGGCGGCGTGGTATTCAAAACTATTGGCTTTTTTATCGCTAACGAGGTTTCGCCACGTTTTGATCATCTGGTGAAAGAAGATACCGGTTTTATTGGCTTCAAAAATATGGAGCAGATTGCCGAACATCCGCTGGAAGAGAATCTGACCGCTCTGCGTCGGCTGAAAGAGGATTACCCGGACAAAGTGCTGATCGCCTCGATCATGGGGGAAAATGAGCAACAATGGGAAGATCTGGCGCGTCTGGTGCAAGAAGCTGGCGCGGATATGATCGAATGTAATTTCTCCTGCCCGCAGATGACTTCTCATGCGATGGGTAGCGATGTCGGGCAAAGCCCGGAACTGGTAGAGAAATATTGTCGGGCGGTGAAACGTGGTTCAACGCTGCCGATGCTGGCGAAGATGACGCCGAATATCGGTGATATGTGCGAAGTGGCGCTGGCGGCTAAGCGTGGCGGTGCAGATGGCATTGCAGCGATTAACACCGTTAAATCCATCACCAATATCGATCTGAATCAGAAAATCGGTATGCCGATCGTTAACGGTAAATCGAGTATTTCCGGTTATTCCGGTAAAGCGGTGAAACCGATCGCCCTGCGCTTTATTCAGCAAATGCGCACGCATCCGGAGCTGCGCGATTTCCCGATCAGCGGTATTGGCGGCATTGAAACCTGGGAAGACGCGGCAGAGTTTTTATTGCTCGGCGCGGCTACACTGCAGGTGACCACCGGAATTATGCAGTACGGTTATCGGATTGTGGAAGATATGGCGAGCGGGTTATCGCATTATCTTGCCGATCAGGGATTTGACTCGTTACAGGAGATGGTGGGTCTGGCGAATCACAATATTGTCCCGGCGGAAGATTTAGACCGCAGTTATATCGTCTATCCCCATATCAATCTTGATAAGTGTGTCGGCTGCGGGCGCTGTTATATTTCCTGCTACGACGGTGGTCACCAGGCGATGGAATGGGATGAGAAAACACGCACGCCGCATTGTAATACTGAGAAATGCGTCGGTTGTTTGCTTTGCGGTCACGTTTGCCCGGTTAACTGTATTGATCTCGGAGAAGTGAAGTTTAAGAAGGGAGAGAAAGAACATCCGGTAACGTTGTAGGACGGATAGTAGGACGGATAAGACGCACCAGCGTCGCATCCGACATTTGACACCAACTGCCGGATGCGGCGTAAACGTCGCATCCGGTAATGCCCAAATTCACATCACTTCTTACGCGCGTACTTCAGGGAATCCAGCGCCACGGCGAAGATAATGATCGCCCCTTTGATGATGTACTGCCAGTACGGGTTGACGCCGATATAGGTCAGACCGTAGTTGATGACCGTAAAGATAATGACCCCGGTCACCACGCCAATGACCGTACCCACGCCGCCGCTAAACGATACACCGCCCACCACGCACGCCGCGATAGCATCCAGCTCATACATAAAGCCGAGGTTGTTGGTGGCAGAGCCGATACGTCCGGCTTCTAACATCCCACCAAAGGCATAGAACACACCAGACAACGCATAAATCATCAGCAGATTCAGGCCGACGTTAACACCAGAAACTTTCGCCGCTTCCGGGTTGCCGCCAATAGCAAAAATATTCTTGCCGAAACGGGTTTTGTTCCACAGCACCCAGACAAACGCCACGGCAATCAGCGCGTAGAAGGTGATGTAAGATAGCCGGAAACTCCCCAGCGCAATAAACCCCTGGGCAAAGGTGGAGAAGCCGCTATCAAAACCGGAAATCGGTGACGCACCAACAAAGTCGTAATAGAGCGAGTTGATACCGTAGACGATAATCATCGTGCCGAGCGTGGTAATGAACGGCGTCACGTTGAGGTAAGCGATAATCAGACCGTTGATCAAACCGATAACCGCGCCAATGGCACAGACTATCAGAATAACCAGCGCAATCGGCATGGTCGCCATTTCGGGGAATACTTTGTTGGCGTTATCCATCGATTGTAACAAGGTAGCCGCCACCACCGCCGCCAGCCCTACCTGACGACCAGCAGAAAGGTCAGTTCCCTGGGTGACAATTAACCCTGCCACGCCGAGCGCGATAATAATACGCACCGATGATTGGGTAAGAATATTACTTAAGTTCAACAAACTTAAGAATGTTGGGTCCTGGAAAATAATAATAGCCAGCAAAACTAAAAGAACGACGTAAATACCACCTTCTTTCAGGTAAGTAAGAAAACTTTTCTTATTTAACGCACTCATGGGAAGCCCCTAATCTTAAAGGTGCAAAGACGCAAGACGCAGAATTTCGTTTTGCGTTGTTGTTTTTGTATCGACAATGCCGGAAACGAGACCATTGCTCATTACCAGAATACGGTCCGTTATCCCTAACAACTCTGGCATTTCAGAGGAGATAATAATTATCCCCTTGCCTTTTTTCGCCAGCTCGGCAATTAATTGATAAATTTCAAACTTCGCGCCAACATCAATGCCACGCGTCGGTTCGTCGAGCATTAATATTTCCGGTTGCGTTAGCAGCCAGCGCCCAATAATGACTTTTTGCTGATTACCGCCGGAGAGTGAACCAATTTGCGTACGATGACCCGGCGTTTTTACCCTCATCGAATCAATGACCCACTGGGTGTCGCTTTTCATCCGCGAATTATCCAGCAGCCCCACTTTGTTTTTGTAGTTGCGAATATTAGAAATTAACGAGTTAAAGCCAATATCCAGGTAAGCATAAATCCCCGTTGAGCGGCGCTCTTCGGTGACCAGCGCGAACCCATGGTTAATGGCTTCGTTGGCATTATGGTTATTAATCTTTTTGCCGTGCAGTGTAATGGTGCCGGAAGATTTCTCACGGATCCCAAACAAGGTTTCGACAATATCGGTACGTTTCGCACCTACCAGCCCGGCAATACCGAGGATCTCCCCTTTATGCAGATCAAACGAGACATCGCGAATTGACGGCTGACGCAGTGACGTCAGGTTACGCACTTCAAGGATCACTTCGCCAGGTTTGTTTTGCTTATCCGGGAAACGCTGATTAAGAGAACGGCCAACCATCATGGCGATGATCTTGTCCATCGTCAGCCCCGCCAGCGGCTCGGTAGCGATCCACTGTCCGTCGCGCAGTACGGTGACTTCATCACATAACTGGAATATCTCTTCCATTTTATGCGAGATATAGACAATACCGCAGCCGCGTTCTTTTAATTTACGAATAATGGTAAACAGATGATTGACTTCTTTTTCAGTTAATGAAGAAGTTGGTTCATCCATAATGACTATTTTCGCGTTATAGGAAAATGCTTTGGCGATTTCAATCATCTGCATTTGTGAAACGGACAACGTACCAACGCGCGCACGCGGATCGATATCAATATCCAGTTCGTCAAATATCGCTTTGGTTTCGCGGTACATTTTATCCTGGTCGACAAACATCCCTTTGGTGGGATATCGCCCCAACCACATGTTGTCCATGACCGAACGCTGTAATACCAGGTTTAACTCCTGGTGTACCATCGAAATACCATTTTCCAGGGCTTCTTTGGCTGAGTGAAAATCGATTTCCTTACCCTGGAATAAAATAGTGCCGGAGTCTTTTTGATAGATACCAAACAGGCATTTTAATAATGTCGATTTTCCTGCGCCATTCTCCCCCATTAACGCATGAATGGAGTGTGGTCGCACTTTTAAATTAACGTTATCAAGTGCCTTAACGCCTGGAAAAGACTTGTTGATACCGCTCATTTCCAACAAGTATTCTCCTGATGACGGAGTCGTTGAGCTGACCATATAATTTTACCTTGTTGGCCATACAATAAGGGCGCAGTGAATGACTGCGCCCAATCAGTCTTATTTCTTGCTGAATTCAGCCAGATTGTCTTTATCTACGCCAACATAAGGAACGCGGACAACTTTATTGTCGATTTTCCAGTTGGTGCCGTCAGCGGCTCCCTTGCCATCAGCCAGATTTTTCGCCAGATCAAAGGTCGCTTTCGCCTGGTTGTTAGCATCGTTCAGCACGGTGCCAGCCAGTGCACCAGATTTCACCAGTGCCAGAGCTTCTGGCAGCGCATCGACGCCAAACACCGGAATGCTGGACTTGTTGTGTGCTTTCAGAGCTTCAACCGCGCCCATTGCCATCGCATCGTTGTTTGCGATAACCACTTCGATTTTGTTGGCGTTCGGGCCAGACAGCCAGGCGTCCATCTTATCTTTCGCCTGAGCGGTATCCCACATTGCGGTATCTAACTGTAACTGTTCAGTTTTAATGCCTTTGTCGTTTAGCTCTTTGATGACATACGTAGTGCGCGCTTCTGCATCCGGATGACCCGGTTCGCCTTTCAGCAGTACGAACTGAATCTGACCGTCTTTGTTGAGATCCCAACCCTGATTCGCCGCCCAGTGTTTAGCAATCAAATCGCCCTGAATAATCCCGGATTCTTTCGAATCGGTGCCAACGTAGTAGGCTTTCTCGTAACTATCCAGCGCCTTACGGGAAGGTTCTTTATTGAAGAAAACGATTGGCACGTTTTGTCCGCGCGCTTTCTCAATCACCGTACCCGCAGCAGCCGGGTCAACCAGGTTGATTGCCAGCGCCTTCACCCCTTTCGCCAACAGCACGTCAATCTGATCGTTCTGCTTGGACTGATCATTCTGTGAATCATTCATCAGCAACTGGACGTCTGGCGCGGCTTTCGCATCTTGTTCGATAGCCTTACGCACTACAGACATAAAGTTATCGTCATATTTATAAATCGTCACACCAATACGGGTATCAGCAGCGTGTGCAGCGGCACCGAATAACATGCTGGCCATCACAGCAGACAGGGTTAACACCTTCTTATTCATGGTATCTCCGGTTTTTCTTATGCAGGGTAGTGCTTGAGATAAATGCTCGGCGGGGCAGTATGGTTAATGAAGTGTTACTGAACGCCGAAGCTCACGTTTTAAAATTCGTTCTTCCATGTCCGGTAACGCTCCAGAAAACAGCTTTAATTGTTGTTATGACGCTATACCTCGATAAAAGTGAATTTCCACTATTACACATAGGTTACAACGTTAAAACGGTGCAATCATAACTACTGCATTGTTAACATACTGTGAAATCACTCACAGATTGAAAGCGGTTACATCGCGTGATTTGTTGAGTTAGTGATCGCCGCCGCATTCTGGCGTATAGCAACAGAATGACGACGCACTAACGTCGGCATAAAACAGTGACTGGCACGCAGATCAATGTTGCCTGCGGCCCCCTGTAATGCCAGTTCGGTGGCCATTTTCGCCATTGAAGCAATGGGATAACGTACGGTTGTTAACTGCGGGTCGGTGTAACGGGCGATGGGGATATCATCAAAACCGATGATCGAGAGATGTAACGGGATAGCAATACCATTGTCTTTTAACGCTGTCAGTGCGCCAGCGGCCATATTGTCGTTATAGGCGAACACCGCGGTGAGTTGCAGATTACGCCCCAGCAGTTCAACCATCGCAGCTTCGCCGCCGGGCATATCTGGCGTACCGGTGCCGATCCAACTCTCTGGCGGAATAATATCCTGCTCTTTCAGCGCGCTCATCCAACCGGCTTTGCGCATCGCGTCATCTTCAATACCGTGGCTGGAAGAAAGATAACCGATACGCTGATGACCGTTATTCAGTAACATGCGCGTCGCCATTCGGGCACCGCTGATATTATCCAGGCAAACGCAGCGATGGGCGTAACCCGGCACAACGCGATTGATTAACACCATGCCGGGAATGTTGTCCATAAACTGCACCAGTTCGTCGTCACTTAACGCTTTTGAGTGAACGATCAACGCATTACAACGCTGGCGGATTAGCACCTCAATGGCGTGCCGCTCTTTTTCCGCTTCATGATAGCTATTGCCGATTAGCACATATTTCTGGTGTTGCTGGGCGACAAGATCAACGGCTTTCACCAGCGCACCGAAAAAGGCGTCGGAGACATCCATCACTACCACGCCAATAGTCTCGCTCACCTGAGTTGCCAGCGCCTGGGCATTGGCGTTTGGTCGGTAGTCCAACTCGCTCACTGCTTTCATAACCGCTTCACGCGTGTCCGCACTTACCAGAGCGCTGTTATTTAGCACCCGGGAAACCGTTGCCACAGAGACGCCAGCCTGACGCGCTACATCACGAATGGTGATCATATTCACTACCTGTTGTGAGATTGCAGTAAGTTACTGCTTGCTGGCGGCTATTTTGTCAGCACTGAATACAGGACTTCGTGAATCGAGTCACAGCAATGGAAACGGTTACAACCATTTTGTTAATGAATGTGATCCAGATCGTTATCTGGATGTTTTGGATAATGCAGGTCCGGCAGCGCGCAAGGTTAACTGACGCCATAACCATTCTACCGGCCCCTGGCGGAAGTAACGCAACCAGATAACAGAGAAAAGCAGATTCGCCAGCCATACTGGAATAACAAACACCAGCAGTTCCAGACGGTCAAACTGCATAAACAAACCGAGGTGGTAAAACAGTGTGGTACAAATCAGCGTTTGCAGCAGGTAGTTGGTCAGCGCCATCCGCCCAACGCAAGCAATCGCCAGCACCAGCTTAAAGCGGCTTAATTGCGGCCAAAAGCCGAACAGTAACGAGGCATAGCCAATCGCCTGAAATGGTGCACTCAGTTCTCGTGGCATCTGGAGTAAGAAGGCGCACCAGCGATATGCCCAGTCCAGCCGCCATTGTAGTGCGATAGCAGGAAGGTTAATCATCACCCCAATTGCCACCAGCACAAAACCGGTACGGCGATAGTGGCGCAGGCTGTACTGCCCTTTCAACCAACCACTACGCATCAATGCCGCGCCAATCAACATCATCCCCGCCAGTTGCCAGCCATACTGCGCTCCCAGGGCCAGCAAACTGTTCCCTACCCCGTCGGCGCGGTTACTGATAGCTTCAACGCCGCCGTGAAGTTTCCAGTATTTTTCATACAAAATGGCGGATGCATCCGGTGTCCAGGCACGGCTGGTCTGGCTATCGGAAATCACCCCCAACAACAGCAAAACACCAAGCCCTATCAGATAAAGCATGACGCCGGTGTTAAACAGGCTTTTTACCGATGGCGCATCGCGCACCAGTCGCCAACTGATTAAGCCCACCAACCCGTAAGCCAGCAGGATATCGCCGTCCCAGAATAATAAACCGTGAATAAAGCCCAGCAAGACCAGCAGTGTTAGACGTGACTGGATCCAACGTCTGCCACGCGGCAGCAACATTTGCAGACCGGCACCAAACAGCAACGCAAAAAGCGTGAGGAATTTCACCTGGCCGATAAGATCGAGAAAAGCCCAGCTCCAGGCATCCTGCGGTGTAATGGTGCCGTACCAGGCGGGATTGAGATAAGCCGCCTTTGGGAGTCCAAAGGCGCTGATGTTGAGAAGCAGGATCCCCAGAATGGCGACGCCGCGAACAAAATCGAGCGTGACGTTGCGCTCCATGGTTCCTGCCTTTTAATCAGTTGTGATGACGCACAGCGCGCAAAAATTCGTGGCGTGTATTCTGACTGGATTTGAACAAACCACCGAGGGAAGTCGTTGTCGTGGCGCTGGTCGCGTCGCGAATACCACGCGCTTTTACGCAGTAATGCACCGCGTCGATAGAGACCGCCACGTTATTGGTGCCCAGCAGCGTTTGTAGCGCAATGAGAATTTGCTGGGTCAGACGTTCCTGTACCTGCGGACGCTGGGCAAAGAACTGCACAATGCGGTTAATTTTCGACAGGCCGATGACCGAATCTTTCGGGATGTAGGCCACCGTCGCTTTGCCATCAATAGTGACAAAATGGTGTTCACAAGTGCTGGTCAGGGTGATATCGCGCACGGTGACCATTTCATCGACCTTCATTTTATTTTCAATGAGGGTGATTTTCGGGAAGTTGGCGTAATCCAGACCGGAGAAAATTTCATCGACATACATTTTGGCGATGCGATGCGGCGTTTCCATCAAACTGTCATCAGCCAGGTCGAGATTCAATAACTGCATGATTTCGGTCATATGACCGGCAATAAGGCTTTTGCGCGTTTCGTTATCCATTTCATGCACGGGCGGGCGTAGCGGTGTTTCAAGTCCTCGCGCAACCAACGCTTCATGAACCAGGGCCGCTTCTTTACTGAGTGATGGCATTTATGATTTCTCCTGCAGGTGTGACGCCTCCGCCCTGCGTGGGGGCAAAGTTATTAAGCTGATTCGCAGCCTGATTATTGTGCGTGAGGTGGCGCACATAATCCAGTATTCACAGCGATAATTATTGTAATTGCCGCTGCCTTTCAGCCGTAGATGTTAAAACATCGTTATGCATATGCGGAAGTGAAAGTTACTCACAACACACTGAATAAACGGTATGATGAAAAAATTGCAAACAACATAACAAGGAGCCACGCATGGAAATGCTCGAAGAGCATCGCTGTTTTGAAGGCTGGCAGCAACGCTGGCGACATGACTCCAGTACCTTAAACTGCCCGATGACGTTCAGTATCTTTCTCCCACCGCCCCGCGATAACGCCCCGCCGCCGGTGCTGTACTGGCTTTCAGGCTTAACCTGTAATGATGAAAACTTCGCCACCAAAGCAGGTGCCCAGCGCATGGCGGCAGAACTGGGGATTGTACTGGTAATGCCAGACACCAGCCCGCGTGGCGAACATGTTGCCAATGACGACGGCTATGATTTAGGCCAGGGTGCCGGGTTTTATCTTAACGCCACGCAACCGCCGTGGGCGGCACATTACCGGATGTATGATTATCTGCGTGATGAATTACCAGCACTGATTCAGTCGCAATTTAACGTCAGCAATCGCTGCGCCATCAGCGGCCATTCGATGGGAGGTCATGGTGCTCTGATTATGGCGCTGAAAAATCCGGGCAAATATACCAGCGTTTCCGCCTTTGCGCCGATTGTGAATCCGTGCAGCGTTCCGTGGGGAATCAAAGCATTTAGCACCTATCTGGGTGAGGATAAAAATGACTGGGTGGCATGGGACAGTTGTGCGCTGATGTACGCCAGCAATGCGCAGGATGCGATCCCGACGCTGATTGATCAGGGTGATAACGATCAGTTTCTTGCCGACCAGTTACAACCCGCCGTGTTGGCAGAAGCCGCGCGCCAGAAAGCGTGGCCGATGACGCTGCGTATTCAGCCGGGTTATGATCACAGCTATTACTTCATTGCTTCTTTTATAGAGGATCATCTGCGCTTCCATGCGCAGTATTTACTGAAGTGACAGTCCGCCCGGTTCGCCGGGCATCTTCTCATCAGAAGCGATAATCCACCGCCATAAAGTAACGACGTCCGTCTTCGTTATAGCTGTAGTCATCACGGCTGAGATCTTTATCTGTCAGGTTCAGCACGCCCGCGCGCAGTTTGACGTCTTTGGTCACCTGCCATGCCGCACCGGTATTCCAGATCGTATAGCCACCCGGCGTTTTAGCCGTATCGCTATCGGCACGTTTCTGCCCGGTATAATGAGCAGAAACATAGAATGACCAGTCTTCCAGCACCAGTGGTTTCCAGTCCAGCGTACCGTTGGCGGTATGGAACGGCAGATCGGAAAGCGGTTTGTTTTCACCATTGCTGACATCACGACCATCGTTATAGGTGTAGTTGAGTGACAGTTTCCATTCGTCACTGAACGGGATTTTCAACTCGGTTTCCACGCCCTGAATGCGCGCTTTGTTAACGTTGTAGTAGCTGAATACCGGTACACGTCGACCATTAGCCCCGGTCTCAAAACCTACAAAGTTCTGGTAGCCCGGTGCAGCGTTGACGTCGGACGTGCGGCTGATACTGATGCGATCTTTCACATCGTTACGGAAAACAGTCACGCTGGATTCAACGCCTTCCAGCCAGCCTTCTTCCCCCATGTAGTAAAGCCCCAGCTCCCAACTTTCGCTGGTTTCTGGCTTCAGATCCGGGCTACCAACAATCTTACATGCGCCACGGCAGGAATTAGTCGTCCAGTCAGGGCTAAGTTGCAGTAAAGAAGGTGCTTTAAAAGCCGTCGCCCAGCCGCCTTTCACCGTTACGGTATCGGTGGCGTTATAGACCAGATAGGCACGCGGGCTCCAGTGATCGCCGTAGGTTTCGTGATCGTCCATACGCACGCCGGTCGTCAGCGCCAGCGGCTCGAAGATCCGCCATTCGTCTTCCACAAACAGTGCATACTGGCTGGCAGATGTTTTGGTGCTGGTGCCGCCGGTCAGGTTTACCGCATCGCTAAGTTTGTCGTGACGCCATTCACCGCCGACCGTGACAAACTGATTAATCGCCGTCAGCGGTAACGTGTATTTGCCATCAACAGTATTACTTTCTGAGGTAATCGGGCTGCTGTTACCAGGGTTTTTGTTTTCGACTTTCTCGCCATAGTATTTCAGCTCACTGGTGCCATAATCCCAGCGACCATTATGGCTGACAGAGTAGTTCTGGCGTTCCAGGCGGTTTTTGTCCAGCGAGTCGGAATCACGATCCTGGCGGTCGAAACCGTAACCAGCGGTAAAATCGTGATTTTGATTCGGCGTCCAGGCAAATTCGACATTGCCATCGCGGCTGGAGAATCCTTCAATGCGCGGCGTTTCTCCGCTATCGGTGGTGGTTGAGTTCTGCGGGTCATCCTTTTCACGTTTCGCCAGGCTGCCGTAGGCTTTCATTCCCAGCACGCCGTCAATTAGTGGCCCACTGGTAAAAAACTGACCGTTGTAGGTGTCGCCGCGATCGCGATGTTCCTGAATGGTGGTATCGACCGTAACGGTTCCTGACCATTTCTGGCCAATTTTTTTGGTGATAATGTTGACCACGCCGCCGAGCGCATCAGAACCATATAACGAGGACATCGGGCCACGTACCACTTCAATACGTTCGATGGAATCAACCGGGATCCAATTCAGATCGAAGTCATTATGACGGAAGACAGCATTGCGGGAGTTCACGCGTTTACCATCGACAAGAATCAGGGTATAGCTGCTGTCCAGACCACGAATGCTGACGCCCTTGCGATTGTCCCCTTCGTTAGTCAGTTGTACGCCTGGCACTTCTTTGAGGACATCTTTCAGGTTCTGTACCGGTTTACGCTGCAAGTCTTCCTGGGTAATGACGCTGATACTGGCAGGTGCGTCTTTGAGGTTTTGTTCAACGGAAGAGGCGGTGACAACCATCGTTTCGCCATCATCATCAACCGCTAACACAGGCCATGCACAAGAAATCGCGGACAAACACAGCCCGACCCGTACGAAGGGGTTCAACCTAAACATTCCATATCTCCATGAGGTAACTACGAAAATAAAATGGGTTATCGCTCACATCTTCTTCACGTCCTCTTGCGCACGGCAGCATCGCAGTGGACTTTTTTTGTATGCAGGTGATCATCCCAGAGCGCCTGAACAGCCTCTGATTTGTCAGCCTTTTTCATTTCGCGTAACAATAATGCAAACGATAACAATTATCAATTCAATTGTTAAATTTTATATACGTATGATTTATATGGGAAATAGAATTGAAAAAGCCCTCTCAGGTGAGAGGGCTTAATAAGGAAGAGATAACGCTTATTTATTGTCGTTCTGTGGGAACTTCATTTCGCTGTAACGCACGAAGTGAGTTCCTTTAATCAACTTGTAACCAAACCAGATGGCCAGGAACAGCGGGATACCGATATACGTTGCCGCTACGCCGCCCCAGTCGATGGTATCTTTCAGGAACGCTTCGTAGTTCTGGCCCAGAGTGATAATCAGGCACAGCACAAAGGCGAAGATCGGTCCCAGCGGGAAGAAGCCCGAACGATACGGCAGGTCGTTAATATCGTGTCCCTGCAATACATAGCCGCGACGGAAACGATAGTGACTGATAGCAATCCCCAGCCAGGCGATAAAGCCGGTCATCCCGGAGGTATTCAGCAGCCACAGATACACCGTCTGGTTACCAAACATGGAGGTCAGGAAGCACAGACCGGCAATCACCGTCGTGGCATATAGCGCATTACGTGGTACACCGCCGCGCGACAGTTTAGAGAAAATACGCGGCGCTTTGCCATCGCACGCCAGGGTGTACAGCATACGGGTAGACGCGTACATACCGGAGTTACCCGCTGACAGTACTGCTGTCAGAATAACCGCGTTCATCACCGCCGCCGCAGAAAGCAGTCCTGCGTGCTGGAACACCAGCGTGAACGGGCTGACGCTGATGTCTTTCACATCATTGCGTAACAGACTTGGATCGGTGTACGGAATGATCAAGCTGATGATCAGGATCGCGAATACATAGAACAGCAGAATTCGCCAGAACACCTGACGTACCGCACGCGGAATATTTTTCCCCGGCTCTTCAGATTCACCCGCCGCAATACCAATCAGTTCGGTTCCCTGGAAGGAGAAGCCGACAATCATCGCCACACCGATCATCGCCGCAAAACCACCGGCAAACGGTGCCTCGCCTATCGTCCAGTTACTCCAGCCAGCAGGCTGTGCACCTTTGAAGATACCGAAAATCATCATCACGCCAACGGCGATAAAGATAATCACGGTCGTAACTTTGATCAGTGAGAACCAGTACTCCGCTTCACCAAAGCCTCTGACCGAAATGTAATTCAGCAGGAAGATAACGCCGAGGAACAGCGCACTCCAGATCCAACCAGGGACATCCGGGAACCACCAGCTCATTACCAACTGCGCGGCCACCAGATCAACAGCGATAGTTACCGCCCAGTTGTACCAGTAGTTCCAGCCCAGCGCGAAGCCAAAGCCCTCTTCTACATAGTTCTGACCGTAAGTCGCAAACGAACCAGAAACTGGCATATACGCCGCCAGTTCGCCAAGACTGGTCATCAGGAAGTAGACCATCAGGCCAATCAAAATATACGAGAGCAGCGCCCCGCCCGGACCTGCCTGAGAAATCGTTGCGCCAGAGGCAACAAAAAGACCCGTACCGATGGAGCCACCAATGGCAATCATCGTCAGGTGACGCGCCTTTAATTCACGGCGTAAGCCCGGCGCTTCTGTGGTTTTAGTTTCGGAAACCATACGAAAATGCTATCCATCATTAAAAATGAGGCGCGATTGTAGCAGACGATTTGCAATCCTTCCGATAGAAATGCGCTTTTATAAGAGACCTTCATGATCGCCCTGGAATTATAAGTAAAGCAGCCAATCTCTTTTCTGGCGAATACCTGACGCTGGCGCTACGTCACGAAATCGACACAGCGCCAGCATGTTCCTGTACAGCAACTTAACGCGGTAAATTGGCAGGATTGCAGTAGTCCAGAAAGCGCATTAACGCGTTGGAAAGGTGTTTTTGCCGATGATGAATACGCCACAGCGTGCGCATCAGGCGCGGCAGCGGGACAGCAACTTCACGTAAAGAGCCAGCCTGTAATTGCTCTTCAATCACCCGTCGCGACAGGCAGCTAATCCCCAGTCCGTGACGCACAGCATGTTTGATGGCCTCGGAGTTTCCCAACTCCATCGCCATCTCAAACTTCGGCAGATGCGACAGTAACAGATAGTCGACAATCTCCCGCGTACCAGAACCGCGTTCACGCAGGATCCACGGTGCGGCAGCAAGCTGTTCTAAGGTGACCGGACCATGAGCAAGCGGCGAGGTTGGCGAGGCGAAAACCACCAGTTCGTCTTCCAGCCAAGGTTCAGAAATGATTTCAGTGCTGTGGCACGGCCCTTCAATAAAGCCAATATCAACGCGGAAATCCAGCACCGCCTGCATCACGTCCTGGCTGTTACCAACGCTAAGTTCAATCGGCAACTGCGGGTAATCATGGCGATAACGGGCGATAACAGCGGGTAAAATGTAATTGCCGATGGTGCTACTGGCATAGACACGAATCGCGCCGTTGTCTTCGCGAAACAGTTGTTCAATTTCAACAGCCTGTTCCAGCAGCGCCAGCGCGCGCGGATAAAGCAGCCGTCCGTGTTCATTAACAACCAGTCTTTTCCCCACGCGATCAAACAGTTGCACGCCAAGCTGCCCTTCCAGGTCGGTCAAGGCTGCGCTCACTGCTGATTGCGACAACGCCAGCATCACCGACGCCTGGGTGGTGGATCCACTTTTCAATACTTCTGCAAAAACTTCCAACTGTCGGAGGGTGATGTGCATAGTCGCTTACCACTTATAAAGATTAATTATAAATATATAATCAATTTTATTTTTAAACCAGTTAGACGTAACCTTATGCCCGGTTAAAGGAGAGGGTTATGACGAATATCACCTTACAGAAACAACATCGTACACTGTGGCATTTTATTCCGGGGTTAGCCCTGAGTGCAGTTATCACCGGGGTCGCCCTGTGGGGTGGTTCCATTCCCGCCGTTGCGGGTGCCGGGTTTAGTGCCCTCACCCTCGCAATCTTGTTGGGGATGGTTTTAGGCAACACCATCTATCCGCACATCTGGAAAAGCTGTGACGGTGGCGTGCTGTTTGCCAAGCAATATTTATTACGTCTGGGTATCATTCTTTATGGCTTCCGTCTGACGTTCTCGCAAATTGCCGATGTCGGTATCAGTGGGATCATCATTGACGTGCTGACGCTGTCCAGTACCTTCCTGCTGGCTTGCTTCCTGGGGCAGAAAGTGTTTGGCCTGGATAAGCACACCAGTTGGTTGATTGGTGCCGGTAGCAGTATTTGTGGTGCCGCTGCAGTACTGGCAACTGAGCCGGTAGTGAAAGCGGAAGCCAGTAAAGTAACCGTGGCTGTTGCAACCGTTGTTATCTTCGGGACCGTCGCGATTTTCCTCTACCCGGCGATATATCCGCTGATGTCTCAATGGTTTAGCCCGGAAACTTTCGGTATCTACATTGGTTCTACTGTGCACGAAGTGGCGCAGGTGGTGGCGGCAGGTCATGCCATCAGCCCGGATGCAGAAAACGCAGCAGTTATTTCCAAAATGCTGCGTGTGATGATGCTGGCCCCGTTCCTTATTCTGCTGGCTGCACGTGTTAAACAGCTATCTGGGGCGAACAGCGGCGAGAAAAGCAAAATCACCATTCCGTGGTTTGCCATCTTGTTCATCGTAGTTGCCATCTTTAACTCGTTCCACCTGTTACCGCAGAGCGTGGTGAACATGCTGGTAACGCTGGATACCTTCCTGCTGGCAATGGCGATGGCGGCGCTGGGTCTGACCACTCACGTCAGCGCGCTGAAAAAAGCCGGGGCGAAACCTCTGCTGATGGCACTGGTACTGTTTGCCTGGCTGATTGTTGGTGGTGGTGCAATTAACTATGTGATTCAAAGCGTCATCGCATAAACCACTACATCTTGCTCCTGTTAACCCGCTATGATTACCGTTTTCCTCCAGCGGGTTTAACAGGAGTCCTCGCATGAAATACATTGGAGCGCACGTTAGTGCTGCTGGCGGTCTGGCAAATGCCGCAATTCGCGCCGCCGAAATCGACGCAACCGCGTTTGCCTTGTTCACCAAAAATCAACGTCAGTGGCGTGCTGCACCGCTCACGACGCAAACCATCGATGAATTCAAAGCCGCCTGCGAAAAGTATCACTACACGTCGGCGCAAATTCTTCCCCACGACAGTTATCTGATTAACCTTGGCCATCCGGTCGCAGAAGCCCTGGAAAAGTCGCGCGATGCGTTTATAGATGAAATGCAGCGTTGCGAACAACTGGGTCTCTCTTTGCTCAACTTCCACCCCGGTAGTCACCTGATGCAAATTTCAGAAGAGGATTGCCTGGCGCGCATTGCCGAATCCATCAACATTGCGCTGGATAAAACACAAGGTGTGACGGCGGTGATTGAAAATACTGCCGGTCAGGGCAGCAACTTAGGATTTAAGTTCGAACATCTCGCGGCGATTATTGACGGCGTGGAAGATAAATCCCGCGTCGGCGTTTGCATTGATACCTGCCATGCTTTTGCTGCCGGATATGATTTGCGTACCCCTGCCGAATGCGAGAAAACGTTCGCAGATTTTGCCCGTATTGTCGGCTTTAAGTATCTGCGCGGGATGCACCTCAACGATGCGAAAAGCACCTTTGGTAGCCGCGTCGACCGCCATCACAGTCTTGGTGAAGGTAATATTGGCCATGATGCTTTCCGCTGGATCATGCAGGATGATCGCTTCGACGGTATTCCGCTGATCCTCGAAACCATTAACCCGGATATCTGGGCGGAAGAAATCGCCTGGCTGAAAGCGCAACAAACTGAAAAAGCGGTAGCCTGAAAATGAATAACCGGGAGAAGGAGATCCTTGCAATTTTGCGGCGTAACCCGCTGATCCAGCAGAATGAAATTGCTGATATGCTGCAAATCAGCCGTTCGCGCGTAGCGGCGCATATTATGGATTTAATGCGCAAAGGCCTGATTAAAGGCAAAGGTTACATTCTCACCGAGCAGGAATACTGTGTGGTGGTGGGGACAATCAATATGGATATTCGCGGGATGGCGGATATCCGTTATCCGCAAGCGGCCTCTAATCCCGGTACAATTCATTGCTCGGCTGGCGGCGTCGGGCGCAATATCGCCCACAATCTGGCACTACTGGGCCGTGACGTGCATTTACTCTCGGTGATTGGCGATGACTTTTATGGCGAAATGCTCTTAGAAGAGACGCGCCGTGCCGGAGTGAATGTCTCAGGCTGCGTTCGTTTACACGGTCAAAGTACGTCAACGTATCTCGCGATTGCCAATCAAGACGATGAAACCGTGCTGGCGATAAACGATACCCATCTTCTGGATCAATTGACGCCGCAATTACTGAACGGGTCGCGTGATTTACTTCGCCATGCGGGCGTGGTACTGGCTGATTGTAACCTGACTGCTGAGGCGCTGGAGTGGGTCTTTACCCTTGCCGATGAAATTCCGGTGTTTGTCGATACCGTTTCGGAATTTAAAGCAGGAAAAATCAAACACTGGCTGGCACATATTCACACCCTGAAACCGACTTTGCAGGAACTGGAAATTTTATGGGGACAGGCGATCACCAGCGATGCTGACCGTAATGCCGCAGTGAATGCGTTGCATCAGCAAGGTGTTCAGCAACTGTTTGTTTATTTGCCCGATGAGTCAGTTTATTGCAGCGAAAAGGATGGCGAGCAATTTTTACTGACTGCACCAAAACATACGACGGTAGACAGTTTTGGCGCCGACGATGGTTTTATGGCGGGACTGGTGTATAGCTTTCTGGAAGGAAGCAGTTTTCGCGATAGCGCCCGTTTTGCGATGGCCTGCGCGGCAATTTCGCGCGCCAGCGGCAACATAAACAACCCTACTCTGTCTGCCGATAACGCGCTTTCATTAGTGCCAATGGTGTAACAATGTTGCCGGATGCGACGCTTGACGCGTCTTATCCGGCCTACAAATCAGGCAATTTCAGCAAGTAAATGTAGGCCTGATAAGCTTGCGCATCAGGCAATGACACTCAAGCGAAACCAATAAAGAACCCGGCAATGGTCGCACTCATCAGGTTGGAGAGCGTCGCCGCCGCCAGCGCCCGTAAACCAAGTTGGGCGATTTCCGGCGCACGGTGCGGCGCAACCGCAGAAAATGCCCCAACCACCACGCCGATAGAACCAAAGTTAGCGAAACCGCACAGCGCAAAAGAAATAATCGCTACGGTTTTAGCATCCAGAGTGCCTGCGGTTTGCAAATACGGTGAGAAACTCAGGTAAGCGACAAATTCGTTAATCGCCAGTTTCTGCCCAATCAAACTTCCCGCAAGGTTGGCATCACTCCAGTCAACCCCCATCACCCACGCCAGCGGAGCCAGCAGGTAACCTAAAATGGACTCCAGCGAGGCATTTTCAAAACCAAACCAACCGCTAACACCGCCGATAATACCGTTAATCAACGCAATGATGGCGACAAATGCCATCACCACAGTCGCTACACCTGCGGCGATTTTCAGCCCGGTCATTGCCCCTGTAGCAGCGGCTTCAATAATGCTTTTTGGCGGTGTTTCGGTGAAAGAGAGGTTATTAAAGGAAACTTGCGAAGATTCCGTAGCCGGGCTTAACAAGCGAGCAAACAAGATCCCGCCGGGGATCGCCATTAACGATGCCGCCAGCAGATATTCCACTGGCACGCCCAGTGCAGCGTACCCAATCATCGTCGAACCGGCAATTGAGGCCATGCCACTACAAATCGCCGTAAATAATTCATTGCGATTCAGACGATCAATAAATGGCTTCACGATCGCCGGAATTTCGTTTTGCCCGAGGAAAATGGTGGTGACAGCAACAAATGACTCAATCTTGCTGATATGTAAAGCTTTCTGGAATATACCGCCAAGAATACGAATTAAGATCCCCATCACGCCAATGTAGTAAAGAATACTCACCAGTGCAGTAACGAAGATAATTGCCGGTAATACCCTGAAACCAAAGATAAATCCTGCGCCATCAAACAGGGTGTCCATTTTCGGCCCAACCAGAGAACCGAAGATGAAGGCACTACCCGCATCGCTGTACGCCATCACTTTATGGACACCAAAAGCGACCTTTTCTGCAACCCAACGTCCAGGCGGAAGCCAAAGCATAATACCGCCAATCACGACCTGTAATACCAGCGCCGCGCCGACGGTTCTCAGGCTGATCTTCTTCTTATTCACCGACAGCAAAAACGCAATCGTCAGCAATACCACCATTCCCAGAACACTTCTCATGACATCCATAGTTATTATCTCTTCATGTCATTTTGGGCGACGGCTTTCTGCCCATTATAAATAGCCGGGCTTGCACCTTGCGATACAGGCCCGACTTGCTATCAACACTTAATGGGTTTTGATGTAGCCGCGAACGCATTCTTCGACTAATCCCCAGAACCAGTCGGTATCAATTGTGATGCCGACTTTGGTATTAGCGGGCTTACCGAGAACACCCAGTTCGTCGCAGACGGTACGCCCGTAACAAGGGCCGCTGTTGACGTCTACTTCGACATACATTTCCTGGGTTTTAATGCCATCAGGGTTAATCAGATAGCCAATGCAGGTGGCGTCATGCACCGGGCCACCAGCCAGACCATAATTTTCGAACTGAGTTTTGAGGGTGAAATTCATGATGTCACTGAACAGTTCACCGGCAGGGCCACCTGCCCTTTCCATCCGCGCAATCACATCCGGGGTGCAAACGGTCTGGTTAGTGAGATCGAGGCCCATCATCACCAACGGAACGCCGGAGGTGAACACTACGCGTGCGGCTTCCGGATCAGCAAAGATGTTGAACTCGGCAGACGGCGTAAAGTTACCTGTACCGTAAGCGCCGCCCATTAGCACAATTTCACGGATTTTCGGCAGAATTGCAGGCTGCATCCGCATTGCCACCGCGATGTTTGAAAGTGGACCAACCGGCACCAGAGTGATATCGCCATCGCTTGCCATCAGGGTATCGATGATGTATTTCACCGCATGGGTGCTTTCAGCTTTACGGGTCAGCGGCTCGAATACCGGGCCATCCAGTCCGGTTTCACCGTGAATATTATCGGCAACGATTTGTTTGCGCATAATCGGCTGCGGCATCCCCGCATAAACCGGAACATTAATCTCCAGTTTCTGACAAACATTCAGACCATTAATTAATGTCTTATTGAGGGTTTGATTACCGGCCACAATGGTAATACCTAATAAATCAATCGCCGGATGTTTCGCTGCCATCATTATTGCAATAGCGTCATCATGACCCGGATCACAATCCAGGATAATTTTTCTTTTTTCCATTGTTTATTCCCTCTGTTTCAAGTTGCGTTATTTTTTCTACAGCAAAGAAAATTCAATCGGGCCGATAATTGAATCTTAACAACAGCGTACGTATGCTAAATATGAGAAATCTCATAGCGGGTAAACATCGTGAAAGAAATCCACAATAATGATCTTAAGCAGCAATTAATTGACGAATCCGCATTTAAGGTGTGCTTTGCAACGGATGTTTCAGTGGACACGCGGCTGTTTCATTTTTTAGCGCGTGACTACATTGTGCAGGAAGGACAACAACCGTCATGGCTGTTTTACCTGACGCGAGGCCGCGCCAGACTCTACGCCACGCTTGCTAATGGTCGGGTGTCGCTGTTCGATTTCTTTGCCGCACCCTGTTTTATTGGCGAGATTGAGTTAATCGATAAAGACCATAAACCGCGCGCGGTGCAGGCTATTGAAGAGTGTTGGTGTATTGCGCTTCCCATGAAAAATTACCGTCCGCTGTTATTAAACGACACACTATTTTTACGAAAACTCTGCGTCACCTTAAGCCATAAAAATTATCGCAATATTGTTTCTTTAACGCAGAATCAATCATTTCCGTTAGTGAATCGCCTGGCCGCATTTATATTACTCTCGCAGGAAGGTGATCTTTATCACGAAAAGCATACCCAGGCGGCAGAGTATCTGGGTGTTTCTTATCGACACCTGTTATATGTTCTCGCACAATTCATTCACGATGGTTTATTAATTAAAAATAAGAAAGGATATTTAATTAAAAACAGAAAGCAGTTGTTAGAGCTGGCGCGGGAGATGGACCCGGAGAATAAACTCTCCGGGATGATGCAGTAAAAATTATTTGAATGCTGCGTGATTGCCGGATGCGACGCTTGATGCGTATTATCCGGCCTACGAATCGAGCATTACGCCAGACCAATAAAGAACCCGGCAATTGTCGCACTCATCAGGTTGGAGAGCGTCGCGGCTGCCAGCGCCCGTAAACCAAGCTGAGCGATTTCGGGCGCACGTTTTGGCGAAATAGCCGAGAACGCCCCAACGACAACACCGATAGAGCCGAAGTTAGCAAAACCACAAAGCGCAAAGGAGATAATCGCCACGGTCTTCACGTCCAGCGTGCCGCCCGTTTGCAGATAGGGCGAGAAACTCAGGTAAGCGACAAATTCATTAATCGCCAGTTTCTGCCCAATCAAACTCCCCGCAAGGTTGGCATCACTCCAGTCAACCCCCATGATCCACGCCAGCGGTGCCAGCACATAGCCAAAAATACTTTCCAGAGAGGCATTGGCAAAACCAAACCAGCCGCCAATACCGCCGATAATGCCATTGATCAGCGCAATAATTGCGACAAATGCCATTACTACCGTCGCCACACCTGCGGCGATTTTCAACCCGGTCATCGCACCGTTCGCCGCCGCTTCGATAAAGCTTTTTGGCGGCGTCTCGCTGAATGACAGGTTTTCAAATGTCACCTGCGAAGATTCCGTCGCCGGGCTAAGAATACGCGCAAACAAGATCCCGCCAGGGATAGCCATCAGCGATGCTGCTAACAGATAGTCAATCGGCACGCCCATTCCGGCATAACCAATCATCATCGAACCGGCAATAGATGCCATGCCGCTACAAATTGCGGTAAACAACTCGTTGCGATTCATGCGATCAATAAACGGTTTAACGATCGCCGGGATCTCATTTTGCCCGAGGAAAATAGTGGTAACCGCAACAAATGATTCGATTTTGCTGATGTTGAGGGCTTTCTGAAAAATACTACCAAGAATACGGATCAGCAGTCCCATCACACCAATGTAGTACAGCAAACTGATGAGTGCGGTAACGAAAATAATCGCCGGAAGTACGCGAAAGGCGAAAATAAAGCCTGCGCCATCAAACAGGACATCCATTTTCGGCCCCACCAGCGAGCCAAAAATGAAGGCGCTGCCGGCGTCACTGTAGGACATGACTTTATGTACGCCTAACGCCGCCTGCTCTACCGCCCATTTTCCCGGCGGAAAATAGAGCATAATGCCGCCAATGGCGATTTGCAGCAGCAGCGCGGCACCTACGGTGCGTAAACTGATGCTTTTTTTATTCACTGACAACAAAAACGCGATTGCCAGCAATACCACCATCCCCACAACACTTCTCATTATATCCATAATGATTTCCCTTCATGCCAGTAAACCCGGCGTCAACGCCAGGTTTCGGTATGTATGATAAGTACGGGCGACGGCTTTCTGCCCGTCAGAAATTAACCCACGAGACGTTGATATTCTTTGGCAATTTCGCTCGCCAGAATGGCATTGTTAAACACCAACTGGATGTTAGATTTCAGGCTATCGCCGCCGGTCAGTTCAGCAACTCGCGCCAGCAGGAACGGCGTACTCTCTTTACCGATTACACCTTGCTCTTCAGCTTCGGCAACGGCCTGATCAATTGCAGCGTTAATACTTTCTTCCGGCATCGCAAACTGTTCCGGGATCGGGTTCGCCACCACCAGGCCACCGTTCAGACCACTTTGCCATTTCACCGCCATCGCACGGGCAATTTCGCTGGCGCTATCGAGACGGATGCTGACCTCAAACGGACTGGTGCGGCAGAAAAATGCCGGTAATGCTTTGGTCTGATAACCAATTAACGGCACACCGAAGGTTTCTAAATATTCGGTGGTTAAACCTAAATCGAGAATAGATTTCGCTCCGGCACAAACCACGGTAACATTGGTATGCGCCAATTCCTGTAAATCGGCAGAAATATCGAATGTCTGTTCCGCGCCACGATGTACCCCACCAATACCGCCGGTGGCAAATACCTTAATTCCGGCAAGCGCCGCAATAATCATGGTTGAAGCAACAGTAGTAGCGCCATTTTTTCCGGCCGCAACAACAAAAGGTAAATCGCGACGGCTAACTTTGGTTACGTTATGTCCTTCACGCCCCAGTAATTCAATTTCTTCTTTGCTTAAGCCTACTTTCATCACACCGCCAATAATAGCGATAGTGGCTGGTACGGCTCCCTGTTGACGAATAGTTTCTTCTACTTCAATTGCAGTCTGGGCATTTTGTGGAAACGGCATACCGTGAGAAATAATGGTCGACTCCAGCGCCACAACCGGTTTTTTGTTTTTTAAAGCATCCTGCACTTCCGGGGAAATCTGTAATAACTCCGGGGAAATTTTTAATTCAGACATTCTGCGTTCTCCACTAACGATATAACGTTGGCAACCGATAAATCAGGGTTATTGGTGTATTCACAGGAGAGCGCCATTGACGAACATCCCTGTGCAAAACGAACGGATTCGGCAAACGGCATCCCGTCGACCCAGCACGAAGCAAGTCCCGCCATCATGGCATCGCCCGCTCCGGTAACATTGACGACATTGGTTTTAATCGGCGCAGACCAGCCGCTTTCACCGCGGATATCGCTGTAATAAACACCGTCACCGCCCATGCTCAGAACCAGTCGGTTCAGGCCATTTTGATGGAACCAGGCGGCAACTTTCGCCACATCTTCACGCCCCGAAAGGGCAATACCGCTCAGGGTTTCCGCTTCCAGACGGTTTGGCTTCAGTGTATGGATCTGCTTTAACCGTTCGCGTACTTTGACGCATTTCCATGCTGAAACAGGATCGACAAATACAGGTGCGTCGGCGGCGTTATCCAGGAGCCAGATCAGCGCCTCTTCACTGATATTACAGTCTGCGACAATGACCTTTGCCCCTTGAATAAAATCACGGTGCTGTGAGAGGAACTCCGCTGAAATACAGTTGCTAATATTCATATCATTTATAGCAACCAGCATTTCGCCGGTATTATCGAGTAGAGATAAATAACTTGAGGTATTTTCCCCTGGCACAATAAGGCATTTATCGACATAAACACCGGACTGATTAGTTTGTGTCAGGAGCGATTGACCATAAAAATCACTTCCTACGGCGCTCAGTAGCCAGGATTTTTTCCCCAGCAACGCCAGGTTTTGTGAAATATTGCGCCCTACGCCACCGGGGGTAAATTTTATTTTCCCAGGATTTGAATCCGCATAATTTAATGATCCATGTGAATATCCGGCGACATCAATATTAGCCGAACCTATAATTACGACATATTCCTTTTCGCGCATAGCACGTCCTCTGGTAAAAAATTACCAACCCTGTCAATCCACAAGAATATAGGTACTGCAAAGACCGTTTAAACATATGTTCATATTTAAACATGTGCTCATAGTATGCTTGTTTTACTTAAAGTAAATTACTGCCAGAGGGGCAAAATGAGCAGATTTGAGCAGGCTCACAAAACTCTATTATTGGCGGTTTTAGAAAAAGCGAAGAAATTGTGAAGTAATGCACAGAACTGAAACAATAAAAAAGGGCAGAAATTAATCTGCCCTTGAGAAAATGACGTTGCTGTTTGATGAGAGGTTCAGGTTTCTATTTGAAGTAAAAACCATTTAAATTCATAGAATTAATTTCAAACACTTTTCACTTATCTTGCGGTCATCAACGGATACAGGGCAGAAAATTCCTGCCCTGCAGTTCACGTTTTATTATGCTGTTTTCGCTACAGCGTCCACTTCCGGACGTTTCAGGAAAGCATAGGCCAAACCTGCCACCAGCGTACCGGCAATGATTGCCACCAGGTATCCCAGAACCGGCGTAATTGCGCCAGGGATCAGCAGAACAAACAGACCACCGTGCGGTGCCATCAGTTTCGCACCAATCGCCATAGAGATTGCACCAGTCAGCGCCCCACCAACGATACAGCACGGCAGTACTCGCATCGGATCGCGGGCGGCAAACGGAATTGCACCTTCAGAAATAAAGCACAGTCCCAGAACCAGAGCCGCTTTACCGCCTTCCTGCTGCGCTTTGTCGAATTTGCGACGTGCCACCATCGTAGCCAGCCCCATTGCCAGCGGTGGCACCATACCTGCCGCCATAATCGCCGCCATCGGGCCATAGGTTTGAGTACTCAGCAGACCCACACCAAACGCGTACGCCGCTTTGTTTACCGGACCGCCCATGTCAGTACACATCATTCCACCGAGGATTGCACCCAGCAGAACCGCATTCGCAGTCCCCATAGTTTGCAGCCAGTGGGTCAGGCCTTCGAGGATGCCAGCAACCGGTTTACCGATCAGGTAGATCATCGCCAGACCCACCACCAGACTGGAAACTAGCGGAATGATCAGAATCGGTTTTAGCGCCTCCATACTCTGTGGCAGTTTCAGTTGCGTACTGATTAACTTCGCAATGTAACCGGCCAGGAAACCCGCAATAATACCGCCAATGAAGCCAGAACCGGTGCTGACCGCCAGCATACCGCCAATCAGACCCGGAGTAAGCCCCGGACGATCGGCAATAGAGAAGGCAATATAACCCGCCAGTACCGGAACCATCAGCGCAAAAGCTGAACCGCCGCCAATCTGCATCAGCGCCGCAGCAAGCGTCCCTTGCTCTTTAAATGCTTCAATACCAAACGCAAAAGAAAGCGCGATACACAGACCGCCAGCAACCACCATCGGCAACATGTAAGAAACGCCCGTCAACAGGTGACGATACGCGCCTGCACTCTCTTTCTTAGCTTCAGAGCTTGCCGTTTGGGCTTTACCTGCTGGCTCATAAGGCGTCGCTTCAGCAACCGCTTTATCCAGCTCCTGCGCCGTTTTCTTCAGCGCCAGTCCGGTAGAAGTGCGGTACATGGGTTTACCGGCAAATTTTGCCAGATCGACTTCAATGTCTGCCGCCACAATCACCAAATCCGCTGCCGCCACTTCTTCAGGCGTGATGGCATTCCCCGCACCAACAGAGCCACGGGTTTCAACTTTCACCCACCAACCGCGTTTTTTCGCTTCAGTTTCAATAGCTTCAGCCGCCATAAAGGTGTGTGCCACGCCGGTTGGGCAAGCAGTAACCGCAACCACGCGTTTCGGACCGCTGGCTGCAACCGGTGCTGTAGCAGCTACCGGCGCAGTGTAAGGTTTCGCATGGCCTTTGGCTTCGCTCAGGAACAGCTCCGGATGCGCGACGGCCCGGGAAATATCGCCCAGCCAGACATTTTTACCGTTCAGCGCGCTATCGTTCGGGATGGAATCACCAAGAACAATCGCCATTTCAGCGTCGTTAGGATTATCGATGATTTCCAGTTTTGCTTTTCGCGCCGCCGCGCCCAGCAGGGTCTTCGCCATATAGGCGCGTGCCTGACCGAGATTAGCGTCAATAATCAGCAGCGTTTTCATTATGCCTCTCCTGCTGTCAGTTAAAAGGTTGTAAGTCGACGCGCGCCATCATTGCGGCCAACTGCGGACGATCGGTAATACCTACATTACTTTGACTTACCGCCAGGGCTGCAACAGCCGTCGCCAGACGCAGTGTGTGTTCACTGGATTCACGCATTAGCAAGCCATAAATCAGGCCACCAACCATAGAATCCCCTGCACCAACGGTGCTTACGACATCGACTGCCGGTGGTTTGGCGATCCATTCGCCGGAGGCATTAACCCAAAGCGCGCCTTCGGCACCCAGTGAAATTACAACATGCGCGATACCTTGTTCACGTAGCGCATGTGCAGCTTCAATGACATCTTTCATTTCAGGCAGTTTACGACCCGCCCAGATTTCCAACTCACGGCGGTTAGGTTTCACCAGCCATGGTGCCGCTTTCAAACCAGCCACTAACGCTTCACGGCTACTATCAAAGATAATGCAAGGACACTGACTACGCAGACGAGTCATCCAGTCGGTGAATGCTTCCGGGCTGACACCTGACGGTAAACTACCGCTGACACAGACCATATCGAACTGACCAAGCCAGCTTAAAGAATCCGTCACAAAGCGTTCCCAGTCGGCTGGAGTAACTTCGAAACCAGAGAAGTTGAGATCGGTGACTTCACCGTCTTTTTCTGTCAGCTTGACGTTAATGCGGGTACGCCCCTGGACAACCTGGAAACGGTTGGCAATGCCCAGCTCGCTGAACAGTTGCTGAAAACCGTCCTGATTGTCTTTGCCGAGGAAGCCGCCAACGGTGACATCAATCCCCAGGTCTTTTAAAACTTTGGCCACGTTGATGCCTTTACCCGCTGCATGCAGACCGGTGGTTTTCACCAGGTTCACTTCGCCGCGTTCAATTTCCGGGCAGAAACCGACAAGGTCATAGGCCGGATTGAGGGTGATCGTAGCAACACGTCTGCTCATTACGCGCCCTCCCCAAGACCGGCGGCGATGGCGTCGCCAATGGCTTTCAGCGCCTGTTCAGCATCTGCTCCCTGGGCGGTAAAGCGTAGGCGATGACCTTTCTTAACGCCAAGTGCTACAACTTTCATTAGACTACGTCCATTTGCCGGTTTGCCGGTGCCATCAAGGTTTGTCACGGTAATATCACTGTTAAATTGTTTAATGGTATTGACCAGCATGGTGCCTGGGCGGGCATGCAGGCCGTGTTCATTGCGCACCACAAACTCCGCGCTTAACACGTCGTCGGTCGGCACATCATCGCTGGTCAGCAGCGCCAGCAACGTTGCTGCATCAGCTTTCAACAGACGTTCAGTCTTATTGTCGATCAGCAGGTCGCTCAGACGCTTAAGTACCGCGACTGGCTGATCGTCATTCATCGCCACACTCACCAGCATGGCTGCCGTTTCGCCTTCAACATCAAAAGCATTTGCCGCACGGCTTACCGCAATGGCGCTGCGCAGGTTGCCTTCGGCACTATCGTTCAGCCAGATCCCCTGCCCGAGGTTCAACGGCTGTTCATTGATGGCTTTGGTAACAAAAGCGGTATCAACCGCGCCCGCTTCTTTCAGACGAGCAGCATTCAGCGCCTGAAGAGTCAGCAAATCGCTGGCGACGATATCCAGCGTCAGCATTTCGTTATCAAGCTTCAACTGTTCACTCTGCTTTTCGCCCATCAGCAGTGCGCGCAGTTCTTCTGCAGTGGTGGCTGATTTCAGTTGTTCAGCAACGGAATCATCGCTCAGGACGTGCGTCAGTTGACGCAACAGCCCCAGATGTTCATCCGAGCTGGCGGCAATACCGATAGCAACATACGCCACCTGACCTTCACCCCATGTCACGCCTTCCGGGAACTGAAACACCTGAACGCCGGTTTTCAGTACCTGATCGCGGGTGTCGGTGGTGCCGTGTGGAATAGCAATACCATTGCCGAGGAACGTTGAGGTTTGCTGTTCGCGCGCCAGCATGCCATTGACGTAGCCTTCAGCGACATTACCGGCCTGCACCAGCGCCGCAGCGACCTGGCGAATCGCCTCTTCTTTGTCTCCGGCCTTTTCGCCCGGATGGATGTCCTGTACGGATAACTGGAACATAGTTCTCCTCTCTTGCTGAATTGAAACGATTCAGCTTCTATGAGAAAAAAAGCGCTAACCTGGCTTAGGGTTAAAGACAAGATCGCGCTGAAACGTTTCAAGAAAGCATAATACTTCTGTTTCAGCACGCAAGGGATGGCGCTAAATTATGTACAAAAGTTTGATGTGCTGCACATTTTTTTGCCGATAATCTGAATCGCTGATGGCGAAATTTGTTATCAACATGATCATTTCAGCAGCGTCAGCAAAGGTTCAACAAGAGTGAAATAGCATTTTGATTATTCATGGCGAGTTTGATTTCACTGACTGTTTATTTTCTGACAAGCGGCGTAAACTCCGCGTCTTCATCTTTCAGTGATCGACCAGCATGCATAATTCCCCCGCAGTCTCCAGCGCGAAATCGTTTGACCTGACATCAACGGCATTCTTAATTGTTGCCTTTCTCACCGGCATTGCAGGCGCTCTGCAAACCCCAACGCTCAGTATTTTTCTTACCGATGAGGTACACGCCCGCCCGGCAATGGTGGGATTCTTCTTTACCGGCAGCGCCGTCATCGGGATTCTGGTCAGCCAGTTTCTCGCCGGGCGCTCCGATAAGCGCGGCGATCGTAAATCACTGATTGTCTTTTGCTGCCTGTTAGGCGTGCTGGCCTGCACCCTTTTCGCCTGGAATCGCAACTACTTCATCCTGTTGTTTGTCGGCGTTTTTCTTAGCAGCTTTGGCTCTACCGCCAACCCGCAGATGTTTGCTCTTGCCCGTGAACATGCCGATAAAACCGGGCGTGAAGCAGTGATGTTCAGCTCTTTTTTGCGCGCCCAGGTTTCACTGGCATGGGTCATCGGCCCGCCGCTGGCTTATGCCTTAGCGATGGGTTTCAGCTTTACGGTGATGTATCTCAGCGCGGCGGTAGCGTTTATTGTTTGCGGCGTGATGGTGTGGCTGTTTTTACCGTCGATGCAAAAAGAGGTTCCTCTGGCGACCGGCACGGTTGAAGCACCGCGGCGTAACCGTCGCGATACGCTATTGCTGTTTGTCATTTGTACGTTGATGTGGGGTTCAAATAGCCTGTACATCATCAACATGCCGCTATTTATTATTAACGAACTACATCTTCCAGAAAAACTGGCGGGTGTGATGATGGGGACCGCCGCCGGGCTGGAAATCCCGACGATGTTAATTGCCGGTTATTTTGCCAAACGTCTGGGTAAGCGGTTCTTGATGCGCGTAGCAGCCGTGGGTGGCATCTGTTTTTACGCAGGTATGCTGATGGCACATTCACCTGTCATTCTGTTGGGCTTACAGATGCTGAATGCTATTTTTATCGGTATTCTTGGCGGTATTGGGATGCTCTATTTTCAGGATCTGATGCCCGGCCAGGCGGGTTCAGCAACCACGCTCTATACCAATACATCACGTGTGGGCTGGATTATCGCCGGTTCAGTAGCCGGAATAGTCGCAGAGATCTGGAATTATCATGCAGTGTTCTGGTTTGCGATGGTGATGATTATCGCCACCCTGTTCTGCTTACTGCGGATTAAAGATGTTTAAGGCGCGGTCAGTATTTCCAGATCGATAAGCCAGGTCATTGCCTGCTGACGCGTGTCGCCGCACATTTCTGCACTGGCTTGTAAGCCTGCGCAGACTCTCGGGCGCAGTGGCGAGGTAAAAATTTTACAGCGTTGCTGTTCATCGAGCTGAATGCAGGGTGTATTGGCGGGCTTGCCATCTGGCATACCCGGAATAGGGCTGGAGATTGAGGGGGCGGTACAACACGCCCCGCAATCCGGACGGCATTCCATACATTGTTCTCTTCAGGTTAACCACCGGATTGATGAGCGCGCACAGTACCACCTTTTTTGCACCAGCAAAAGTGCGAATACCTCTTGCCTGAAATGGCCGTCGCGAGTAGTTTGTCGCGATATTTTTGACATTTTCGACTACAGGAATTTTTCGATGCCAAGAGCGAACGAAATTAAAAAAGGTATGGTTCTGAATTACAACGGCAAATTGCTGCTGGTTAAGGATATTGATATTCAGTCCCCCACTGCCCGCGGTGCCGCTACGCTGTACAAAATGCGCTTTTCTGATGTCCGTACCGGGCTGAAAGTAGAAGAGCGTTTCAAAGGTGATGATATCGTTGACACCGTGACGCTGACCCGCCGCTATGTTGACTTCTCCTACGTTGATGGCAACGAATATGTCTTTATGGATAAAGAAGACTATACGCCGTATACCTTCACGAAAGATCAGATTGAAGAAGAACTGCTGTTTATGCCGGAAGGCGGTATGCCTGACATGCAGGTTTTGACCTGGGACGGCCAACTGCTGGCACTTGAACTGCCGCAGACCGTTGATCTGGAAATCGTTGAAACCGCACCAGGCATTAAAGGTGCTTCTGCCAGCGCACGTAACAAACCGGCAACATTAAGCACCGGTCTGGTGATTCAGGTGCCAGAATACTTAAGCCCGGGCGAAAAAATCCGTATCCATATCGAAGAACGCCGTTACATGGGGCGTGCTGACTAACTTCAGCCACATTCAAAAAGGGACTGCTCAGGCTGTCCCTTTTTTAATTTATTATACCAATCTGCTATTTTGTGCTTACTGAACGCCTTCCGCCCGTAAAATTTACTCGTTGATTGATCGCCCTCACACTTCATTGCATTAACAATCCAGACCAATTTCAATTGCTGTCATATAACTTTACACTGCCATTGTTAATTAATCGTTACTGAGACGTGACCTCTATGAATACTATTGCCTCCGTTACGCACCCCCATCACGTACACACTCCATGCTACGATCGCCAGCAATTGAAATCCCGTATCGTTCATTTTGGCTTTGGAGCCTTTCACCGCGCACATCAGGCATTATTAACCGATCGTGTGCTGAATGCGCAGGGTGGCGACTGGGGAATTTGTGAAATCAGCCTGTTCAGCGGTGAGCAATTGATGAGCCAGCTTCGCGCACAAGACCATTTATACACTGTGTTAGAGAAAGGTGCAGACGGCAATCAGGCGATTATTGTCGGTGCCGTTCACGAATGCCTGAATGCAAAACTGGATTCATTAGCAGCGATTATTGAGAAATTTTGCGAACCGCAGGTGGCGATAGTTTCCCTGACGATTACCGAAAAGGGGTATTGCATCGACCCGGCCACCGGCACGCTCGACACCAGCAATTCGCGCATTATTCACGATCTACAAACGCCGGAAGAACCTCATTCCGCACCAGGCATTCTTGTCGAAGCACTGAAACGCCGCCGTGAACGCGGCCTTGCGCCATTTACCGTGCTCTCCTGCGACAATATTCCCGACAATGGCCATGTGGTGAAAAATGCGGTGTTGGGAATGGCAGAAAAACGCTCACCAGAACTCACCGAATGGATAAAAGAACACGTCAGCTTTCCGGGAACGATGGTTGATCGCATTGTTCCGGCAGCAACCGACGAATCGCTGGCAGAAATTAGCCAGCATCTGGCCGTCAATGATCCCTGTGCGATTAGCTGCGAACCGTTTATCCAGTGGGTAGTGGAAGATCACTTCGTTGCAGGACGTCCAGCCTGGGAAGTCGCAGGTGTACAACTGGTGGATGATGTTTTGCCCTGGGAGGAGATGAAACTGCGCATGCTTAATGGCAGCCACTCTTTTCTCGCTTATCTGGGTTATCTCGCAGGGTTTGCCCATATCAGTGATTGCATGCATGACCGCGCATTTCGCCATGCCGCCAGAACGTTAATGCTGGATGAGCAAGCGCCGACGCTACGGATTAAAAATGTCGATTTGACGCAATATGCGGATAAGTTAATTGAACGTTTTGCCAATCCCGCACTGAAACATAAAACCTGGCAAATCGCGATGGATGGCAGTCAGAAATTACCGCAACGCATGCTGGCGAGCATTCGCATTCATCTGGCGCGCGAAACAAACTGGCCGTTACTGGCGTTAGGAGTCGCAGGCTGGATGCGCTATGTGAGCGGCGTTGATGATGCCGGAAATGCCATTGATGTTCGCGATCCGCTCAGCGATAAAATTCGCGATCTGGTTGCGGAAAGTAGCAGTGAACAACGCGTTAGCGCCCTGCTTTCTCTGCGTGAAGTTTTCGGTGATGACCTGCCCAATAACCCGCATTTTGTGCAGACAATCAAAAATGCCTGGCAACAAATAGCGCAGTTTGGAGCGCATCAGGCACTGTTAAATACCCTCAAAATTTAACGATTTCTGCGGTTAAGGTGGACGGAGGCATGCTTCGTCCGCTCCTTCTCTTCTCTTTTCCAGCTTTTTTAGCCAGGATTAACGCACAGTTAACTAATCTGATTATTGCGGAGCCGTTGTGACCAGGACCAACCTCATCACCGGTTTTCTCGGCAGCGGGAAAACGACGTCAATTCTTCATCTATTAGCCCACAAAGATCCGCAAGAAAAATGGGCGGTGCTGGTTAATGAATTTGGTGAAGTCGGGATAGATGGTGCTTTGCTCGCTGACAGCGGTGCATTACTAAAAGAGATCCCCGGCGGCTGCATGTGCTGCGTTAATGGCTTACCGATGCAGGTGGGGCTGAATACCTTACTGCGCCAGGGAAAACCAGCCCGCTTGCTGATAGAGCCTACAGGGCTGGGCCATCCAAAACAGATCCTCGATCTGTTAACCGCTCCGGTTTATGAACCGTGGATCGATCTGCGCGCCACGTTATGTATTCTCGATCCTCGCCTGCTGCTGGATGAAAAAAGCGTCAATAATGAAAATTTCCGTGACCAGTTGGCTGCCGCAGACATTATTGTCGCCAATAAATCCGACCGAGCGACGTCCGAAAGCGAGCAAGCGTTGCAACGCTGGTGGCAACAAAATGGTGGCGATCGGCAATTAATTCACAGCGAACATGGGCAAATTGATGGTCATCTTCTGGATTTACCCCGTCGCAATTTAATCAAATTACCCGCCAGCGCCGCCCATTCACATCAGCATACCGTGAAAAAAGGGTTAGCCGCGTTAAGCCTGCCAGAGCATCAGCGCTGGCGTCGCAGTCTCAACAGCGGACAAGGGCATCAGGCCTGCGGTTGGATATTCGATGCTGATACGGTGTTCGACACCGTTGGCATTCTGGAATGGGCGCGGCTTGCACCAGTGGAACGCGTGAAAGGCGTGATGCGTATTCCTGAAGGACTGGTGCGAATCAACCGTCAGGGCGATGACTTGCACATTGAAACGCAAAACGTGGCACCACCGGACAGTCGCGTTGAGCTGATTTCCAGCAGCGAAACTGACTGGAATGCCTTACAGAGCGCGCTGTTGAAGCTTCGTTTAGTGACCAACGCGTAAGGTTGCTTGCGTTTTTCAGTAAGATGATTAGAGAAAATATGATTAAAAATTTGCCGCAAATAGCGTTGTTAAACGTTGTCGGCCTCGCGCAGTTTCTTTCCTGGTACATTCCCGTCAATCATGGATTCTGGTTGCCGATTGACGCGGATATTTTCTATTTTTTTAATCAGAAACTGGTCGAAAGCAAGGCTTTTTTATGGCTGGTCGCATTGACCAATAATCGCGCTTTTGACGGCTGTTCACTGCTGACAATGGGACTGCTGATGCTGAGTTTCTGGCTGAAAGAAAACGCCTCCGGCAGACGCCATATCATGATTATCGGTCTCGTCATGCTGTTAACCGCAGTGGTATTAAACCAGTTGGGCCAGGCATTAATTCCGGTAAAGCGAGCCAGCCCGACATTAACATTTGCGAATATTAACCGCGTCAGCGAACTGTTATCTGTGCCAACAAAAGATGCCTCGCGAGATAGTTTTCCTGGCGATCATGGCATGATGTTGCTTATTTTTTCTGCATTCATGTGGCGTTATTTCGGAAAAGTCGCAGGCGTCATCGCCCTTATTATTTTTGTGGTATTTGCATTTCCCAGAGTGATGATTGGCGCACACTGGTTTACCGATATCATTGTCGGTTCCCTGACTGTGATATTGATTGGTTTGCCCTGGTGGTTGATGACGCCATTAAGTGATCGATTAATCACCTTCTTTGACAAATCATTGCCAGGAAAAAGAAAACATTCCTAAAACAAATAACTCACAGTAATTAACATCATCAGGTTTATTTTCATAGACCGGATAATCCTGATGATGCACTGCGTTGCTTTCGTTCATCGAGTAAAATAGTCATTCTCTAACTAAATGAATGGATTGCATGCTTTTTGCTCAATCGTTCTTTAATTGACCAATCCCGGTTATTAACTTTCTGTATCACTTTTTCTTATAAAAAATCATGTAAAACCCCTCGCCAAGACCGCGCCAATCGGGTAATCTCGAACTCGTTTTGCCTCGGCGGTAAATTACCCTCACAGCATATAATTTTGTGCGTTAGTCCACAGATTTGGCCTTAGGGAATTGTTTCAACATGCCCAGGTAATTAGTCTCGTCTCGCTTGGCATTTTTTTATAACGATATTTGTCGTTAAGGACTTCAAGGGAAAACAAACAACATGGTCAAATCTCAACCGATTTTGAGATATATCTTGCGCGGCATTCCCGCGATTGCAGTAGCGGTTCTGCTTTCTGCATGTAGTGCAAACAACACCGCAAAGAATATGCATCCTGAGACACGTGCAGTGGGTAGTGAAACATCATCACTGCAAGCTTCTCAGGATGAATTTGAAAACCTGGTTCGTAATGTCGACGTAAAATCGCGAATTATGGATCAGTATGCTGACTGGAAAGGCGTGCGTTATCGTCTGGGCGGCAGCACCAAAAAAGGTATCGATTGTTCTGGTTTCGTACAGCGTACATTCCGCGAACAATTTGGCTTAGAACTCCCTCGTTCAACTTATGAACAACAGGAAATGGGCAAGTCAGTTTCCCGCAGTAATTTGCGTACAGGTGACTTAGTTCTGTTCCGTGCCGGTTCAACGGGACGCCATGTCGGTATTTATATCGGCAATAATCAGTTCGTTCATGCTTCCACCAGCAGTGGTGTTATTATTTCCAGCATGAATGAGCCGTACTGGAAAAAGCGTTACAACGAAGCACGTCGGGTTCTTAGTCGCAGCTAATAAACCGTTTGGATGCAATCCCTTGGCTATCCTGACGAGTTAACTGAAGGCACTGCTTAAGCAGTGCTTTTTTATTTTCATCCATTATAGAAAATGATGTTTCCATGCCTTGATCCAGGCTATAGTCCCGTCATTCTCTTCTACTTCAGCGTTATCGTAATCTCAGGAATATTAACGGAACTATGTTCATACGCGCTCCCTCTTCCGGACGTAAGATCCTGCTTACCTGCATTATTGCGGGCGTGATGATCGCGATACTTGTCAGTTGCCTTCAGTTTTTAGTGGCCTGGCATAAACATGAAGTCAAATACGACACCTTGATTACCGACGTACAAAAATATCTCGACACCTATTTCACCGAGCTGAAGTCCACTACTGATCACCTCCAGCCACTCACCTTAGATACCTGTCAGCAAGCCAACCCTGAACTGACTGCACGTGCGGCATTCAGTATGAATGTACGAACGTTTGTGCTGGTAAAGGATAAAAAGAGTTTCTGTTCTTCTGCGACTGGTGAGATGGACATTCCGCTCAATGAACTGATTCCGGCGCTCGACATTAGTAAAAATATTGATATGGCAATGTTGCCTGGCACACCGATGGTGCCCAACAAACCCACGATCGTCATCTGGTATCGCAATCCTTTATTAAAAAATAGCGGCGTTTTTGCAGCATTGAACCTGAACCTGACGCCGTATCTTCTCTATAGCTCTCACCAGCAAGATTTCGATGGTATAGCACTCATTATTGGTAATACTGCGATATCGACCTTTACGCCGCATTTGATGAACGTCCGCGAGTTAACCGGCACGCCGGTACGTGAAACCAAAATCGCAGGCATTCCGCTGACTGTTCGACTTTATGCTAACGACTGGACATGGAGTGATGTGTGGTACGCGTTTTTACTGGGTGGAATGAGTGGAACTGTCGTTGGCCTGCTCTGCTATTACCTGATGAGCGTGCGTATGCGCCCTGGCAGAGAGATTATGATGGCCATCAAGCGTGAGCAGTTTTACGTGGTGTATCAACCGGTGGTTGATACACAAACGCTGCGGGTAACGGGTCTGGAAGTGTTACTGCGCTGGCGTCATCCGGTAGTGGGTGAAATCCCCCCGGATGCCTTCATTCATTATGCCGAATCGCAAAAGATGATTGTGCCACTGACCCAGCACCTGTTTGAGCTGATTGCTCGTGACGCGGCAGAATTACACAACGTACTGCCGGTGGGCGTAAAGTTTGGTATTAACATTGCGCCGGACCATTTGCACAACGAGAGCTTTAAAGCCGATATACATCGACTGCTTGCCTCCCTGCCCGCTCACCATTTCCAGATTGTGCTGGAAATTACCGAGCGCGATATGTTGAAAGAACATGAAGCGTCACAACTCTTCGCATGGCTGCATTCTGTCGGCGTGGAAATTGCCATTGATGACTTCGGCACCGGACACAGCGCGCTTATCTATTTGGAACGTTTCACGCTCGATTACCTGAAAATTGACCGCGGTTTCATCAATGCCATAGGTACGGAAACGGTCACCTCACCAGTGCTTGACGCGGTGCTGACGCTGGCGAAGCGTCTCAATATGCTGACAGTTGCTGAAGGGGTTGAAACGCCGGAACAGGCACGCTGGTTACGCGAACGTGGTGTTAATTTCCTGCAAGGTTACTGGATTAGTCGCCCTCTGCCGTTGGATGATTTTATCCGCTGGTTGGAGAAACCGCATACGCCGCAGTGGTAAGGAGTGCTTGTGTCCCTTATTATTCATAGAGAAAGCATGCCGGATTGCGGCTAATGATGAGTAAAAGGAAATCCATTGCAGATGATTGTGCGCATACTGCTGGTGTTTATCACCCTGTTCACCTTCGGTGTGCAGGCGCAGGCTATTAAGGAAAGCTATGCCTTTGCAGTACTGGGAGAACCCAGATATGCCTTTAATTTCAACAACTTTGATTATGTTAATCCTGCCGCGCCAAAAGGCGGGCAGATAACGTTATCCTCCATTGGCACCTTCGATAATTTCAACCGCTATGCACTACGCGGAAACCCCGGTGCACGTACCGAGCAGTTGTACGACACACTATTTACCACCTCCGATGACGAGCCGGGTAGTTATTACCCGCTAATTGCCGAAAGCGCGCGCTATGCCGACGATTATTCCTGGGTTGAAGTTGCTATTAATCCGCGCGCCCGTTTTCATGATGGTTCGCCCATTACTGCCCGCGATGTTGAGTTCACTTTTCAAAAGTTTATGACTGAAGGCGTGCCGCAATTTCGCCTGGTATACAAAGGCACCACAGTTAAAGCCATTGCGCCGTTAACCGTGCGCATCGAATTAGCTAAACCCGGCAAAGAAGATATGCTTAGCCTGTTTTCACTGCCGGTATTTCCAGAAAAATACTGGAAGGGTCACAAACTGAGCGACCCGCTTGCTACGCCTCCACTTGCCAGTGGTCCGTATCGCATTACGGCCTGGAAAATGGGGCAAAATATTGTCTATTCCCGCGTGAAAGATTACTGGGCGGCAAACTTACCGGTAAACCGTGGACGCTGGAATTTCGACACCATTCGCTACGATTATTACCTTGACGATAACGTCGCTTTTGAAGCATTTAAAGCTGGTGCCTTTGATTTGCGCATGGAAAACGACGCCAAAAACTGGGCCACGCGCTATACCGGTAAAAATTTCGACAAAAAATACATTATCAAAGATGAGCAAAAGAACGAATCAGCCCAGGATACACGCTGGCTGGCGTTTAATATTCAGCGCCCGGTATTCAACGATCGCCGGGTTAGGGAAGCCATCACCCTCGCCTTCGACTTTGAATGGATGAACAAGGCCTTGTTTTACAATGCCTGGAGTCGCACTAACAGCTATTTTCAGAATACCGAATACGCTGCCAGAAATTACCCCGACGCTGCGGAACTGGTGCTGTTGGCACCAATGAAAAAAGATCTACCGCCAGAGGTGTTCACACAAATCTACCAGCCGCCAGAATCCAAAGGCGATGGCTACGACCGTGATAATCTGTTAAAAGCCGACAAACTTCTCAACGAAGCAGGCTGGGTACTGAAGGGTCAGCAACGCGTTAACGCTACGACGGGTCAGCTTCTCAGCTTTGAATTATTGCTTCCAGCCAGCAGTAATAGCCAGTGGGTATTGCCGTTCCAGCACAGCCTGCAACGGCTTGGTATCAACATGGACATTCGCAAGGTGGATAACTCACAAATCACCAACCGAATGCGCAGCCGCGACTATGACATGATGCCACGCGTGTGGCGGGCGATGCCGTGGCCCAGCTCCGATTTACAGATTTCCTGGTCATCGGAATATATCAACTCTACTTATAATGCTCCCGGCGTACAAAGTCCGGTCATCGACTCGCTGATCAACCAAATTATTGCCGCCCAGGGAAATAAAGAAAAATTACTGCCGTTGGGGCGCGCCCTGGATCGCGTATTAACGTGGAATTATTACATGTTGCCGATGTGGTACATGGCGGAAGACCGTCTCGCCTGGTGGGATAAATTCTCCCGCCCGGCAGTGCGTCCCGTTTATAGTCTCGGTATTGATACCTGGTGGTATGACGTCAATAAAGCGGCCAAACTGCCGTCAGCCAGACAACAGGGAGAGTAGATGGGCGCTTACCTGATTCGCCGTCTGTTGCTGGTGATCCCAACGTTATGGGCGATTATCACCATCAACTTTTTTATCGTGCAAATTGCGCCTGGCGGTCCGGTCGACCAGGCCATCGCCGCCATTGAGTTTGGTAATGCCGGAGTATTACCAGGTGCAGGCGGCGAAGGCGTGCGTGCCAGCCATGCACAAACGGGCGTCGGCAACATCAGCGACAGCAACTACCGCGGTGGACGCGGATTGGATCCAGAAGTGATCGCAGAGATCACCCATCGCTACGGTTTCGATAAACCGATCCACGAACGTTACTTCAAAATGCTCCGGGACTACATTTGTTTTGATTTTGGCGACAGCCTGTTTCGTAGCGCCTCAGTGCTGACATTGATTAAAGACAGTCTGCCGGTTTCCATCACCCTCGGATTGTGGAGCACGTTGATTATCTATCTGGTGTCAATTCCGCTGGGTATTCGCAAAGCCGTTTATAACGGTAGTCGCTTTGATGTCTGGAGTAGCACATTTATTATCATCGGCTACGCTATTCCGGCCTTTTTGTTTGCAATCCTGCTGATTGTCTTCTTCGCGGGCGGCAGTTATTTCGACCTGTTCCCTCTGCGCGGCCTGGTTTCCGCTAATTTTGATTCACTACCGTGGTATCAGAAAATCACCGATTATCTGTGGCACATCACGCTACCCGTGCTGGCGACGGTGATTGGCGGCTTTGCGGCGCTCACCATGCTGACAAAAAACGCCTTTCTTGATGAAGTGCGCAAGCAATATGTGGTTACCGCGCGCGCGAAAGGAGTGAGTGAGAAAAACATTCTCTGGAAACATGTGTTCCGCAACGCCATGCTGCTGGTGATTGCCGGTTTTCCAGCGACTTTCATCAGCATGTTTTTCACCGGTTCGCTGTTGATTGAGGTGATGTTTTCACTCAATGGCCTCGGTTTGCTGGGCTATGAAGCGACCGTCTCGCGCGATTATCCGGTGATGTTTGGCACCTTGTATATTTTCACCCTGATTGGCCTGCTCCTGAATATCGTCAGTGATATCAGCTATACACTGGTCGATCCTCGTATTGATTTTGAGGGACGCTAATGCCGCAACTCAGCCCCGTCAATCAGGCCCGTTGGGCGCGTTTTCGTCATAATCGTCGCGGCTACTGGTCGTTATGGATTTTCCTCTTCTTATTCAGTTTGAGTTTGTGTTCTGAACTGATCGCCAACGATAAACCGTTGCTGGTACGTTATGACGGTAGCTGGTATTTCCCGTTGCTGAAAAACTACAGTGAAAGTAATTTTGGCGGCCCGCTGGCAAGCCAGGCGGATTATCAGGATCCGTGGCTAAAACAACGACTGGAGGATAAAGGCTGGGTACTGTGGGCACCGATTCGCTTTGGTGCTACCAGTATCAATTTTGCGACCGATAAACCCTTCCCCTCCCCACCCTCACCACAAAACTGGCTGGGGACGGATGCCAACGGCGGCGATGTGCTGGCGCGTATTCTGTATGGCACACGGATCTCGGTTCTGTTTGGTCTGATGCTGACACTCTGTTCCAGTGTGATGGGCGTGCTGGCGGGGGCGCTGCAAGGTTATTACGGCGGAAAAGTGGATCTCTGGGGGCAGCGCTTCATTGAAGTGTGGTCGGGGATGCCGACGCTGTTTCTGATAATTCTGCTTTCCAGTGTCGTTCAACCTAACTTCTGGTGGCTGCTGGCGATTACCGTCTTGTTTGGCTGGATGAGTCTGGTGGGCGTAGTGCGTGCGGAATTTTTGCGTACCCGTAATTTCGACTACATCCGCGCAGCGCAGGCGCTTGGCGTCAACGATCGCAGTATTATCCTGCGTCATATGTTGCCAAATGCAATGGTCGCTACCCTCACCTTTTTACCGTTTATTTTATGTAGCTCGATCACCACCCTGACCTCGCTCGATTTCCTCGGCTTCGGCTTGCCACTCGGTTCACCATCGCTCGGAGAACTGCTGTTACAAGGGAAAAATAACCTTCAGGCACCGTGGCTTGGGATCACCGCCTTCTTGTCGGTGGCGATATTATTGTCATTGCTGATCTTTATTGGTGAAGCAGTCCGCGACGCATTTGATCCTAATAAGGCGGTGTAGCATGACGCAAACTCTGTTAGCGATTGAAAATTTGTCGGTGGGTTTTCGCCATCAGCAAACCGTTCGCACCGTAGTGAATGATGTTTCGCTACGCATTGAAGCTGGCGAAACGCTGGCGCTGGTGGGTGAGTCTGGCTCCGGCAAGAGCGTTACTGCGCTGTCGATTTTACGTCTTCTCCCTTCCCCGCCTGTTGAATATCTCTCTGGCGATATTCGTTTTCATGGCGAATCGCTGCTTCATGCCAGCGAGCAAACGTTGCGTGGTGTGCGGGGAAATAAGATTGCCATGATTTTCCAGGAGCCGATGGTATCGTTAAACCCATTGCATACTCTGGAAAAACAGCTTTATGAAGTGCTTTCACTGCATCGCGGGATGCGTCGGGAAGCGGCGCGTGGTGAAATCCTTAATTGCCTCGATCGCGTCGGTATCCGCCAGGCAGCAAAACGGCTGACAGACTACCCGCATCAGCTCTCCGGCGGCGAACGTCAGCGGGTGATGATTGCAATGGCGCTACTCACTCGACCGGAATTATTGATTGCTGATGAACCGACTACCGCGCTGGACGTCTCTGTCCAGGCGCAGATTTTGCAATTATTACGCGAACTGCAACATGAACTGAATATGGGCATGTTATTTATTACTCATAACCTCAGCATTGTCAGAAAACTGGCCCACCGCGTGGCAGTGATGCAAAACGGTCGCTGTGTGGAGGAAAATCGCGCCACTGCGCTCTTTGCCTCCCCCGTTCATCCTTACACGCAAAAACTACTCAACAGCGAACCGTCAGGCGATCCAGTGCCGTTGCCAGAGCCAGCCTCAACGTTGCTTGATGTTGAACAGCTTCAGGTCGCTTTCCCCATTCGTAAGGGACTCCTGAAACGCGTCGTCGATCATAACGTGGTGGTGAAAAGCGTCAGTTTTACGCTTCGGGCGGGTGAAACGCTGGGTTTAGTGGGCGAGTCCGGCTCCGGCAAAAGCACCACAGGACTGGCGTTGCTACGATTAATTGACTCTCAGGGCAGCATCGTTTTTGACGGTCAGCCATTGCAAAATCTAACTCGTCGCCAGCTATTGCCCATTCGCCATCGCATTCAGGTGGTATTTCAGGATCCAAACTCCTCACTCAACCCACGACTCAACGTGTTGCAGATTATTGAGGAGGGGTTACGTGTGCATCAACCCACCCTTTCAGCCACGCAACGCGAAGAGCAAGTGAAAGCCGTAATGCAGGAAGTGGGGTTAGATCCTGAAACGCGCCACCGTTATCCGGCGGAGTTCTCGGGAGGTCAACGACAACGTATTGCGATTGCCCGAGCATTGATTCTGAAACCTTCGCTGATCATTCTTGATGAACCAACATCATCGCTCGACAAAACGGTACAGGCGCAAATATTGGCGCTATTAAAATCATTGCAACAAAAGCACCAACTAGCCTATTTGTTTATCAGCCATGATTTGCATGTTGTTCGCGCATTATGTCATCAGGTTATCGTGCTGCGACAGGGAGAAGTAGTGGAACAAGGACCGTGCGCGCGCGTGTTTGCCGCACCGCAGCAGGAGTATACGCGTCAGCTACTGGCGTTGAGCTGATGCTTAAAAAGGATTGTAGTTTGAGAAAGGTTCGGCAATTGCCACACCAAAATTTTTCAGTCGACAGGTGGCGGCAAACTCATCCTGCCGATTAACAAACAGACATGGCTCACCTTCACACTCCAGTACCGAGCACGGAACTTCAATATCGCTTAATGCCTGGCTGAGTTTGTACATCACCGACCATGCGTTATCGCCATCCGGGCTAAGCAATTTAAGCGCCACCAGGCTGTTGTCACCGCACGGTCCATTTTGCGGAATCGGTTCAACTTTTGAACCTGCGAAACCAGCAGACCAACGATAGTTCTGCGGCAGTCGATGGACGATTGAGAGTTGTAATGAAGTCACTTATTTTCCCCGGAAGCACATTTAATTCACAATTTATTTACATTAATTTTAACACATCATCAACAACCCGTCTTTAAACAGATCGTAAAGATTGATGCCTCGCCTGCGTGGCCTCTATGGCTCTGATTTAAATAATATCTGCGGGCGTGGTCACGTTTGCGGGGCTATATGTACCCGTTTCTGAGATCTAACTCAACCTTTTTAACTACAATGATGTGACTTTTTACATAAATTGATTTTACATAAAACAAACAAATGACGGGGGATTGATAGATTTGTGGTTGATATGCATCAACAAAGGAAGCCTTTTAGCTTCCCTGTTGAGCAATAGTTCACCGTTTTTTGGGTCTGCTGGCGTACAAACAGAAGAGAATTGAACTGGTTGCACAGAATGCGATTGACCAAATCATCGGCCATGCGGAATTAAAGGTCGCCAGCGAAAGCAGCGCGCCAACAATTGCGCCAATGCCAAAACGAAAAGTTCCTGCAAGCGACGACGCGGTTCCCGCCATATGAGGGAACTCATCCAGAATTACCGCCATCGCGTTAGAAGACACCATCGATACGCAGCCAACAAACGCCGCCACACCCACTACCAGCGACCAGAATCCTAGCCCCAGTAATGCGCTGATGACCATCCACGCCGCCATAATAAATTGAATCCACAGCCCCGAGCGGAACATATTCAGCGCGCCAATGCGGCGAACAAAGCGACTGTTAAAAATGGTCATCACAAACAGGAAAACAATGTTTAACGCAAAGTAATAACCGAAGTTTTCCGGTGCGACATGGTTAATTTCAATGTAGACAAACGGTCCGGCACTTAAGAACGAGAACATCCCGGCAAAGCTAAAACCGCTGGCCAACATATAACTCAGGACACGCTTATGGCGGAACAACGCGGCAAAGTTACCAATGGTGGTACGGATGTGAAACGGCTGGCGACGCTCCGGCGGCAAGGTTTCTTTGATCAGGAAGAAGATCATTGCCGAAGCCAGAATCGCCGCTACAGCGAGGATCCAGAAAATATAATGCCAGCTCAACCACACCAGCACCCAGCCGCCAACAATCGGTGCCATCAGCGGCGCAATGGTGGTCACCAGCATAACGAACGACATCATCCGCGAGAACTCTTCTTTCGGGTAAATATCGCGCATCAGGGCATTGATAACCACGCTGGCCGCTGCCGCCGCCAGACCGTGAAAGAAACGCATCACAATCAACTGATCGATGGTTTGCGCCAGCGCGCACGCCACCGCCGCCGCGGCAAACACCAATGTACCACCGAGGACAACCGGCTTGCGCCCGAAGCTATCCGCCATCGGCCCGTAGATTAACTGCCCCAACGCAAACCCCAGAATATAAGTACTCAGAGTCATCTGCGTACTGCCCGCAGGCACACCAAACTGGGCAGAAATCACCGGCAGCGCAGGCAGATACATATCAATCGACAGCGGCATCAACATGGCCAGCAGGCCAAGGATAAAGACAATAGCAAACGACGAATGCTGTCGGGTGGTCACAACTGGCTCCTGAAAGTCATTAAAGTATTAAACGACGCTGGCAATTTCTTCTTCAGTTAACGGACGATATTCACCGGGTGCTAAATCTGCATCCAGCGTAATGCCGCCAATACGTTCACGGTGCAGTTCAACCACGTGGTTACCCACAGCGGCAAACATACGTTTCACCTGATGATAACGCCCTTCACTAATGGTCAAACGAACCTGCGTTGGGGTAATCACTTCCAGCACCGCAGGCTTAGTGAGATCTTTTTCGTTATGCAGTTGTACACCTTTAGCAAATTGCTCTGCCGTGTCGTCCGCTACGGGTGATTCCAGCGTCACCAGGTACGTTTTCTCGCAATGATGACGTGGAGAAGTAATGCGGTGCGACCACTGACCATCGTCGGTCATCAGCACCAGACCGGTAGTATCGATATCCAGCCGCCCTGCCGCATGCAGTTTCCATGCTACAGGTTCATCAAGAAAATAGAGCACCGTTGGGTGATCCGGGTCATCCGTGGAACAAACATAGCCCTGGGGCTTATTGAGCATGAAGTAACGTGGGCCATGTTGCTGTACCAACGGGTTACCATCGTAAGCCACACTGTGTTCAGGAAGCAGTTTAAACGCTGCATTGCGGACGATTTCGCCATCGACGGTGACACGAGTGCCGCGGATTTCACGCCCGGCAATAGCACGGCTAACGCCGAGTTGCTGTGCGATAAATTTATCAAGTCGCATGTGTGTGATTTTGCCTGTAAAAACGGAGGTCGGGCATTGACCCGAAAATCTGAACTGTTGTCTGCCCAGTATAGCGGTCTAATAACTTCCCTCAAGGGAAAAAGATCCGTGGCATACTATTAGCAGAATAATCTACCTACGCGAGACCATGATTTTTACACTCCGTCCATATCAGCAAGAAGCCGTGGATGCCACGCTCAACCATTTTCGTCGTCATAAAACTCCTGCCGTTATCGTACTCCCTACCGGTGCGGGTAAAAGTCTGGTGATAGCGGAACTGGCACGGCTGGCGCGTGGTCGCGTGCTGGTGCTGGCACACGTCAAAGAACTGGTAGCGCAAAACCATGCAAAATATCAGGCGCTGGGGCTGGAAGCGGATATTTTTGCTGCCGGACTAAAGCGCAAAGAGAGCCACGGTAAAGTAGTATTTGGCAGCGTACAGTCGGTCGCCCGCAATCTCGACGCCTTTCAGAGTGAATTTTCACTGTTGATTGTCGATGAATGCCATCGTATTGGCGACGACGAAGAGAGCCAGTATCAGCAAATCCTTACTCACCTGACAAAAGTGAATCCCCACTTACGCCTGCTGGGGCTGACTGCCACGCCCTTTCGGCTGGGGAAAGGCTGGATCTATCAGTTTCATTATCACGGCATGGTGCGCGGCGACGAGAAAGCCCTTTTCCGGGACTGCATTTATGAGTTACCGCTGCGCTATATGATTAAACACGGTTATCTGACACCACCGGAACGGCTGGATATGCCGGTAGTGCAATATGATTTCAGCCGCTTACAGGCACAGAGCAACGGGCTGTTCAGCGAAGCGGATCTCAACCGCGAGCTGAAAAAACAGCAACGCATTACGCCACACATTATTAGCCAGATTATGGAGTTCGCCGCAACGCGCAAAGGGGTGATGATTTTCGCCGCGACGGTCGAACACGCAAAAGAGATCGTTGGTCTACTGCCCGCCGAAGATGCCGCGCTTATTACCGGCGACACGCCCGGCGCTGAACGTGATGTATTAATTGAAGATTTTAAAGCCCAGCGTTTTCGCTACCTGGTCAACGTTGCGGTACTGACCACCGGATTTGACGCGCCACATGTCGATCTTATCGCCATTCTGCGCCCTACCGAATCGGTAAGTCTTTACCAACAAATTGTCGGGCGTGGTCTGCGTCTGGCTCCGGGTAAGACAGATTGCTTAATTCTTGATTATGCAGGTAACCCTCACGATCTCTACGCCCCGGAAGTAGGTACGCCGAAAGGCAAAAGTGACAACGTCCCGGTGCAGGTTTTCTGCCCTGCCTGCGGCTTTGCCAACACGTTTTGGGGTAAAACAACCGCCGACGGCACATTGATTGAACACTTTGGTCGCCGTTGTCAGGGATGGTTCGAAGATGACGACGGGCATCGCGAACAGTGTGATTTTCGCTTCCGCTTTAAAAACTGCCCCCAGTGCAATGCAGAAAATGACATTGCCGCGCGCCGCTGCCGCGAGTGCGACACCATTCTGGTTGATCCGGATGATATGTTAAAAGCGGCGCTACGGTTGAAAGATGCTCTGGTGCTACGCTGTAGCGGCATGTCTTTACAGCATGGGCACGATGAAAAAGGCGAATGGCTGAAAATCACCTATTACGATGAAGATGGTGCTGATGTGAGTGAGCGCTTCCGTCTGCAAACACCCGCCCAGCGAACCGCCTTCGAGCAGCTTTTTATCCGCCCGCATACGCGCACACCGGGCATCCCTCTGCGCTGGATAACCGCCGCCGATATCCTCGCCCAGCAAGCGTTGCTGCGCCACCCGGATTTTGTCGTTGCACGAATGAAAGGCCAGTACTGGCAGGTTCGTGAAAAAGTGTTCGATTACGAAGGCCGTTTTCGTCGGGCGCACGAATTACGCGGTTAATGGTAGTTTTGATTGATGTGAAAGGCGTTTGAGTATAGAATCTCGCCCGCTTTTGCATACGCAAAGCAGATCACTTACCTGTTGCTGGGTCGCCTGTAGCAGGAATCAATTAAGAGAGAAAGAAATGTTTACTATCAACGCAGAAGTACGTAAAGAGCAGGGTAAGGGTGCGAGCCGCCGCCTGCGTGCCGCTAACAAATTCCCGGCAATCATCTACGGTGGCAACGAAGCGCCGCTGGCAATTGAGCTGGATCACGACAAAGTCATGAACATGCAAGTTAAAGCTGAATTTTACAGCGAAGTTCTGACCATCGTTGTTGACGGTAAAGAAATCAAAGTTAAAGCTCAGGATGTACAGCGTCACCCGTACAAACCGAAGCTGCAGCACATCGACTTCGTTCGCGCTTAATTGCTGAATAAGTTGTAAGAAACCCCGCTCCGGCGGGGTTTTTTGTATCTGCAGATTATGCCTGATGCGACGCTGCTCGTCTTATAAGGCCTACGGTATGGTTGTTTTTTGTCGGCCAGATAAAGCGTTCACACCGTATCTGGCATTCATAACACCAAACCGATTAATTGCTGCCAGAAGTCCGGCGCTGCAATTGATCGCGCAGATTCGGCGGTGTGCCCTTAATGGTCAGTGTATCGGTCGCCGGATCCCAAAAAATCCGTTCACCTAACAGCATCGCATCAAAGTTAATGGTCAAGCCACCGCCGCTACCGGCAAACTTCGTCAACTGACGCAGTGTGCTGCGGTCTGCCGGGAAGCTCTCTTCCAGTTCATACCCTTTTTCAGCCGCAAATTCCGTGAAGCTCACTTCGCTGACGCCCGCCAGCTCTTTTGACAGCGATTCCAGCTCGATTTCTTCGCCCGCCTGCAATTGCTCATTACAGTAGCTATAAACCTGCTGGCGAACATTTTGCCGTTCTGCTTTATCCAGTTGCGCTTCGGCAGTGAAATCATCAACCGCCTGCAACAAACCGCGGTTTTGCGCTTTCGCATTCAACCCTTCGCTGGCACCGAGGAAGTCCATAAAGAAATCAGCCACTTTGCGCCCTACTCGTCCTTTCAGGAAAGTCAGATAACGAGTCGATTCTGGGTTAGTTTCCCACTCGGTCAAATCGATACGCGCCACAATATCCGCATGATTGATATCAAGATAATGGGTCGGGTTGATGTCGAGGTTTTCGTTAACGCGCATACTGCTTAAATTGTTCAGCACGCAAATCAGCAGATACTCCACAGCCAGATAACGGTAGTGGCAAAACAGCACAAAACCGCCGTCAGCAAAGGGGTATTTCGCCAGCTCGTCACGCAGGCGACCTGTTGCCGCGCGGCTAAATGCCAGAAAATCTTCTTCGCCCTGGCGCTGCAAACGTAACGCCTGCGCCAGTTCACTCTCTTCGTTGAACAAGCCGTAGGCTTTATTTTTAGCGCTATAGACCCGATGCAGTTCTGCCACCATCTCAACGACGGTTTCCGTCGGCTCCAGCAATGAATCGCGCAACACCAGCTCAAGGTTCTGCTCATCACGCTTGATAAGCTGGTGCAGAGCAATCTGGTTGATATCCAGACTCATGATAAACTCTCCTTTAAGACCGGGCGGTATTCAATCACCGCCGGTAAAGCGACGCAATAAAAGATGGCAGCCATTTTACAGAAGGCAGCGTAACGCGAATGATTTAAAGTATAAAAAAGCAGAAAAAAAACCGTTGCTACGGTAATATGTTGCCCTTTCATCAACTAACTGATTTCGATTTATGCCACAAATTTCCCGCTACAGTGATGAACAGGTTGAACAATTGCTCGCAGAGCTGCTCAACGTACTGGAAAAACATAAGGCTCCGACCGACCTTTCCCTGATGGTGTTAGGCAACATGGTCACTAACCTTATCAATACCAGCATTGCCCCGGCTCAACGCCAGGCGATTGCCAACTCTTTTGCCCGCGCCTTGCAGTCCTCGATCAACGAAGACAAAGCGCACTAAGGGAAACAGATAACAGGTTATGGTAACTCATCATCAGCGCTACCGTGAAAAAGTCTCCCAAATGGTCAGTTGGGGGCACTGGTTTGCACTGTTCAATATTCTGCTTTCACTCGTCATAGGCAGCCGTTACCTGTTTATCGCTGACTGGCCGACAACACTTGCTGGTCGTATTTATTCCTACGTAAGCATTATCGGCCATTTCAGCTTCCTGGTGTTCGCCACCTACTTGCTGATCCTCTTCCCGCTGACCTTTATCATCGGCTCCCAGAGGCTGATGAGGTTTTTATCCGTCATTCTGGCAACGGCGGGAATGACGCTGTTACTGATCGACAGCGAAGTCTTTACTCGTTTCCATCTCCATCTTAATCCCATCGTCTGGCAGTTGGTTATCAACCCGGACGAGAATGAGATGGCGCGCGACTGGCAACTGATGTTCATCAGCGTGCCGGTTATTTTATTGCTTGAACTGGTGTTCGCGACGTGGAGTTGGCAAAAGCTGCGCAGCCTGACACGTCGTCGGCGCTTCGCCCGTCCGCTGGCCGCATTCTTATTTATCGCCTTTATCGCCTCGCACGTGGTGTATATCTGGGCCGATGCCAATTTCTATCGCCCAATCACCATGCAGCGCGCCAATCTGCCGCTTTCGTATCCGATGACGGCGCGACGTTTTCTTGAGAAGCATGGCCTGCTTGATGCACAGGAGTATCAACGCCGTCTTATTGAGCAAGGCAATCCGGACGCCGTTTCCGTACAGTATCCGTTAAGCGAACTGCGCTACCGCGATATGGGCACCGGACAGAACGTCTTGCTGATTACTGTCGATGGCCTGAACTATTCACGCTATGAGAAACAGATGCCTGCACTGGCGGGTTTTGCCGAGCAAAATATTTCATTCACACGCCATATGAGTTCGGGCAACACCACCGACAACGGCATCTTTGGCCTGTTCTATGGCATCTCGCCAAGTTATATGGATGGCATTCTGTCGACCCGCACGCCTGCGGCGTTAATTACCGCGCTTAACCAGCAAGGCTATCAGCTTGGGCTATTCTCATCCGATGGCTTTACCAGCCCGTTGTATCGCCAGGCATTGTTGTCAGACTTCTCAATGCCAAGCGTTCGCACGCAATCCGATGCTCAGACCGCCACACAGTGGATCAACTGGCTGAGCCGCTACGCGCAAGAAGATAATCGCTGGTTCTCATGGGTATCTTTCAATGGCACCAACATTGACGATAGCAACCAGCAAGCATTTACCCATAAATATAGCCGGGCAGCAGGCAATGTTGATGAGCAGATCAACCGCGTGTTAAATGCGCTGCGTGATTCTGGCAAGCTGGACAATACGGTGGTGATTATTACTGCCGGTCGGGGTATTCCACTGAGCGAAGAGGAAGAAACCTTTGACTGGTCCCACGGTCATCTTCAGGTGCCGTTAGTGATCCACTGGCCGGGCACACCGGCGCAGCGTATTAATACCCTGACCGATCATACCGATCTAATGACCACGTTGATGCAACGCCTGCTGCACGTCAGTACGCCTGCCAGCGAATATTCGCAAGGTCAGGATTTGTTCAATCCTGAACGCCGTCATTATTGGGTTACCGCAGCGGATAACGATACGCTGGCAATCACCACGCCAAAAATGACGCTGGTGCTGAACAATAATGGTAAATACCGCACTTACAACTTACATGGTGAAAGAGTGAAAGACGAAAAACCACAGTTAAGTTTGTTATTGCAGGTGCTGACAGACGAGAAGCGTTTCATCGCTAACTGATTAATTATAAATCAGTTAGCAAAATATCTTACTTGCAATCGGTGTGGAAAACGGTAGTATTAGCAGCCACGAGTCGGCACGTAGCGCAGCCTGGTAGCGCACCGTCATGGGGTGTCGGGGGTCGGAGGTTCAAATCCTCTCGTGCCGACCAAAAATCCCTTAAGAACCAGCCTGTTATGGCTGGTTTTTTTATATCTACACGTTGTCCCGCAACCCACACTTGCAGTTTTACTACATGCCCATACATAAAATGGGGTAACATTCACGCGCCTGGTAGCGTTTCCAACGCTACGCTCAAACATAATGATTCTAATAAAACCTCAGGAGACTACTATGCCTGAAGCAACGCCTTTTCAGGTGCTGATTGTGGATGATCATCCACTTATGCGACGCGGTGTTCGTCAGTTACTGGAACTTGATCCTGGCTTTGAAGTGGTCGCTGAAGCGGGCGACGGCGCAAGTGCTATCGATCTGGCGAATCGACTGGATATCGACGTGATCTTGTTGGATCTAAATATGAAAGGCATGAGTGGCCTGGATACCCTCAATGCCTTGCGCAGGGATGGCGTTACCGCGCAAATTATTATTCTGACCGTTTCAGATGCCTCCAGTGATGTGTTTGCGTTGATAGACGCAGGCGCTGACGGTTATCTGTTGAAAGATAGCGACCCGGAAGTACTGCTGGAAGCGATTCGCGCCGGGGCAAAAGGCAGCAAAGTCTTTAGCGAACGCGTCAATCAGTACTTACGCGAACGTGAAATGTTTGGCGCAGAGGAAGATCCCTTCAGTGTGTTGACGGAGCGTGAACTGGATGTTCTGCACGAACTGGCGCAGGGGCTGTCGAATAAGCAGATTGCCTCAGTGTTGAATATTTCCGAGCAAACAGTGAAAGTACACATTCGCAATCTGCTGCGTAAACTCAATGTCCGCTCACGCGTGGCAGCAACTATTTTGTTCCTGCAACAACGCGGGGCACAGTAAAAAAAGCCCGATGGCGTCACCATCGGGCCTCTTCTTATTTACTTTGTTGCGGCGACAAATGCTGCATCGCCTGCGCGATACTGCGTTCAATCACCGCTCGACGGGTATCGTTGGCGGGTAAGAGCTTCAACATCATCTCCCACGCAGCAACGGCTTCGCCAAATCGCTGCTGTTCAAAGGCGTTAAACGCATACATGCTTAACACACGAATATTGCTGTGGTCGCTTCTCACCAGTTGGCGTAACAACTCTCCACCCAGGCGGTTGTCGTTGGGATCAGAAGAACGCGTCAGTGCTTCAGCATAACCCAGCGCCGCATCACTATTTTTCGGGTCGAGGCGATACGCGTTAGCATACGCATCGGTCGCAATACTGGCATTACCCAGCGCCATCCCAATGCGACCCAGCATAATCCAGCCTTCAATATCTCCCGGATTTTTTTGCAGTTGAGTACGCATCCCCAGCGCGAGGCGCGACATCTCTTCTTCATTCAACGGTTCAGCTTTCGGATCCAGCGCCCTGTCCAGCAGTGCCGGAGCCTGCACCATGGCCTGCTGCCAGGCTTTTACCTGCTGATAATTGCCGGTCTGGTAGTAACTGACGCCAGCCACAACTAACGCCACCACAATACCCGGCAGATAAACAACATATCCGGCACGCTTACCTTCCGGCATGCTTTGTTCGGGAAACTCCTCCTGCGCCACATGCACCCGACGCCGCGAACGGGAGTAAATCACCCAACCGCCAATGCCAATAGCCACCACCGGTAGCACCCACAGCAGCACGGTCAGCGGCGTTAACGGCGGATCGTAAGTAACGAAGTTGCCGTAACGCGCCACCATATAATCAACAATCTCTTTCTTACTCTTGCCTTCCTGCATCAGTTCGTACACTTTCTGTCGCAGGTCGGTGGCAATCATCGAGTTGGAATCGGCAATGCTGTTGTTCTGGCATTTCGGGCAGCGCAGTTCTTCAGTGAGCTGACGGAACTGTTGTTCCTGAGCTTCATCCTTAAACTGCAACACGTCGATGGTCGCCAGTGCCGAGCTGGAGATCATCAGCATCAGCACGCCCAATAAAAACCTCATTGTGCGGCCTCCTTACTGTATTTCTCCCATAGCGGCTTGATTTCTTCTTGCCAGACGCGGGGATTGAGATCGCCCGCATGGCGATAGCGAATGATGCCGTTGCCGTCGATGAGGAACGTTTCTGGCGCGCCATAGACGCCCAGATCCAGCCCTAACATGCCGTCGCCGTCAAACAGACTTAACGCGTAAGGATTGCCCAGCTCTTTCAGCCAGCTAATCGCTTTCTGCCTGTCGTCTTTATAGTTCATACCGACCACGCGGATACCCTGCGCAGAAAGCTGATTCAGGTATTGATGTTCCGCACGGCAGGTCGGGCACCAGGTCGCCCAGACGTTCAGCAGCACCGGCTTGCCCTGAGTCAGCACGTCCGCCTGATAAAACTGACCTGGATTATCCAGTGATTCAAGGCGAAACTTCGGCACTGGCTTGCCAATAAGCGCCGATTCCAGATTGGTCGGATCATCTCCTTCAGCATTACGTGCCAATTGCCACAGCAACGCTGCAGCAATCGCCAGGAAGATAATCAAAGGAATTAACAATACTTTGCGCTTCATACAGCCTCCGGCGCAGTTTTTTGCGGGTTCACGCGCTTGCGATAACGAGGATCAAACAGGCACAGTAGCCCCCCCAACGCCATCATCAGTCCGCCCGCCCAGATCCAGCGAACAAACGGTTTGTAGTAAAGACGTACAGCCCACGCACCGTTTTCCAGCTCTTCACCGAGCGCCGCGTACAGGTCACGGGTGATGCCGCCATCAATTGCCGCTTCGGTCATCATCGAACCAGCGGTGTTGTAATAACGTTTTTCTGCATACAACACCGTTTCCGGTTTGCCGTCACGCGTCACGCCGATTGTCGCCACGCCGCCACGCCAGTTCGGACCGCTAACGTCTTTTACGTCGCGGAATGTGAAACGATACTCATGAATATCGACGCTATCGCCAGACTTCATGCGTACGTCACGCTCAACGCTATAGTTCTGACTGAAGGCGATACCAACAATTGTCACTGCAAGCCCCAGGTGAGCCGCCACCATTCCCCAGTAGCTGAAGGTTGTTTTGGTGCCACGCGAAATACGCAGCGCCGCTTCGGCAATCGCCAGCACACCAATCCAGCAGGCCATTGCCAGACCGAGTACCGTCATCGCCACGACTTTGCTTTCGAACAGCCACGGTAACAGCAACGACAACGCCAGCGTGCTAATAAAGGCGATAATCAACAAATTGCGGATTTTACGCGGACGATCGCGCCCCCAGCGCACCAGCGGGCCAACGCCAAGCAACAACGCAAACGGCACCATCAGCCAGGTAAACATGGTGTTGAAGAACGGTTCGCCAATCGAAATGCTGCCCAGCCCGAGTTGCTTATGCACCAGCGGCAGCAGCGTCCCCAGCAGTACCACCAGCATCGCGGCGACCAGCAAAACGTTGTTCGCTAACAACAGAGATTCCCGCGACCACAGCGCATTGTTTACGCGTGAGCGAACTTTGTGTCCACGCGCGGCAAACAGCAGCAGCGAACCGCCAATCACCAACACCATAAAGGCGAGAATAAACATGCCGCGCGCCGGGTCAGACGCAAATGCATGTACCGATACCAGCACGCCGGAGCGCACAAGAAAAGTTCCCAGCAGACACAACGAGAAGGCACTGATTGCCAGCAATAATGTCCACGCTTTGAAGCTGACACGTTGTTCAGTCACCGCCAGCGAGTGCATCAGCGCAGTACCCACCAGCCACGGCATAAACGAGGCGTTTTCTACTGGATCCCAGAACCACCAGCCGCCCCAACCAAGTTCGTAATAAGCCCACGCAGAACCAAGTACGATGCCAAGCGTCAGGAAGATCCACGCCGCCAGCGTCCAGGGACGGGTAAAACGTGCGTAGGTGCTGTCCAGACGTCCGCTCAATAAAGATGCAATGGCAAAAGCAAACGCCACCGAGAAACCGACGTAACCCATATAGAGCAGAGGCGGATGGAAGATCAGCCCTGGATCCTGCAACAGCGGGTTAAGATCACGCCCTTCAATCGGGAAGTTCGGCAGTGTGCGGGAGAACGGGTTAGAGGTAAAGAGAATGAACAGCAAAAAGCCGACGCTGACCATTCCCATTATCGCCAGTACGCGGGCAACGATATCCAGCGGAATACGCTGGCTAAAAATCGCTACCGCAAAGGTCCAGCCGCTCATCAGCAGCACCCACAGCAGCAGCGAGCCTTCATGCGCGCCCCAGGTGGCCGCCACGCGATACCACACCGGAAGCTGGGTATTAGAGTTGCTGGCCACGTAGGTGACGGTGAAGTCGTTCACCACGAACGCATTGACCAGCACCAGAAATGCGCCAGCCACAGACATAAACAGCAACCAGGCAAACAAGCGAGAAGAGGCCATCATGCGCGCATCTCCACGCGCCACGCCCCACAAAGGATAGACGGACAGCAGCAGCGCAATCCCTAATGCCAGGCACAGCAGTCCGTTACCAATTTCCGGCATCATGATGCTGGATCCTTATAAACACTGGCCGGGCGACGGTGATTAGCTTCCATCGCTTTCTCGACTTCTGGCGGTGTGTAGTTTTCATCGTGTTTCGCCAGTACTTCTTTCGCGAGGATATGATTGCCTTTTTCCAGTTCGCCCTGCACCACAACGCCCTGCCCTTCACGGAACAAGTCCGGCAGAATGCCTTCGTAAGAGACATCCACTGAGCCTTCAGCATCGTAAATGGTGAAGGTCACTTTCAGCGAGTCAGGATCGCGCTGCACGCTACCCGGCATCACCATCCCGCCGACGCGCAGACGCTGACCGACTTCCGGCATCTGCTGGGTTTCACGCTTGCCGTAGAGAATTTCCCCCGGCGTATAGAAAAGATCGATATTCGAGCGCAGCGCATACAGCACCAGACCGATAGTCAGCGCCAGCCCCGCCAGCACGGCACAGGCAATCCACAAGCGGTTTTTACGGCGAATATTCATGCAGCCTCCTGCTGTTGCGCAGCACGTAAACGCGCCTCACGCGCCCGTTGTTGCGCCACGCCACGCAGAATTGCGCGATGCTGCATCACCGAGTGCACGACCAACACCACCAGCGGAATAACAGTCATCACTACCGCCAGCCAGACAAAAAAGGCGTAACCGCCCATTGCGAAAAATTCATTCCAGGAAGCAAATGCAGGGGTCATTTACGGCCTCTTTTCAGTATCAGTTCACTCACCCACGGACGGCGTTTTTCCATCAGCAAAATCAAATTACGCATCCGCATCAGCGTCAGCGTGGCAGACAGCAGCAGGAAACCAAAAATCGACCAGCGCAGCGGCGAACGCATCGCCGGATCGATACTTTGCTGCATCCGCGTTGATCCCTGATGCAGGGTGTTCCACCACTCCACGGAGTAATGAATAATCGGCAGGTTTACTACACCAATCAGCACCAGGATCCCCGCCGCACGCCCCGCCAGACGGCGGTCGTCGAAAGCGTGCCACAGCGCAATCACACCAACATACAGAAACAGCAACACCAGTTCAGAGGTCAGACGTGCGTCCCATACCCACCAGGTCCCCCACATCGGTTTTCCCCATGCGGAACCGGTAACCAGGGCAATAAAGGTAAACACGGCACCAATGGGAGCCATCGCCGCCACCGCCAGATTGGCCATTTTCATCTGCCAGACAAGGCCGATAAACGCCGCCACCGCCATTGAGGCATAAATGCCCATCGACCAGATCGCCGCAGGCACATGTAGATAGATAATGCGGTAGCTATTTCCCTGCTGATAATCAGCCGGAGCGAAGCCGAATCCCCAGATCCAGCCAACGATAAGCACGACCACACTGGCGATTGCCAGCCACGGTATAAACCAGCCACAGATTTGGTACAGCCGTGGTGGGATCGCCAGTTGATGCAGTGTTTTCCACATAGTTTCGATACCAGACTCGAACAAAAATCAGTAATCCAGCGTTATTGAATGCTGATTCGTAACGCTGCCGCCGTCGCAAAAGGACTTAATGTCGCGGTGCCTGCCAGCAACGCGCCTAAAATTGCCAGATACCCGTCAACGGGCAAATGCATCGAAGCCGCGTCCATCGCGGCGGTAGCAAAGATGAGTAATGGGATGGTCAGCGGTAACACCAGTATGCTGAGCAGCACGCCACCGCGTTTAAGTCCCACTGTCAGCGCCACGCCCGGAGCACCGAGAAATCCCAGCGTTGGAGTTCCCAACAGCAGCGTCAGCGCCATCACTTGCCAGCCATAAACGTCCATTCCCAGTAGCAATGCCACCAGTGGCGAGAGGATAAGTAACGGTAAACCGGTTACCATCCAGTGCGCCATCACCTTCGCCAGCACAACGGCGGGCAAGGGTAACGGCAACAACATCAGTTGTTCAAGACTGCCGTCCTGCAAATCGTCACGGAACAGTCGCTCCAGCGCCAGTAAGGAAGAAAGCAGCGCTGCCACCCAAATAATGCCCGGTGCAATACGTGCCAGCAGTTGCGGCTCCGGACCGATACTGAGCGGAAAAAGGGTAATAACAATCAGGAAAAACCACAGCGGGTTGGCGATTTCGGCGCTATGGCGAAACGCTACGCGCAGCTCAAGACGGAAAATGCGCCAGAACATCATACGCCCCTCGTTTTCGTCAGAGATATGCGGCGGATTTTACTTTCGGCAACGTTGAGCGGTTGGTGAGTAGTAAGAATCACAATCCCCCCCTGCTCCGTATGCTGCGCCATACGCTGGGTCAGACGATCGACGCCGTTAACGTCAATCGCGGTAAACGGTTCGTCGAGGATCCACAAGGTGGCACGGGTCAGCCACAGACGCGCCAGCGCAACGCGGCGTTGTTGCCCGGCAGAGAGTTGATTCACGGGAATATCTTCGAATCCGGCAAGCCCGGCCTGCGCCAGAGCGTCCAGACAGTGTGCGGTATCACCATCGCGATGATAAAAGTGCAGATTTTCTAACGCCGTCAGCCGGGTTTTGATCCCCGGCTGATGGCCTATCCATAACAGGTTTTGATGGTAGCTATCGCGTACCTGATGCAAGGGCTGCCCTTGCCAGAGAACTTCACCCGCATCAGGGCGAGACAACCCCGTCAGCAAACGGAGAAGCGTTGTCTTCCCCGCGCCGTTGCTGCCGGTGATTTGTACCCACTCTCCTGCATTCAGCGTAAATGACAAACCACTAAATAAAGTGCGTTCATCCCGCTCGCAGAGTAATTCTCTGGCTTCAAGCATACCCACGCAATAACCCTGTTAAAAACCTGGTTCGACTTCACGCATATCAGGCAGCTTGTGCGCTATCCCTTTATGGCAGTCAATACAGGTTTGCCCGTCTTTCACCGCCTGAGCGTGCATCTTCGCGGCAACACCTTTCTGGGCGGTTGTATCCATATACTCGAAGTTGTGACAGTTACGACACTCCTGCGAGTTATTGTCCTTCATCCGCCGCCACTCATTCTGTGCCATAGTCAGGCGATGAGCTTCAAACTTTTGCGGCGTGTCAATAACGCCAAAAATTTTACCATACAGCTCTTTACTTGCTTTGAGCTTGCGTATCATTTTCGGCACAAACTCGTGCGGAACGTGACAATCCGGACAGGTCGCACGCACGCCACTACGGTTGTTGTAATGCACGGAATCCATGTATTCCTGATACACCGTATTGCGCATTTCGTGGCAGCTAATGCAGAACTCTTCGGTATTGGCTTTTTCCATTCCGGTGTTAAAGCCGCCCCAGAAGACAATACCGCCAACAAAACCGATCAACAGCAGCGTACCCAGCGCCAGACGACTGGGAGTACGCCACCATTTCCACAGGCGCTTAATCAGGCCAGGCTTACGGTCAGAATTTCCCATAATAACCTCTTATTTCCCGTAACCTTTTGATGGGGTGAAGGTATTCCCCACGATTGGCGCGGTATCGGCCTGCGGCACGTGACATTGCAGACAGAAGTAACGACGCGGAGCCACTTCCGCACCTACCTTGCCATCGCTGTCCATAAAGTGAGTTGGACTGATGCGCGGCGCGCCAGTGGTGCGATAGCTCTCGACACCGTGGCACTGTAAGCAGCGGTTGGTATTGGTCGTTACCTGATAACCTTCAACGCTATGCGGGATCATCGGCGGCTGATTCACATAGTTCAGCGGCATCCGATCCTGCTCTTTTGGCATCCGAATGGCCCCTTCCTGCGTCCCGGATACTTCCGGCGACTGGCTAAAATCGACGCCATTAGCCGCCCAAACCGCGCCGCTCACCACCAGGGCCAGCATCGCCGTCCATTGACACAGCGCTTTCTTCAGGTCATGGCTTTTCATGATTTCGCTCCCGAACTCCATCGTGTAGTTATTGTAAATACATCCTCAGAACAGACATCCACGCAGCGACCGCACGTCATGCAATCGCGGCTGGTGACCTGCACCGGGCTTTGTTCATCCAGCACCGGGGCACGTAGTACATGCGGTTCCGGGCAAACATGAAAACAATCCATACAGCGGTTACATTTCTGCCGATCGGTAGCCGCAACGGTAACAATACCTTTGCTACCCAACACGCCATACAGCGCACCGACCGGGCAAATGTGACCGCACCAGCCGTGTTCAACGACCAGTAGATCAAATAAAAACAGCGCGAGAATAAGCAGCGCGCCGCTGCCGAATCCCATTACCAGGCTGCGCCCCATCAGGGAAACAGGGTTAATCCATTCCCAGATGAGTGTGCCGGTTAAGGCCGATCCCACCAGTATGACGACCAGCAGCACGTAGCGAATGTGCCGCGGGATCGTCGCAGACTGATTGAGGTCAAATCGCCTGCGTAACCAGTTTGCTAAATCGGTAATCGGGTTCAGCGGACAGACCCAACTGCAAAATAATCGCTTTCCTGCCAGGGCGTAGAGCACAGTGATAATCACTGCGCCGGTCAACGCCACTGTGGCAGGTAGATGACCGCTGGCAAGGCTTTGCAGCGTCATCAGCGGATCGGTCAGCGGAATGGTGTCGAGTAACAAGCTACTGCTATAGTTGCCGTGCAAGATCCACACACCAAACCACGGGCCGCTCAAAAACATTCCCAGTACGAAGAACTGACAAAGGCGACGCAACACCAGCCAACGGTGACTACGCCACCAGCCTTTTTTCGCCAGCGCCTCGCGCCCGGCGTCACGTTTACGATTTGCCATCGTTCCCCTCCAGCCAGCCGAAGCGGTAATGGTGACCTAACTCCCCTTTCGCCAGTGACAGCGGTAACACCTTGATTGCCGGTTGCTCCAGTACGCACACTTTTTCGCACTTACCGCAGCCGGTGCAGGCATCGCTGTGAACCGTTGGCAGAAAACGGGCGTGTTTACCGGTACGCGTGTTGCGCTCCAGTTCCAGGGTAATCGCCTCATCAATTTTCGGGCATTCGCGATAACAGACATCGCAGCGCAGCCCCTGAAAGTTGAGGCAGTTCTCCTGATCCACCAGCACTGCCAGTCCCATCCGCGCGTCGTCGATCGATTCGATTTCACGATCCAGCGCACCACTCGGGCACACTTTGGCACACGGTACGTCCTCACACATTTCGCAAGGAATATCGCGCGCCACAAAGTACGGCGTGCCCGCCGACAGGCCAGAGGCCAACGTCGCCAACTTTAAGGTGTCGTAAGGGCAAGCCTGAACACACTGCCCGCAACGCACACAGGCACTGGCAAAGGCGTTCTCGTTTATGGCTCCGGGCGGGCGCAACCGCACGCCAGATGCACGTGCGGTTTGCTGTTGTAACCCCAGCGCCACACCCACGGCAGCCAGCCCGCCTGCTGTGCGAACGACATCGCGCAGAAAGCGGCGGCGACCATTTTGAGGTTTCGCTGACCGGGACATAATGGCTTACACCTTCTCCAGTTTGACCGCGCACTTCTTAAAGTCCGTCTCTTTCGAGAGCGGATCGGTCGCGTCCAGCGTCAGTTTGTTAACCAACTGTGCGGCGTCGAAGAACGGCATATACACCAGGCCCTGCGGCGGACGGTTACGACCGCGCGTTTCGACAATCGAGATCACTTCGCCACGACGAGAAACCACTTTCACTTTGTCACCACGACGCAGGTCACGCGCTTTCGCATCCAGCGGGTGAATAAACAGGACCGCTTCCGGGAAGGCACGGTGCAGTTCTGGTACACGGCGAGTCATACTGCCGGTATGCCAGTGCTCCAGTACGCGCCCGGTAGAGAGCCACAGATCGTATTCTTCATCCGGAGCTTCCGCCGCCGGTTCAAACGGCAGTGCGAAGATCACCGCTTTGCCATCCGGTTTACCGTAGAACTTGTAGCCTTCGCCCGCTTTCACATACGGGTCGTTGCCTTCACTGTAACGCCACTGCGTTTCTTTACCGTTAACTACCGGCCAGCGCAGGCCGCGTGCTTTGTGGTAGTCATCGAACGGTGCCAGATCGTGACCGTGACCGCGGCCAAACCATGCGTACTCTTCGAACAGCCCTTTTTGCAGATAGAAGCCCAGCTCGCGGGATTCATCATTAAGTTGATCTTCTGCCAGTTCGGATACCGGGAATTTGCTCACTTCCGGGGTGGCATACAGTACCTCGTACAGCGTTTTGCCACGCAGCTCCGGTTTCTTCGCCAGCAGCTCTTCCGGCCACACTTCTTCAGTTTTGAAGCGGCGGGAGAACTGGACTAACTGCCAGAGATCCGATTTTGCTTCGCCCGGTGCCTGTACCTGTTGACGCCAGAACTGAGTACGGCGTTCTGCGTTACCGTAAGCCCCCTCTTTCTCTACCCACATTGCTGTCGGCAGAATCAAGTCCGCGGCCAGCGCACTGACTGTCGGATATGGATCGGAAACGATGATAAAGTTGCGCGGATCGCGCCAGCCCGGCATACGCTCTTCATTAATGTTCGGCCCGGCCTGCATGTTATTGGTACACATGGTCCAGTAAACATTCAGCGTGCCGTCTTTCAGCGCACGGTCTTGTGCTACCGCGTGCAGACCGATTTTTGCCGGAATGGTGCCGCTCGGGATATTCCACTTCTTCTCGCAGATATCACGGTGTTTCTCGTTGGTCACCACCATGTCCGCTGGCAGACGGTGAGCAAAGGTGCCCACTTCACGCGCAGTACCACACGCGGAAGGCTGACCCGTGAGGGAGAACGGACCGCAACCCGGCTGGGAAATTTTGCCGGTCAGCAGATGCAGGTTGTAGACCAGGTTGTTGGCCCACACGCCGCGGGTATGCTGGTTGAAGCCCATCGTCCAGTAGGAGATGACTTTCTTGTTCGGATCGGCATACAGTTGCGCCAGTTGTTCCAACTGATCTTTTGGCACGCCGGTCATTTCAGCGGTTTTTTCCAGCGTATATTCGGCAACAAAGGCTTTGTAATCTTCAAAGCTCATCGGCTCGGAAGCATCGGAACCCGGATTTTTCGCCGCTTTTTCCAGCGGATGGGTTGGACGTAAACCGTAGCCGATGTCCGTCGCCCCTTTACGCAGGTTGACGTGTTTGCTGAAGAAGTCCTGATTTATCGCATTGTTTTGAATGATATAGTTGGCGATATAGTTCAGGATCACCAGGTCAGACTGCGGCGTAAAGATGATGCCGTTATCCGCCAGTTCAAAGCTACGATGCTGGTAAGTAGAAAGCACCGCCACGGTGACGTTCTGGTTAGAGAGACGACGGTTGGTAATGCGCGACCAGAGGATCGGGTGCATCTCCGCCATGTTCGCGCCCCACAGCACAAACGCGTCAGCCTGTTCGATGTCGTCATAGCAGCCCATCGGCTCATCCATACCAAAGGTACGCATAAAACCAACGACCGCCGACGCCATACAGTGGCGTGCGTTCGGGTCGATGTTGTTAGAACGGAAGCCCGCTTTGAACAACTTGGACGCGGCATAACCTTCCCAGATAGTCCACTGACCAGAACCGAACATACCGATCGACTCTGGCCCTTTTTCTTTCAGGGCGGTTTTGAATTTCTCTTCCATCACATCAAAGGCTTGATCCCAGGTAATTGGGGTGAACTCGCCTTCTTTGTCATATTTACCGTTTTTCATACGCAGAAGCGGCTGCGTCAAACGGTCTTTACCGTACATAATTTTGGGCAGGAAATAGCCCTTAATGCAGTTCAGACCACGGTTAACCGGTGCGTCCGGGTCGCCCTGACAGGCCACCACACGCCCCTGTTGCGTTCCGACCAGAACGCCACAACCAGTACCGCAAAAACGGCATGGCGCTTTATCCCATTTAATGGCTTCCTGCTGACCAACAACGGCGCGGGCAACGCCCGGCACGCTGAGACCGGCAGCCGCCGCAGCGGCCGCAACGGCGTTAGCTTTCATAAAGCTACGACGACTGAGTTTCATGGTGTTTCCTCACCTTGCTCTTCCTGCTGGTGATAAACCAGCGACACCGCCAGCACGCCTTCTACGTTGCGTACTGACTCAATGGTTTGAATTAGCGTTTCGCTGTCTTCTGCTTCCACCACCACTATCAACTGACCACTCGGCGCGTCGCTGACAGCGACTTCACAGCCATCAAAGGCGTTCAGTTGGGTGCTGATGTCTGAAATTCGTTCGCTTTTGGCCTGAACGACCAGGCTGCAAACTTGCCAGTTAGTGTGCATGGAGATACTCCGCAGTAATGGCTGATACCGGACAACTAGCTGCACATGCTCCACATCCGTTGCAAAGTTGGCTATTAAGTTGCGGCTGGTAGATCCCGGAAAGCGTCGGGCGAAAGATAATGGCCATTGGTTCACAGCTATCCTGACAGCGACGGCATTCGACTGCCTGATACGCCAGGCACGTCTCCCCGATGGTGAACAGCAAATCCCAGGCCCTGGTGTGGCGCGGAGAAAATAGTGATTCGGGGCAAGCCTGCGCACAGGCATAACAGAAACTGCACTCGTTGTTTTTGAAATTAACGCTCGGATAGCCGCCCGCACCACGTTGCAGAATGTTGTTTTCACAAGCATTAATACAGGCGTCGCAGCGGGTACAATGGGTCAGAAAATGAGATTCATCACCAGACCAGGGCGGACGGATACCGTTACTGGCTTTGCGCCAGCGACCAGTGAGTATGCCCCGACGGGATACATCAATCTTCACATTGACCTTCCATCATTAACGCGCTCTGAAAACGGAGAGCGACCAAATAAACCGCATAATTAATAAGCCATTTTTATAGCCGCTAAGATATTAAAGGATGTGTCAAAGATGCATACCCCGATCGGGGTAAAACCTGTAGTAGGATCAAAAGAGTGGTGGGAAGGCTGGCAAAAACGGTCTTTTGCTCACATTTCAAATGGTTATAAATAAATTTATATAGCGATAAATTCACCAAATATATTTCTTCAGGCTTCACCATTCATCAGCATATAACACCAAAAGAGAAGGTAAAGTTGTCTGAATATTCCTTAAGTTATTCATAAAGCAAATTAATAAATTTGATGAATATGTTAACCTTCAGCGACATCATCGGTGAAAAACCTATAAATGAAGAAAGGAAAACAAAATGAAGACCATTCTACCTGCAGTGTTGTTTGCCGCTTTTGCCACGACCTCTGCCTGGGCGGCAGAAAGCATCCAGCCGCTGGAAAAAATTGCCCCTTATCCGCAAGCCGAAAAAGGGATGAAGCGTCAGGTGATTCAGTTAACCCCGCAAGAAGATGAATCTACCCTGAAAGTAGAACTGTTGATCGGTCAGACGCTGGAGGTCGATTGCAATCTGCATCGTCTTGGCGGAAAACTGGAAAGCAAAACGCTGGAAGGCTGGGGCTATGATTATTATGTCTTTGATAAAGTTAGCTCCCCGGTTTCGACGATGATGGCCTGTCCGGATGGCAAGAAAGAGAAGAAATTTGTTACCGCGTATCTGGGTGATGCCGGAATGCTGCGTTACAACAGCAAGCTGCCGATCGTGGTGTATACACCAGACAATGTGGATGTGAAATACCGCGTCTGGAAGGCGGAAGAGAAGATTGAGAACGCGGTAGTTCGCTAAACGAATGTGAAGTGCTGCACTCCGCAGTTCGGATAAGGCGGTTACGCCGCATTCGACATCTAACGTCCTGGCCGGTTGCCTGATGCGACGCTGCGCGTCTTATCAGGCCTACGCCGCTGTGAAGTGCTGCACTCCGC
>NZ_KE138677.1:613077-752943 GCF_000408325.1 Escherichia sp. KTE52
GGTCGGATAAGGCGGTTACGCCGCATCCGACATCTAACGCCCTGGCCGGTTGCCTGATGCGACGCACCATTACAACGCAATATCCGCCACTTCTTTTTGTACTGGTTGCGGTTTCAACTGCGCTTTCGGCGTGCTATCTGCCGCCTGCGGCTTATCATATTTCAGGCTCAGAACTTCGCTGGTGTACTGCAATTCACGTTCTGTTGCCGCCGCATCACCGTTCAGCTTGCTGCCATAAGACGGAACAATCGCTTTCAGCGTGGCCTGCCATTGTGGGCTGGAAACACGATCACCAAACACTTTTTCCAACAGACTCAACATAATCGGCGCAGCGGTAGATGCCCCCGGCGATGCGCCGAGCAGCGCAGCAATGGTTCCTTGCTGGTCGCTGACCACTTCTGTACCCAGACGCAGCACGCCGCCTTTATCGGCATCACGTTTGATAATCTGCACGCGCTGTCCCGCTTGCCACAAACGCCAGTCCTCTTTTTTCGCTTGTGGGTAGTACTCTTTCAACGCTTCAAAACGATCCTCTTCACTCAACATCACCTGACTCACCAGATATTTCACCAGATCGAAATTATCCAGCCCGACGTGCATCATCGGCATCACGTTAGAGGTGGTGGTGGAACTCATCAGATCCCACAGCGAACCGTTTTTGAGGAATTTGGTTGAGAAGGTAGCAAATGGCCCGAACAGCACCACGCGTTTACCGTCCAGTACACGGGTATCGATATGCGGAACTGACATCGGCGGCGCGCCAACGGATGCTTTACCATAGACCTTCGCCAGATGGTGATTAACCACATCCGGGTTTTCCGAAACGAGGAACTGACCACCCACCGGGAAACCGGCGTATTCTTTCGCTTCCGGAATACCGGACTCCTGCAACAGTTTCAGTGCCGCGCCACCCGCGCCGATAAAGACAAATTTCGCACGGATGTTCTGTGCGGTGCCGTTTTTCAGATCGGCAACGGTGACGGTCCAGGTGTTATCGTCATTACGTTTGATAGCGCGGACTTCGCTGCTGAGTTGCAGCGAGAAGTTAGATTTCTTCTGTAATGAGGCGATCAACTGACGGGTGATCTCACCGTAGTTCACATCGGTGCCAATTTCTGTACGCGTAGCCGCCACTTTCTGTTGTGGATCACGCCCTTCCATCACTAACGGTGCCCACTCCTTGATTTGCGCGTGATCTTCAGAGTAACGCATACCGCGAAACAGCGAACTTTGTTGCAATGCCGCGTAACGGGCACGCAGGAAATTGACGTTATCTTCGCCCCAGACAAAGCTCATATGCGGAACGGTATTGATAAATGAACGCGGGGTACGCAGCACGCCGCGCTCGACCTGGTGCGCCCAGAACTGGCGGGAAATCTGGAATGCTTCGTTAATGGCGACTGCTTTTTCAATACTGATGCTGCCATCGGCGTTTTGCGGGGTGTAATTGAGTTCCATCAGCGCAGAATGCCCGGTTCCGGCGTTGTTCCAGCCGTTCGAACTCTCCTGCGCGACACCCTCCAGGCGCTCTACCATGGTCATCGACCATTCAGGCTCCAGTTCCCGTAAATAGGTCCCCAACGTGGCGCTCATAATGCCGCCGCCAATCAACAGTACATCAGTTTCCTGCTCCTCGGACGCTTTCGCTTTTGCCGTCATTGAAACGGCATTAAGCCCCACGGCCATCGAGAAGAGCATGGCAGTCACTTTTTTCATCTTGTTAATGCCTTACTTTTAGTCGCTTTATTGCAGGTGAGATTTGCGCGGCATCAACGTTAACACTTAAGTAACAACATTTAAATAATGTTTATAATTTATCTTCTATTTTTATAAACATTATGATTTCGTTGATTAATTATAAGGTTATTAGAAACGAAGGGAACGCTTACCTGGCAGCAGAAGTCCGTCAGGTAAGCGTCAAAATATCATGCCGTCCGGGCAACGGCATCACGCGAAGCGGCATCACGCTCTTCGCCGGTTAGTTCGCTAAGCAGCCCACTGCGCATTTCCAGCAGGCGGTCGGCGTGAATAAAATAGTGGTCGTCATGACTGATGGCGAAAATCGTTTTGCCCATCTCCTGCATCAGCGGCAGTAATACCTGATAAAACTCACGGCGGAAGTGTGGATCCTGATCCGCTGCCCATTCATCCAACAGGATTATGTCGCGTTCTTCTGCCAGTGCCAGCAACAACGCCACGCGTTTCTTCTGCCCTTTCGATAACTTCAGGTTAAGAATACGCCCGTTACTTAACTCAAGCTTATGACCCATTTTCAACTGATCTAACCACTTCTCAACCAGTTGTGGATTTGCGGTTTTACCCTCCGGCCCCAGCAGTTGATCAAACAACCAGACATCGGTAAACACGGCGGAAAACAGCTTGCGATAATCTTCTGGTTTTTCAGCGCTGATGGGGTTGCCATCCAGCAAAATTTCACCGCTTTGCGGCTGATACAACCCCGTCAGCAACATCGCCAGCGTCGATTTACCGCTACCGTTGCCACCAATCAGGAACAGCAGTTCGCCACGTTTAATAGTGAGGTTAATCGGGCCAACGGAAAAAGCATTATCCTGATAACTAAACGTCACGTTACGCAGCTCCAGGGTTTGCCAGTTGGGAAACGCCTGCGGGCGCGGAAACTCCGCTTTAAAAGGCGCGAGCGCGAATTTGTTCAGCTTGTTGAACGCCACCTGTGCCGTCAGCAGCGTCGGCAACGCACCAACCGCCGAAAGCAGCGGTGTACGCAGGAACAACAGCGTCAGCGAATAAGTCGCCGCAACGTTGGTATCAGCCCAACCGAGACTGTTTGCCATCCAGAACACCAGGCCTATTGCGCCCAGCATCATAATGTTCGACCAGTTCACGGCACTAAGATGGAATGTATCAGCACGAATAATATGATGGCGATATTCTTGCGCATCGGGGATGTAGAGATTGTTAAAAACGTACTCGGCGCGCTCGCGGTTCAGGGTCAGCTCTTTGCGCCCTTCCAGTACAGTTTGAAAATCCGTGTACAGCTTGTCTTCGGTTTCTCGCAGGGTCGCCATATGTTTGTACACCCGCGCCACCAACAAAAAACCACCCCTGATGGTGATTGCCATCCAGATCGCCGTTACCAGCAACATTTTACCCGACAGCATCCACAGATACGCCGCCGAACCCACAGTGAGAATGATACCCTGCACCAGTTCAGGTAAGCGCACAAAAGCGATGGTGATATTGCGCACATCGCTGGTTAACCCCGCCAGCAATGAGGCACTGCCCAGTTGTTCAATGCGCTCGACGTGGGTATCCAGAATCCGCTTGATAAATTCGCTACGCAGTCGGTAAACGAAATGATGGCCCAGCGTGGTGAGCGCCAGTTGCGATCCCAGTGTTACCGCCATCAACAGCAGCAATAAACCCAGAAACTCCGGCAACACCAGCAAACTGGTATCTGCCGTTTCGATAAGACGCTGATTGATAAAAGCAATTAAGCCAATGCCTAACGCCGCACTGGCGAGGCTGAGCGCCATCACACTGATAAATGGCCAGCGATACTGCCGCCAGACAAGTACAAGAAGTTCCATGCAGAAAACCCGGACAATGAATTACAGCCCGCAGTTTAAACATCTCCGCGCACACAGCAATAATAATTCTTATTTTTATTCTTCTTTACCTGCCTGGCGAAAGGTCAGGTTGTAGCGACAGTCGGCGGTCAGTGGATGAAATCCCGCTTTTAGCGGTTGAATACCGTGATAAAACAGCCGTGACTCACCGCCCCACACCACCACATCGCCATGTTCCAGCAACAGACGTTTTAGCGGATCATTACGTTTCAAGCCGCCAAACTGGAAAATTGCAGGCAGTCCCAGAGAAACAGAAACAATTGGCGCGCGTAGATCCGGCTCGTCTTTATCCTGATGCAATGACAGTTTCGCGCCAGGGACGTAGCGGTTGATAAGGCAAGCGTCAGGCTGGAAATCGGGATACCCCGCCGCCGTTGCTGCCCGTTGGCACAAATCACGAAAGCCTTGCGGCATGGCGGGCCACGGCTTATTTGTTTGTGGATCAATAGGCGAATAGAGATAGCCTTGCTGGTTAGTCGTCCAGCCAAGACGTCCACAGTTGGTCATTGCCACCGACATGGTATACCCACCCGGTGTAACCATCTGGCGAAACGGCGACTGGTTGGCGACACCGTTAATTTCCTGCATCAGATCTTCTGCGATATCAAAAGCAAAACGGCGCAGGATCACCGCGCCGGAAGCCAGCGGTTCTTGCCAGGGTTCAGCATCAGTGAACAGATCCAGCATTACCTCTCCTCATTTTCAGCTTCGCGACGTAGCAATTGCGCTTTACGCGAAACACCCCAGCGGTAACCGGAAAGTGCGCCATCGCCACGTACCACCCGATGACAAGGTATAACGATCGCTAACTTATTAGCGGCGCAAGCACTTGCCACTGCACGCACCGCTGTTGGTTTGCCGATGGAATTTGCCAGTCGCTGGTAACTCACTGTTTCACCACAAGGAATGGAACGCAATGCTTGCCAGACTTGTTGTTGGAAAGCGGTGCCGCGAATATCCAACGGTAACGTCAGCAGCGTATTACGGTTATTAAGGCTGGCGATGACCTCGCGCACATGTTGCTGAAATGTCGGATCAGCAGGGGCGTTGTCGGCGGCAGGAAACATCTGCTGTAGCTCGCCAATTAATGTCGCATCGTCATCGCCCAGTAAAATCGCGCAAATCCCCCGCTCGCTTTCCGCCACCAGGCAACGCCCCAGCGAACAATCGGCCAGCGCATAACGAACAGCCAGATTTTCGCCACCATGACGAAACTGTTTAGCCGTCATGCCCAGCGTTTCGTCGGCTTTACGGTAGTAACTGCTGCCGTCGGGAAATCCGGCGTGGAGAATCGCCTGGGTGACGCTCTCCCCTTTCGTTAACGATTCGCGCAAGCGACGAGCGCGCCAGGCCTGTTGCCAGGCTTTTGGTGTCATTCCGGTCGTAGCTTTAAATAAACGGTGTAAGTGGAATGGACTCATCGCCACCTGGTCGGCTAAAGCCTCCAGCGTCACGGGCGTTTCTTGTTCCAGCAGCCGACAAGCATGGGTGATTTTATCCAGCCGGTCTTGCCGAGCATTGGCTTTGTCCGGCTGGCAACGTTTGCAGGGGCGAAAACCTGCGGCAAGCGCCTCGCTGGCATCCGCATAAAAGGAGACGTTTTCCCGCAGGGCATGTCTGGCGCGGCAAGACGGGCGGCAAAAGATGCCCGTGGTACGCACGGCGAAAACGAATTTGCCGTCGGCGTGCGGGTCGCGGGCCAGGACAGATTGCCAGCGTTGATCGTCAGTTAAGCATGTGGCGTTTTTCATAAGCAGCTCCCTGGTTAAGGATAGCCTCTAGTCTGCCCGGTCACCATCACGCAAAAACCAACAATCTTGCGCTTTAATTTTTTTCGCTGATAAGGAAGCTTTTAAACTGCGGCGACATCCAGGTTTTAAAACTATCGCCCTCTTTGGTGATCATATAGACCGCCAGCCCTTCCCGGCGAACGATTTCTTTGGCTTTATCCGGCCCGAGAACCATTAACCCGGTGTCCCAGGCATCGGCCTCCAGCGCCGTCGGGGCAATTACCGTCACGGACACCAGATTATGTTCGATGGGACGCCCGGTTTGCGGATCGATAACATGGGACAGGCGTTTGCCGTCCAGCTCGTAATAGTTGCGATAGCTACCGGAGGTGCTAATCCCGTGGCCATTGATATCGACCACGGCCTGAACCGCATTCTCTTTATCGGTCGGTTTTTGGATCGCCACCCGCCACGGCTGCCCTTCACCATTCATGCCCCGGCTGTTCAGTGCGCCGCCAACCGACACCAGATAGCGGGAAATACCTTCCTGCTCCATGAGACGCGCCAGATGATCTGCCGCATAACCTTCACCCACGGTGGAGAGATCGACATATAAGTCCGGCACATCTTTTTGCAGATATTGCTGATGCAACTGATTAATTACCGTCAGGTGCTGTAAGCCGGTTTTGGCTTTCATCGCGTCGATCTGTTCCTGGGTCGGGATTTGTACCGGCTGTTGCTCCGGGCCAAAGCCCCACAAATTCACCAGCGGCCCGACGGTAATATCCATCGCACCGTCAGTCTTTGCGCCAATGCGTAGCGAAGTGGTGACGATATCAGCCATCGCTTCACTTACCGGCCACGGCGATAAACTTTGCGAGTCGTTAAAACGCATCAGCGCGGAATCTTTTTTATAAGTCGAAAGTAGCTGATCGTCGGCATCCAACTGAGTCTGGATCTTCTCTTTGAGTTCAACACTACGTTTGGCGTCAATGCCCGGAATGCTGGCACGCCAGAAGGTTCCCATCGTTTTGCCTTCAAGAACGGTAACTTCAGGAGCGTTGGGTTTGGCGGGTTGTGGTTTTTGATCGCAACCAACAAACAAGAGCGCGGCAGCCAGCAATGCCACACGGGTAAAGTTCATTTCCATACGTGATTATCCTCATGCGAACGGTCGCAAGAGTACACCAAAAGACTGCGTTTGTACGCTGAAAACAATGAAAAAAGGGCCCGCAGGCCCTTTGTTCGATATAAATCGAGATTAGAACTGGTAAACCAGACCCAGAGCTACGATGTCATCAGTGTTGATGCCAGCAGCGCGGGTGAAACGGTTGTCGTCCAGCAGGTTGATTTTGTAGTCAACATAGGTGGACATGTTTTTGTTGAAGTAGTAGGTAGCACCAACATCAACATATTTCAGGATATCTTCGTCGTCGTAGTTATGACCAGCAATGACACCCAGGTTTTTACCTTTAGACTGCAGGTATGCTACAGACGGACGCAGACCGAAGTCGAACTGGTACTGAGCAACAGCTTCGAAGTTCTGTGCTTTGTTCGCCCAACCCCGGGAACCTACGCGAGTTGCGTTATAGGTCTGGGTGTACTGAGCAGCCAGGTAGATGTTGTTCGCGTCGTATTTCAGACCACCAGTGTAGGTTTCAGCACGGTCGCCGTTACCGATGTAAGCAGCGCTGTTCTGATCATCAGTACGTTTGGAGCTGGAAACTGCAGCACCGATACCGAAGCCTTCGTAATCATAAGTGATAGAACCGCCAACGCCGTCGCCGTTCTGACGCAGAGCGCCACGACCGTTGTTGGTCATGCCTTCGCCGCTTACGCTACCGTTTTTACCCTGATACTGAACAGCAAAGTTCAGGCCGTCAACCAGACCGAAGAAGTCGGTGTTACGGTAGGTCGCGAAGCCGTTACCACGCTGCTGCATGAAGTTGTCAGAACCGTAGGTGTCGCCACCGAATTCTGGCAGAACGTCGGTCCAGGAAGTTACGTCGTAAACAACGCCGTAGTTACGACCGTAGTCGAAAGAACCGATATCCTGGAATTTCAGACCAGCGAATGCCACACGGGTCCAGGAGTTTTCTTTGTTGTCTTCAGAGGTATTGCCCTGGATCTGATATTCCCACTGGCCGTAACCGGTCAGTTGGTCAGTAACCTGAGTTTCGCCTTTGAAACCAAGACGTACATAGGTCTGGTCGCCGTCTTCTGACTTGTTGTCAGAGAAATAGTGCAGGCCGTCTACTTTACCGTACAGATCTAATTTGTTGCCGTCTTTGTTGTAAACTTCAGCAGCGTTTGCTGCGCCTGCTACCAGCAGAGCTGGGACCAGGAGGGACAGTACTTTAACTTTCATGTTATTAACCCTCTGTTATATGCCTTTATTTGCTTTTTTATGCCACTGCATACTGATTAACCCTCATTAATCAGTCGGCAAGTCCATTCTCCCCAAAAATGCAGAATAATCCAACACGAATATGATACTAAAACTTTTAAGATGTTTCATTTATCGCTATAGATGTTTCAAAATGTAAATGTGATGGAACTTTTTAAGATTCTTGATGATTGGCGAAATAAGCACCTAACATCAAGCAATAATAATTCAAGGTTAAAATCAATAACTTATTCTTAAGTCGTTGATAGCACTGAATGCCAAAACAAAATCTTCACTCGCAACTAAAATATGTCTCGCTATCATCATTAACTTTATTTATTACCGTCATTCATTTCTGAATGTCTGTTTACCCCTATTTCAACCGGATGCATCGCATCCGGTTTTTTTTACCCTTCTTTACACAACTTTTATTTTCTTGTGCTACCCATGCAAAATTATAACAACTGTTAATAATTTCACATAAAATTAACAATATTATAATTCCCCGCCATCTTTCCTTATTTGTAATTAACTTTGTTCTTTTTGCAGATTATTTGTACAAAAAAATGCCGCATGTACATCTCTTTCCCATCGTGCAAAAGGATAAATATCATTGGGGAAGAGAGAACCATCTATCTGGTAATAGTCTGGAATTTCGCTCTATACCCTTTATACTGCCCTATCACTTCGAGAAGTTTTAACAGGTCATAAACACGAATGCGTCAGAAAGAGACAACGGCCACGACCCGCTTTTCACTCCTACCGGGGAGCATTACCCGCTTCTTTTTACTGTTGATCATTGTGTTACTTGTGACGATGGGAGTGATGGTACAAAGCGCCGTCAACACCTGGCTAAAAGATAAAAGCTACCAGATTGTCGACATTACCCATGCTATACAAAAGCGTGTCGATACCTGGCGTTACGTGACCTGGCAGATCTACGACAACATCGCTGCGACGACTTCGTCTTCCACCAGTGAAGGTTTGCAAGAGACGCGTCTGAAACAGGATGTCTATTATCTGGAAAAACCACGCCGCAAAACAGAAGCCCTGATCTTTGGTTCTCACGACAATTCAACGCTTGAGATGACCCAACGAATGTCTACTTATCTGGACACATTATGGGGCGCAGAAAATGTACCGTGGTCGATGTATTATCTGAACGGCCAGGATAACAGCCTGGTGTTGATCTCTACTCTGCCATTAAAAGATCTCACTTCTGGTTTCAAAGAGTCGACCGTCAGTGACATTGTCGACTCACGTCGCGCGGAGATGCTGCAACAGGCCAACGCACTGGATGAACGCGAAAGTTTTTCTAATCTGCGTCGTCTTGCCTGGCAGAACGGCCATTACTTTACCTTGCGTACCACCTTTAACCAGCCAGGACATCTGGCGACGGTGGTTGCATTTGATCTGCCTATTAATGACCTGATCCCGCCGGGGATGCCGCTGGATAGCTTCCGTCTTGAGCCAGAAGCGGGCGCAACGGGTAACAATAATAATGAGAAAGAAGCCGCAGACAGCGTCAGCATTAACTTCAACAGTTCTAAAATTGAAATCTCTTCGGCGCTCAACTCCACCGATATGCGATTGGTCTGGCAGGTTCCTTACGGCACTTTACTGCTGGATACATTGCAAAACATTCTGCTGCCACTGCTACTGAACATCGGTTTGCTGGCGCTGGCGCTTTTTGGTTATACCACCTTTCGCCATTTCTCCGGCCGCACCACGGAAAGAGCCCCCAGTACTGCAGTGAATAACGAACTGCGTATTTTGCGGGCAATAAATGAAGAGATTGTGTCACTCCTACCGCTCGGCCTGCTGGTTCACGATCAGGAATCGAATCGCACAGTAATAAGCAATAAGATTGCCGACCATCTGCTACCGCATTTGAATCTGCAAAATATCACCACTATGGCAGAGCAACATCAGGGAATCATTCAGGCGACTGTTAATAACGAACTGTATGAGATTCGCATGTTCCGCAGCCAGGTAGCGCCGCGTACACAAATCTTCATTATTCGCGATCAGGATCGCGAAGTGCTGGTAAACAAGAAACTCAAGCAGGCACAGCGTCTGTATGAGAAAAATCAGCAGGGCCGGATGGCTCTTATGCAAAACATTGGTAACGCACTGAAGGAGCCAGCCCGGGGGCTTGCAGAAAGCGCAGCAAAACTTAACTCGCCGGAAAGCAAACAACTGGCGAATCAGGCGGACGTATTAGTACGACTGGTTGATGAAATTCAGTTAGCGAACATGCTGGCGGACGATAGCTGGAAGAGCGAGACTGCGCTTTTCTCCGTGCAGGATTTAATTGATGAAGTGGTGCCTTCTGTATTGCCTGCGATCAAACGCAAAGGTCTGCAACTACTGATTAACAATCATCTGAAAGCACATGACATGCGCCGTGGCGATCGTGATGCCTTACGCCATATTTTGCTGCTGCTGATGCAATATGCCGTCACCTCAACGCAACTGGGGAAAATTACCCTCGAGGTTGATCTGGATGAATCCTCCGAAGAACGTCTGACTTTCCGTATTCTGGACACCGGAGATGGTGTAAGTATTCATGAAATGGATAATTTACATTTCCCGTTCATCAACCAGACCCAGAGCGATCGCTATGGTAAGGCAGATCCGCTGGCATTCTGGTTGAGTGATCAACTGGCGCGCAAACTGGGCGGTCATTTAAACATCAAAACACGGGACGGCCTTGGTACACGCTACTCCGTGCATATCAAAATGCTCCCGGCAGACCCGGACGTTGAAGAGGAAGAGGAACGTTTACTAGATGATGTCACCGTGATGGTGGATGTAACTTCTACAGAAATTCGGAATATTGTCACTCGCCAGTTAGAAAATTGGGGTGCAACCTGTATCACACCCGATGAAAGATTAATTAGTCAGGATTATGATATCTTTTTAACGGATAATCCGTCTAATCTTACTGCCTCTGGCTTGCTTTTAAGCGATGATGAGTCTGGCGTACGGGAAATTGGGCCTGGTCAATTGTGCGTCAATTTCAATATGAGCAATGCTATGCAGGAAGCAGTCTTACAATTAATTGAAGTGCAACTGGCGCAGGAAGAGGTGACAGAATCGCCTATGGGTGGAGATGAAAATGCGCAACTCCATGCCAGCGGCTATTATGCGCTCTTTGTAGACACAGTACCGGATGATGTTAAGAGGCTATATACTGAAGCAGCAACCAGTGACTTTGCTGCATTAGCCCAAACGGCTCATCGTCTTAAAGGCGTATTTGCCATGCTAAATCTGGTACCCGGCAAGCAGTTATGTGAAACGCTGGAACATCTTATTCGTGAGAAGGATGTTCCAGGAACAGAAAAATACATCAGCGACATTGACAGCTATGTCAAGAGCTTGCTGTAGCAAGGTAGCCTATTACATGAACAATATGAACGTAATTATTGCCGATGACCATCCGATAGTACTGTTCGGTATTCGAAAATCACTTGAACAAATTGAGTGGGTGAATGTTGTCGGCGAATTTGAAGATTCCACAGCACTGATCAACAATCTGCCGAAACTGGACGCGCACGTGTTGATTACCGATCTCTCCATGCCTGGAGATAAATACGGTGACGGGATCACCTTGATCAAATACATCAAACGCCATTTCCCAAGCCTGTCGATCATTGTTCTGACCATGAACAACAACCCGGCAATTCTTAGTGCGGTACTGGACCTGGATATCGAAGGGATCGTACTGAAGCAAGGCGCGCCTACGGATCTGCCGAAAGCCCTCGCCGCGTTGCAAAAAGGCAAGAAATTTACCCCAGAAAGCGTTTCTCGTTTGCTGGAGAAAATCAGTGCCAGTGGTTACGGCGACAAGCGTCTCTCGCCTAAAGAGAGTGAAGTACTGCGCCTGTTTGCAGAAGGTTTCCTGGTTACCGAGATTGCCAAAAAGCTCAACCGCAGCATCAAGACCATTAGCAGCCAGAAGAAATCCGCGATGATGAAGCTGGGCGTCGAGAACGATATCGCCCTGCTGAACTATCTTTCTTCTGTTACCTTAAGTCCGGCGGATAAAGAGTAATTTAGCCAGCCAACAGGTCGGATGCGGTGTAAACACCTTATCCGGCCTACAAATCCCAATATTTCAATAGATTGCACAAACGCAGGCCTGATACGACGTGCCAGCGTCGCATCAGACATTTACACCGACCGCACCCTACGATGATTTCCGCGCTTTCCTGACTCTTTCGGCATACATCGTCAGCGTCTGTTTTATGACATCCAGCGTCACCGGCTTCGACAGACAACTATCCATCCCGGACTCCAGGCATCGCTGCTTCTCTTCGGCCAACGCATTGGCTGTCACCCCGATTACCGGCAATGTTAGCCCCAATTGGCGAATACGCTGCGTTAACCGGTAACCATCCATATTCGGCATGTTAACGTCACTAAGCACGATATCAATGTGATTCTTGCTAAGAACATTAAGCGCATCGATACCATCATTCGCGGTCTTACACTGATAACCCAACGATCCGAGCTGATCGGCCAATAAGCGACGGTTAATAGGATGATCATCAACCACCAGAATCATCATGTCGTCGTTGCTGGTAGACTCTTTGTCAGCCAGCGGCAGAACGTTGCCAGGATCATCATTTTCCATCTCAACCCGATAGATACGCGCCAGTAGCACAGGCAGTTCATGCGACGAAGCAACGCTATGCTCCCATTCACCGGGCGCTCTTTCCAGCGGAATGCCAATATGTCGGCGGCAGAAAGTCACCACCGCTCTGCCCTGCCATTTTTCACTCAGCGGCTCATCAGTAATCAACACATCCTCAGGTGACGGTTCCTGACCTTCATATGTTGTAACGACTACACCACTGCGCTGCAAACTGGTTTCGATAAATTGGCATAGCGACGCATTGCGTACCGCCAACCAACAGCGTTTACCCGTTAACCCTTCAACGCCTTTTTTATGTGGATATTGTGCGCCGTACAGTGGAATACGCACGGTAAACTGGCTTCCCATACCAGGTTCAGACTCCACCGAGATGTCACCGTCCATCATGCTGATCAATTTTTCACAAATCGCCAGCCCCAGACCGGTTCCCTGGAAGTTACGCTGAACGCCTGTCCCCACCTGGAAGAAGGGATCAAACAGCCGCACCACTTCTTTCGCCGGGATACCCACGCCGGTATCGCGAACGCGAATAGAAAGATAATCACCATCGGCACGGACATGCAGAACAATGCAGCCGGTATCGGTAAATTTTATGGCGTTACTCAACAGATTGGAGATGACCTGCTGTAAACGCATCGGATCACCGTTTAAAGTTACCGGCACATCCGGTTCAATAAAGCAGTACAAACCAAGCTGTTTACGCACCACCAGCGGCAAATAGTTGGCGGTGATATGGTTCATCACTTCACGCGGTGAAAACTCACGCGGTTCTATCTTCAACTGTTCCGATTCAATCTTCGAAAAATCGAGAATGTCGCTGATAATTTTCAACAGCAGACTGGAAGAGTTGTTCATTGCCGTCACCAGACGGTCAACGCCTTTCGGTAACTCTTTAGTTTGCAATAGATCCAGGTTACCGATAATGCCGTACAGTGGTGTACGCAGCTCGTGGCTGACGGTAGCAAGGAACATCGATTTCGATTGGCTCGCCTGTTCTGCTGCCTGCGCCATCTCTTGCAGCGACTCTTCCATCTTCACACGTGAAGAAACATCGACAAGTACGCAAATCGCCACGTTTTCATTACGATAGCGCGAATGGACGAAACTGATTTGCAGATTGGTATTGTTGCTGGTCAGGACATCGACAAAATTGACCTGTTGACCGCAAATAATTTGCGTCAGCCGCTGGCGATCCTCATGCGTAAGCATATTGAGATAGGTATGCGCCAGTTCGTTACTCAAAATATTGACGCCATCAGCGGTACGCAAAATGCAGATCCCGACCGGCGCGGAGGCGACAATCTTGCGGTTAAACTGCTCATGCTCCTCCAGACGCTGGGCGTCGCTTTCCGCCGGAATGAAAATACGCCGCTCATACATCCGCGCGAGGGTAAACAACGCCGCCCCGGTGATCACATTGAGCAAAATCGCGTTGAGGATCAGCATACGTATGCGTTCCAGCACCTGATCAACGGGCACCGAGTAAACAATGCTTAACGATGACGGCGGCAGATTTTTCTTCAGCACCAGCTCATGGAAACCTGGTGTATAACCGAACCAGGAGCGTTCCTGCATCCAACGCGGTTCAGCTTTGATTTTACTTTCCGGTCCGGTCAACGAAATCAGGGTATGACCATTCTCATCAAGGATGGTGACTCCCATCGATAATGTACCCGGTAAAAAGAAGTTCTCCATCCGAATGGTTTGTTCAACGCCCAACAAGGCCTGCAAACGGTTCGCCAGATAAACCGGCGTCAGCGCGTAGAAATACCCGACGCCAGGGCGCGGGCCTTCGCTGATCCAATAGAGGTTGCTGCCACTGTCATCCTGCGGCGCATTACGATACTTATTGATGCGCTCATGCAGAGCTTTCAAGGCGGTATCGCGTTCGACAGGCATATCACGCAAACCAAAGTTTGCCATGCAGAGGTTATCGCTGCCGATCAAAAATACGCGGTTGAGATCGTAAGCTGCAGAGAAATTATCGCGCCAGTAGCGCATAAACCATGCCAGCGACTCCAGAGATCCCCGCCAGGTGTTACTCATCGCGGAACAGTCAGAATCGGCAAACAGCGGTTCGAACTCGGGCACATCCGTTTGCGTTTCCCGCCCACGCGGGGAAAGTACGCCGTTTTCTGCAGACAAGCGATTTTCGGCAATGTACTTCAGCTCTTTCATCACATCAGAAGTGCGTTGGATAAACCGCTGAGCCTGATCGGAGCTCAGGTTAAATTCCTGACGAATCTCAGATTCTCGCTGATGCAGAGCATTGACGATGTAAAACACTGATGAGAAAGCAATCAACAGCCAGAGCAATAACGCCAATGCTCTGAACATATAGCGCGAAACTTTCAGGGTTGTACGAAAAGAAGCAAGGTATTTCAAAGGGGCGAAGCTCCGCCTCAGGTGACCGATGGAGTGTGGTTAAGGTAGCGGTAAAAACGTGCCACCGCAATGTTCTGTCATCCCGGTAATATGATACACCGCCGAGAAATCATCACCTTAACCCCCGATAATCGTCATATACCGGACAAGATTGGTGGATTTCAGCATGAATTATATGAAGTGGATTTATCCACGCCGCTTACGCAATCAAATGATCCTGATGGCAATCCTGATGGTCATTGTCCCAACGCTTACTATTGGTTATATCGTAGAAACGGAAGGACGTTCAGCAGTCTTATCTGAAAAAGAGAAAAAACTTTCTGCCGTGATCAATCTGCTTAATCAGGCGCTAGGCGATCGCTACGATCTCTACAACAACTTACCGCGTGAAGAGCGTATCCGCGCATTGAACGCAGAACTTGCTCCCATTACCGAAAATATCACTCACGCCTTCCCTGGGATAGGTGCTGGTTATTACAACAAGACGCTGGATGCGATAATCACCTACGCGCCTTCAGCGCTATATCAGAATAATGTGGGCGTTACTATCGCCGCGGATCACCCTGGTCGCGAAGTAATGCGTACAAATACACCTTTAGTTTATTCAGGCAGGCAAGTTCGCGGCGATATTCTGAATTCAATGATTCCCATTGAACGTAATGGTGAAGTCCTCGGTTATATCTGGGCCAATGAATTAACCGAAGATATTCAACGCCAGGCCTGGAAAATGGATGTGAGGATTATCATTGTGCTCACCGCCGGTTTGCTGATTAGCCTGCTGTTGATTGTGCTCTTCTCCCGTCGCCTGAGCGCCAATATAGATATCATCACCGATGGCCTCTCGACTCTGGCGCAAAATATTCCTACCCGATTACCACAATTGCCCGGTGAAATGGGGCAAATCAGCCAGAGTGTTAACAACCTCGCCCAGGCACTGCGTGAAACGCGGACACTTAACGATCTGATTATTGAAAACGCTGCCGATGGCGTCATTGCCATTGACCGCCAGGGTGATGTAACCACCATGAACCCCGCAGCAGAAATCATCACTGGCTATCAACGTCATGAACTGGTAGGGCAGCCTTACGCCATGTTGTTCGACAATACTCAGTTCTACAGTCCTGTACTGGATACGCTGGAACATGGCACCGAACACGTGGCACTGGAAATCAGTTTTCCAGGCCGTGACCGCACCATTGAACTCAGTGTCACTACCAGTCGTATTCATAACACGCATGGTGAAATGATAGGTGCTTTGGTGATTTTCTCTGATTTAACTGCCCGAAAAGAAACCCAACGCCGCATGGCGCAAGCTGAACGCCTCGCCACCCTGGGTGAACTGATGGCAGGCGTGGCGCATGAAGTACGTAATCCGCTGACGGCTATCCGTGGTTATGTGCAGATCCTACGCCAACAAACCAGTGACCTAATACATCAGGAATATCTGTCCGTTGTGCTCAAAGAAATCGACTCAATTAACAAAGTCATTCAGCAATTGCTCGATTTTTCACGCCCACGCCACAGTCAATGGCAACAAGTCAGCCTTAATGCATTGATTGAAGAAACTCTGGTACTGGTGCAAACCGCCGGAGTACAAGCGCGGGTCGACTTCATAAGCGAACTGGATGATGAATTAAGCCCGATTAGCGCCGATCGTGAACTGCTCAAACAGGTACTACTGAATATCCTGATCAATGCCGTCCAGGCTATCAGTGCACGAGGGAAAATTCGCATTCGAACCTGGCAGTACAGTGACTCACAACAGGCCATTTCGATAGAAGACAACGGCTGTGGCATTGATCTCTCGCTGCAAAAAAAGATCTTCGATCCCTTTTTCACCACCAAAGCCTCAGGAACAGGGCTTGGTCTGGCGTTAAGTCAGCGCATCATTAACGCCCATCAGGGGGATATTCGCGTGGCCAGTTTGCCGGGCTGCGGCGCAACCTTCACCCTTATTTTACCGATCAACCCGCAGGGAAATCAGACCATATGACCGCTATTAATCGCATCCTTATTGTTGATGATGAAGATAATGTTCGCCGTATGCTGAGCACCGCTTTTGCACTACAAGGATACGAAACACATTGTGCGAACAACGGACGCACAGCATTACAACTGTTTGCCGATATTCACCCTGACGTGGTGTTGATGGATATCCGCATGCCAGAGATGGACGGCATCAAGGCACTAAAGGAGATGCGCAGCCGTGAAACCCGAACCCCCGTTATTCTGATGACGGCCTATGCTGAAGTGGAAACCGCCGTCGAAGCACTACGTTGCGGTGCCTTCGACTATGTTATCAAACCGTTTGATCTCGATGAGTTGAATTTAATCGTTCAGCGAGCTTTACAACTCCAGTCAATGAAAAAAGAGATCCGCCATCTGCACCAGGCACTGAGCACCAGTTGGCAATGGGGGCACATTCTCACCAACAGCCCGGCGATGATGGACATCTGCAAAGACACCGCCAAAATTGCCCTTTCTCAGGCCAGCGTCTTGATTAGCGGTGAAAGTGGCACCGGAAAAGAATTGATTGCCAGAGCGATTCACTACAATTCGCGGCGGGCAAAGGGGCCATTTATTAAAGTCAACTGCGCGGCGCTACCGGAATCGTTGCTCGAAAGTGAACTGTTTGGTCATGAAAAAGGCGCATTTACTGGTGCACAATCCTTGCGTCAGGGATTATTTGAACGCGCCAACGAAGGTACTCTGCTCCTCGACGAAATTGGCGAAATGCCGCTGGTACTGCAAGCCAAATTACTACGCATTCTTCAGGAACGGGAATTTGAACGGATAGGCGGCCATCAAACCATAAAAGTTGATATCCGCATCATTGCTGCCACCAACCGCGACTTGCAGGCAATGGTTAAAGAAGGCACTTTCCGTGAAGATCTCTTTTATCGCCTTAACGTTATTCATTTAATACTGCCACCTCTGCGCGATCGTCGGGAAGATATTTCCCTGTTAGCTAATCACTTTTTGCAAAAATTCAGTAGTGAGAATCAGCGCGATATTATCGATATCGATCCGATGGCAATGTCACTGCTTACAGCCTGGTCATGGCCGGGAAATATTCGTGAGCTTTCCAACGTCATTGAACGCGCCGTCGTGATGAATTCAGGCCCGATCATTTTTTCTGAGGATCTTCCGCCGCAGATTCGTCAGCCTGTCTGTAGCGCTGGTGAGGCCAAAACAGCCCCTGCCGGTGAGCGTAATTTAAAAGAGGAAATTAAACGCGTCGAAAAACGCATCATTATGGAAGTTCTGGAACAACAGGACGGCAACCGAACCCGCACGGCTTTAATGCTGGGCATCAGTCGCCGTGCATTGATGTATAAACTTCAGGAATACGGTATCGATCCGGCGGATGTATAACACCAAAACTTGCTATGCAGGAATTTGCACAGTGCGCAAATTTCTGCATAGCCGAACATTCACCTTCGTCATCCCCTTCTAATTTACCCTTTATTATTCAACCAGTTAAAAAACAACAGCAAATATTCTCATTCTGGCACTCCCCTTGCTATTCCCTGACTGTACCCACAACGGTGTATGCAAGAGGGATAAATAATGAAAACAAAATTGATGACATTACAAGACGCCTCCGGCTTCTTTCGTGACGGCATGACCATCATGGTGGGCGGATTTATGGGGATTGGCACTCCATCCCGCCTGGTTGAAGCATTACTGGAATCAGGCGTTCGCGACCTGACATTGATAGCCAATGATACCGCGTTTGTTGATACCGGCATCGGCCCGCTCATCGTCAATGGTCGTGTCCGCAAAGTGATTGCTTCACATATCGGCACCAACCCGGAAACAGGTCGGCGCATGATATCTGGTGAAATGGACGTCGTTCTGGTGCCACAAGGTACGCTAATCGAGCAAATTCGCTGTGGTGGTGCCGGGCTTGGTGGCTTTCTCACTCCAACCGGTGTCGGAACCGTCGTAGAGGAAGGCAAACAGACGCTGACACTCGACGGCAAAACCTGGTTACTTGAGCGTCCACTGCGCGCCGACCTGGCGCTAATTCGCGCTCATCGTTGCGACACACTTGGCAACCTGACCTATCAACTTAGCGCCCGCAACTTTAACCCCCTGATTGCCCTTGCGGCTGATATCACGCTGGTAGAGCCAGATGAACTGGTCGAAACCGGAGAGTTGCAACCTGACCATATTGTCACCCCTGGTGCCGTTATCGACCACATCATCGTTTCACAGGAGAGCAAATAATGGATGCGAAACAACGTATTGCGCGCCGTGTGGCGCAAGAGCTTCGTGATGGTGACATCGTGAATCTGGGCATTGGTCTGCCGACGATGGTCGCCAACTATTTGCCAGAAGGCATTCATATCACTCTGCAATCGGAAAACGGTTTTTTGGGGCTAGGCCCGGTGACAACGGCACACCCTGATCTGGTGAACGCTGGCGGACAACCATGCGGTGTTTTGCCTGGAGCAGCCATGTTTGACAGCGCCATGTCATTTGCACTGATCCGCGGCGGCCATATTGATGCCTGCGTGCTCGGTGGTTTACAGGTAGACGAAGAAGCCAACCTCGCGAACTGGGTAGTGCCTGGGAAAATGGTGCCCGGTATGGGTGGAGCGATGGATCTGGTGACCGGGTCGCGCAAAGTGATCATTGCCATGGAACATTGCGCCAAAGATGGTTCACCAAAAATCTTGCGCCGCTGCACCATGCCGCTCACTGCGCAACACGCGGTGCATATGCTGGTAACAGAACTGGCAGTCTTTCGTTTCGTTGACGGCAAAATGTGGCTCACCGAAATTGCCGACGGATGTGATTTAGCCACCGTGCGTGCCAAAACCGAAGCTCATTTTGAAGTAGCCACCGATCTGAATACGCAACGGGGTGATTTATGATTGGTCGCATCTCGCGTTTTATGACGCGTTTTGTCAGCCGGTGGCTTCCCGATCCCCTGATCTTTGCCATGTTGCTGACGTTGCTAACATTCGTGATCGCGCTTTGGTTAACACCACAAACGCCGATCAACATGGTGAAAATGTGGGGTGACGGTTTCTGGAACTTGCTGGCGTTCGGTATGCAGATGGCGCTTATCATCGTTACCGGTCATGCCCTTGCCAGCTCCGCTCCGGTGAAAAGCTTGCTGCGTACTGCCGCCTCCGCTGCAAAGACGCCCGTACAGGGCGTCATGCTGGTCACTTTCTTTGGCTCAGTCGCTTGTGTCATCAACTGGGGATTTGGTCTGGTTGTTGGCGCAATGTTCGCCCGTGAAGTCGCCCGGCGAGTACCCGGTTCTGATTATCCGTTGCTCATTGCCTGCGCCTACATTGGTTTTCTCACCTGGGGCGGCGGCTTCTCTGGCTCAATGCCTCTGTTGGCTGCCACACCGGGCAACCCGGTTGAGCATATCGCCGGGCTTATCCCGGTGGGCGATACTCTGTTCAGTGGTTTTAACATTTTCATCACTGTGGCATTGATTGTGGTGATGCCGTTTATCACCCGCATGATGATGCCAAAACCGTCAGACGTGGTGAGTATCGATCCGAAACTACTCCAGGAAGAGGCTGATTTTCAGAAGCAGCTACCGAAAGATGCCCCACCATCCGAGCGACTGGAGGAAAGTCGCATCCTGACGTTGATCATTGGTGCACTCGGTATCGCTTACCTGGCGATGTACTTCATCGAACATGGTTTCAACATCACCATAAATACCGTCAATCTGATGTTTATGATTGCGGGCCTGCTACTGCATAAAACACCAATGGCTTATATGCGTGCTATCAGTGCGGCAGCACGCAGTACCGCCGGTATTCTGGTGCAATTCCCCTTCTACGCCGGGATCCAGTTAATGATGGAACACTCAGGCCTCGGCGGACTCATTACCGAATTTTTTATCAATGTCGCAAATAAGGACACCTTCCCGGTAATGACCTTCTTTAGCTCTGCGCTGATCAACTTCGCCGTACCTTCTGGCGGTGGTCACTGGGTTATTCAGGGGCCATTTGTGATACCCGCAGCCCAGGCACTGGGCGCAGATCTGGGTAAATCCGTAATGGCGATCGCCTACGGCGAGCAATGGATGAACATGGCCCAACCGTTCTGGGCGCTGCCAGCACTGGCAATCGCCGGACTCGGTGTCCGCGACATCATGGGCTATTGCATCACTGCCCTGCTCTTCTCCGGCGTCATTTTCGTCATTGGTTTAACGCTGTTCTGACGGCAACTCTACAGACAGAAGGAATATAAAATGAAAAATTGTGTCATCGTCAGTGCGGTACGTACTGCCATCGGTAGTTTTAACGGTTCACTCGCCTCCACCAGCGCTATCGATCTAGGGGCAACGGTGATCCAGGCCGCCATTGAACGCGCAAAAATTGACTCACAACACGTAGATGAAGTGATTATGGGTAACGTCCTGCAGGCGGGTTTAGGGCAAAACCCGGCGCGTCAGGCATTGCTTAAAAGCGGGCTGGCAGAAACGGTGTGCGGATTTACGATCAACAAAGTGTGTGGCTCGGGTCTGAAAAGCGTGGCGCTTGCCGCCCAGGCGATTCAGGCCGGTCAGGCGCAGAGCATCGTCGCGGGTGGAATGGAGAACATGAGTTTAGCGCCCTACTTACTCGATGCAAAAGCACGCTCAGGTTATCGTCTGGGAGACGGACAGGTTTATGACGTAATCCTGCGCGATGGTCTGATGTGCGCCACCCACGGTTATCATATGGGGATTACCGCCGAAAACGTGGCCAAAGAGTACGGAATTACCCGTGAAATGCAGGATGAACTGGCACTAAATTCACAGCGTAAAGCGGCAGCGGCAATTGAATCTGGTGCTTTTACAGCCGAAATTGTCCCGGTAAATGTCGTCACACGGAAGAAAACCATCGTCTTCGATCGCGATGAATTCCCGAAAGCAGATTCTACTGCAGAAGCTCTGGCTGCATTGCGCCCGGCCTTCGACAAAGCCGGAACGGTCACTGCCGGGAATGCTTCAGGCATTAACGACGGTGCTGCCGCACTGGTGATTATGGAAGAATCGGCGGCGCTGGCGGCAGGCCTTAAACCACTGGCTCGCATTAAAAGCTATGCCAGCGGCGGCGTGGCTCCCGCGTTGATGGGAATGGGGCCAGTACCTGCCACACAAAAAGCGTTACAACTGGCAGGGCTGCAACTGGCAGATATTGATCTTATCGAAGCCAATGAAGCGTTTGCTGCGCAGTTCCTTGCCGTAGGGAAAACCCTGGGCTTTGATCCTGAGAAAGTGAATGTTAACGGCGGGGCTATCGCGCTCGGGCATCCTATCGGTGCCAGCGGTGCACGTATTCTGGTCACTCTGTTACATGCAATGCAGGCACGCGATAAAACGCTGGGGCTGGCAACGCTATGTATTGGTGGTGGTCAGGGAATTGCGATGGTGATTGAACGGTTGAATTAATAAACAAAAACGCCCGATAGCGAAAGTCATCGGGCGTTTTCTTAAACAACGACAGTGAAGGTAACCTCATTAATTACCAGTCAAAACTTTTCACCAGCGTCAGTTCACCAGCATTACGCATCGGGACAACAAAAGTTTCCTGTTTTTCATTGACCGAGCCTTCATCAGTGATGAGCGTCAGTTGAGCAGTCGTCAATTCCGTTTCGCTGCGTCCGCCATAGTAGTTGATATACACCTGATAGCGCCCGTGAATCGGCGCAGGCATAGCGAAAATCTCTGGTCCGTAACCTGTCGTGACATCCATATCCAGTGCGCCACTATTTTTCAGCGCTGTATTACCGTACCAGGCGTGTTCACCATCCGGCGTGACGACATGGAGATCGAGATCGGTATTATCCGTATCCCATGAAAGAACTAACCGTAAACGCGCGCGAATTGCACCAGCCCCCGGTGTAGAGTAAAACTGCATTTTTTGTCGGCTTTGCCCATCGGGGCTGATGACCTGCACACTGTTGCTGCCTTCGGTAAAAATATAAGGGCGCGCAAATGAACCATCAGATTCAATTCTCTGCGGCATACTGGCACCGTTGACCACCAATCGCCCCTGCTGGGTTTTGCCCGCCGCAGCATAATTTTTTATTTTGCCGCGGATCTGCGCAGAGATATTTTGATCATCAGCCATATTGACGGACGACGCGGGGTAATTGATCGATTGTGAAAAACTGGCATCTTCACCCTCTGCCGGATGCCAGCCAGAAAGCGGTGCATCAATTTCGACTTCCTGCACTCCTTCGCTGTGGGCAACAGGCGAAAGTGCCACCAGTAACAACGGAAGAAATATCTTTCGCATAGCATTAGTCCATTAATAATTGTCGGGTCAGCGCTTCGATATAGTTCTCATCCAGCCCGGTGGGGTATCCATCAAAGGCAAGATGCAGGTACTCATGAGTTAAATCCAGTCGATCCTGAAGTGTAAAAAAATTACGAATAAATAGCCTTTTTTGCTGCCGATCGGTATAGGGGAACCCCGAGACTAAACGGCACACCGCGAATACGTCTGGCTCGTTGTACCCCGTCTCGTCTTGTAACGCGCGCCGCCACTGTGGCATTTTTTCCGCCAGCCAGGCTTTCGCTTTCGGTAATAACTGGCAAGTAGAGCGTGGTGCTCCCCAGCGGCTAAGGCTGTTGTTCGGGATAAGCAAAGGCGAGTATCTGGTCGTAACGCTCTCCCTGCCCCGCCTGGACGGTGGCTTGCCGCCAGGACAGCGTTCCTTCAGCAGCGCGGCTGCCATGATAATGAACCGGATCGCCCGCATAGATGAGATCCTGCGTCCAGGCGGTCATCGTCCGCGCGCCCGTGGTGGCTGGCGAAGCAGAAACGCGCTGAGTGGCGCTGCTGTCCGGGATTGTCAGGCAATCGCCTTCCCGATCGGCGTTTTGCTGTAAAAATGTGCGAATCGCCACGGTCATGGCTTTCGCTGCCTCAGGGGGCGTACTTTTCGCCTCGCGATCCAGCACTCTGGCAACGTACTCTTCACGATCGAGATGCGACTGCAATTTCAGTTTGCCATTTTCCGTAAGTAAGGTCGTCTCACCGTGGCTGACCAACGTAATATGGTTACCATTGGCAAACGTCACTCGATAGCGCCCATTGAGCACGCCGGGTTTTACTGCCGTCGTACTCTTTTCCGCAGTGATTTTTTTCACCGGATAACGAGCAAACAGATCCACCAGTACACATTGCCCACTGGCAACTTGCGTCGGTACAGGCAAAACCTGATTAAGAATCGTCGCGTAACGGGTCAATACCGTTTTGCTGGTGCCGCTGCCTGTAACCCATAGCGGCGTACCATCAGTTAACCAACCAGCAAAACCGCCCTGACGGATTTCCTGTTTATCATCGGCAAACCAGCTCCAGGTTTTCACTCGTACCCGACTACCGAGCATGGACGCTACGCCAATTTTCGAATCGTCCAGCACCACGTCCAGTAATATTTCCTGGGCTTTGTTTTGCGCAGGTAACGTCGCCAGTGAATCAAGCAACGATTTAACGGTTACCGACGTTTCGGGTTTCAGCGTAGAAAGCGATGCTAACCAGGTTGGTGCCTGGCGCTGTTGCCAGTATTGCCCCCACGCATCCGCACCGATGTGCAACCGCTGCGGCGAAAAGTAGAGACCACAGGAACGCACCAACGCCGTTTCGCGCGTAATGCTCTCCCCCGCCTGACAGCAATAGACTTCTTCCGGAGAGTTACCGCGACACTGGTAGGGCTGCTCCGGCTGATGAGTATCCTCAAGCCAGGCATAAACATACAGCTTCCATAAGCTCCCTAACGGCGTAGTGAGCGTGTCAGGTAGCGTAGAGACGTTTGTCACGCCCGATGGCGTCAACTGATACAGTTGATCATGCTGCGCCCCCCGCAGTGCCAGTTGTAACGGCGTCTCCTCCGCAAACGTTGACAGCGTAACCAGCGTCAATAGCCAGACGATTCTGCGCAAGTACACTTATTTCACCTGCATCCCGCGCCATTCGCTACCTGCCGCAACGCTTTGCTGCGCAGGCGCATAGGAACGCACATAACGAACGGGCGGTAAAACGAATTGCCCTTTTTGCGAGAAGCGCAGCAGATGGTGGAAAGTGACCGTTCCTGCAAATTCTTTCACCGGCACCATATAAGCCAACTCGCTCATTTCATTACGCGCTTTTTCCAGCAACTGCCCCTGCTGTTTCGCGGTGTTGGGCTTGTTGACTGAGATGCCCCACGTTGTCCGTTCAACATCAGCTCCCGGCGGTAGCGGTACTTCCACCTGACCGTAGCGCAGCGGCGCATCCTGCTCACTGGTGAGAGTGATTTCATCGAGATACAGCGCATCGCTGTCAATCTCACTACTGGTAACCGGCTGCAGAGTAAAGCTCATCTCTTCATCCCCCGGGATCAGCCGATACAACTGGCGTTCAACGGTCACCGGAATGTTACTTTGTTGAGCAGTTTTTGCCGGTTCACGCCAACGGACCTGCACGTTTTGCGACGATAATTCGTCACCAAAAGAGAGAATGTCTGGCACCCCCTGACCAACCCAACGCCAGTATTCGCCCCCGCCAGTCGCCTTTTGTTTAGCCCATGCGCCCGCAGGTGCGGGTAACACTACGGGAGGCATCACTGCCATATATTTCGCCAGCCAGTTCATGGCCAGTGCACGTTCGATACTGGATTGCTGGGCGGTTAAACCACTTAAAATGGCCGCAGCCTGGGTGGAGTCGCCACCGCTATTAAGCAATACAACCGTGTGCGCCAGCGGTTGGTTGCTGTTTGCCGCTTTATCCCACGCATACTGCTGGACCTGTGGCATGACAGTGGACTTCAACTGTGCTTTTTTCAGTAACGTCATGGTTAAAACGTTTGCCACCGCATCCGCCAGCGGAGACTCTGGCGCATCGAGGATCAGGCTATCATTGATATCACGAGTGTCTTCCTCTGAGAGCGCTTTGATTTCTTTCCGGGAAACCGCTTCATCCAGCCCTTTCAGCAACGTTTTGCACGGCAGATTCATCTCCTGCGCCCACGCCAGCACCAGCGCCCGATGCAGTAACGGCATGTTATCCGCCTGCTCTGCGTAGCTGTCGAGCATATGCTGCCAGTATTCAGGTTGTTGCGTTACGCCAAGCGCCTGACTGGCCTGCCAGTCGGCATACCATGCCCATGCTGTCAGGAAGGCATCGCCATTGCCATCTTCACCCCACCAGGTAAAGCGCGCGCCTGGCCCCGCCAGTTGCATCAGCCGCAAACGGTTATCCTGAATCATCTGACGAATGTCGTTGGCGGCAGCACTCTGATGATCGGCAAGCGCACGCCAGGCAAGGCTTAGGGGGAGCAGACGGCTACCGGTGTTGATTACGCCCCCCCAGGGTTCATCGACTAACGCGTCGAGGTTATTACGGAAAATCTCCTGCGGCGTTTCGCTGCTTTGTAGTCGGATGTTACTCGCCAGCTCTGGCAACATCAGCGTGTTATCGCCACCGCCGAGCATGACGTTTTTCTGCTGTTCAACGGACCAGGTGTTATCAACAAAAGACAGTTTTGTGCTAATGCTGTCCTGCACTTGCCCATTTTGTTGCAATTCTGCGCTTAGCAAACCAGATTGCTGAATGTCCTGCGTCAGCGAAATATAGTTAGCCCCTTTATGCAACGTCAGCGTCTGGCGCATTTCAACACCCGCAAATTTACTTACCAGCTCTACCGGTTCGTTATCCTGCTGACTGAAAATAAACAGCCCTGCCGCCGGTTTGTCGCCCAGGCGATACACCGTTGGCATACTCCACTTCATGTAGAGATTTTTTTCCGAGCGCAAATAAGCACGCCCCTGCCCGACCAGCCCGTCGCCGTTCATCCCACGTGCGGTAATGCGCCAACGGGTTAACGAATCCGGCATCAGGAACGTGAAATATGCTTTGCCTTGTTTGTCCGTTGTTAGCGATGGCATCCATGCCGCGGTATCAACCTCTTCGCGCCGTGGGCGTTCCAGCATTTTCACTCGCCGCTCGCTGCGGTTTGTTGCTCCTGGCGCAACCGGCTCGCTGGAGAGTGCCTGGTCGTAGCTGATAAATGACAGGCTGGAACTGGTACGCACATTGTTACGCCCCAGCGGATAGAAAAATTTGCCGATATTTGGCGCAATCTCCGGTTGCAGCGCGTAGATCATTTCATCGACCACGCCAACCGTTAGTTGTGCAGAAACAGGTTTGCCCTTCAGCAATGAGGTTAATTCCACATTTACCAGTTCGCCTGGCTGGTAATGGGTTTTGCCCGTTTTCACCCGAATATCTAACTGGGGAACGGCGACTTTGATCCCGGCATTCTGAAAACTGTACTGCCCGTTACGGGTATACAGCACCGAAAAGGTGATGTTAGGCGCAAAGGTATTACTCACCGGAACGCGGGCTTCATACTGGGTATCGTTTAAACGTTGCAGTGTTAGCCAGCTTGCTGGTTGCGATAACAGCGACCGCTGTTCAACGCGATCACGCTCCAGCGTCAGCAACGCTTCATCAATCGGTTCCGGGAAAGTGATCAGCATCTTCGCGGTTTCGCCGGGCTGGTAGAGCGTTTTATCCGCCACAATATCTACCGTACCGGTATGCGCCATGCTGCCCTTACCACTGACCGCATGGCTTAACCCGGCGAGGATCAGGCCGTCTTTATCACGCAAAGTCAGATTGTAGTTGCCGGGTTTATCGAAATTAACGGTGAAGGATTTACCGCCAGACGCCAGGTCACCGCTGTAGCTTGTGCGGTCTTCCAGACGCAACCACTCGTACTTAACGGGAACCTGTTTTGAAGCCTCCAGTGCGGCATAACGGAACACCACCGGCTCGCCACTTTTGCTGTATTGTGCGGCGGTGCTTAGAGTGTAATGTGCAAGACCGCGTTCAATGAGGATCTCTTTGGTGGTGGTAACACGATATGCCGCGCCGTCGCTGGCGGAGACAGTTAATAAATAACGGCTCGGTTTATCGGCAGCGGGAAGATTTAACGCCACATGACCGCTATCGTCTGAAACCGTTTCGCTGCCTTCAAGCGACACCGGGAAACGCCCGGCATAACGCAAATCGTTGCCAACCATCGACAATTGTTGGGCGCGCAAACTTAACTGCACCCGAGCATTTTTTACTGGCTCACCATCCGGGTAGAGCAGTTGTAGTTTACCGCTGACCGCTTCGTCAGTTTTGAAATCTTTTTTGTCGAGGGCTAAGCCAATCTCAAAATGCGGTTTGATGTAGTTTGCCACGCGAAAACTGCTGCTATAGACCTGGTTGCGGTAAGCCAGGCGTAACTCATAACCTCCGGCAACAGCATTTTCTGGCAGGCGGAAACTCCCCTGCCCGCCATTACGCGCATCAAGCGTGACATTGACGGTTTGCAACAGACTACCGTTGGCATCCAGCACCGAGAGTTTCGCCGGAGCACTTACGATAGGGGATGAATGCAGCGGGCCGTGAAACTCGCGCCCCATCACTTTGACATCAACACGGTCGCCTGCGCGGTATAGCGGGCGGTCGGTAAAGATATACAAACGGGTGTTATAGGTTTCGCTTTCGTAGAAGAAATTCTCGGATACAAAAACGCCGCCTTCAGCATCTTTACCAAGAATGTATGAACGTTCAGGCGATATATGTTGTAACTGCAAGGCACCGCTGTCATCAGTAACGCCGCGAGTCATCACGCCAAAACCGTCAGTCCACAGGATCTCGGAGCCAGGCTTCGCTTCACCCTGCTTTTTGCCAGCGGTCCACACCAGAAGTTCGTTACCCGACACTTTGCTGAGCGCCACGGTATCGGAAACAAATACCACTGTTGTCGCCCGATAACTGCCTACCATCGCCTCGACGAGGTACAGTCCAGGCTCTTGTTTGCCGAGAGGAATATAGACATTGCCCGGCTGCGGCGAGATGAAATTACTGGATGCACCGTCCAGTTTTACGCCTTGTTGTGGCTCGACTGGTTTTGCCTGCCATAGTGGGTAACGAAACTGCTCCACCAGCGGGTATTTCTTCAGCGGTGAAAACGGGTTGTTTTGTACATAACGGGAAGGTTTGATGATGGCATTGCCAAGCTGCAATTCCGGTAATGCCTGAGTTACATTCTGCCGCGACTGAGAAGAGAAAGAACGCTGCATCACGCGGCGAGATTTGCCGTACCAGTTATCCCACAGCCAGGTCAGCGTATTGTTCAGACCGTCGCCCAGATATTGCGGCTGTACCACAATGCGATGCAGGTTTTTCTGCTGACGCAGGAACGCTATTGGGTCAGGAATACGATACAGGCGAACATCCACGCCGCCGTATTCTTCCATCTGATAACGCCGATAATCACGCCCCGGAGCTTCCAGCCGCACTTTAGCCTCTTCATTGCTGCTAAAACTGCTGTCAGCGAGCAAAAAGAATGTTCCCCCGGCAGGTGGCGCATAATTGCTGGAAGGGAGTGAGTCATCAGCGTTAACAAGCCCCGTCCCTGCGAGAGACAAGCACAGACAGGCCGCTATCGCGCCAGAAAATTTAAACGATAAATGCCAATAAAATTGGGATTGGAATCGTTGGGTATCCATCGGGTGTCCTTCCATGTCATAAGTTGTTGCAGACTGACTGCGCGCATTCCGTTGTCAGTTTTCGTAGCGCTTCCGGTGTGGTAGATGACGTAACGCCCCATCCAGACCATTAAGTGCTGGGCATCGCCCTGATCGAAAAAAATCATATCGCCAGGCTGCGCCTGGTTTATGTCCAGGCCAATAAAATGGCTGTTGTACTGAATCAAATTAATCGCTGTCACATAGGGGCCGGTTTTGTCGTTCCCCTGATTCCAGTTTTGTGCCAGTTGCCGCTGTTCAGGTGTTAGCGTCATCTCTGGCGGCAAATACTGACTTGCTATACCGTTACTTTTTAGCCATTTGCTGTCGTGAACTTTCAGTGCCTCGTTCGCCGCAAAGCGCACCAGTCCCGCACAATCCTGCTGATACCAACGCGGACTTGGCCCCTGGCGTAGTTGTTCTTGTGCAATGCGCACAAACCAGGCGCGAAATAGCCCCGATTGTTCGACATTCAGCCTTTCGCTATGGGCAACAAAACAACACAGCCAACAGATCAGCGCCAGCAACCCGTGTCTCATAGTGGCTGCCAGGTAATGGGTATCCACTGCCAGGCGGCACCGGGTTCCATCTGAGCCAGCTTTATGACATAGCGAGGTTGTTGAGATAAAGCGTCCAGCTTCGGCATTAATAAAGTTTGCGCGGCATTATAAAAAACCGGTTCGAGGTTCTTCGGCAGACTGGTCAGCGTTTCGTTGCGCAACAATTTCGCCACGCCTTGCGGATTCACATAAACCGGAACCACACCACCGACCGGAATTACATCCACCATTGCCGGTCGCGTTTTATTCAGTGTTTGCAATGCGTTATTCACCAGCGTGTCATCCAGGGAGAAAAGCAACGTTTTATTTTGCATCGCCAGCGACACACGGAAAAAGGACGCTGACATAAGTTGTTCAGGTTGTGCTGCCTGTGCGGCTGGGTACTGGCCGTAACGAGAACTGACTTCCCGACGCCATATTCTGGCCTCTCCTTGTTGTGTTTCCGTCACCGGCAGTACACCTTCCGGCGCTTTGCTTTCGTGCGCGCCGATATTTTGGCTAAACAGTTTCCCTGGTAGTTGCGCCTGTTCGGCTGTGCCATCAAACTGACCAACAAATAACGGTGTTTGCAGTTTTGAGTCTTCATACCAACACAGTCCGGCTGCACCATCTAACGCCCCGTTCAACTTGTCGTTTTCCTGGCTGATGTGCGAAAGCATCTCTTCGGCAATACCGTGCGAATACGGCACAGCTACGCAGAAGCTGGCACCAGCAGGCATACTGTTCCATACCGGAGTGAAATCGAAACTGGCATCTACACTGGCGGATCCATCATTTAATGCCAGAAAGCTGTGCCAGCCGTCGTTGTTCATTTCGAAGCGCACACCGGCAAAAGATGGGATAAGTCGCTGGTAGCCAAAGCCCAGCAAATTTGCGCTAACCACGATACGCTGACGTACTGGTGTTTTTCCGGCAGTACGCTCTTCCAGACCAAAGCGGGTTTCCCAGCGTTTTTTGCCGCTCAACAAATCACTCGCGATCGCCGTCGCTTCGCTATCCTGCTGGTCGTCTTTAAACAGCATATCCGTACTGGAGAAAACCAGCATTTTGTCCTGATAAGTCGTGAACATCAGTGTGTTATTGCTGTTATAGCGCAACTGATAAACAGGAATAGTTTCATTATTTATCTTGATGCTGCTGATTTCCGTCTTGCTTAACTGGCTGTCGCTGGTGGCAGCAAACAGTAACGGTTCCAGTAATTTACTTAAGCCACTGCGCTGAATCAGCACCATATAATGTGAAAGATGTCCCTGTTTATCGTGCCACAGCGCCGCCTGCGCAGGCTGGTCTAACAACGAGGAAAATAACTTATCTTTCAGCGTGAGATCGTGTTCATAGACAATGCGGCGAATGCTGCCTTCAATGCCCAGACGGTCGGCATGGTTCTGATAATAAAAAACAAAATCTTCGCTTAAAACATCATGGAGAAAAGGAATTGTGAGGAGATCTTTGGGGAGCTGGCTTAGAGAGTCGCTGTCGAGAAAGAGGTCCGGCTCATTGAGATCGATTTGCAGATTGTTGTGCACCACCAGTGGCGACAAGGTTTTTTCTGCTCCACTGCCAGTGTATTGCAATGCCCAGACGCCTGCGGAAAGCAGTGCTATTGCCCCAAAACCTACAAGGCCATAAAACCGCCAGCCTTTCGCCTTTTTTTCACCACTCATTGCCACATTCCTTGTGTAAAACCAGCCATTTTTTATGGGCGATGTAAAACTTTATCGCGCCCTAATACGACAAAAGCCCAGACTTTGCAGTCTGGACTTTTCAATTCAAAAAAGGGAAACAGCTCCCTTTTGGCATGAAGCGATGAAATTATTCTTCTTCTGGTTCGTCGTCAACGTCCACTTCCGGAGCGATTTCATCGTCCCCTTCCGCAGCACTGCCGTCGATAGTATCCAGCTCTTCGTCGTCAACTGGCTCTGCGACACGTTGCAGCCCCACCACGTTTTCATCTTCCGCTGTACGGATGAGGATAACACCCTGAGTGTTACGACCAACCACACTGATTTCCGAAACACGTGTACGCACCAGCGTACCGGCATCAGTGATCATCATGATCTGGTCGCAGTCATCTACCTGCACCGCACCAACCACTAACCCGTTACGTTCAGTGACTTTGATGGAGATAACCCCTTTTGTCGCACGCGACTTGGTTGGGTATTCCGCCACCGCAGTACGCTTACCGTAACCGTTTTGCGTTGCGGTAAGGATTGCACCATCACCACGTGGAACGATCAGAGATACGACTTTATCACCTTCGCCTAAACGGATACCGCGAACACCAGTGGTGTTGCAGCCCATCGCGCGAACAGAAGATTCTTTAAAGCGCACCACTTTACCTTCAGCGGAGAACAACATCACTTCGTCTTCGCCGCTGGTCAGGTCAACGCCAATCAGTTCATCGCCTTCAACCAGTTTGATTGCCACTTTACCAGCGGTACGCAAGCGGTTGAATTCGGTGAGGACGGTTTTCTTCACAGTGCCGTTAGCTGTCGCCATGAAGACTTTCACGCCTTCTTCAAACTCGGTCACCGGCAGAATGGCGGTGATACGTTCGTCCTGTTCCAGCGGCAACAGGTTAACGATCGGACGACCACGTGCACCACGAGAGGCTTCAGGCAACTGATAAACCTTCATCGAATAAACGCGACCACGACTGGAGAAGCACAGAATATGATCGTGGGTGTTCGCCACCAGCAACCGGTCGATAAAGTCTTCTTCTTTTATACGTGCGGCAGATTTACCTTTCCCGCCACGACGCTGCGCTTCGTATTCCGAAAGCGGCTGATACTTCACGTAGCCCTGGTGAGAAAGCGTTACGACCACATCTTCCTGGGTGATCAGATCTTCCAGGTTGATATCAGCGCTGTTAGCCGTGATTTCAGTACGACGTTTGTCACCAAACTGTTCACGAACCAGTTCCAGTTCTTCACGGATCACTTCCATAAGGCGATCGGCACTGCCAAGAATACGCAGCAGTTCAGCAATCTGATCCAGCAGCTCTTTGTATTCGTCGAGCAGTTTTTCGTGCTCAAGGCCGGTCAGTTTCTGCAGACGCAGATCCAGAATCGCCTGAGCTTGCTGTTCGGTCAGGTAGTACAGACCGTCACGCACGCCGAACTGTGGCTCCAGCCATTCCGGACGCGCAGCATCGTCGCCCGCACGTTCCAGCATCGCGGCAACGTTGCCCAACTGCCACGGATTGGCAACCAGCGCAGTTTTCGCTTCTGCCGGGGTCGGCGCATGACGGATCAGCTCGATGATCGGATCGATGTTCGCCAGCGCCACGGCTAATGCTTCAAGGATATGAGCACGGTCGCGCGCTTTACGCAGTTCGAAGATGGTACGACGCGTCACCACTTCGCGGCGGTGACGGACAAACGCTGCGATAATGTCTTTCAGGTTCATGATCTTCGGCTGACCATGATGCAATGCCACCATGTTAATACCGAAAGAAACCTGCAACTGGGTCTGGGAGTAGAGGTTGTTGAGCACCACTTCACCGACCGCATCGCGTTTAACTTCAATCACGATGCGCATACCGTCTTTGTCAGACTCGTCACGCAGCGCGCTGATGCCTTCCACGCGTTTTTCTTTTACCAGCTCCGCAATCTTCTCGATCAGGCGAGCTTTGTTCACCTGATACGGAATCTCGTGGACGATAATGGTTTCACGCCCGGTTTTGGCGTCAACTTCCACTTCGGCACGCGCGCGGATATACACCTTGCCGCGACCGGTACGGTAAGCTTCTTCAATGCCACGACGACCGTTGATGATTGCTGCCGTCGGGAAGTCTGGTCCCGGGATGTGTTCCATCAGCCCTTCAATGCTGATGTCTTCATCTTCGATATACGCCAGACAACCGTTGATCACTTCCGTCAGGTTGTGCGGCGGGATGTTGGTTGCCATACCTACGGCGATACCGGAAGAACCGTTCACCAGCAGGTTAGGAATTTTGGTCGGCATGACGTCCGGAATTTTTTCCGTGCCGTCATAGTTATCAACGAAATCGACCGTCTCTTTTTCGAGATCGGCCATCAGTTCATGGGCAATTTTCGCCAGACGGATTTCCGTATAACGCATTGCCGCCGCGGAGTCGCCGTCGATAGAACCGAAGTTGCCCTGACCGTCTACCAGCATGTAACGCAGCGAGAATGGCTGCGCCATACGGACGATCGTGTCATAGACCGCCGAGTCACCATGGGGATGGTATTTACCGATTACGTCACCAACGACACGGGCAGATTTTTTATAGGCTTTGTTCCAGTCATTGCCTAGTACGTTCATGGCGTAAAGTACGCGACGGTGTACCGGCTTCAGGCCATCTCGGACATCTGGCAGCGCACGGCCAACAATGACCGACATCGCATAATCCAGATAGGAGCTTTTCAGCTCTTCCTCAATGTTGACCGGTGTAATTTCTCTCGCAAGGTCGCTCATCTAACCGCTATCCCTCTACTGTATCCCGGATTCAAAGGTCGCAAATTATAACACAGCCGCGCAGATTGAGGTAAACCTATACGCTTTATTCACCTGCAATGCCTGATATACTCGCTTGTCTTGCCAATTACGGAGTAGAAGTGCCAATGAATGCCGAAAAATCGCCGGTAAACCATAACGTAGACCACGAAGAGATCGCTAAATTTGAAGCCGTCGCCTCCCGCTGGTGGGATCTGGAAGGCGAGTTCAAACCACTGCACCGCATTAACCCGCTGCGTCTGGGCTATATTGCCGAGCGTTCCGGCGGTTTATTTGGCAAAAAGGTGCTTGATGTCGGTTGTGGCGGCGGCATTCTGGCTGAGAGTATGGCGCGAGAAGGCGCGACGGTGACCGGTCTGGATATGGGCTTTGAGCCATTGCAGGTAGCAAAACTTCACGCACTGGAAAACGGCATTCAGGTGGAGTACGTGCAGGAAACCGTTGAAGAGCACGCGGCAAAGCATGCCGGACAGTATGATGTGGTAACCTGCATGGAGATGCTGGAGCACGTTCCCGATCCGCAGTCAGTGGTCAGAGCCTGTGCGCAATTAGTAAAACCGGGCGGCGATGTCTTTTTCTCAACGCTTAACCGCAACGGCAAGTCGTGGCTGATGGCGGTAGTCGGCGCGGAATATATTTTGCGCATGGTGCCAAAAGGCACGCACGACGTGAAGAAGTTTATTAAACCGGCAGAACTGCTGGGTTGGGTGGATCAGACCAGTTTAAAAGAACGTCATATGACCGGACTGCATTACAACCCGCTCACTAACTCCTTTAAGCTCGGCCCCGGCGTTGATGTGAACTATATGCTGCATACGCAGAATAAGTAAGATTGTAAGCCGGATCGCACCGAATCCGGCAACGATGCCAATGCCTGATGCGACGCTTGCCGCGCCTTATCAGGCCTACAAACGCTCCAGTAGGCCGGATAAAGCATTTACGCCGCATCCGGCAACGATGCCGGGCGGGCAGTAATTACCATTTCACCGTCATCGACAAAAATCCTGCCGTCTGGGCAAAATCATCACTTCCCTTCTGCCACGCCACGCTGCCGCGCAGGGAAACTCGCTGGCTAATATTGCCTGTTATCCCCACTTTTATTTCACCACGCTGCTTCGCCACATCATCGCTAATATTGCTGCCATCTTCTTCAATTTCTGCCGAATGAGGATCGTGATAATAATTCAGATCCAACGTTGGCGTGACATGAACGACGGTATGCCATTCGCTGTGTAATCCCAACCGCATCTGAATATCATCACCCTGCGATTGGGACACCCGAGCACGGTTAGCGGCGGTGAAATCATTTTGCTTCACGCCCTGATAGACAACCTGCGCTTGCGGTTCAATTAATACGCCGCGCATCGGTAACCACTGATACCCCGCCTCCAGCGACGCAACGATCCCTGATGAACGATAATGGTCCACACCATCGCCTTGCTCGCTGACATCGTTATTAAACCAGGCATATTGCAGCCAGCTATCAAGCCATGCCCCCTGCTTTTGACTGCCATGCTGAAACCAGCTTGATGTCAGACCAACGGCATAACCGCGGTTCTGGTTATCGGCACGGGTTGAGGTGATATTCGAGCGACTATATCCCTGGTTATTGCTGTAGCTTCCAACGCCCGCCAGTGTCCATTCGCCATCATCCCCCCAGTTTTCACTTAACAGGTTGCCACTAAGCTGTATCGTAGAAGTGTCTTCGTGCAGGGCCATTTGCCCCACGGCAGTGTAATGCTCGTGCCCACCCAAAATGCGTAAATGTAGCGATTGACTGTTGCCACCGGCATGGTCGCGTCTCTCCATCACAAATGCCTGGTTTACCGCTCGCAGGTTATTAAGATATCCCCCGGTTTTCGCATTCAACACAGGCTGGTAAGCAGGCATCGGGGTTGGTGCAGGATCAGGCGTGGGATCGGGAGTCGGTTCCGGCTCAGGTAGCGGCGTCGGAGTCTCTTTTTGCGAACGCAAATACCAGTCGCTGTTATCTTCCACCAACATATAGTCGTAAGCACCCATATTGACGTAGCCGCTGCCCGCCAGACTAAACTGCGCATTGTTCTGAAATTGTGTGGGATCGGCATTGAAATCAACCACTTTAATACCTGTGGATGTCGGCTCGCCAATGCCAGTAATCGGGTTAATCACTACCGTGGTGTTACCGGAGGTATTGCCGTTAAGTACCAGCAGATCGCTTACAGAATCATTGCCGTCTAATTCACTATCGAGCAGCAACGTACCGCCGCCATTGTAATCGCCATTCACCGTCAGTGTGTCGCCAGCAGCACCATTTTGCAGACTCACCTCACCGGAAGTATTGGTCAGATCACCATTGACCGTCACGTCTGAAAGGTAAGTCAGGCTGTCAGTTTCAAGATTGGTATTAAGCTCACCGGTCAACACCGTACCATCGGAGACATTGACCAGAGTACCGCCACCGATAAACAGTGAGGCATCCAACGCGGCGGAAGTCTCCTGTCCGGTTAAACGTAAGACGGTGCCATCGCTGATATCGATAGTGCCGCTGGAAGTCGCATCAATAGACTGAATATCCTGATCCGCACCAGTCTCGAACGTAGCCCCATCACCGACCCACAACGACGAAACATAAGGAAAGATATCCGCAACATCACCTTTCAGCGTGCCTTCCTCCACTCGCACCGCCGACTGCGCCGTACCACTGGCGGTCAGTTCCAGGGTGCCTGTGCCTGTTTTCGTTAGTGTGCTGCCAGCATCCTGATCCTGCCCACTACTGTCGGCCATCAACGCCCCCCATTGCGTGTAGACCCCCGCATCAACTGCGACTTCACCATCAGCGCGCATTTCGATATTACGCCCATGCCCCGCCGTCGCTGAGCATGTGTCAACATCTGCAGTTATCTCCATTACACTATTTTGCTGGTTATCGGTAAAAATGACCTGACGGTTGTAATCCGTATCGCCAAGCTGTGAATTATCGCTAACGATCAGCGTTCCCGAAGCGATTTGCGTAGTGCCCAGATATGGATTGTCATTCGCCAGGCTTACCTGTCTATCACCTGCATCCACCACCACATAGACACCTTTTTTCCCGTCATCGCCAATATGCAGATCGTCGCCGCCATAGAGATCGGCAACGTCCTGACTGCCAATCACCGTGCCGCCACTGCCGCTAATTTCCAGACCATCGTTTTCTGCCGTACCACTCTGCCAGGTAGTAAAATCGGAAAGATCCAGCACACCATTGTTTAGCACGATTGACTGTGGATCGTTCTGCATCGCCGCCAGGTCATCAGCATTACCGGTTAAGGAGAGAATCGCCCCGTCTTCCACCACAATATCGCCGGTCAGTGCCATCGACTGCGCTCCCGTCAGGACATAACTACCGTTTTCAGCAATAGTCAGTTGCCCATCCCCCTGAACAGTCCCGGCAAAACCGCCCTGGTTGACAGTAACATTACCACCGGCGTCAATATTTAAAGTGCCATTCTGAAAACCCGTTAACGAATGTACAAATGTTTGCTGAGTCGTTCCAACGTTAAGCTCAGCCTGATTATCTGTCTGTCCGATACTGCCAACGCTCAGACCATAGCAATTTTGCGGATTGTTTTGGCACTGATTGTCACCAACATTCATCAGCGAATTATTCCGCCCCAACATGACTTCACCGTTTTTAATTCTCATCTCACCGGTAAAATCATTGTTATCGGCGTTAAGCACCAGTTCGCCCGCTCCGGCTTTGGTAATAAAGCCCGTCCCCGCAATGGAATCGATAGCCCCATCATTTTTCGTACTGCCAATGATCAAAGTTTTACCAGCCGCAATATCAAAACGGATCTCACTTGACCCCATATACAGAAAGCCTCCTGCCGCTGCCGAAGCCTCTTCACCGTAAGCAGATGCACTGTTATTCACATCTAATAATACGCCCTCGTTCTGGCTATAACTGTCATCAACAGCGATATCAATAAGATAAGGAGAAATTGCGTTGCTGGTATAAATTGCACCACCATAACCTTCGGCAGTGTTATTTATAAATGAAGTATTATTAATGACTGTAAAGCCTGATGGATGTGTTTTATCGTTATTATTATCGGTAATATCGATAGCTCCACCATCGCCATCACTGTAACTCGTTGATGTATATGCCTGATTATTATTAAAAACCGTGTTATTTAAGTAGACATTATTATTAATTGAATATATTGCGCCACCTTTGCCATCGTTAGCAATATTATCTGTAAATACAGCATTGGTGACGCTAAGATCAATATCACCAGCGTCATTTGTTCCCGCGGAATAGATCGCCCCCCCATACCCCCCTGCCACATTGCTGTCAAAAATAACCTGAGTAAGATTCAGCGTTGAATTTTCTTTCGCAAAGATAGCCCCGCCATTATTATACTCACCACTCACGGTATTATTTTCAAACAGCGTCATCCCTGTTCCGTCTTGTGCTGACAATGTGAAATTGGCACCTTGTTGTAAAAATACCGCACCTCCACTGGTATCATTTTTCATAGAAGAAAAAATAAGCCATTGCCCGTCAGCAACATTCCAGACCTGTGTACTACCTGAAAGGCTCTGGCGACTGGCCCGGCAACTGGCTATAACGTTAACACCCTGACATGAAGGCATAATCTGCGACGCTGCATTCGCTCGTGTAAACGCACATGCAACGACAGCCAGAAAAATTAAGAGATATTCTTTCCTGATAAAAACAATCCATTTTTTATTCATAATCTGACAGCCTGTGAGAAATAACACGCCATCATTAAAAGACATATTACGATTGTAGATAATGACTAATTGTAAGCAAGAAGAATTTAAAACCTATATACTAAAAACATTATCTTCTGAAATAGATTAATTATTCTTTTTGATATTCACTAAATTATGAAATAACAATAATTAAAACACATCAAACTGATTAATTCGTTTCTTGTTTACCTGGAATAATCAACATCGCAAATTTTTATTTCACATCTGCTGATTAAAAAATACCGCTTCCGTGAACCACAACCATTTACATTCGCTCACATCATAAACATAACATTAAGTCACAACGTGATATGAATTTGTGCTGGTATCAATTTTCGCCACTCCTGACATAAGCGCAATAAATAACCTGGATCAATAATTATCTCAAATTGAACGTTCAAGAAATCACCGAACGGTTATTTTTAACAATTTTTTCTCTTCCCATTGACTTTCCCGGACACCTTGTCTGACCTAAGGTGCGTGGAAGCCACTTTTCCCGTTGCGACTTATCCACAAAGTTATGCACTTGCAAGAGGGCCATTTTCACACTATCTTGCAGTGAATCCCAAACATACCCCCTATATATAGTGTTCATTGCGACTTTCCTTACTACAGGTAGTCAAAGCGATGCTATTGCGGAAAGTATTCCAAAAACAGGTACGACATACATGAATCAGAATCTGCTGGTGACAAAGCGCGACGGTAGCACAGAGCGCATCAATCTCGACAAAATCCATCGCGTTCTGGACTGGGCGGCAGAAGGGCTGCATAACGTTTCGATTTCCCAGGTCGAGCTGCGCTCCCACATTCAGTTTTATGACGGCATCAAGACCTCCGACATCCACGAAACCATTATCAAGGCTGCCGCTGACCTGATCTCCCGTGAAGCACCGGATTATCAGTATCTCGCCGCGCGTCTGGCGATCTTCCACCTGCGTAAAAAAGCCTACGGCCAGTTTGAGCCGCCAGCGCTGTACGATCACGTGGTAAAAATGGTTGAAATGGGCAAATACGATAATCATCTGCTGGAAGACTACACGGAAGAAGAGTTCAAGCAGATGGACACGTTTATCGATCACGACCGTGATATGACCTTCTCTTACGCTGCTGTTAAACAGCTTGAAGGCAAATATCTGGTACAAAACCGCGTGACCGGAGAAATCTACGAGAGCGCCCAGTTCCTCTATATTCTGGTTGCTGCGTGCCTGTTCTCGAATTACCCGCGTGAAACGCGTCTGCAATACGTGAAACGTTTTTACGATGCGGTTTCCACGTTTAAGATTTCGTTGCCGACGCCAATCATGTCCGGCGTGCGTACCCCGACTCGCCAGTTCAGCTCCTGCGTACTGATCGAGTGCGGCGACAGCCTGGATTCCATCAATGCCACCTCCAGCGCAATCGTGAAATACGTTTCCCAGCGTGCAGGTATTGGCATCAACGCCGGTCGCATTCGTGCACTGGGTAGCCCGATTCGCGGCGGCGAAGCGTTTCACACGGGTTGTATCCCGTTCTATAAACATTTCCAGACCGCAGTGAAGTCCTGCTCCCAGGGCGGTGTACGCGGTGGTGCAGCTACGTTGTTCTACCCAATATGGCATCTGGAAGTTGAAAGCCTGCTGGTGCTGAAAAACAACCGTGGGGTTGAAGGCAACCGCGTGCGCCATATGGACTACGGTGTACAAATCAACAAGCTGATGTATACCCGTCTGCTGAAAGGTGAAGATATTACCCTGTTCAGTCCATCCGATGTTCCGGGGTTATACGACGCGTTCTTTGCCGATCAGGAAGAATTTGAGCGCCTGTACACCAAGTATGAGAAAGACGACAGCATCCGTAAACAGCGCGTGAAAGCGGTTGAGCTATTCTCGCTAATGATGCAGGAACGCGCGTCTACCGGTCGTATCTATATTCAGAACGTTGACCACTGCAACACCCACAGCCCATTTGATCCGGCTATTGCGCCAGTGCGCCAGTCTAACCTGTGCCTGGAAATCGCCCTGCCGACCAAACCGCTGAATGACGTCAACGACGAAAACGGTGAAATCGCGCTGTGTACGCTGTCTGCTTTCAACCTGGGCGCAATTAACAGCCTGGATGAACTTGAAGAACTGGCGATTCTGGCGGTACGTGCGCTTGATGCGCTACTGGATTATCAGGATTACCCAATCCCGGCAGCAAAACGCGGGGCAATGGGTCGTCGTACGCTGGGTATTGGCGTGATCAACTTCGCTTACTATCTGGCGAAGCACGGTAAACGTTACTCCGACGGCAGCGCCAACAACCTGACGCACCAAACCTTTGAAGCGATCCAGTATTATCTGCTGAAAGCGTCTAACGAACTGGCAAAAGAGCAAGGCGCGTGCCCGTGGTTTAACGAAACCACCTACGCAAAAGGGATCCTGCCGATCGATACCTACAAGAAAGATCTGGATGCTATCGCCAATGAGCCGCTGCATTACGACTGGGAAGCATTGCGTGAGTCGATCAAAACCCACGGCCTGCGTAACTCCACGCTTTCAGCGCTGATGCCGTCAGAAACCTCTTCGCAGATTTCTAACGCCACCAACGGTATTGAGCCGCCGCGTGGTTACGTCAGCATTAAAGCGTCGAAAGACGGGATTCTGCGCCAGGTGGTGCCAGACTATGAACACCTGCACGACGCCTATGAGCTGCTGTGGGAAATGCCGGGTAATGATGGTTATTTGCAACTGGTGGGTATCATGCAGAAATTCATCGACCAGTCGATCTCTGCTAACACCAACTACGATCCATCGCGCTTCCCGTCAGGAAAAGTGCCGATGCAGCAGTTGCTGAAAGACCTGCTCACCGCCTACAAATTCGGGGTCAAAACGCTGTATTATCAGAACACCCGTGATGGCGCAGAAGACGCGCAGGACGATCTGGTGCCGTCAATCCAGGACGATGGCTGCGAAAGCGGTGCATGTAAGATCTGATATTGTGATGCCGGATGCGGTGTGAACGCCTTATCCGGCATTAAACTCCCAACAGGACATATTCATGGCATATACCACATTTTCACAGACGAAGAATGATCAGCTCAAAGAACCGATGTTCTTTGGTCAGCCGGTCAACGTGGCTCGCTACGATCAACAAAAATATGAAATCTTCGAAAAGTTGATCGAAAAGCAGCTCTCTTTCTTCTGGCGTCCGGAAGAAGTTGATGTCTCCCGCGACCGTATCGATTATCAGGCGCTGCCAGAGCACGAAAAGCACATCTTTATCAGCAACCTGAAGTACCAGACGCTTTTGGATTCCATTCAGGGTCGTAGTCCGAACGTAGCGCTTCTGCCGCTGATTTCGATTCCAGAACTGGAAACCTGGGTAGAAACCTGGGCGTTTTCGGAAACTATTCACTCCCGTTCCTACACGCACATTATTCGTAATATTGTTAACGATCCGTCTGTTGTGTTTGACGATATTGTCACCAACGAGCAGATCCAGAAACGCGCAGAAGGGATTTCGGCTTACTACGACGAACTGATCGAAATGACCAGTTACTGGCACCTGCTGGGCGAAGGCACCCACACCGTTAACGGTAAAACCGTAACTGTCAGCCTGCGCGAGTTGAAGAAAAAACTCTATCTGTGCCTGATGAGCGTTAATGCGCTGGAAGCAATTCGCTTCTACGTCAGCTTCGCTTGTTCCTTCGCTTTCGCTGAACGTGAGCTGATGGAAGGTAATGCCAAGATTATTCGCCTGATTGCCCGTGACGAAGCACTACACCTGACCGGCACTCAGCATATGCTGAATCTGCTGCGCAGCGGTGCGGACGATCCGGAAATGGCGGAAATTGCCGAAGAGTGCAAACAAGAGTGCTATGACCTGTTTGTCCAGGCGGCGCAACAGGAGAAAGACTGGGCGGATTATCTGTTCCGTGACGGTTCAATGATTGGTCTGAACAAAGACATTCTCTGCCAGTACGTTGAATACATCACCAATATCCGTATGCAGGCTGTCGGTTTGGATCTGCCGTTCCAGACACGCTCCAACCCGATCCCGTGGATCAACACCTGGCTGGTGTCTGATAATGTGCAGGTTGCTCCGCAGGAAGTGGAAGTCAGTTCTTATCTGGTCGGACAGATTGATTCGGAAGTGGACACCGACGATTTGAGTAACTTCCAACTCTGATGGCTCGCGTTACCCTGCGCATCACTGGCACACAACTGCTGTGCCAGGATGAACACCCTTCCCTTCTGGCAGCGCTGGAATCCCACAATGTGGCGGTTGAGTATCAGTGTCGCGAAGGCTACTGCGGCTCCTGTCGCACGCGTCTTGTTGCAGGCCAGGTGGACTGGATTGCCGAACCGTTAGCCTTTATTCAGCCAGGGGAAATTTTGCCCTGTTGTTGCCGGGCAAAAGGCGATATTGAAATCGAGTTGTGATCGAGTACTAGTGCCAGATGCGACGCTGACGCGTCTTATCTGGCCTACAACGGCTTTTTGTTGGTTGGATAAGGCGTTTACGCCGCATCCAACATGGCATGCGCGAATAGTTGCCAGATGCGACGCTGATGCGTCTTATCTGGCCTACAACGATTACATGGCGTAGTAATACGCTTTCACCTGTTCCCAGTCCGCTTTAGGGATCGGCTCCAGATATTTCTCCAGTTGCCGGAAGTCATGATTAATCGCTTTATGGCGACGCAGACGACGGCGACTTTTCTCCAGATCAAGAAAACCGGCTTCTGGCTTACCTTCTGTTTTCACATAGATATGGCGAACGTAGCAGCAGCCGTGTTGACGATTAACGCTATGCATCTTTTTAAATGCCAGCGCCACTGCTTCCAACATTGCTTGCCGTACATCGTTGGGATAGGGCGTTACTGCATGCTGTGCATACCAGTCAGCAATACTGACAAAACCCGCCATATCTTCAGTCACCAGTAACGCACGCCATTCGCCATCAATTTTCACCGCTTCTCCAAAAACGATTTTCGGCACAATCACGCCAGCGCGTTCCAGATCTTTTATCACCGCAACCTCGCGCACAATCGTCGGGCGACCAAACGGATAGCGGATAGAATGAAACAGGTGCCGAGTCATGCGCTTTACATACAGCTTTTTGCCGTTGTGCTCGACGCATTGCACCCCGCTCATGCCGTTGCGGCGGTAATTCGGTTTCTCAACCCAGTCACCTTCTGTAGCCCACCAATGATTGAATTCGTCGAGTTTTGCTGAAACTGCCATACCCTGTCGCCTTGTTTTTATTGTTAACGACAATGACTATAGGTGTTCACCTTAAGAAAAACTTAATAAAAAGTGTTTCTTAAGGGATTTCATTTGTCGGGAACTCGTCATCTCACGCTAAAGAACAGTAAGCAAAGATAACTAACTGACTTTATTGAAGAATTAATTTCACTCTGACGTGAATGGGATTTTGAATGAAGGGAAATAGCGGATGGCACGTAAGTGCCATCCGAGACTGAAGTTACTCTTTATTGAGGAATTTTACTGCTTTATCCGGGAAGTCCGTAAACAGCCCATTAACACCCGCTTTGTTATACAGAGCGTCATACAGTTGATTCACATCGGTCGTATATTCTGGCAGCTTATCCGACCGCACGGTATAAGGATGCACAACCAACTTATTCTGCTGCGCGTCTTTCACCATTCCGGTAAGTTTAATATTGCCCGGCTGCGATGTCTCATCAATCACCATATGGTAATCCGGGCCAATGCCGTCAGCATACTCCGCTACCTGCTTCATGGCACCCGGCTTAAACATCCAGTCGTAACTGTAATTAACCCAGGTTCCATCTGGTTGTTTCTGCTGGGTTTCATTCCAGTCAGTATAGGCAATCAGTTGAACCAGATTAAGATCCATGCCCATTTTCGGTTCCAGCTCATTTTTAATACGTTTCAGCTCATCAGCATCAAAGCATTGCAAATAAACTTTGTCATCTTTACCGGTGTAACCGTATTTTTTCAGCACTTCCAGGGTTTTAGCCGCAATATCTTTCCCTTCCTGATGATGAAACCACGGCGCTTTAATTTCTGGATAGATGCCGATATTTTTCCCCGTCGAGTGGTTTAACCCCTGAACAAATTCAATCTCTTCTTCGAAAGTGTGCACACGAAAGTCAGATTTCCCCATCGGGAAGCGTCCGGGGAAAGTCTGCACTTTTTTGCCATTTTCAATATCAAAGCCTTCAGTGAATTTTAAAGACTTAATTTCATCCAGCGTAAAATCTATCGCGTAGTAACGACCATCTTTACGCGCCCGCTCCGGAAAACGCTCGGCCACATCAGTAACGCGGTCAAGATAGTGGTCATGCAGGACGACCAGATGGTCGTCTTTGGTCATCACTAAATCCTGCTCCAGATAATCAGCCCCTTGCGCATACGCCATCGCTTTTGCGGGTAGCGTATGCTCCGGCAAATAACCACTTGCGCCGCGATGGGCTATTACAATTTTCTCGCTGTTGTCTGCCGCCATTGCACTGCTTCCCATGATCATTCCACTCATCATGATCGCCATGCTAAGGTTTTTAAGTGTCAGTTTCATGCCATTAGCCTCCGTTGCGTTTTTGCTGTAATTCCTGATGGCGACGTTTTTCGCCAATCATCACGACAATTAACAAGATAACTGCCAGAATGCTGCCGCCAATCATCACCATGAAGCCGCCATCCCAGCCGAAGTAGTCAACGGTGTAACCGACAATTGCGCTTGCCGCCACAGAACCGCCAAGATAACCAAACAGCCCGGTAAAGCCCGCCGCCGTACCTGCTGCTTTTTTCGGTGCCAGTTCCAGCGCGTGCAGACCTATCAGCATGACAGGACCGTAGATCAGGAAGCCAATGACAATCATGCAAACCATATCAACAGTCGGATTACCTGCCGGGTTCATCCAGTAAACAATAGTAGCGATGGTCACCAGAGTCATAAAGAAGACGCCAGTTGCCCCACGGTTACCGCGGAAGACTTTATCCGACATCCAGCCACACAGCAGAGTGCCCGGAATGCCCGCGTACTCATAAAGGAAGTAGGCCCAGGAAGATTTATCCAGCGCGAAATGCTTCACCTCTTTCAGGTAGGTTGGCGACCAGTCGAGGATGCCGTAGCGCAGCAGATAAACGAATACGTTGGCAATAGCGATGTACCACAGCAGCTTGTTCGGCAGTACGTACTGCATGAAAATCTGCTTCGCAGTCAGTTCCTGTTCCGCTTTTTCGTTATAGTCGTCCGGATAATCATTTTTGTACTCTTCGATCGGCGGCAAACCACAGGATTGTGGGGTATCGCGCATCATAGCAAAAGCGAAAAGCGCCACCAGAATGGCACAGAAAGCAGGCATATAGAGCGCCGCGTGCCAGTCATTAAACCAGGCCATACCCAGCAGGAACAGCAGCGGCGGAATACCACCACCGACGTTATGCGCACAGTTCCATACTGACACAATGCTGCCACGCTCTTTCTGCGACCACCAGTGCACCATAGTACGACCACACGGCGGCCATCCCATTCCCTGGAACCAACCGCAGAGGAACAGAAGAACAAACATCACCGCAATGCTGGAAGTCGCCCACGGCACAAAGCCCATAAACAGCATCACTGCCGCCGCAAGAATCAAACCTGCTGGCAGGAAAACGCGCGGATTCGAGCGATCCGAAACTGACCCCATGATGAATTTCGAAAATCCGTAAGCAATGGAGATACCGGAAAGGGCAAAACCTAAATCCCCACGAGAGAATCCCTGCTCCACCAGATAGGGCATAGCGAGAGCAAAGTTCTTACGAACCAGATAGTAAGCGGCATAACCAAAGAATATCCCCAGGAAAATTTGCCAGCGCAATCGACGATAAGTCGGATCGATCTCCGCAGCAGGTAGGCGCGCTTTGTGTGGCGCTGGTTTAAAAATACTCAACATTTATAGCCTCCGTGGCCCGTGGTCTTATTTATGATTAACAGACTGATTCAATAGAAGAACCTGCCGTTTCTTGAGTGGCCGCGATGTTAATTAATCATTCATTTTATGAATGTGAATTACCGCACACATTATTAAATAAGATTGTCAAAATGTTCTGAAAGACGCATGAAATCACGTTTCACTTTCGAATTATGAGCGAATATGCGCGAAATCAAACAATTCATGTTTTTACTATGGCTAAATGGTAAAAAACGAACTTCAGAGGGATAACAATGAAAACTCGCGACTCGCAAACAAGTGACGTGATTATCATTGGCGGCGGCGCAACGGGAGCCGGGATTGCCCGTGACTGTGCCCTGCGCGGGCTGCGCGTGATTTTGGTTGAGCGACACGATATCGCAACAGGCGCGACCGGGCGTAACCACGGTCTGCTGCACAGCGGCGCACGTTATGCAGTAACAGATGCGGAATCCGCCCGCGAATGCATTAGTGAGAACCAGATTTTAAAACGCATCGCGCGTCACTGTGTCGAACCGACCAACGGCCTGTTTATCACCCTGCCGGAAGATGACCTCTCTTTCCAGGCTACGTTTATTCGCGCTTGTCAGGAGGCGGGGATCAGCGCGGAAGCCATTGATCCGCAGCAAGCACGCATTATCGAACCTTCCGTTAACCCGGCATTGATTGGCGCGGTAAAAGTCCCGGATGGCACCGTGGATCCATTCCGCCTGACCGCTGCGAACATGCTCGATGCAAAAGAACACGGTGCGGTTATCCTCACCGCCCATGAAGTCACTGGCCTGCTTCGTGAAGGCGCGACGGTGTGTGGCGTTCGCGTGCGTAATCATCTTACAGGCGAAACCCAGGCGCTCCATGCACCAGTGGTGGTGAATGCTGCCGGGATCTGGGGGCAACATATTGCCGAGTATGCCGATCTGCGTATTCGCATGTTCCCGGCCAAAGGATCGCTGCTGATCATGGATCACCGCATTAATCAGCACGTGATCAATCGCTGCCGTAAACCTTCTGACGCTGATATTCTGGTGCCCGGCGATACCATTTCACTGATTGGCACCACCTCTTTACGCATTGATTATGACGAAATTGACGATAATCGGGTGACGGCAGAAGAGGTGGATATCCTGCTGCGTGAAGGGGAAAAACTGGCTCCGGTGATGGCGAAAACGCGCATTCTGCGTGCCTACTCTGGTGTGCGCCCACTGGTTGCCAGCGATGACGATCCGAGCGGGCGTAATGTCAGTCGCGGCATCGTGCTGCTCGATCACGCCGAACGCGATGGCCTGGACGGATTTATCACCATTACCGGCGGCAAACTGATGACCTACCGTCTGATGGCGGAATGGGCCACAGATGCCGTCTGCCGCAAACTGGGCAACTCGCGCCCCTGCACAACCGCCGACCTGGCACTACCGGGTTCACAAGAACCGGCTGAAGTGACACTGCAAAAAATCATTTCCCTCCCTGCACCACTTCGCGGTTCTGCGGTTTATCGTCACGGTGATCGCACGCCAGCCTGGTTAAGTGAAGGCCGCTTGCACCGGAGCCTGGTGTGCGAATGCGAAGCTGTCACTGCAGGCGAAGTGCAATACGCGGTAGAAAATTTAAACGTCAACAGCCTGCTGGACTTACGCCGTCGCACCCGTGTGGGGATGGGGACCTGTCAGGGCGAACTCTGCGCCTGCCGCGCCGCCGGACTGCTGCAACGCTTTAACGTCACCACGTCCGCGCAATCTATCGAGCAACTTTCCACCTTCCTTAACGAACGTTGGAAAGGTGTGCAGCCCATTGCCTGGGGCGATGCGCTGCGCGAAAGCGAATTTACCCGCTGGGTTTATCAGGGACTGTGTGGTCTGGAGAAGGAGCAGAAAGATGCGATTTGATACTGTCATTATGGGCGGCGGCCTTGCCGGATTACTCTGCGGCCTGCAACTACAAAAACACGGTCTGCGTTGTGCGATTGTCACTCGCGGTCAGAGCGCGCTGCATTTCTCGTCCGGCTCACTGGATTTACTAAGCCATCTGCCAGATGGGCAGCCGGTGACAGATATTCACGACGGACTGGAAACATTGGGTCGCCTGGCCCCCTCCCATCCCTACAGCCAACTCGGCCCACAGCGCGTGCTCGACCTCGCTTGCCAGGCGCAGGCGTTAATTGCAGAAAGCGGTGCGCAATTGCAGGGCAGCGTAGAACTGGCTCACCAGCGGGTTACTCCTCTCGGCACGCTACGCTCAACCTGGCTAAGCTCACCAGAAATCCCAGTCTGGCCGCTGCCCGCGAAGAAAATATGCGTAGTGGGAATAAGTGGCCTGATGGATTTTCAGGCACACCTGGCGGCAGCCTCGTTACGTGAATTAAATCTTGCTGTCGAAACTGCTGAAATTGAATTGCCGGAACTGGATGTCTTACGCAATAACGCCACCGAATTTCGTGCAGTGAATATTGCCCGTTTCCTTGATAACGAAGAAAACTGGCCACTGTTGATCGATGCGCTTATCCCTGTTGCCAACACCTGTGAAATGATCCTGATGCCCGCCTGTTTCGGCCTGACCGATAACAAACTGTGGCGCTGGCTGAATGAGCAACTGCCCTGTTCATTAATGTTACTGCCAACATTGCCGCCTTCCGTGCTGGGTATTCGTCTGCAAAATCAGCTTCAACATCAGTTCGTGCGCCAGGGCGGTGTGTGGATGCCGGGCGATGAAGTAAAAAAAGTGACCTGCAAAAATGGCGTCGTCAGTGAAATATGGACCCGTAATCACGCCGATATTCCGCTACGTCCACGCTTTGCCGTGCTTGCCAGTGGCAGCTTCTTTAGCGGGGGGCTGGTGGCAGAACGCGACGGTATTCGCGAACCGATTCTCGGCCTTGATGTGCTGCAAACCGCCACGCGGGGTGAGTGGTATCGAAGTGACTTTTTCGCTCCGCAACCGTGGCAACAATTCGGCGTGACCACTGACGAGGCGCTACGCCCGTCGCTGGCAGGTCAAACGATAGAAAACCTGTTTGCCATTGGTTCGGTGCTGGGCGGATTTGATCCCATAGCCCAGGGATGCGGCGGCGGCGTTTGTGCTGTCAGTGCATTACATGCTGCTCAACAGATTGCCCAACGCGCAGGAGGCCAAGAATGAACGATACCAGCTTCGAAAACTGCATTAAGTGCACCGTCTGCACCACCGCCTGTCCGGTGAGCCGGGTGAATCCGGGCTATCCGGGGCCAAAACAGGCGGGACCAGATGGCGAACGTCTGCGTCTGAAAGATGGCGCACTGTATGACGAGGCGCTGAAATATTGCATCAACTGCAAACGTTGCGAAGTCGCCTGTCCATCCGATGTGAAGATTGGCGATATCATCCAGCGCGCACGAGCAAAATACGACACCTCGCGCCCGTCGCTGCGCAATTTCGTTTTAAGTCATACCGACCTGATGGGCAGCTTTTCTACGCCGTTCGCGCCTATCGTTAACACCGCTACCTCACTAAAACCGGTGCGACAACTGCTTGATGCCGCGTTAAAAATCGACCACCGTCGCACACTGCCGAAATACTCCTTCGGCACCTTCCGCCGCTGGTATCGCAGCGTGGCGGCACAGCAGGCGCAGTATAAAGATCAGGTGGCGTTCTTCCACGGCTGCTTCGTCAATTACAACCATCCACAACTGGGTAAAGATTTAATTAAAGTACTCAACGCGATGGGAACGGGCGTGCAACTGCTCAGCAAAGAGAAATGCTGCGGTGTGCCGCTGATTGCCAACGGTTTTACCGATAAGGCGCGTAAACAGGCGATTATCAACGTGGAATCGATCCGCGAAGCTGTCGGAGCGAAAGGCATTCCGGTGATTGCCACCTCCTCCACCTGTACGTTTGCCCTGCGCGATGAATATCCGGAAGTGTTGAATGTCGACAACAAAGGCTTACGCGATCATATCGAACTGGCAACCCGCTGGCTGTGGCGCAAGTTAGATGAAGGCAAAATCTTGCCACTTAAACCGCTGCCGCTGAAAGTGGTTTATCACACCCCATGCCATATGGAAAAAATGGGCTGGACGCTCTACACCCTGGAACTATTACGTAAAATCCCTGGGCTTGAACTGACAGTGTTGGATTCTCAGTGCTGCGGTATTGCTGGTACTTATGGATTCAAAAAAGAGAACTACCCCACCTCACAAGCCATCGGAGCGCCACTGTTCCGTCAGATAGAAGAGAGCGGCGCGGATCTGGTCGTCACCGACTGCGAAACCTGCAAATGGCAGATTGAGATGTCCACGAGCCTTCGCTGCGAACATCCGATTACTCTGTTGGCCCAGGCGCTGGCTTAAACTCCCTTCTGATGCCCGGTAAGCATGTTGCTTATCGGGCATTTTTGCGGGCGCGATTCCGTGCCAAATGTACGCGTTGCATCGCCGTGAAAATTCCTCTGAAAACGTCTCGCAAAGACTGAAACTGTCAGATGTCAAAGGCCCGGGATACCCGTAATGTCGCGTCATCATAAACATCTGGTGACGGACAACCATGACAGAATCAACAACATCCTCCCCGCATGATGCGGTATTTAAAACCTTTATGTTCTCGCCCGAAACCGCACGGGATTTTCTGGAAATACACCTGCCGGAACCGCTACGTAAGCTTTGCAACCTGCAAACCTTACGCCTGGAACCCACCAGTTTTATTGAAAAAAGTTTACGCGCTTACTACTCGGATGTTTTGTGGTCGGTAGAAACCACCGACGGCGAAGGTTATATCTACTGCGTGATTGAGCATCAGAGTACTGCAGAAAAAAACATGGCCTTTCGACTGATGCGTTATGCCACTGCCGTCATGCAGCGCCATCTGGACAAAGGCTATGACAGAGTCCCTCTGGTAGTGCCAATGCTGTTTTATCACGGCGAAACCTCACCCTACCCATATTCACTTAACTGGCTGGATGAATTTGACGACCCGCAGCTTGCCCGGCAGTTGTACACCGAAGCTTTTCCGTTGGTGGATATCACCATCGTACCTGACGATGAGATCATGCAACATCGGCGTATAGCTCTGCTGGAACTGATTCAAAAGCATATTCGCGAGCGCGATTTAATCGGTCTGGTCGACAGGATCACCACGCTTTTGGTTAGGGGCTTCACTAATGACAGCCAGGTGCAAACGCTGTTTAATTATCTGCTGCAATGCGGCGATACCTCCCGTTTCACCCGCTTTATTGAGGAAATTGCCGAACGTTCACCACTACAAAAGGAGAGATTGATGACTATTGCTGAACGGCTACGGCAGGAAGGACACCAAATTGGCTGGCAGGAAGGTAAATTAGAAGGTTTGCAGGAAGGCATGCATGAACAAGCCATTAAAATTGCCTTGCGCATGCTGGAGCAGGGCTTTGAACGTGAGATTGTGCTGGCGACAACCCAACTCACTGATGCTGATATTCCACCGAACTGTCATTAAAAGAAGAGATTGATGACTATTGCTGAACGGCTACGGCAGGAAGGGCATCAAATTGGCTGGCAGGAGGGTAAGATTGAAGGCTTGCAAGAAGGTAAATTAGAAGGTTTGCAGGAAGGCAAAGTAGAAGGCATGCATGAACAAGCCATTAAAATTGCCTTGCGCATGCTGGAACAGGGTATTGATCGTGACCTGGCTGCTCGCAGCCACCCAGCTAAGCGAAGCCGATCTGGCAGCGAATAACCACTAATTAACACAGGCCCACAAGCAATCCCCATGGGCCTTTGATATCAATAACTACCTTTTATGCGTGGCTCATTTTTGCCTGATTTAAATATCGCCAGTCGCTTATCCAGGGCATCACTGTAGAGCATGGTGTCGACGCCAACGGCGACAAAGTTCGCTCCCCACGCAAGGCATTGCTGCGCCATATCAGGAGCCACAGCCAGAAAACCTGCTGCTTTACCCGCAGCGCGGATCCGTCGGATGCTGGTTTCAATAATACGCTGCACTTCCGGGTGCCCGGCATTATCCGGGTAACCCAACGACGCTGAGAGATCCGCTGGCCCAATAAACACACCATCAACCCCCTCAACGTCGAGGATTTCATCCAGATTATCCAGTGCTGTTTTACTTTCCACCTGCACCAACAGACAAAGTGAGTCGTTGACTTGCGCCATGTAATTCTCAATGCGTCCCCAGCGTGCTGCCCGTGCCACGCTGGCCCCGACACCACGCTCACCGTACGGTGGATAGCGAGTTGCAGACACTATCTGACGCGCCTGTTCGCCAGTGTCGACCATCGGGATCAGTAGAGTTTGCGCGCCAATATCCAGGACTTGTTTAATCAGCGACTTACTCCCCTCCACTGGGCGGATCACGGGTTGGCTGCCATAGGGCGCTACCGCCTGAAGTTGGTGATAAAGGTTCTGAATGGTATTTGGCGCATGTTCACCATCAATCAGCAACCAGTCATAACCGGAGGTGGCGGCAATTTCTGCCATATAGGAAGTTGTCGAACTTAACCACAGACCAATTTGTACTTCACCCTTGCGTAAGCGTTCTTTGAATGGATTGATTAATAATGTGTTCATCATGTTCCTTAACCTGTTAATGATGCGCCACGTTGGTCTGCGCAACAGCGCGACTTACACGCAGAGTGAAAATAATCAGCGAACCGATGACCGCCACCGCTGCCAGCATCAGCAAGCCTGCCGCATCGCTGGCAAACAACGTTTCTGCTTTTACACGCAGGATCGGGGCGATAAATCCACCCACCGCGCCAAACAGGTTTACAAAACCAATCCCCGCAGCCAGCGCCGTACCGGAAAGCAGTTGTGTCGGCATCGTCCAGAACACCGGCTGAACCGCAATAAACCCTATTGCTGCAACACACAGCGCAACGATTGCCAGTACTGGCGAAAGTAGCCCGGAAAGGCCAATACCAATGCCCGCGGACAGCAATGTCAGCGCCGCGACATTGCGCCGTTCGCCGGTTTTATCGGAATAGCGCGGAATAAACCAGGTCCCCAACAATGCCGCAATCCACGGAATGGCGGCGACCACGGAGGCCGTAAAGCCCACTTTTGTTCCCAGCAATGCGGCAACCTGCGTCGGCAGGAAGAAAATTAATCCGTAAACCGCCACCTGAATAGTCAGGTAGATAATCGCCAGTTGCCAGACTCGCCCATTACGCAGCGCATCACTCAGTCGCGAAGTGACTTTCTGTTGTTCTTCACTTGTAAGTTGATTAATGAGCAACGTTTTTTCTTCTTTACTCAGAAAACGTGCCTGCTCCGGTGTGTCATCAAGCCAAAAGAATGTGAACACCCCAGCACCGACTGCCAGTAATCCTTCAATCACAAACATCCAGAACCAGCCAGGATGTCCCATAAATCCATGCATCTCCAGAAGCGCGCCGGAGAGCGGTGATCCCAGCGTTAACGCCAACGGTGCTCCCATATAAAACAGCCCCATAATGCTGGCGCGATTACGCTGCGGAAACCATTGCGAAGTGAGATAAATCATGCCTGGAAAGAACCCGGCTTCCGCAGCACCAAGCAGGGTGCGAACTATCAGAAATTTCACTTCAGTATCGGCCCATGCCATTGCCGCCGAAAGAAATCCCCACAGCAGTGTCGTCGTACCAATCCAGGTCCTGGCTCCCAGTTTGCGCATCAACAAATTCGCCGGAACACCGAGAAACGCATACACCACAAAGAAAATTCCCGCTCCCAGCGCATAAGCTTCATTACTTAGCCCGGTATCAATCTGGTAGGTCTGTTTGGCAAAACCAATATTCGAACGATCGAGAAACGCCAGCACGTACAGCGCCAACATAAACGGGATCAAACGCGCGCGGTTTTTCTTCACCACGGCGTCAAGCAAAGCGGTGCTCATAAGAAGCTCCTTAGAACATGTGAGCGTTACTGTTGTCACGGCAACGCCCGGAATGATTAGTGGCTGTAAGGGCGTTTCAGATTGCAGTCACGATTGAGTTCGACGCCGAAACCCGGTTTATCAAGTACTGATTTGTGAATACGACCATTCACCGGCACCGGCTCATTAAGCAAAATCGGATCAAACTGCGGACGCATCGATGAACAATCCGGACTGGTCATCAGGAATTCGCTAAATGGGGTATTGGTGAAGGTGATCACCGCATGGTGGGAGTAAACAGACGAACCGTGCGGCACCACCAGTTGTCCACGTGATTTGGCAATTGCGGCAATCTCCACCAGCGTGGTTAAGCCACCGCACCAGCCAACATCTGGTTGCATAATGTCGATACCGGTTTCTGAAAGTGTACGGAAAGATTGCAGTGTGCCGTGGTGCTCGCCACTGGTGACCATCATTCCTGCTGGCGCGTTGCGTTTTAATTCGCGATAACCTTCATACTGTTGCGGCGGCAGGCACTCTTCGATCCATTTCAGGTTATAAGGGGCACAAGCGTGAGCCAGTTTGGTGGCATAGTTCACGTCCTGGCTCATCCAGCAGTCGAGCATCAACCAGAAATCTTCACCGCATTTTTCACGCATACCCGCGACCATAGTGGCGTCTTTGCGGATCCCCGCATCACCATCATGTGGCCCCCAGTGCGTCGGCATCTTGCCGCCGATAAAGCCCATCTCTTTTGCCAGATCCGGGCGCGCGCCCGTGGCGTAGAACTGAATTTCATCACGGACAGCGCCGCCTAAAAGTTTATAAACCGGAAGCCCGACCACTTTGCCGAACAGATCCCACAGAGCCAAATCAACACAGGAAATCGTGTTCATCACCAGGCCCCCTGAACCGGAGTAATACTGGGTGGCGTTGAGCATTTGATCGTGAATCAGTTTGATATCACTGACACATTTGCCCTCTATGAAACGGTTTAGGTGTTTTTCAACGATAAAGCACCCCATTTCACCGGCTGTTGAAACGGCGAAGCCGGTCTGGCCATTTTCTGCTTCGACTTCAACAATTAACGTGCCAAGAACGTTAATACCAAATGACTGGCGGGACTGCTCGTAATCGCGGTATTTACTCATCGGGGTAGCAATATGATCGTCAATCCAGTGATCCACTCCCTGGTCGTGATAATCACCGCCGCCAGCGCCTTTTTCTGCTGTCGCTCCGCCAGTAAACCAGGCGCGAACCTGTTTGATTTTTGGTAGGGTCATGATGTTCTCCATTTTTATGAGGCCAGTAAGTCAAAGGGACTTTTCCATCCCAACAGACGTGAAATATCCCTGGCGCAGGCGATGGCTTTGCCCGCCAGATAATCACGATATTCTTCATTGATTTGTAAACGAGTACCGACCACTGAGATCGCGGCGGTAAGCTCGTTATTGGCGTTAAACACCGGGGCAGCAACACAACGGACATCGGTGTAATCTTCACCGTTGTCATAGCTCCAGCCCTGACGGCGAATACGTGCCAGTTCTTCGTGGAGCTGTGGTGGACGGGTAATCGTGGTGGGTGTCGCCTGTTCCCAGACCAGCCCTTCGATAATACTTTGCTGTACAGCTTCAGGTTGCCAGGCAAGCAGGCATTTACCTATTCCGGAGCGATAAAGCGAAAGGCTTTTTCCTTCATGGGAACGCACGCTGATAGTGGCTGAAGACTCCACTTTCAATATGTAATATGCGCTACCGTTATCGATGATCCCAAGGTGACACAACAGTCCAGTGGTATCCATCAGTTGCGTCAGGCGTGGGCGTGCCAGTTCCCGGAGATCCATCTTGCTTAACGCATGGCCGGAAAGCTCCACCAGCCTGGTCCACAGACAAAAATTTTCCTGGTGATCAAGACTCAGAAAACGCTGACGCTTGAGTTCGTTAAGCAGCAAATAGGCTGTGCTTTTAGGGATCCCCAATGTGTCGATGATCGTCGCAGCACTACAGGGGCCAATACGAGCAATCAAATTGAGAATATCAATAGCCCGTGTCAGGGCGGGAACTTTGCTTGATTCCAACATACTGGACTCCAGTCTTAGATACTGGAATCAGTCTCGTTGCTCAGGGGGAGTAAAATTGTGAAGCGCATCAAATCCCACTCCTCGTCCAGAGGACTGGAGGAATTACGCACAAATTTGTGAATTAGCGCACGGATTTTTTCTTATTGAGTACAACAGGTTGGACAACCTTTGCGGGAGAGAAGTGTGCCGGTGTAGTAAACCGGCACGGAGTGGCTGCTCAGGCAGTTAGGGTCATAGATTCAACAACCTCAATCCAGCCATGCTCGCTGGCAATGTCCTGACCGTTCAGCCAGCGACGCAGCATATTGAGTGCCATCATTGCACACACTTCCTGACGAATAGCCAGACTGTAGCGCGTAGTGCTGAAATGTACGCGCAGAGCAAAAGTGCCATCCGGCGTGGCCAACGCAAAGTTGAGATACCCATCTTCCAGGCCAGAAATGGCCAGTGCCAGCCCGGCGAAATGTTTGGCTCGTCGTTCAGTTATCCAGTGTGCGGTTTGCGCCAGTGTTTCTTCCTGTGAAGGCACGACTTCACACGCCAGTAATGGCGCACCAGCACGAGAAAGTTGCAACGCCAATAAACCACCGGTGAATTGCTCGCTCAACGTCAGACTGAACTGGCGACGTTGCAATTCCCGGCTGATCTGCGCAGGTAGTCCTTCGGTGCCTTCAAAAATCATGCTCTGTCCGGCGACGCGTTTAACGTCCTGCCATAGTTTTTCCATCGCCTGTAGCTCGCTTGCCGGTCCGGTGAGTTTCAATTCGATAATCGGCATAGAAGAGCGATAGCCCATCGTTACGCCCGGCGGCAGTTGCAACGTGTCCAGGCTTTGCGCCAGATCGCTTTCTGAACGACCAAAGGTAGTCAAACGCAGGCAAACCGGTGGCTGCGGTAAGGAAAAACGCTCACGCAGGCGCGGCAGAATTTCATGCTCCACCATCACTTTAAATTCCGAAGGCACGCCTGGGGTAAAGAACATCAGGCAACGGTTAAGTTGCACAGCAAAACCACAGGCCGTGCCAACCGGATTATTGATAAATTCAGCACTGGCTGGCAGCTCCGCCTGTTTGCGGTTACTCGACGCCATCACGCGCCCACGTTCGCGGAAATAGCGTTCCATCTCTTGCAGCCAGGCTTCATGAAGAACTAATCCCTCACCTTTTGCTGTCGCAGCGGCCAGTGCGCTTAAATCATCGCTGGTCGGCCCCAGACCACCGTTGACGATCAGCACATCGGCGTGCTGGCTACGTTCACGCAGAATGGTGACTAAATCCTCAAGGTTATCGCCCACCGTATTACGGCGAGATAATGGCAACCCCTGATGAAAGAAAAAATCAGCCAGCCAGGCAGCGTTAGTGTCAACGATTTGCCCGTGTAACACTTCATCCCCTGTGGATAACATTTCCACTTTTAACATGGTTATCTCCTGCTTTTGTTATCGAATCACTATAACGCAAAGGGAGATAAGGCGTAGAAAGAAACTGAATGGCGCGGCAGAACGCCGCGCCGAAAGGCATCAGAAGCTGGCGTTAACCCCGACATAAGGGCCGTCAGCCACCGCGTTGTCGCGGTGGCCGTCTTTACCCGACAGATTCAGATAGCGGTAGCCCGCCTCAATGCTGACTGGACGCATAATAGTGTAACGCGCGCCAGCATTCGCTTCTTCATAACTTTTAATACCGCTGGAGAGCGAATCCGGAGAGTAGTAATACTCGCCAAACAGACGGAAGCTATCGCCAATTTGCCACTGCAAGCCACCGCCTACCGCCGCGGCATAACCTTCATCACCGTCGTTCGGGTTGGTATAAACGCCTTTACCACCCACGGTTGCCATTAGCGGACCCAGCGGCAGATTCAATCCCAGACCAACGCCCGCGACGTCACCGTCGTCATCGTTATGTGTCCAGTTACCGCTTAATGCCAAACCGGTCGATTCAGTACCGAAACCAACACCAATATTGGTATATTCTTTTCCCGCCTGACCGCTGATACTCATCGCATTTGCCGATGCAGAAACCAATAGCATTCCAGCCAGAACTGGCAGCGCCAATTTTTTCATTTTTACCTTTTCCCGCAAGAAGATAATTAAAAGTCCCCAAAGCTGCGGGATTGTACTGCCTGACGCAGAGGATTCAATGCGTGAAAAAAGCGATCTGCTAACTTATTGTAACTAAATACTTCTTGAATAATTAAGTGCAGAAAAAGCAGCCATCAAAAATTGATTGCCAGCCAAATAATCATCGTGGTTATCATCACCCAAAAGACAAATGCTACTTTCACCTGTTTGTCCATTGCCGTATTCTTTTATTTTATTTTCGATGGTAAGGAATATTCCCATGCGACAACGGACTATCGTTTGTCCCTTAATTCAAAATGATGGTGCTTATCTGCTGTGTAAAATGGCCGACGATCGCGGCGTTTTCCCCGGACAATGGGCGCTGTCTGGTGGCGGCGTAGAGCCCGGTGAGCGTATTGAAGAAGCATTACGTCGTGAAATCAGAGAAGAGCTGGGCGAACAACTGATTCTTACTGACATCACACCATGGACCTTCAGTGATGATATCCGCATCAAGACCTACGCAGATGGTCGCAAGGAAGAGATTTATATGATTTACCTAATCTTTGACTGCGTCTCTGCCAACCGTGAAGTAAAAATTAACGAAGAGTTTCAGGACTATGCATGGGTAAAACCGGAAGATCTTGCGCACTATGATTTGAATGTCGCCACCCAAAAAACATTACGTTTGAAAGGTCTGATGTAACAGTAATGACAGCCATTATTGGCTGTCATATTAAAAATATCAGCGATTAGCAAATTCACCATCCAGTAAAACGTTGCCTTTTTCCACATGCATTACCAGCCCATCCAGATAATCTGGTTTAAATGTCACGTTACGTTTATCTTTAGCGATATAGGTCAGACAATGGTTATGGGTGAAAATAACGATATTTTTATCTGGTGCTTTGCTTTGTAACTCCTTAATTGTGCTATAAATCTCATTTCTACATTGTAGAAATCGTTTATCTACCGTCAGTTTTTTTCCAGCAGAAAACCAGCTCGCTGATTGAATAGTCCGAACGGTATTACTGGAATAAAGATCGAAATTAGGGATGTCCGCGCTGAAAGCTTTGCCCAGTTCACGGGCATCCTGAGTACCTTTCACCGTAATGCCTGTTTTGTCTGACAAGCAGTGATTGGAGGAACGGTCGCAGCGTTCCGCATGGCGAAACAGAACCACAACCGGGTGCTGCTGCGCTAATCTGGCCAGCGTTCTATTGTCGATACGTGGCAAACCATTACTGCTCCAGGCAGCATGTGTACCCAGCCCCACAATCGCCACAAGCACCAGTAAAATGAAGATATATTTTTTAGACTTCAACGAAGCCCGACAAAAAGCTAACACGTAAGCTCCACCTATAGACAAGCGTAGCCAACTAACTGGCCGTGAAAACAAACATCATTTTCATCGGTAAATAGTGGCGGGATAAATTAAAACATTACGGCGCACGCAAAATGCCTTAAATTTTGTCAAATTAAAAGCCCGAATAAGATGAAAAAACAAAAAAATAATATTTAAGTCTTATATTCATTCCTTAAGGTTAAATTAATATTCTAACCTTAGAATTTCACTCCAAATGGCAAAATAGACATAACGCTCCCTATGACAAATATTAGCGAATAACTGGGAAAGATATTCAATGACCGAAGGAAAAACCATGTCAGACTTTTTGCCTTTTTCACGTCCGGCAATGGGTGTGGAAGAACTCGCCGCGGTTAAAGAAGTTCTCGAATCAGGATGGATCACTACCGGTCCGAAGAATCAGGCACTTGAACAAGCCTTTTGCCTGTTAACGGGAAATCAGCATGCCATCGCAGTCAGTTCAGCCACTGCCGGAATGCACATCACGCTGATGGCGCTGGGGGTTGGTGTTGATGATGAAGTCATTACTCCCTCCATGACCTGGGTTTCAACTCTCAATATGATCTCCCTGTTGGGCGCAACACCGGTGATGGTGGACGTTGATCGCGATACGCTGATGGTCACGCCTGAAGCGATCGAAGCGGCCATTACACCTCGTACCAAAGCGATCATCCCGGTGCATTATGCCGGAGCGCCGGCAGATATTGACGCCATTCGCGCCATTGGTGAACGCTACGATATCGCAGTCATTGAAGATGCCGCCCATGCCGTCGGTACAAATTACAAAGGTCAACATATTGGCGCGAAGGGCACCGCTATTTTTTCATTTCACGCCATCAAAAATATTACCTGTGCGGAAGGTGGATTAGTCGTTACTGATGACGAAAATCTCGCTCGCCAGTTACGCATGTTGAAATTTCATGGTCTGGGTGTCGATGCATACGACCGAAAAACATGGGGTCGCGCACCGCAGGCTGAAGTATTAACACCAGGCTATAAGTACAATCTGACCGATATTAACGCCGCGATTGCTCTGACGCAGTTGAATAAATTAGAGCAACTAAATACCCGTCGTCGAGAAATTGCCCTGCAATATCAACAAGCACTGGTGGATCTACCCTTCCAGCCTCTGAAGCTTCCCACATGGCCACATGTTCACGCCTGGCATCTGTTTATTATTCGTGTTGATGAACAACGTTGTGATATCAGCCGCGATGCGTTGATGGAAGCACTGAAAGAAAGAGGCATTGGCACTGGGTTACATTTCCGCGCAGCTCACACGCAAAAATATTATCGTGAGCGTTTTCCCACGCTGTCGTTACCGAATACCGAATGGAATAGCGAACGCATCTGTTCGTTGCCGCTTTTCCCGGATATGACCACCGCCGATGCCGACCGCGTCATCACAGCCCTTCAGCAACTTGCAGGACAATAAGCCATGTTTGACATCCACCCTGTTAAGAAAGTCTCGGTGGTTATTCCCGTTTATAACGAGCAGGAAAGTTTACCGGAATTAATCAGGCGCACCACCGCAGCCTGTGAATTGCTGGGCAAAGAGTATGAAATACTGCTGGTTGATGACGGCAGTAACGACAATTCTGCGCAAATGCTGGTCGATGCCTCACAAGCAGAGGGCAGCCATATTGTGTCTATTTTGCTTAACCGCAATTACGGACAACATTCGGCAATTATGGCGGGTTTCAGTCACGTTACCGGCGACTTAATCATTACTCTTGATGCCGATCTCCAGAATCCGCCAGAAGAGATCCCCCACCTGGTGGAAAAAGCCGATGAAGGTTACGACGTGGTAGGGACTGTGCGCCAGAACCGCCAGGACACCTGGTTTCGTAAAACTGCCTCGAAGATGATTAACCGACTGATCCAGCGCACCACCGGCAAAGCGATGGGCGACTACGGCTGTATGCTGCGCGCTTATCGTCGTCATATTGTCGATGCCATGTTGCACTGCCATGAACGCAGCACCTTTATTCCGATTCTGGCGAATATCTTCGCCCGCCGCGCCATTGAAATTCCAGTACACCATGCCGAGCGTGAGTTTGGCGAATCAAAATACAGCTTTATGCGCCTGATTAATTTGATGTACGACCTGGTGACCTGCCTCACGACCACACCGTTACGTATGCTTAGTCTGCTTGGCAGCATTATTGCGATTGGTGGTTTTAGCATTGCGGTACTACTGGTGATTTTACGCCTGACGTTCGGACCGCAGTGGGCGGCAGAAGGCGTCTTTATGCTGTTTGCCGTACTGTTTACCTTTATTGGCGCTCAGTTTATCGGCATGGGATTACTCGGTGAATATATTGGCCGGATCTACACCGATGTCCGCGCCCGCCCCCGCTATTTTGTGCAGCAAGTTATCCGTCCATCCAGCAAGGAAAATGAATAATGAAAGCCGTCGTTTTTGCCTATCACGATATGGGTTGCCTGGGTATTGAAGCCTTGCTGGCTGCCGGTTACGAAATTAGCGCCATTTTTACTCATACCGATAATCCTGGCGAAAAAGCATTTTATGGTTCGGTCGCTCGCCTGGCGGCGGAAAGAGGGATTTCGGTTTACGCGCCGGATAACGTTAATCATCCTCTGTGGGTGGAACGCATTGCCCAACTGTCACCTGATGTGATTTTCTCTTTTTATTATCGCCATTTGATCAGCGACGAGATTTTGCAACTTGCCCCCACTGGCGCGTTTAATCTGCATGGTTCGCTGTTACCGAAATATCGCGGCCGCGCGCCACTGAACTGGGTACTGGTGAACGGTGAAACGGAAACTGGCGTTACGTTGCATCGGATGGTGAAACGTGCCGATGCCGGAGCCATTGTTGCCCAGCTACGCGTTGCCATTGCACCGGACGATATCGCCATTACGCTGCATCATAAATTGTGCTACGCCGCGCGTCAGTTGCTGGAACAGACGTTACCCGCCATTAAACACGGTAATATTCTGGAAATCGCCCAGCGCGAGAACGAAGCCACCTGTTTTGGTCGCAGAACGCCAGATGACAGCGTCCTTGAGTGGCACAAACCGGCATCCGTACTGCATAACATGGTGCGTGCCGTTGCCGATCCGTGGCCTGGCGCCTTCAGCTATGTAGGCAATCAGAAATTCACCGTCTGGTCGTCACGCGTGCATTCTCATGCGTCCACAGCACAACCGGGGAGCGTGATTTCTGCTGCACCGCTGTTAATTGCCTGTGGCGATGGTGCGCTGGAAATTGTCACCGGACAGGCGGGCGATGGAATTACTATGCAAGGTTCGCAATTAGCCCAGACGCTAGGGCTGGTTGAAGGTTCAAGACTTAACAGTCAACCTGTTTGCACCGCCCGACGCCGTACCCGGGTGTTGATCCTCGGGGTGAATGGCTTTATTGGCAACCATCTGACAGAACGTCTGCTGCGCGAAGATCATTATGAAGTCTACGGGTTGGATATCGGCAGCGACGCCATTAGTCGTTTCCTTAATCATCCGCATTTTCACTTTGTCGAAGGTGATATCAGCATTCATTCTGAATGGATTGAGTACCACGTCAAAAAATGTGATGTCGTATTGCCGCTGGTGGCGATTGCCACACCGATTGAGTATACCCGCAACCCGCTGCGCGTATTTGAACTCGATTTTGAAGAGAATCTGCGCATTATCCGTTACTGCGTGAAGTACCGTAAGCGAATTATCTTCCCGTCGACCTCGGAAGTTTACGGGATGTGTAATGATAAATATTTCGACGAAGACCATTCTAATTTGATCGTCGGGCCGGTGAATAAACCGCGCTGGATTTATTCGGTATCAAAACAATTGCTTGACCGGGTGATTTGGGCGTATGGCGAAAAAGAAGGATTGCAGTTTACCCTCTTCCGGCCGTTTAACTGGATGGGGCCACGGCTGGATAACCTTAATGCAGCGCGAATTGGCAGTTCGCGCGCCATTACACAACTCATTCTAAACCTGGTAGAAGGATCGCCAATTAAGCTGATTGATGGCGGAAAACAAAAACGCTGCTTTACTGATATTCGGGACGGCATCGAAGCACTGTTTCGCATTATCGAAAACACGGGAAATCGCTGTGATGGCGAGATTATTAATATCGGCAACCCCGATAACGAAGCGAGCATTGAAGAACTGGGCCAGATGCTACTGGCAAGCTTTGAAAAACATCCTCTACGCCATCACTTCCCACCGTTTGCAGGCTTTCGCATCGTCGAAAGTAGCAGCTACTACGGTAAAGGATATCAGGACGTGGCACATCGTAAGCCTGGCATCCGCAATGCCCGCCGCTGCCTGGATTGGGAACCGAAAATTGATATGCAGGAAACCATCGATGAGACGCTGGATTTCTTCCTGCGCACTGTCGATCTTACGGATAAATAATCATGATCAAAGTGGGCTTACGCATTGATGTTGATACCTTTCGCGGCACCCGCGAAGGCGTGCCGCGTCTGCTGGAAATCTTGAGTCAGCATAATATTCAGGCCAGCATTTTTTTCAGCGTCGGCCCCGACAATATGGGCCGTCATCTCTGGCGGCTGGTGAAGCCGCAGTTTTTGATGAAGATGTTGCGATCAAACGCAGCGTCGCTTTATGGCTGGGATATTCTGCTGGCAGGCACTGCATGGCCAGGAAAAGAGATTGGCCACGCCAATGCCGACATCATTCGTGAAGCGGCTAAACACCACGAAGTTGGCCTGCACGCCTGGGATCACCACGCCTGGCAAGCCCATAGCGGTAGCTGGGATCGGCAAACGATGGTGAACGATATCGCGCGTGGTCTTCACACACTGGAAGAGATTATTGGCCAACCGATAACCTGTTCCGCCGCCGCTGGCTGGCGAGCCGATCAACAGGTGATTGAGGCAAAAGAAGCGTTCCATTTGCGCTACAACAGCGATTGTCGCGGAGTAATGCCGTTTCGTCCGTTGCTCGAATCAGGAAAACCGGGTACAGCACAAATCCCGGTGACGTTACCCACCTGGGATGAAGTCATTGGCCGGGATGTGAAAGCGGAAGATTTTAACGGCTGGCTGCTCAACCGCATCCTGCGAGAGAAAGGGACGCCAGTTTATACCATTCATGCAGAAGTCGAAGGCTGCACTTATCAGCATTATTTTGTCGATCTTCTGAAACGTGCCGCCTGTGCAGGTATTACGTTTTGCCCTTTAAGCGAGTTGTTATCAGAGACTTTGCCACTCGGGCAAGTTGTCCGCGGAAGTATTGCCGGACGTGAAGGCTGGCTCGGTTGCCAACAAGCTGCGGGAACTCGTCCATGAAATCTGTTCGCTATTACGCAGCATTCTTTGCGTTTATCACTGTCTATTATCTCTTGCCGATTAATTATCGTCTGCTCTGGCAACCCGATGAAACGCGTTATGCGGAAATCAGTCGGGAAATGTTGGCCTCCGGCGACTGGATTGTGCCCCATCTGTTAGGGCTACGCTATTTCGAAAAACCCATTGCCGGATACTGGATCAACAGTATTGGGCAATGGCTGTTTGGCGCGAATAACGTTGGTGTGCGGGCAGGCGTTATCTTTGCGACCCTGTTAACCGCCGCGCTGGTGGCCTGGTTTTCTCTGCGTTTATGGCACGATAAGCGTCTGGCACTACTCGCCGCAGTGGTTTATCTCTCGCTGTTTATTGTCTACGCCATCGGCACTTATGCGGTGCTCGACCCATTCATTGCATTCTGGCTGATGGCGGGAATGTGCAGCTTCTGGCTGGCAATGGACGCGCAAACCTGGAAAGGCAAAAGCGCGGGATTTTTACTGCTGGGGTTAACCTGCGGCATGGGGGTGATGACTAAAGGTTTTCTCGCCCTCGCCGTACCGGTATTGAGCGTGCTGCCGTGGGTAGCCATGCAAAAACGCTGGAAAGATCTCCTTATTTACGGCGGACTGGCTGTTGCCAGTTGCGTACTGACTGTTCTTCCCTGGGGGCTGGCAATAGCACAACGGGAGCCTGACTTCTGGCATTACTTTTTCTGGGTTGAACATGTTCAACGCTTTGCGATGGATGATGCCCAACATAAAGCCCCGTTCTGGTACTACTTGCCTGTCATCATTGCCGGTAGTCTGCCGTGGCTGGGATTGCTCCCCGGCGCGCTGCGCGCAAGCTGGAAAAACCGTCGTCATTCCGCAACCGTCTATCTCTTGAGCTGGGCGGTGATGCCGCTGCTGTTTTTCTCTGTCGCCAAAGGTAAATTACCGACCTATATTCTCTCCTGCTTTGCGCCTCTGGCAATGCTGATGGTGCATTACGCTTTGCTGGCAGCAAAAAATAATCCTCTGGCGCTGCGGATTAATGGCTGGATTAACATCGCTTTTGGCGTCACTGGCATTATTGCCACGTTTGTTGTTTCGCCCTGGGGACCAATGGGCACGCCTGTCTGGCAGACTTTCGAAATCTATAAGGTCTTTTGTTCCTGGTCGATTTTTTCGCTGTGGGCATTTTTCGGTTGGTACACCTTAACGAATGTGGAAAAAAACTGGCCCTTTGCGGCGCTTTGTCCGTTGGGGCTGGCGTTGCTCGTGGGATTTGCGATCCCCGACAGAGTCATGGAAGGGAAACACCCGCAGTTTTTTGTTGAGATGACGCAAGAGTCACTCCAGCCGAGCCGCTATATTCTTACTGATAGCGTCGGTGTTGCCGCTGGTCTGGCATGGAGCCTGCAACGCGACGACATCATCATGTATCGCCAGACGGGTGAATTGAAATATGGTCTTAATTACCCGGATGCGAAAAGCAGATTTGTCAGCGGCGATGATTTTGCCAAATGGCTAAATCAGCATCGACAGGAGGGGATTATTACACTCGTGCTTTCGGTTGACCACGATGAGGATATCAACCGTCTCGCCATTCCACCTGCAGATGCCGTCGATCATCAGGGGCGTCTGGTGCTCATTCAGTATCGCCCCAAATGATCTGGCTGATTTTAGTCTTTGCCAGCCTGCTTAGCGTAGCCGGGCAACTCTGCCAGAAACAGGCAACTCGCTTTGTGGCGGTAAGTAAACGGCGCAAACATATTGCACTGTGGCTGACGCTGGCATTGGTGTGCCTCGGGCTGGCAATGGCACTCTGGCTACTGGTATTACAGAACGTGCCGGTAGGCATTGCCTACCCGATGTTGAGCCTGAATTTTGTCTGGGTGACGCTGGCAGCAATAAAACTGTGGCACGAACCGGTGTCTTTTCGCCACTGGTGTGGGGTGGCATTCATTATTGGCGGCATTGTGATCCTGGGGAGTACGGTGTAATGGGCCTGATGTGGGGATTATTCAGCGTCATTATTGCTTCCGCTGCACAATTAAGTCTGGGTTATGCGGCGAGTCATCTGCCGCCGATGACGCAATTATGGGATTTTATCGCAGCGTTTTTTACTTTTGATTTCGGTGCCCGAATGCTGGTTGTCGGCCTGGTTGGTTATCTGATCTCCGTTTTTTGCTGGTATAAAGCGTTACATCAACTGGCACTCAGCAAAGCCTACGCCTTACTGAGTGTAAGTTATGTACTGGTATGGATTGCATCAATGATACTTCCCGGCTGGGAAGGAACTTTTTCGCTGAAGGCTATGCTGGGCGTAGCCTGTATTATGTGCGGATTAACGCTGATTTTCATGCCGATTGCAAAACAACGTTACTGATGTTTTTCACCAGATTTACACTGTCGTTCCCACTCATCAGGACTATAACTGCTTGCCGAGAGGACTTTCACCGTGTGCTGCTTTTCCCGGTTAATGCAATAAAGCGCATCCTGTAGAGGAGAAAGCAGGTCACCTGATTTAACGCTAAAGTCAGTTTGCACTTCAGCAATCATTCTTATCGTGCCGCCAGCATCACAAAGCTTCAGTATGTGTCTGTTATCTTGCTTATTACTGCACGATTTTTTGACCAGCCATTCCATTGCACCATCCTGTTTAATAAGAATTTTCACATTAATTTACAGATTAACAGATAAACTCTTTATCAACGGCAATGGAATAGCGGAAATGAGAGATGAAACTAATGATTTTTTAATCCTGACGTTGCACCCACTCTTTTAGCACCTGACGTGAAATTTTAATGCCGCCGTTTTTCAACTCTGGCGGCAGCATAAGCCAACGCACTGGTTGCTGAAAACGCGCCAGCTTGTCTTTCACCCATTCGCTAAGATCAACACTTTGCTGGTCATACTCCACAACGGCTACCGGTCGATGACCAAACTCCTTGTCTGCAACGGGAACGATAAATACCTGCAAAACCGCCGGATGCGCAGCAATAACCCGCTCCACCTCTTCAGGCTGAATACCTTCGCCGCCGCTAAAGAACAGGTTGTCTAAGCGCCCGACAATAGTCAGCTTGCCATTATGCAGCTCACCACGATCGCGGGTAGCGTACCAGCCTTCGTCATTGACCAGCGGCACCAGTTGTCCGTTCCGCCAGTAACCCTCCGCCATGCTGGCAGCCCGTAGCCATACTTCATCCTTGACGATTTTGACTTCCCGCCCCGGCAACGGAAAACCGACATCAGCCAGACCGTCGGCTTCTTTCGCACACACCGTAGAGGCGAACTCTGTCAGGCCATAGCCGCAAAAGCAACGAATGCCCTGCCCGCGTGCCTGCTCCGTCAGTTCGACCGGAATTGCCGCGCCGCCAAGCAACACCGCTTTCAGGGAAACCGAACTGCGATTTACCAGCAATCGCCAGAGCTGCGTCGGCACCAGCGAGGCGTGAGTACAGCCTGCCAGCATTTGTTCCAGCGGTTGTTTGTCGCGTACCGTCATCCGCGCGCCAGCGTATAACCAGCGCCACAAAATCCCCTGACCGGAAACATGAAACAGCGGCAAAGAGAGCAACCAGTCATCGTGCTCACCAAAGGGGATCAGCGATAACACACCTTGCGCACTGGCAAGGTGTGCCTGGCAGGTATGGACAGCGGCTTTCGGCAAACCGGTGGAACCAGAAGTTAAGGTCATGGAGCACAAACGCTGCGGCTGCCACGAGGCAACGTATGCGCCTTCTCCTACCTGAATTTGCAGCGAAGTTAACGCCGGAAACGTGTTTTCTCCTTCCGGCACCAACGCGAATTGCAGAGTAAGATTGGGCAACAATTCCTCAAGCAACGGTTGCGGAAGCTGTGGGTTTACGGGCAGAACTCGCGCCCCACATTGTAGTAGCGCCAGCCAGACGAGCAGCGTTTGCGGTGTATTCCATGCCCGCAACATCACCCCGCTGCCTGCAACCACACCCTGCGCCACAAAACCCGAAGCCAACTCATCGACGCGACTACAAAGCTCGCGCCAGTTGAGTTGCTCGTTATTGAGACGCAAGGCAATGGCTTCTCCCCGCACTTGCCGCCAGTGACGCCACGGCCAGTCAGAGAAGATCATAGCAGCCGCTCCAGAGCATCCACTTCCACTAACGGCAGCGGGCTACCCGGCCAGCGACGAACCTGCTGCGCCTGCATCAGATCCAGCGTATCCAGCCCCGGAATAGTGTCGGGCGTTAACCAGGCGGCAACCCGCGCCAGTTGCGTTAAACCTAAACTCGACTCGATGGAAGAACTGATCACCGCCGTCAGCCCCAGCGCGTGGGCTGCCTGCACCTGTTCACGCACTTTCTCCAGGCTACCGGTTAGCGTGGGCTTGATAACCACAGCCCGAACCCCTTCTTCTGCCACAAAGGCAAAATCCGCCTCACGCAGACTTTCATCCCAGGCAATAGCGATGCCGGTTTCACGGGCAAACGCGCGCGAATCATCACGGGTTTTGCACGGTTCTTCAAGGAAGGCGATGCGGTCGCGGTAATCAGGGTTGACGTATTTCGCAAACTGCTGACCCTTCAGCGGCGTCCAGGCGCGATTTGCGTCAAGACGCAAATGCAGATCCGGAACCGCTTCCAGCAACAGATTCACCACCATGCCGTCGCGCACCGCTTCGTACAATCCCACTTTGACCTTCGCCACTTTCTCACCAGGCATATCGGCAAGTTTGAGGATCAGGTCGTCGGGATCGCCATTACACAGCGGCGCTGCACGGTAATTGGCTGCCTGCGGCAACGCATCAGTAAGCTCCGCCAGCGCACAGCTCACACCAAAGGCGACGGAAGGCATCTGCGGTAGCTCGCAATCACCTGCCAGCCAGTTATTTACCCAGGAAAGCAGCACGCTCTGCGCTTCTTCCCAGGTTTCCTGACTGAAACCCGGCAGTGGGGAGATCTCTCCCCACCCTTCACGCTCGCCCTCACGCAGGCAAACATACAGCCCGTCGCGGGTTTTTAACCGCCTGTCGCGCAGAACCACCCCCGCGTCCATGGGGATCTGCCAGCGGTATACCTGCGCGCTACGCATTACGGATTCCGTTTGAATTTGCTGAAATCAGGCTGACGTTTCTGGTTGAAAGCGTTACGACCTTCCTGACCTTCTTCCGTCATGTAGAACAGCATGGTGGCGTTACCTGCCAGCTCCTGCAGCCCCGCCTGACCATCACAGTCAGCATTCAGCGCGGCTTTCAGGCAGCGCAGTGCCATTGGGCTGTTTTGCAGCATTTCGCGACACCAGCGGACGGTTTCTTTTTCCAGATCCGCCAGCGGTACAACGGTGTTCACAAGGCCCATATCCAGCGCCTGTTTGGCGTCGTACTGACGGCACAGGAACCAGATTTCACGCGCTTTTTTCTGCCCGACAATGCGAGCCATATAAGAAGCGCCCCAGCCACCGTCGAAGGAACCAACTTTCGGACCAGTCTGACCGAAAATAGCGTTTTCAGCCGCAATGGTCAGGTCGCACATCATATGTAGAACATGACCGCCGCCGATGGAGTAACCTGCAACCATCGCGACAACCGGTTTCGGACAGGTACGGATCTGACGCTGGAAGTCCAGCACGTTCAGGTGATGTACGCCGGAGTCATCTTTATAGCCGCCGTAGTCGCCGCGCACTTTCTGATCGCCGCCAGAGCAGAATGCTTTATCGCCTGCGCCAGTCAGAATAATTACGCCGATGTTATCGTCATAACGCGCATCCGCCAGCGCCTGGATCATCTCTTTTACCGTCAGAGGACGGAAGGCATTGCGCACCTGCGGACGATTAATGGTGATTTTTGCGATACCGTCGGTGGATTTTTCATAACGAATGTCCTCGAAACCTTCGGAACAGTCGTGCCATTCAACCGGTGCGTAAAGCATTGCTTCATCAGGATAAATCATATTGTGTCCTTTAGTCAGAAACGCAAGATCTGCGCCAGACTTGCGATTACGCCAGCGGGATTTTCCCGGTGCGCGTTATGTCCGGCGCGAGGAATGACATGGCAGTCGGCAGCCAGTTCCGCTGCCAGAGCGCGGAATTTGCTGTCACGTTCACCACATAAATAATAAAACGTAAATGTGCGGGCGCTAAGGTTAGCACGTAAATCAGGCTGGACGGCGAGAGAAGTAGCCTCCAGCATGGCGGCAAGAGTTACACCGTTATTGTTGCTGCGCAGTGCCACCAGCTCCCGGCGTTGCTCATCGTTGAGCGAGGCAAAAACAGGCTGTTGATACCAGTCGGTAAATACCGCGGTTAACGGTTCTGAGCGAAAACGCTGCGCCCAGCGGTGATCGGAAAGCTGACGTTCTGCACGTTGTTCAGCACTTTGCAGCCCTGGATGCCCGCCTTCGACAATCACCCCACCAATCCCCGGCATCCCCTGACAAGCCGCCATCATCGCCACGCGTCCACCGAGGGAGTATCCCACCAGCCAGTAATTTAGTATGTTGTAACTAACAAGAGTGTTATGCAGCACATCGGTGACATCAGCAAAACCATCAACGCTGATAGCCATTGAACCGCCGTGTCCGGGGAGATCCACATACAATCGCGAGTAGTCCGTAAACGCCTCGCCCACTTCCTGCCATTCGCGGCAATCTCCGGAAAAACCGTGCAGAAAAACCAGCCAGGGTAAACCTGGCTTGCCGTGTTTTGCCTGCGCATGCAGGATCATAAATGGCTTACCTGCGCCAGCAACTGCTGGAGTGTTTGCGCACCATCAGTATCGTTAACGACCATTTCAATCACGGTGGTGGTCGGGGTGCGCCATGCGCCAGCCAGAGCCGATTCAAACTCATCCCAGTTTTGCGGGCGATGATATTTCAGTTCGAACATGGCGGCAGCGTGCTCAAAATGAACGTTCTGTGGCATTAAATAAAAACGCTCACGCTCGCTTTTTGGTGTGGGAAGTAGCGAGAAGATTTGCCCGCCGTTATTGTTCACCACAATTAATACCAGCGGCGCGGAAACCTGGCGCAGCAAGGCCAGCGCGTTCAGGTCGTAAAGCGCCGAGAGATCGCCAACAATCGCCAGTGTCGGTTTACCGCTCGCCCGCTGAACGCCAGCGGCGGTCGAGATCAGACCGTCAATACCGCTGGCTCCACGGTTGCTGTAAACCGGGTAACCTGCCGGAAGTTGCGAGAGTGCGTCGATCAAACGCACCACCAGGCTGTTACCGACAAACAGTTGCCCCTGTTCCGGTAGGTATTCGCTGATGCGGTGCGCCAGTTGCGCTTCGCCAAATGCATCGCGACGGGTAACAACTGCCTGCATCGCCTGTTCAGCCAGACGCGGGATCTCCACGCACCAGGGCTGACGTTTTTCAGCCGGATGCAACTCCAGCCAGTCAGTAATATTGGCAATCAGCCGACGTCCACGGTGATGCGCCGGGTCGAGTCGCCCTTCGATGTTATCAACAATCCAGTATTCTTCCGGTTCACAATTCGCCTGCCATTGCAGTAACCGTTTTCCGGTCAGGCTACTACCCATCTGGATCACAATCTGCGCCTGCTGTAACTCGCCAATCGCTTTAGTATTACCTAACCACAAGTCGGCACACGGCAGCGGTTGCCCGGTTTGCGACAGCACGTCGCCAATCAGCGGCCAGCCAAGAGTTTGCGCCCACTGGGCAACTTTTTTGCCCTCTTCCGCACTCATGCGCCCCGCAACCACCACGCCGCGCTTTTGCCGCCAGAAGAACCAGTCGCGCTGTTTTTCGCTCTCCAGCCGAGGGGCTTCACGCAGCCACGGTTTATCATCCTGCCACCAGTCGCCCAAGCGTTGTTGCCACGCCAGCCCCGTGTCGTCCATCTCGCCATACAGCGGTTCGGCAAACGGGCAGTTGATATGGACTCCCCCCGTATGCAGCGTACCTAAAGCGTGATCGATGGTGGAAACCAGCCAACGCGCAGGAATATCCTGGGTCGGGCGTGGTAGTGAAATGCTATGCGTGGGATGAGAAGCGAACATACCCGGCTGGCGAATCGCCTGATTCGCACCGCAATCAATCAGTTCCGGAGGACGATCGGCGGTTAACAGGATCAGTTTTTCTCCAGTTAGCCCAGCCTCAATCAGCGCCGGATAGAGATTCGCTACCGCCGTGCCGGAGGTCACAATCACCGCCACCGGCTGTTTGCTGACCTTCGCCAGCCCCAGCGCCAGATGTCCCAGCCCACGCTCATCAAAATGGGTGTGATGAATGAATGCGGAATTTTCCGCTGCCGCCAGAGTTAATGGCGTAGAACGAGAGCCAGGGGCGATGCAGACGTGTCTGACGCCGTGACGTGTTAATGCTTCCAGAATGACCGCCGCCCAGCGTCGGTTAAATGCGCTTACTGACATGAGTTTGTCCGGTATCAATATTGCGGCTAAGTATAGAGAGCTACAAAATTAGATTATTGATATGAATCGATAATGATGCGACTCATTACTATTCCATTTGTAATAAAGTCCGCAGTCCTGCCGCTTTGTTGTCGATTTCCTGCCACTCTTGCTCGGGATCTGAGCCACGGACAATACCTGCTCCGGCATACAGACGCACTACATTGTCACTGATTTTTGCCGAGCGCAGGGAAACGCAGAATTCACTTTGTTGTAGAGAAAGATAACCCGCAGAGCCAGCGTACCATTCACGGGTAAACGGTTCGTGTTGCGCGATAAACTGCCGCGCCAGATCGCGCGGTAAGCCTGCTACGGCTGCCGTTGGCTGCAACTGATGCAAGCAAACCTCGTCATCTGCTTTATTGAGTGAAGTCCAGATGCAGCGACGCAGATGTTGTACTTTTCGCAGGCGAAGTACCTGCGGCGGCAAAATATCCAGTGTCTGGGTATCAGACTGTAATCGCTGGCAGATATCTTCCACCACCAGCATGTTTTCACGTTGGTTTTTATCATCCGCCATCAGCCACTCGGCCAACCGCTGCGCCTGTTTATCGTCGGGGTGATTTGCCACCGTTCCGGCAAGGGCTTCAGTGCGCAGCGCTTTGTCACGCCGCCGCCATAGTCGCTCAGGCGTTGAGCCGAGAAATGCGCTTTCGCCATCAAAGCCCATGTAGAAATGGTAACAGTTAAGATTCAGTCGACGGCTGGCAGCCATCATTGCCGCCGCATTGACCGGACTTGCAAAATGCAGATCTGTCGCCCGCGCCAGTACGACTTTATCCAGCTCACCTTCCGCAATGGTGTCGGTCGCCAGTTTAATTAACCGCGTCCAGCCCGATTTGTCTGGCCAGTGGTTTTCTTGTGGAGTGGTTAAATGCAACGCGGGCAACGGTTTGGTATTCGCCAGTGTAGTAATGAATTCTTTTGCCTGATTTGCGTCATTCTGAAGGGACGTTTCGCTGAAAAGGGTCAGGCGAAAGCTCGCTTTTCCCGCACAGCGCCGCCATTCCAGACGCGGCAAAAGTAAATGACCTTGTGACGGGTCAAACGCATTCAGCCCCCAAATGCGTAAGTCGGGATGTTCCGGGTACTGACGAAGAAAACGTTGTGCCTGGTCCAACGACGTAAAGCTGGCAATCGCGCCCAGCACCGCGGCCTCTTCATCACCATTACGTTGTTGCCAGTAGAATTGCGGATACGTTTGCTGACTGGCCAACCAGCTTAAAGCATCAAAAGCGTCATTAAGGGGGAAAGGAACATCGAAAACCCGAATGCCGGGTGTCGCCGGAATCTCTTGCGACAAATGGCGCAGTAGATTTCCCAGCGCCGTAGTAAGTGATTGCACGCGGACCTCTCCCTGTTAAAAGCCTCACATTATACGGGGTACTGCACAAAAAATGCAGTACCCCAGTGTAGGGAGGTTTTAACGGCGTGCCAGCAACAGTCCTAATACCAGTCCAACGGCCGCGCCCACACCAATCCCCTGCCAGGGTTTTTCATGGACGTAGTCATCGGCACGATATACCGCCTGCTTCGCCCGATAGTAATAGCTGTCGGAAGCCTGACTTACCCTTTTTTTCACATCATCCAGCGCCTTTTCTGCCCGCGCCTTTAGCTCAACATATTTTTGATCGGCGGGATCGCCAGAGGAGCGTAGCACCTCTTCCAGTGTTTCACTCAGTAACGTCAGGTCGTCATCGATACGTGTATCACTAAATTGATTAGACATTCTCGTTCTCCATTTACGTAAAACCTGCCACTAACTATAGACAACTGTTATCAATCACGCCTGATTAACCTCGCGCGCCATCCCGATATGCGGAATACCATCTTCCTCATAAATATCGGTCACTGGGATGAAACCAAATTGCTCATAAAAGTTTTGTAAGTGCGCCTGCGCCCCCAGATAAATCGCCTTGTCCGGCCAGTGGCGCGTACATGATTCCAGCGCCTTGCTCATCAATTGCTGACCGATTTTTTCGCCGCGTAAGGCCTCGCTGACAATCACCCGACCAATCACCACCGGTTCGAGATCATCATCACTTTTCAGTATCCTCGCATACGCCACCAGTGTCCCGTGATGCCAGCCGAGAAGATGGCGATTTTCTCCTACCAGATCATCACCGTCGATATCCTGATAAGGGCAGTTTTGCTCCACCACAAATACCGCGCAGCGTAGTTGTAATAAGGCATAAAGCTGAGAAACAGATAAATCAGAATGATGCAGATCTTGCCAGTCGATCATGGAAGGCTCCTTTGTGCTGTTTGCTTTATACTAGCTGGAATATTTTCAGCAGCGTGATGAACTCATGGAATTAATTTTTTTAGGTACTTCAGCGGGGGTTCCGACCCGAACACGGAATGTCACGGCAATATTGCTTAATCTGCAACATCCAACGCGAGCCGGGCTTTGGTTATTTGACTGCGGTGAAGGTACACAACACCAGATGTTGCACACGGCATTTAACCCCGGAAAACTGGACAGGATTTTTATAAGCCATTTACATGGCGATCATCTTTTTGGCTTGCCCGGGTTGCTATGCAGTCGTTCCATGTCAGGCATTGTGCAACCCTTAACCATTTATGGTCCGCAAGGTATCCGTGAATTTGTTGAGACAGCGTTACGCATTAGTGGCTCGTGGACTGATTATCCACTGGAGATTATTGAAATTAGCGCAGGCGAAATTCTTGATGATGGCTTGCGTAAAGTGACAGCTTATCCGATGGAACATCCGCTGGAATGTTACGGCTATCGTATTGAGGAACATGATAAACCTGGCGCGCTGAACGCCCGGGCGTTAAAAGATGCCGGTGTACAACCCGGTCCGTTGTTTCAGGATTTGAAAAAAGGCAAAGCAGTCACGCTGGAAGACGGTCGGCAGATTAACGGCGCTGATTATTTAGACGCGCCTACACCGGGTAAATCAATCGCCATTTTCGGTGATACCGGCCCTTGCGATGCCGCAATCGACCTTGCTAAAGGTGTCGACATAATGGTTCACGAAGCGACGCTGGATATGGCGATGGAGGCCAAAGCCAACAGTCGCGGCCACAGCTCCACACGCCAGGCGGCGGCACTGGCCCGTGAAGCTGGTGTCGGTAAACTAATCATTACCCATGTTAGTTCGCGCTATGATGATAAAGGCTGTCAGCACTTGTTACACGAATGCCGGTCGATTTTCCCGGCAACCGAACTGGCGAGCGATTTCGCGGTGTTTAGCATTTAAGTCGAAAGCGGTGGTTAGTTGGCAGATTAATTTAATGATGCCAACGCACTTATTTGACGTATTTTTCATCTGTTTGCCGAATACGCTTGATGTCGATATCCGGCAAACAGATTTATCATTTTTAGTTTTGTGAATTGTCCAGACCTTCCGCCAGCCCAATCAGGCGAATAAATTCCGCTCTGTAGCCTTGTTGATCCGGTCCTTTCGCTTGCCGCGCCCACTGTTCGATCTGCTGCCAGGATGTATTATTCAGGTATTCAGAACCGCGCAATTTTTGCCCAAACGCAGCGACTGCTGCGCGAAAACGCATATCTTCTGAAGGTGCGTTTATTGTGGGTGCCAACGGGAATTCAACTAACTGACTTTCTTTTCCCTGCGGGTATTTCCAACGAATCTTTAACCAGGCCAGTTCTTTCGCTTTATCTGATTTCGCTGATTTGTTATCCGGGGCATAGCGTAACTTATCAATTGATGCTTTTTGCCCATTCAGCGTTAATTCGAATAACAACGTTATATGTTTACCTGCGCCAATATCCCCCGCATCAACGTTGTCGTTATTAAAATCCTCCGCCCGAAGTTGGCGCTTTTCATAACCAATCTGACGGTATTCCGTTACCCACGCGGGGTTAAACTCTATTTGCGCTTTGACATCTTTTGCTACGGTAATCAACGTCTGCCGCATTTCACTGTTCAACACTTTCTGCGCTTCAGAGAGAGTATCAATGTAGCTGTAGTTGCCGTTACCAACATCGGCAATTCGCACCATCATTGCCTCGTTGTAATTGTCATCCCCCACGCCAAGCGTCGAAAGAGTAACACCGGACTCCCGCTGTTTTTTGACCATTGATTCAATCGATTTTGGATCGTCAATACCAACGTTAAAGTCACCGTCAGTGGCCAATAAAATGCGATTGATGCCGCCCTTAATAAACCCCTTCGCCGCCTGCTGATAAGCCAGTTCCAGCCCGGCACCGCCATTGGTACTGCCTTCCGCATCCAGCGAATCAATCGCGGCATTAATTTCTGACTTGTGATTCCCTGAGGTAGAAGGCAACGCAATACGGGAGTCGCCAGCGTAGGTTACGATGGCAATGTTATCCTGCTCACGAAGTTCTTTGACCAATAATTTCAACGAAGACTGAATAAGTGGCAAACGTTCACTAGAAATCATTGAACCAGAAGTGTCGATAAGAAAGACCAGATTAGAAGCTGGTAACTCTTCACTTTTGCGATCTTTCGCCAGGATATCAACTTTCAGCAATGTTCGCTGCTCATTCCAGGGCGCAGATGCCAGTTCATAGCGCATAGCGAAAGGTATTGGCTTAGTGGCGGGAACAGGCTCTTTATTATTGCTTTTATCATTAATAACCCAGTCTGACGGAAAATAATTGACCATCTCCTCCACCCGCACAGAGTCTGGCGGAGGTAACAGCCCTTGATTGAGGAAACGCCGTACATTTGCATAGCTGCCAGTGTCGACGTCAAGGCTAAACGTCGCCAACGGGTTTTGCGCTACCTGCTTAACCGGATTATCATCGAACTGCTGGTAGCGAGCTGTTCCTGGATTTGCGATACGTGTAGCTTTTGCTTTAGCCGCTCTTTCAAATGTTGGCGCTTCCTGCAATCGCCCCGGCAAAGCCTGTTTGTCTGAGGATTGTTGCGCTTCATGCTGGGCTAAGGTTTTTGCTTTCGCGTCTGCAGCGGCTTTAGCGGCGGCGGCTCTTTGCTCCGCCACTTTTGTTGCCGCTTGTTGCGCGGCAAGTACTTGCTGGTCTGTGGGTGTAGTAGATTGTTGTTGCTGACTTTCCTTATCATCAGATTCCTGCCCACATCCTGACAAAATCAAACTACTAATAAGCAACATGATTATATTTTTATTTCGCATATAAAATCCTTTTAAATAAACTCAGCTACCAGACATAAAATAGACTCTTTGTATAATCCGACCAATCTTAATAAAATACAATCCCGAAACCCATAACAAATAATAATTCAACAACAAAACCTATTAATAATTTGTATATGAAAAAAATAACCTTTCCCTTTTTTATATTGTTCTTGCTTTCACTTCCTCTAATTGTTTTTTATCAACCCTGGGTCAATGCATTACCGCCAACGCCCCGGCACGCAAGTCCCGAGCAATTAGAAAAAACAGTTCGTTACTTTACACAAACTGTGCATCCACGTAGTGCTGACAATATTGATAATCTGAATAGATCCGCAGAGTATATAAAAGAGGTCTTTGTCAGTAGCGGTGCCAGAGTTACCGTGCAGGACGTCCCCATTACTGGTGGCCCCTACAAAAACATTGTTGCTGATTACGGTCCTGCCGATGGATCGCTGATTATTATTGGGGCGCACTATGATTCCGCAACCAGTTATGAAAACGACCAATTAATCTATACGCCAGGCGCGGATGATAACGCCAGCGGCGTCGCCGGACTACTGGAGCTGGCACGTTTGTTACAGCAGCAAGCGCCGAAAACAGGCGTTCAACTAGTCGCCTATGCGTCGGAAGAACCGCCCTTCTTTCGTAGCGATGAAATGGGGAGCGCGGTACACGCCGCTTCGCTTGAGCGTCCGGTGAAATTAATGATAGCGCTGGAGATGATTGGTTATTACGACTCCGCATCCGGGAGTCAGGATTACCCTTACTCTGTCATGTCCTGGCTTTATCCCGACCGTGGTGATTTTATTGCAGTGGTTGGCAGAATGCAGGATATCAGCGCTGTGCGTCAGGTAAAATCTGCGTTGTTATCAGCAACAGAGTTGCCTGTTTATTCTATTAACGCACCGGGATTTATTCCCGGTATCGATTTCTCCGACCATCTCAATTACTGGCAGCAAGATATTCCTGCCGTCATGATTACAGACACTGCGTTTTATCGAAATAAACAATATCACCAGTCTGGCGATACTGCAGACAGACTCAATTACCAGAAAATGGCGCAGGTAATTGATGGCGTTATTAGTTTGTTGCATAACAGTAAATAATAAAAATTTCTCGAGGCAGCTCCAGAAAAATGACTGCTGTAATTTTATTTTGTGGCATCTGATTTAAGATGCGAAAAATGAAATTCAACGGAGGAAAACAAATGGGAATGATTGGTTATTTTGCGGAAATTAATTCAGAAAAGGTTAACCAACTGCTTGAGTCTACTGAAAAACCTTTGATGGACAATATTCACGACACGCTTTCAGGTTTACGCCGACTGGATATTGATAAGCGCTGGGATTTTTTACATTTTGGCCTGACAGGCACCTCTGCTTTTGATCCCGCGAAGAATGACCCGCTAAGTCGTGCCGTGCTTGGTGAACACAGCCTCGAAGATGGCATAGATGGTTTCCTGGGATTGACCTGGAATCAGGAGTTAGCCGCGACAATCGACCGCCTGGAAGCTCTGGATCGAAGTGAGCTGCGTAAACAGTTTTCCATTAAGCGACTCAATGAAATGGAGATTTATCCGGGAGTGACCTTTTCAGAAGAGTTAGAGGGCCAACTCTTTGCGTCGATCATGCTTGATATGGAGAAGTTGATTAGCGCGTATCGACGTATGCTGCGACAAGGGAATCATGCGCTGACGGTTATTGTTGGGTGATGGTGTCAAAGGCACCATAAAAAACCGCCGAACATGTCGGCGGCTTTCTGACTTACGAACTGACTGCTTACATCAGCGGCATTGCCAAACGTACAATGCTGATCAGCGGTTGCGGCCATACACCCAGCACCAGTACCAACAGTGCGGAGATCAGCACCACGATGCCGCCTGCCGTGTACTGCCAGTCTGACGGTGCATCACGGTTTGGCTGTTCTGAACCATGAAGGTACAGGCTCACCGCCACGCGCAGGTAGTAGTAGAGGCCGATTGCCGAACCGACAACCACAGCGCCCACCAGCCACCACAGGTGCGCCTGAACACCGACCGCCAGCACGTAGAACTTACCGATAAAGCCCAGCGTCATCGGGATACCGGCCAGTGACAGCATCATCACCGTCATCACCGCCGCGAGGATCGGACGATGCCAGAACAGTCCGCGGTAAGAGAACAGGGAATCAGCATCCGGGCCACGATACGGGCTGGACATCAGGCTGACCACACCGAACGCGCCGAGGCTGCTGAACAGATAACCGGCGAGGTAAACCCCTACCGCTTCCATCGACATCTCGCCGGTTTGCAGCGCAATCAGTGCCACCAGCAGATAACCGAGGTGAGAGATAGACGAGTAACCGAGCAGACGTTTGATATTGGTCTGGCTCAGCGCCATCAGGTTACCGAAGATGATGGAGGCAAAGGCGATAATCGCCAGCACCACGCGAATCGCTTCGCTGTCGCCCACCGGTGCGTAAAGGAACAGACGCATCACCACGCCGAAGATAGCGATTTTGCTCGCCGTCGCCAGGAAGGTGGAAACCGGCGCAGGCGCGCCCTGGTATACGTCTGGTGTCCACAGGTGGAACGGCACCAGAGAAAGTTTGAAGCCGAGGCCGACAATCATCAGGCCAAAACCCGCCAGTAACAGCGGCTCGTTGAGCATACCATCACCGAGGTTTTTACCCAGCGCGACGAACGACAGGTCGCCAGACTGCGCGTACACCAGCGCCATACCGAACAGCAAGAAAGAAGACGCTGCGGCAGAAAGAATGGTGTATTTGATACTGGCTTCCAGCGAACGTTTCTGGCGGAAAGCGTAACCGACCAGGCCAAACAACGGCAGAGAGATCAGTTCGATACCGAGGAACAGAGACGCCAGATGGTTGGCATTCGCCAGCAAGATCCCACCCAAGGAGGCAATTAACACCAACAGGTAGAACTCGTCCTTATTGTCGTTATAACCTTCAAGCCACGGGTAGGCAAAAGTACAGGTGGCGAGGCTCGCCAGAAGTACCAGCCCGGTGTAGAGCATGGCGAAACCATCAACACGCATCAGCGGCGTGACGTCCATAGCGCCCGCCTGGCCAACAAACCAGAGCGAAACCAGCGCCGCGTTAAGCCCAATGACCGACAGCGTGGCGTTGAGGAAGTGATTGCGTCGCCACGCAATGGAGAGCATCACAACCACCACCGTCAAGCCGACGATCAGCAACGGTAGCAGTGCGATCAGGTTTTGTGGAGTTATTGTCATGGCGATTTACGGCCTTGTAGTAGTAACGGAATTAACAAACCACTGCTGGATATTGCCAATCGCGGAGTGCGAGGTATCCAGAATCGGCTGCGGCCAGAAGCCCAGCAGTACCAGCAGCACCACCAGCAACAGGATCATAAACAACTCACGCAGCGACATCCCTGGCAGTTCCTGGCTGGCAATCTCGCTTTTCGCCTTACCGAAGTAAGCGCGATGCAGCATTGCCAGCGAATAAACAGACGCAAAGACCAGCCCAAAAGTAGAGATAACGGTAATGACCGGGACGACCTGGAAGCTGCCGAACAGAATCATAAATTCACCGACGAAGTTACCAGTGCCCGGCATCCCAAGCGTTGCCACAGCAAAGAACAGCGACAGTGCTGGCAGCCATTTCATTTTGCTCCACAGACCGCCCATCATGCGCATGTCACGGGTGTGGATACGTTCATAGAGCTGACCGCAGAGAATAAACAGACCCGCCGCCGACAAGCCGTGCGCAATCATCTGAATAACCGCGCCCTGGTAGGCCAACTGGCTGCCGGTATAGATAGCAATCAGCACGAAGCCCATGTGGGAAACCGAGGTGTAGGCGATCAGACGTTTGATATCAGTCTGGGCAAAGGCCATCCACGCACCGTAGAAGATGCCGATAACACCCAGCCACATCGCGATTGGCGCAAACTCTGCCGACGCGTTCGGGAACAACGGCAGGGAGAAACGCAGCAGACCGTAAGCGGCGGTTTTCAGCAAGATCCCCGCGAGGTCAACGGAACCGGCAGTCGGTGCCTGGGAGTGGGCATCTGGCAACCAACCGTGCAGTGGAACCACCGGCATTTTCACCGCAAAGGCGATGAAGAAGCCCAGCATCAACAGATATTCCACACCGCTGGACATTGGCGTATTCAGCAGCTCTTCATAGTTGAAGGTCCAGACACCGGTCGCATTGTAGTGAACGAAGACCAGCGCCAGGATGGCGATCAACATCACCAGACCACTCGCCTGGGTGTAGATGAAGAATTTGGTTGCCGCCGTGATACGCGTTTTACCGTCAGAAGCTTTATGCCCCCACAGTGCGATCAGGAAGTACATCGGCACCAGCATCATTTCCCAGAAGAAGAAGAACAGGAACATGTCGATGGCAAGGAACACGCCGATAACACCGCCCAGGATCCACATCAGGTTGAGGTGGAAGAAGCCCTGATATTTTTCGATCTCATTCCACGAGCAAAGTACCGCCAGCACGCCGAGCAGACCTGTCAGCACGACCATCAGCAACGACAGACCATCAATGGCGAGGTGAATAGAGATTCCAAAACGCGGGATCCACGGCATGTCGAATTCAGACTGCCACTGCGGAATTCCGGCGGATTGCGTCAGTGAATAACCGCCCTGCAACCACAGTTGCAGCGACAGCGCCAGCGTCAATCCCATGGTGATTAGCGCGATCCAGCGCGGCACCTTTACGCCAAAGCGTTCGGTCTGCCAGCACAGGAAGCCGCCAATAAAGGGAATTAATATTAGCCAGGGTAGTAACATGGCGATCTTTATTCCTTGTAAAAGTCCCGTCAGGACCGGATTTTCAACGAATTCTCACGACAGAAAATTCACTTCGGATTGGGGGGAGTGTCGGATGCGCCGCTGTAGTGGCTTATCCGACCTACGTTCTTATATGCCCGAGGGCAAATCCCACAATCCTTAACTCAACGCAGTACCATCAACAGTGCCAGCACCACGACCGCACCGATGCTCATGGATGCCACATACCAGCGCAGGTAGCCGTTCTCACTGAGCAACAGACCTTTACCCGCAAAGCGCGAGAGGATCGCCGGGATGTTCATCATTGAGTTCAGCGGATCGCGTTTCAGCAACCAGGCGATCCCCAGGAACGGTTTGACGAACACTTTGTCGTACAGCCAGTCAAAGCCCCAGGCGTTGTACCACCAGGTTCCCAGCAGACGACCCGGTGCACTGTTGGCGATAGAAGTCACCAGAGTACGTTTACCCAGCCACAGCCAGGCTGCCAGCAAAATGCCAACAACCGCAACCACGCCAGAGGTAATTTCCAGGGTCAACATACTGCCGTGTGCCAGCTCCGTGGTTTGCGGAAGCACGCCCTGCAGCGGCGGTACAATCAGTGCGCCAACGAAGGTGGAAAGGATCAGCAGCACAATCAGCGGCAGGCTGTGGGTGATCCCTTTCACGGCGTGAGCGTGAATTTGTTCTTTTCCGTGGAAGACGATGAAAATCATACGGAAGGTGTAGAGCGAGGTCATAAACGCACCGACCAGACCAGCCACCATCAGATTGATATGACCATTCGCCATCGCACCCGCGAGGATCTCATCCTTACTGAAGAAGCCCGCAGTGACCAGCGGCAGTGCCGACAGCGCCGCGCCGCCCACCAGGAAGCAGAGATAAACCAGCGGAATAGATTTACGCAGACCGCCCATCTTGAAGATGTTCTGTTCGTGATGACAGGCCAGAATGACAGAACCGGATGCCAGGAACAGCAGCGCTTTAAAGAATGCGTGGGTCATCAAGTGGAAAATCGCCGCATCCCATGCCTGCACGCCAAGCGCGAGGAACATGTAGCCAATCTGACTCATGGTGGAGTAAGCGAGAACACGTTTGATGTCGGTCTGTACCAGCGCAGCAAAACCAGCCAGCAGCAAGGTAACCGCCCCGACAATACCCACCAGATGCAGAACTTCCGGGGTCATCAGGAACAGGCCGTGGGTACGGGCGATCAGGTAAACACCTGCGGTTACCATGGTTGCGGCGTGGATCAGCGCAGAGACAGGCGTCGGGCCAGCCATCGCGTCGGCAAGCCATGTCTGCAACGGCAACTGCGCAGATTTACCAACCGCACCACCCAGCAGCATCAGCGTCGCCCACATCAGCATGTTATTGCCGTCTGCAAAGTGCGCCGGTGCCAGTTCCACCATTTCGCGGAAGTTCAGCGTGCCCAGTTCGTTGTAGAGAATGAACAGCGCGAAAGCGAGGAACACGTCACCGACACGGGTCACGACAAACGCTTTCATTGCCGCGGCACCATTCTTCGGATCGGTGTAATAGAAACCGATCAGCAGATAGGAGCACAGGCCCACGCCTTCCCAGCCGAGGTACATCAGCAGCAGGTTGTCGGCCAGAACCAGAACCACCATGCTGGCAATGAACAGGTTGGTGTAAGCGAAGAAGCGAGAGTAGCCCTCTTCACCGCGCATATACCAGGAGGCGTACATGTGGATCAGGAAACCCACACCGGTGACCACTGAGAGCATGGTCAGTGACAGGCCGTCCAGCACCAGGTTGAAACCGATGTTAAAGTCGCCTACCGACATCCACGTCCACAGCGGCTGGCTGTAAGCCTGCTCACCGTTAGCGAAGAAATCGACGCCGATAAAAGCAGTCACCAGCGCAGCCAGGCCCACAGAGCCAACGCCAACGATCGCTGAGACATTTTCAGACCAGCGTCCGCGAGAGAACGCCAGCAGAATGAAGCCAACTAATGGCAAAATAATGGTTAAGGCAAGCATGTTCATCCGCGCATCTCACTTACTGAATCGATGTTCAGGTTCTGGCGACGACGGTGAAGTTGCAGCAGCAGCGCAAGACCGATACTCGCTTCCGCCGCCGCGAGGCTGATGGCAAGAATGTACATCACCTGACCGTCGGTCTGGCCCCAGTAGCTCCCGGCGACCACAAAGGCCAGCGCGGAGGCGTTAATCATGATTTCCAGACCAATCAGCATAAACAGCAGATTGCGACGGATAACCAGACCGGTTAAGCCAAGAACGAACAAGATTGCCGCGAGGATCAGTCCATGTTGTAAGGGGATCATGCGTGCTCCTCCGTTTTTCTTTTCGCGCTGTCGTCTTTGCGATTGCTCAGCACTTCACCCGCACGCTCTTCGCGACCGACGTGGAAGGCCACAACCAGACCGGCCAGCAGCAGCATAGAGGCCAGTTCAACCGCCAGCACGTAAGGCCCAAACAGCGTAATACCCACTGCTTTGGCGCTGATTGGCGTACCGTCGATACCCTGATCGTTAACACCGAGAATGGCGTAAACAATCACCACCAGCATGATGGCCGACAAAATTGCCGGACCAATCCACACCTGCGGTTTCAGCCACTGGCGTTCCTGTTCGATTTCCGAACCGCCCAGGTTGAGCATCATCACCACGAACACGAACAGCACCATAATGGCACCCGCGTAGACGATAATTTCCAGCGCACCGGCAAAGTAAGCGCCCAGTGAGAAGAACACCCCGGAAATCGCCAGCAGCGAAATAATCAGGTACAGCAATGCGTGTACCGGATTGGTATGGGTGATCACTCGCAAGGTCGCAAGTATGGCTATCAGGCCACAGATATAAAAAGCGAACTCCATTGCCCCTCTCCTTACGGTAACAGGCTCTTGACGTCGATAGGCTTGGCTTCGTTCTCTGCTTCGCCCTTATCTTTGCCGTCGATTGCCATACCTGCCATCCGGTAGAAGTTATATTCCGGGTATTTGCCCGGACCGGAGATCAGCAGATCCTCTTTCTCGTAAACCAGATCCTGGCGTTTGTATTCCCCCATCTCGAAATCCGGGGTTAACTGAATCGCCGTGGTCGGACAGGCTTCTTCGCACAGACCACAGAAAATGCAGCGTGAGAAGTTGATGCGGAAAAATTCCGGATACCAGCGACCGTCTTTGGTTTCTGCTTTTTGCAGCGAGATACAGCCGACCGGGCAGGCTACTGCGCAGAGGTTACAGGCTACGCAACGCTCTTCGCCGTCCGGATCGCGGGTCAGAACGATACGACCACGATAACGGGGCGGCAGATAGACCGGCTCTTCCGGGTACATTCGCGTTTCGCGCTTGGCGAACGCGTGCAGGCCGATCATCCAGATACTACGAACCTGGGTGCCGAAACCTACTAACAATTCTTTTAAGGTCATGGTCTTAGTGCCCCTTATTGCGCCTGCCAGAGAATGACAGCCGCCGTTACCAGCAAGTTGATCAGCGTCAGCGGCAGGCAGATTTTCCAGCCGAAGGACATTACCTGGTCATAACGCGGACGCGGCAACGACGCACGAATCAAAATGAACATCATCATAAAGAACGCAGTTTTCAGCGCGAACCAGATGAATGGCGGTAACAACGGGCCTTGCCAGCCACCGAAGAACAACGTCACCATCAGTGCGGAGATGGTCACAATCCCGATGTATTCACCCACGAAGAACAGGCCGAATTTCATCCCGGAATATTCAATGTGGTAACCATCCGCCAGTTCCTGCTCGGCTTCCGGCTGGTCAAACGGGTGACGGTGACATACCGCCACGCCCGCGATGGCAAAGGTAATAAAACCAAAGAATTGCGGGATGACGTTCCATACATGCGCCTGGCTGTTAACGATGTCGGTCATGTTGAATGAACCGGCCTGCGCCACCACGCCCATCAGGGAAAGCCCGAGGAACACTTCGTAGCTTAGGGTCTGCGCAGAAGCACGCATCGCACCCAGCAGCGAGTATTTGTTGTTACTTGACCAGCCCGCAAACAGCACTGCGTAAACCGCCAGACCTGCCATCATCAGGAAGAACAAAATCCCGATGTTCAGGTCGGCAACCACCCAACCCGGACTGACTGGCACAATCGCAAAGGCCAGCAGCAACGAGGTAAAGGCGATCATCGGCGCAAGGGTAAAGATGACGCGATCCGAGAATTTCGGGATCCAGTCTTCTTTAAAGAACATTTTGATCATGTCCGCGACCAACTGAAGCGAACCGCCCCAGCCAACACGGTTAGGTCCGTAACGGTTCTGGAACAGCCCCAGCAGACGACGTTCACCAAAGCTCATGAATGCCCCGCAGGTGACAACCACCAGCAAGATCACCACCGCTTTGAGGATGGTCAGCAGGATCTCAATCAGTTCCGGTGATAACCAGGTCATTGTTGTGCCTCCTTGAGATCCTCAAGATGCGCGCCAGCCAGCACCGGAGCAATGCCGGACATGCCCATCGGCAAGCCCACCTGCCCTGCCGTCAGCCCTTCTGCGATTTCAACCGGTAGCGTGACCGTGTTGCCATCGTAACTAAAGGAGACGCGAGTACCCGCATTCACGCCCAACTTCGCGGCATCTGCCGGGTTGAGTTTGATATACGGCTGCGGCATACGGCTCTGGAATACCGGAGCACGCTGTGACAGTTCATCGCTGCCAAACAGATGGTAGTACGGCGCGATACGCCATTTCCCTTCCTGCGGCTGGAAGCGTGCCGGTACGCTGGTGAAGTAATCCAGACCGTTTTCGCTGGCTTCAAACAAACGCACGCCCGGATCGCCAAAGCGCAATTTGCCACCCACTTCGTCCTGGAATTTGTTCCACGCCTGCGGGGAGTTCCAGCCCGGTGCCCAGGCAAACGGCACTTGCGAACGGTGCGCGGTCGGCTGGTTGTTACCTTCCATCGAGAAGGTGAACATGGTGTCGATATCCTGCGGCTGACGCGGTTCATGAACGCTGATATTGGCGCGCATGGCGGTACGGCCACTGTAACGGTGCGGCTCACGAGCCAGTTTCTGACCACGAATGCGGAATGTCGCATCCGGCGCGGCATCTTTGATGCCAGCAAGTTCCGGGATCTTCGCCACGACGGCGTCAATCACATGGTCGAGCTGCGTCCAGTCCACTTCTCGACTCAGCAGCGTACTGTGCAGCGAGTGCAACCAGCGCCAGCTTTCCAGCATCACCGTTTTGCTGTCGTAGTAAGACGGATCGTAAACCTGGAAGAAACGTTGAGCACGACCTTCGTTGTTGATCACCGTACCGTCGCTTTCAGCAAAGCTGGCAGCGGAAAGCACCAGATGGGCGTTTTCCATAATCGCCGTGCGCTGATGGTCAACCACCATCACTAGCGGCGCTTTTGCCAGCGCGGCGTTCACGCGGGTCGCGGAAGCGTGACGATGTAGATCGTTTTCCAGCACCACCACTGCATCGGCGCGTCCGGTTTCCAGTTCGGTCAGGGCTTCTTCAAGCGAACCGCCGCCCATAATGCCCAGCCCCATACTGTTTACGGAACGGGCAATCATAGTGATACCTACGTCAGCGCCGCGACCTTTCAGGGCTTTCGCTACGTTAGCTGCAGCCTGAATCACTTCTGTACTACCGGCGTTAGTGCCGGAGATAATCAACGGTTTCTTCGCACCAGCCAGTGCCTGTACGATGACGTCGACTTTGCTTTGCAGCTCCGGCTCGATACCGTCAACCGCTGGTGCGGAGTTGTCCAGCGCGTGGGCGATGGCAAAACCTAAACGCGCCTGATCTTCAACCGGTGCGCGGTAAGTCCACGCCGCGATGTCATCCAGGCGGGTGTCATCAACGTTAGTAACAAACAGCGGGTGCTTGGCACGTTGGCCAATGTTGAGGATTGCCGCAATCTGCCAGTCAGCCACTTTCTGTGCTGCCGCCATTTCACGCGCTTTGCCTTTTACTGCCTGACGAACCGCCAGCGCGACGCGTGCCCCGGTCTGTGTAACATCTTCGCCCAGCACCAGTACTGCATCGTAAGATTCGATTTCACGCAGTGCCGGAGTATAAATGCCGCCTTCACGCAGCACTTTCAGCGCCAGTTGCAGACGTTCCTGCTCACCGTGAGCGATACCGGTGTAGAAGTTTTCTTCGCCAACCAGTTCACGCAGCGCAAAGTTGCTTTCCACGCTGGCACGCGGAGAACCGATGCCGATGACTTTCTTCGACTGACGCAGAATATCTGCCGCACCTTGCATCGCCTGCTCGGCGTTGAGGGTGATGAAATCATCGCCACGACGCTGTACCGGCTGACGTGGACGATCCTTCAGGTTGACGTAGCCGTAGCCGAAACGACCACGGTCGCAGAGAAAGTAATGGTTTACCGTACCGTTGTAACGGTTTTCGATACGACGCAGTTCACCATAACGTTCACCCGGGCTGGTGTTACAACCGATGGAACATTGCTGGCAGATACTCGGCGCAAACTGCATATCCCATTTACGGTTATAACGCTCGGAGTGCGTTTTATCGGTGAATACGCCGGTCGGGCAAATTTCCACCAGGTTACCGGAGAACTCGCTTTCCAGGGTGCCGTCTTCCGGGCGACCGAAGTAAACGTTGTCGTGCGCGCCATAAACGCCCAGATCCGTACCGTCAGCGTAATCTTTGTAGTAACGCACGCAGCGGTAGCAGGCGATGCAGCGGTTCATTTCATGAGAGATGAACGGCCCCAGATCCTGATTGCGGTGGGTACGTTTGGTGAAACGGTAGCGACGGAAGGTATGCCCGGTCATCACGGTCATATCCTGAAGATGGCAGTTACCACCCTCTTCACAGACCGGACAGTCGTGCGGGTGGTTGGTCATTAACCACTCGACCACACTTTCACGGAACTGTTTCGCTTCTTCGTCGTCAATGGAAATAAAGGTGCCATCGGAAGCCGGTGTCATACAGGACATCACCAGGCGACCACGCGTGTCTTCCGCGTTTTGGTATTGCTTCACCGCACACTGGCGGCAAGCACCGACGCTTCCCAGCGCCGGATGCCAGCAAAAGTAAGGAATATCAAGGCCCAGAGACAGACAAGCTTCCAGCAGGTTGTCCGCTCCGTTGACCTCGTACTCTTTGCCGTCTACATGAATTGTAGCCATTAGCATGCTTCCAGTTTTCTCAGTCATAGACTGAGCGTTAATCGAAATTCGGTTACCAGCGCTCTTTCAGCAGGTTCGGCTGAATCCCATTAATCAAATGGGTATTGCTGAACGGCTGTTTGATTCCCGCTTCAAATTCTTCACGGAAATATTTGATGGCGCTCTGTAACGGCTCCACTGCACCTGGTGCGTGGGCACAGAAGGTTTTACCCGGGCCTAAGAATCGACACAGTTGCTCAAGTGTTTCGATATCGCCAGGCTGACCTTCGCCACGCTCCAGTGCACGCAGAATTTTCACACTCCACGGCAGACCATCGCGGCACGGCGTACACCAGCCACAGGATTCACGGGCGAAAAACTCTTCCAGGTTACGTACCAGCGACACCATGTTGATCTCGTGGTCAACGGCCATCGCCAGCGCCGTACCCAGACGGCTACCCGCTTTACCGATACTTTCGAACTCCATCGGCAGGTCAAGGTGCGCTTCTGTCAGGAAGTCAGTGCCCGCGCCGCCTGGCTGCCAGGCTTTGAATTTCAGCCCGTCACGCATACCACCAGCGTAATCTTCAAGGATTTCACGCGCGGTAGTACCGAACGGCAGTTCCCACAGACCCGGATTTTTCACCCGACCAGAGAAGCCCATCAGCTTGGTGCCAGCATCTTTGCTTTTCGAGATGTTCTGATACCACTCCACGCCGTTAGCGAGGATCGCCGGAACGTTACACAGGGTTTCGACGTTGTTAACACAGGTCGGTTTGCCCCATGCGCCTGAGGTTGCCGGGAATGGCGGCTTCGAGCGCGGGTTAGCGCGACGCCCTTCCAGAGAGTTGATTAACGCAGTTTCTTCACCGCAGATGTAGCGTCCTGCCCCGGTATGGACGAACAGTTCGAAATCAAAACCTGTTCCCATAATGTTTTTGCCGAGCAGCCCCGCTTCGGTCGCTTCGGCAATGGCACGACGCAGATTCACTGCCGCTTCGATATATTCGCCACGCAGGAAGATGTAGCCGCGATACGCTTTCAGCGCAAAGGCAGAGATCAACATACCTTCCACCAGCAGGTGCGGCAGTTGCTCCATCAGCAAACGGTCTTTATAGGTGCCCGGTTCCATTTCATCGGCGTTACACAGCAGGTAACGGATGTTCATGGATTCGTCTTTCGGCATCAGGCTCCACTTCAGGCCAGTAGAGAAGCCCGCGCCGCCGCGCCCTTTCAGACCGGAATCTTTGACCTGATTGACGATTTCGTCCGGAGAAAGCCCGGTCAGCGCCTTACGCGCCCCTTCGTAACCGTTTTTGCTGCGGTATTCGTCCAGCCACACCGGCTGTTTGTCATCGCGCAGACGCCAGGTCAGCGGATGCGTTTCGGGAGTACGGATAATGTTTTTCATTTATACCGCTCCAGCAGTTCAGGGATCGCTTCCGGGGTCAGATGCGCGTGAGTGTCCTCATCGATCATCATGTTTGGCCCTTTGTCGCAGTTCCCCAGGCAGCAGGTTGGCAGCAGCGTAAAGCGACCGTCAAACGTCGTTTGCCCTGGTTTGATATTCAGTTTTTTCTCCAGCGCCGCCTGAATTCCCTGGTAACCATTGATGTGACAAACCACGCTGTCACAATAGCGGATCACATGGCGACCCACCGGCTGGCGGAAGATCTGGCTGTAGAACGTTGCCACACCTTCAACATCGCTTGCCGGAATACCCAGAACGTCAGCGATCGCGTGGATCGCGCCGTCCGGCACCCAGCCACGCTGCTTCTGAACGATTTTCAGCGCTTCAATGGACGCCGCACGCGGGTCTTCGTAGTGGTGCATCTCGTGCTCAATCGCTTCACGCTCTGCCGCACTCAGCTCAAAAGCCTCGGTTTGTGGTTGTTGATTCTCGTGCATAATTAGCGGTCCACATCTGACATAACAAAATCGATACTGCCCAGATAAACAATCAGGTCAGACACCAGGCTGCCGCGGATCGCCGCCGGAATTTGCTGCAAATGCGCATAACTCGGGGTGCGGATACGGGTGCGATAACTCATGGTGCTACCGTCACTGGTCAGGTAGTAACTGTTGATCCCTTTGGTCGCCTCAATCATCTGGAAGGACTCATTGGCAGGCATCACCGGCCCCCACGACACTTGCAGGAAGTGGGTGATCAGGGTTTCGATATGTTGCAGCGTGCGCTCTTTCGGCGGCGGCGTAGTCAGCGGGTGATCCGCTTTGAACGGGCCTTCCGGCATGTTGTTGAGGCACTGCTCAAGAATGCGCAGACTCTGGCGCAGCTCTTCCACTTTCAGCATTACGCGGGTGTAGCAGTCAGAAACGCCACCACCGACCGGGATTTCAAAGTCGAAGTTTTCATAGCCAGAATAAGGACGCGCCTTACGCACGTCGAAGTCGATCCCGGTGGCACGCAAGCCAGCACCTGTGGTGCCCCACTCCAGCGCCTCTTTCGCGCCGTAGGCGGCAACGCCTTTGGAACGGCCAATCAGGATGGTGTTACGCAGCGCGGCTTTCTCGTAAGAAGCCAGACGTTTCGGCATCCAGTCAAGGAACTCACGCAGCAAGCGATCCCAGCCTCGCGGCAGGTCATGCGCCACACCGCCAATACGGAACCACGCCGGATGCATACGGAAACCAGTGATTGCTTCCACCAGATCGTAGATTTTCTGACGATCGGTAAAGGCAAAGAACACTGGCGTCATTGCACCGACGTCCTGAATAAAGGTGGAGATATACAGCAGGTGGCTATTGATGCGGAACAATTCGGAAAGCATTACGCGGATTACGTTAACGCGATCCGGCACGGTGATCCCGGCCAGTTTTTCTACCGCCAGCACGTATGGCATTTCGTTAACGCAACCGCCGAGGTATTCGATACGGTCGGTGTACGGTATGTAACTATGCCAGGACTGGCGTTCGCCCATTTTCTCCGCGCCACGGTGGTGATAGCCGATGTCTGGTACGCAGTCGACAATCTCTTCACCATCGAGCTGCAGAACGATACGGAAAGCCCCGTGCGCCGACGGGTGGTTCGGACCGAGGTTGAGGAACATGAAGTCCTCGTTTTCGGTGCCGCGCTTCATCCCCCACTCTTCCGGTTTGAAGGTCAGGGCTTCCATCTCCAGATCCTGTTTGGCTTTGGTCAGCTCAAACGGCGAGAATTCGGTAGCACGCGCCGGGTAATCTTTACGCAGTGGGTGACCTTTCCAGGTTTGCGGCATCATGATGCGACGCAAGTTCGGGTGACCGTCGAAAGTAATGCCAAACAGATCCCAGGTTTCGCGCTCATACCAGTTGGCGTTCGGGAACAGTTTGGTAAAAGTCGGCACATGTAGATCGTTTTCTGCCAGCGCCACCTTTAGCATGATGTCGCGGTTGCGCTCGATCGAAATCAGATGGTAGAAAACGGAAAAATCGGCGGCAGGTAACCCTTCGCGGTGTGTGCGCAAACGCTCGTCCATGCCGTGTAAGTCAAACAGCATGACGTAAGGTTTCGGCAGTTTCTTTAAGAAATCGCCAATTTCCAGTAATTGTTCACGCTTGATCCACACAACGGGAACCCCGGTGCGAGTCGCCTGAACAGTAAAGGCATCCGGCCCAAAACGGTTGCGCAGTTCGCCAATCACCGGATCATCAAGATGATCACGGGTCTGCCAGGCGGGTTCTTGCGCGGTTAAGTCGGTCATATTGTTCACCATTGCATATGGTCCGTGGTGACTGTCGGCGTAGTTAACTTCGCGAAATAGATTTAGGAATAAGCGAAGAAAAATGCCTTTGCCGACAGGCGCAAATTAAATCTCGTCAGGTGTGCGCAGGTTGGTAACGGCAATGCGTTCACCGCGCTTGCGTTCGCGCTCTGATTGCATATTGGCGCGATATACGCCCTGATCGCCAACCACCCAGGAGAGCGGGCGACGTTCTTTGCCGATAGATTCCTGCAATAGCATCAGTGCCTGCATGTACGCTTCAGGACGCGGCGGGCAACCCGGGATATACACATCAACCGGAATGAATTTATCAACACCCTGCACAACGGAATAAATATCGTACATACCGCCGGAGTTCGCACATGCGCCCATGGAGATAACCCACTTCGGCTCCAGCATCTGGTCATAGAGACGCTGAATAACTGGCGCCATTTTGGTAAAACAGGTTCCAGCCACCACCATCAGGTCAGCCTGACGCGGCGAAGCACGCAATACTTCTGCGCCAAAACGCGCCACGTCATGAACCGCGGTAAACGAGGTCACCATCTCAACGTAACAGCAGGAAAGACCGAAGTTATACGGCCAAATTGAGTTTTTACGACCCCAGTTAACCATGTCATTGAGCTTGCCCATAAACACGTTTTTATTAACTTCTTGCTCCAGAGGGTCGGTTACGATCTCCTGCTTTTGCAGGGGGTAACGGTCGTTCTCACCGTTGGGATCTATGCGGGTGAGCGTATAATCCATCTTAATGCCTCGCGGTTAGCGTTGACGATTAGCGATACTGTTCGTTTCCGGGTTCACACGCTCGCGGCGTGAACGCGCGGGCGTCCAGTCCAGCGCGCCAATACGCACCAGATAAACCAGACCTGCCAGTAACACAAAAATAAAAATTGCCGCTTCTACAAAGCCAATCCAGCCGCTTTCGCGAATGGAAGTTGACCATGCGAACAGATACAGCGCTTCAACGTCGAAGATAACGAAGAACATGGCCACCAGATAAAACTTGGCAGACAGGCGTAAGCGGGCGGAGCCGACCGAGTCGATACCTGATTCAAACGGCACGTTTTTTGACCTCGCGCGCGCGCGACCGCCTAAAAACCAACCGCCAATCAACATCAGGCAACACAGGCCAATGGCAACGATAAGAAAGATAGCGAATGCCCAGTGATGAGCGATGACTTCAGTGGATGTTGACATACTCATTGCTTACTCATCAAAAGTAGCGCCAGATTCACTGCTCTTCACGGCAGATGGACGCCACATCGATTCATGGGGAGGAATAAAAAAAACCTTACAATCGCTGTAGAAACTATTTTATACAGCTAATTGATGTGGTCTTTTACTCCTTTCTATAACCTTTTGTCAACTTTAACAAAGGTTTCTTCACATTAATTTACATGATATCAACAACTTTTGCATTTAATGCCTTTACCCCCAGATTGTTGACAACTCCAGGAAAATTAGATGTTGTTGAATCGTGTCCGTTGTGAAGCAATGGAAAAAATACGGGCCTATTTTGACAGGAATTGGTGACGATTCCTCCCCCCAAAAGAGAGTATTTTCTTGATCTGTGACACGCTTTTGTTAATCCATAACAAAAACACAGCAATAATTTTACTCATTTTTTAACATTATTGTAGCAGGAGATTTTTTTCAGGCGATTTTTTGTTCGTTAGCGTGGGGAATGGCTGGTGATTGAAAAATGAACATTTTTGTTCGTTGTCGGGAACATTCGTAAGGTTTTATTGTAAAAAAAAGCCACTGGCGTTTTATTAATCACCAATGGCGTTTTTTACTGAATTGTTATTGCCTGGAGATTATTCGTAATCCCCTTCAATCAACAGGGAATCGTCCCCTTCCTGAGCAGTCAACGGGTTGTATTGCCACGGGTTGTGATAACTCTCCATGGCCTGGTATATCACCTGCGCCAACTCATTGTCGCAGGACGGATCATAGCACAGCAAATATTCGGTATCTGGTAGTGGTGGTAAACCATCTACCGCACTCAAAACGCGCAGGTCAGGACTCATCATCTCAACCGGTCTTGCCGTCACACCAAGGCCCGCTTTTACTGCAGCACGAACCGCCGGTAGCGTAGAGGCGACATAAGCCAGACGCCAGGGAATATCCGCTTTATTGAGCGTTGCCAGAACCATGTCACGGAACGGACTAGGATCATCCAGCAGCACAAGAGGGATCGGTTCACCTTTTTGCAATACATATTCCGCAGCGCAATACCAGTGTGTTGGAGAAGTACGCAGATTCAACGCCTTAAAGGTATCAGGACGATGAGTGGTAACCATTAAATCCACTTCCTGGGACTTCAGCATTTCTGCCATATAGGCATTGCGCTTAACGCGGACATCCAGCGCAAGTTTCGGATAAACCGAGCTTACGCGATTGAGCAGGAAAGGTAAGATCGTATCAGCAGATTCATCTGAAGCACCGATAGTTAACACGCCCTGAAGATTACTGAACATCAATGATGAGCAAGCCTCATCATTGAAACGCAGGATTTTCCTGGCGTAGCCAAGAAGCTGAATACCATGTTCAGTCAACAGTTTGTTGCGACCATGCCGAGCGAACAGTTCTTTCCCAACGAGTTGTTCCAGACGTTGCATTTGCTGACTAACAGCGGACTGAGTACGACACACAGCGGAAGCTGCGGCAGCAAAAGTGTTCAGATCGGCAACAGCAACAAATGTTCTCAGCAGATCGAGGTCGAGGTTAATTATCGGACGATTTGCACTTATCATATATTATCACTTACTGGCGGCTCATACTGAGCTGGTTAATGCTGTGCACACACAAACAAGCAATTCCATTTGTAATGTGCCTCCCTGGCAGTTTCATCCGGAACCCGGACGAAAGTAAAAATGCATATGAGTTGCACTAAAAAATGTGGCTCACATTGTTCCGTTATAATGCCTGAAGTAGATCACAGAATATATCTTCAGGAATCGCATATCTATTAAGTTACTCACTCTTTTCTATTTATGACATGCGCGAGTTTGTGTAAATGTAAATGTTGGTCCTTGCTCCACTCTCTCGCAACGGTGCGGCTCGAACATGAGCGCGAACAAATAGCGAGAGTAAGCCTGCATCAAAGCAGGTGTTCCGTCATTAAAGCAAGCATTTTACCCTAAAAACCTTTTATTTATAAGGGTCATTGCGAATTATCTGATGCAAAGTTATGTTATGTTAGGCAAAGTAATCTTCTATTATTAATATGCACAACAAAGTCTTTTTGAATATTAAATAATAATTAATTAGCACCACCTGCATACATTAATTCCTCTTAACAATAATTTCCTCCGTCACCACCTATATGCCCCACCGGCGATCACTACTCTGTTAATGTTTCACTTATAACGAAAATATCATGAATGCTTTATGTTCGTGATTTCTTAAACCGAAGAAATTTTACACATTTATCTAACAGGTAAAAAAACCACATCCTGAATTAATACACAGAATAAATCACTACTAAATCTCATTTATTAAGTATATGCATCTTATTATTTAACGATTATTAAGTTATTAACAGCACAATTCCGCTTTCTCTCCTGGCAAAATCTTGTTCTGCAGAACTTCAAAACGCCGCCTCGGGGGAGTACATTGTTCTAAGCTGACTTCCACAGCAGGGAGTGGCGATAACAGCAAAAAAGGTCAAGATTCATGTCACCCATTGAAAAATCCAGCAAATTAGAGAATGTCTGTTATGACATCCGTGGTCCGGTGCTGAAAGAAGCAAAACGCCTGGAAGAAGAAGGTAATAAGGTATTGAAACTGAACATCGGCAACCCAGCCCCGTTCGGTTTTGACGCTCCCGATGAGATTCTGGTTGACGTGATACGCAACCTCCCGACAGCTCAGGGTTATTGCGATTCAAAAGGCCTCTATTCTGCGCGTAAGGCTATCATGCAGCATTACCAGGCACGTGGCATGCGTGATGTTACCGTGGAAGATATTTACATCGGAAATGGTGTATCGGAGCTTATCGTTCAGGCAATGCAAGCATTGCTGAACAGTGGGGATGAGATGTTGGTTCCTGCACCTGATTACCCGCTATGGACAGCGGCAGTTTCGCTCTCAGGCGGTAAAGCGGTGCACTATCTTTGCGATGAATCCTCTGACTGGTTCCCGGATCTCGATGACATTCGCGCCAAAATTACGCCACGCACGCGCGGCATTGTTATTATCAACCCGAACAACCCAACAGGCGCGGTTTATTCCAAAGAGCTATTAATGGAGATTGTGGAGATTGCGCGTCAGCATAACCTCATTATCTTCGCTGATGAAATTTACGATAAAATCCTCTACGACGACGCCGAGCATCACTCGATCGCGCCGTTGGCTCCTGACCTGCTGACCATTACCTTTAACGGGCTGTCGAAAACGTATCGTGTTGCGGGATTCCGCCAGGGCTGGATGGTGCTGAACGGGCCGAAAAAACACGCCAAAGGTTATATCGAAGGTCTGGAAATGCTGGCCTCAATGCGGCTGTGCGCCAACGTTCCCGCGCAACACGCGATACAGACAGCGCTGGGCGGCTATCAGAGCATCAGCGAGTTTATCATGCCGGGCGGGCGTCTTTACGAGCAGCGTAACCGTGCGTGGGAGTTGATTAATGATATTCCTGGCGTTTCCTGCGTAAAACCTCGCGGCGCGCTATACATGTTCCCGAAAATAGACGCCAAACGCTTTAATATTCACGACGACCAGAAAATGGTGCTGGATTTCCTGTTGCAGGAAAAAGTTCTGCTGGTACAGGGAACCGCATTTAACTGGCCGTGGCCGGATCACTTCCGCATTGTCACGCTGCCGCGTGTTGATGATATCGAACTGTCCTTGAGCAAGTTCGCTCGTTTCCTTTCTGGTTATCATCAGTTGTAATCTTAAATTCACTGCCGGAGATTGCATCCGGCAGTGTTATCCCCCCACAATGACCTCATGATGCCATCACTCGTAAGGTCGCTATGAAACAGAGCCATTTTTTTGCCCACCTCTCCCGCCTGAAGCTCATTAACCGCTGGCCGTTGATGCGTAACGTGCGGACTGAAAATGTGTCCGAACACAGTTTGCAGGTAGCGATGGTCGCCCATGCGCTGGCAGCCATCAAGAATCGCAAATTTGGCGGCCAGGTTAATGAAGAACGTATCGCGTTGCTGGCGATGTACCACGATGCCTCTGAAGTGCTCACTGGTGATCTTCCTACTCCGGTGAAATACTTCAACTCGCAAATCGCCCAAGAATATAAAGCCATTGAGAAAATCGCTCAGCAAAAACTGGTCGATATGGTTCCGGAGGAGTTGCGGGATATTTTTGCACCATTAATCGATGAACATGCGTATAGCGATGAAGAAAAGTCGCTGGTTAAACAGGCAGATGCGCTGTGTGCGTATCTGAAATGCCTGGAGGAACTCGCAGCCGGCAATAATGAGTTCTTACTGGCAAAAACGCGGCTGGAAACGACGCTTGAATCGCGCCGCAGTCAGGAGATGGACTACTTTATGGAAGTGTTTGTTCCCAGCTTCCATCTGTCTCTCGATGAGATTAGCCAGGATTCACCGCTGTAAGCCGACGTAGGCCTGATAAGACGCGCCAGCGTCGCATCAGGCCTACGTCGGTGGCGACATCAGGAGCTCGTCAAAACGGAAACAGCATCGGGATCATCACCACGCAAACCGCCATCACAATAATGGTAAACGGAACCCCCAGCTTCACAAAATCACTGAAGCTGTAATTCCCAGGCCCTAAAACCAATGTGTTAACGGGTGAAGAGACTGGTGTCATAAAGGCAGCGGATGCTGCCATCGCCACAACCATGGCAAAAGGATAAGGCGATACGCCCATAGTTTTGGCAGCAGCCAGCGCAATCGGGGCCATCAACACCGCCGTCGCAGTGTTAGAGATAAACAAGCCTATAACCGCCGACAAGACAAACAAACAGACCAGCATCATATGCGGCCCGTAACCACCGCCAATATCCATTAATCCTTTCACCGCCAGCGCGACGCCACCGGTTTTTTGCAATGCCACAGCAAACGGCATCATCCCAACGATCAAAATAATGCTCGGCCAGTGAATAGACTTATAGGCGCTTTCAGCATCGATACAGCGGAATTTGCCCATCAGCAGGCAGGCAATGATAGCCGCAACTGGATTAGGAATTTCATCGGTCAACATTAACGCCACCATCAACACCAGACAGAAAATGGCATGGGGTGCCTGACTGTGAGCGGGCGATGCTTCACTCACCTCTTCCGGTAAGTTTAACGCCACAAAGTCGCGGCCTTGTTTTGCCAACATACCGATAAGCTTCCAGTTACCGACCACCAGAATAATGTCACCCAACAGCAGAGGCTCATCCGCCAGCGAACCTTCCAGCGCCACACCGTTGCGTTTCAGCCCCACCACATTTAGTCCGTAGCGGGTACGAAAGCCAATTTCACGCACCGATTTGCCAATAAGCTCTGACTCGGGAATTAATGAAATTTCTGCCATACCGACATCAAGAGCCTGATCGGAAAAATACTCGCCGCGCAAAACCATCGGCTCCAGCAATTGTTCACTACAAAATTGACGGAGATCGACGTCAGCCGCAGACATATCAATAAGCAAAACGTCACGCGCGCGGAATTCAGACACCCCATTCACGTTCACGATAACGCGACGAAAACGCCGCCAGCGTTCAACACCAATGACGTTTGCGCCATAACGTTCACGCAATTTGAGATCGTCCAGTCGTTGGCCAATCATCGGTGAACCGGGACGAATAGCCAGACGACGCGCACGCCCGGTAAGACGGTATTCACGAATGAGATCGCGGAAGGTGCGACGCGTCCAGCCTTCGCGCTGCGGAGCCTGGGTATCCCCTTTTAGCATAAAGCGCATCACTAGCATGTATAAAATGCCAAGTACCAATACGACCAGGCCGATAGGGGTTACGCTAAAGAAACTGAAACCATGATAGCCTTCACGTAGCAGCTCACTGTTCACCACCAGGTTAGGCGGCGTCGCCACCAGCGTCATCATGCCGCTTATCAGTCCGGCAAAACTCAATGGCATCATCAGGCGCGACGGCGACGTCTGCATACGCATAGCAACACTTAACACAACAGGAATAAAGATAGCGACGACGCCGGTTGAACTCATAAACGCGCCAAGACCGGCAACTGTCAGCATCAGTAAAACCAACATTTTGATTTCACTGCTGCCCGCAACTTTGACCAGCCATGTCCCCATCACGGTTGCAACGCCTGTACGAACTAAACCATCGCCAATAATAAACAGGGCGGCGATCAGCACAACGTTAGGATCGGAAAAGCCGGAAAAGACTTCGGTGATAGTCAGCGTACCGCTTAATGCAAACGCGACAATGACAAACAAAGCGACAGCATCCATACGCACTCTGCCCGTCGCAAACAAGACTATCGCAATCGCCAGCAATGAGAGAACCCAAATCAATTCACCGTTCACAACGTATCCTTGTTAATTGAGGGGGATGGTTTGATTCTGCCACAAAAAAGCCCCGTCGGGACGGGGCTAAATCATGATCTGGCGTTTCACGCAATAATAACGTCACCATTTGGCTGTTTGGTCACGGTAATTTGCTCCAGACTATGAAGGACCAAATCTACCTCATTCAGACGCGGGGTGTCTGCCGGTGCATTAACAGCAATAACATGGCAACCTGCCGCCAGACCAGAAAGCAAGCCAGCGGGAGCATCTTCCACTACCACACATTCCTGCGGCGCAAGCCCCAGCAGTTGCGCGCCTAACAGATACGCATCCGGCTCAGGTTTTCCACGCTTAACCCGTTCAGCGGTAACAAACACCTCCGGCGCAGGAAGTCCGGCCACTTTATGGCGCGCTCGCGCAACTGGCATAGAACCTGAAGTGACAATTGCCCACGGAATACCCGCTTTATTCAAATGATTGAGTAAAGCTATCGCCCCCGGGAGCGCGGTAATGCCTTCGGTTTCCGTGGCCTCGATTTGTTCCAGACGCGTAAACTCGGCGGCAATTTCTGCCTCGGTTTTCCCCGCCATAAAGTGACGCAGAGACGTTATTGCCTGTTTACCGTGAATAAAAGCAAGCACCTCTTCCGGCGTTAGCCCATGCCGTTTCGCCCAGTTGCTCCACGCCCGCTCTACCGCAGGCAGGGAGTCCACTAACGTACCATCAAGATCAAACAGAAAACCTTTGCACCGCACGCAGGCCTCCTCAGGCGTTAATGATTTGATTAATTTCGTTGGTACTCAAATGATACTGACGCGGGCAGGAATGCCAGACGTTCAACATGCGCTGATATTTCTCCCACATTGGTGTCTGGGCATTAAAGCCATGAGTTCCAGCGTCAAAATGCGTGTAACGCCCTTCGACATTAACCATAAAGCGTACATAACCGAGATAACGCGCTTCAGTAGCGGCGTCGAAGCCGAGGAAAGTGACACGGCGTTCATCGATAGCTTGCTGATCCTGCAAATTAGACCAGGAAACATGCAGCGCGTGATACATCTCCATAATGTCGATGATAGTGCGGCAGGTTTCTTCTTTCAGCTCGCCAAACTCGCGATCCAGCTCGCGCATCTGTAACCCATAGCCACGCTCAATGATTGTTTGCAAGCGACGGTAACGTTCAGCATTTGCCGGATCGAGCATAGTCATCATTTTGTACTGGTTAGACAAAATAAGACGTTGCGCGTTGGTCATTTCCATTGTTGACTCCTGTATCACTTTACTACGGTGAAAAAAAAGAAGGCCGATGTCTGCCTTCTTTTATATGCGTAATCAGGGATCAATTACAAATCATCAAGGAAAGTTTTATCCAGTTGTTTGAAGGCGCGCTTAAGCGTGTCAGCTAATGCCTGATAGTCAGGCTTGCCTTCTACCGGTGCTAACGCTTGCCCGGCTTCCTGCAATTTACCGCGAACTTCATAAAACCAACTCAGGATCGCTGGCGGTAATGGCGTAACGGAACGCTTGCCCAGCCACCACAATCCCTGCATCGGTAAACTCAGAGCGAACAATGCTGTAGCAACTGCCGGACCAAGCTGACCGCCCAGCGCAATCTGCCAGCAGAGAGTAAATACGGCGATCGGCGGCATAAAGCGGATCGCATAACGCGTCATCTTAATAACGCGATTTTCAACAAACACCGGGGCAAGGCGTTTTTCCAGCGGCCACGTCTTTGAGTAGTGCTGTCCCCGGCGGAACAAACTAAAAAAATTAACAGAACGATTATCCGGCGTTGACATGCTTCACCTCAACTTCACATATAAATATTCAAAAATTTGTGCAAATTCACAACTCAGCGGGACAACGTTCAAAACATTTTGTCTTCCATACCCACTATCAGGTATCCTTTAGCGGCCTGAAGGCCTAAGTAGTACATATTCATTGAGTCGTCAAATTCATATACATTATGCCATTGGCTGAAAATTACGCAAAATGGCATAGACTCAAGATATTTATTCCATCATGCAAAAAAAATTTGCAGTGCATGATGTTAATCATAAATGTCAGCGTCATCATGCGCTACGCTCTATGGCTCCCTGACGTTTTTTTAGCCACGTATCAATTATAGGTACTTCCATGTCGAGTAAGTTAGTACTGGTTCTGAACTGCGGTAGTTCTTCACTGAAATTTGCAATCATCGATGCAGTAAATGGTGAAGAGTACCTTTCTGGTTTAGCCGAATGTTTTCACCTGCCCGAAGCACGCATCAAATGGAAAATGGACGGCAATAAACAAGAAGCGGCTCTAGGTGCAGGCGCCGCTCACAGCGAAGCGCTCAACTTTATCGTTAATACTATTCTGGCACAAAAACCAGAACTTTCTGCGCAACTGACTGCTATCGGTCACCGTATCGTACACGGCGGCGAGAAGTATACCAGCTCCGTAGTGATCGATGAGTCTGTTATTCAGGGTATCAAAGATGCAGCTTCTTTTGCACCGCTGCACAACCCGGCTCACCTGATTGGTATCGAAGAAGCACTGAAATCTTTCCCGCAACTGAAAGACAAAAACGTTGCTGTGTTCGACACCGCGTTCCACCAGACTATGCCGGAAGAGTCTTACCTCTACGCCCTGCCGTACAACCTGTACAAAGAGCACGGCATTCGTCGTTACGGCGCACACGGCACCAGCCACTTCTATGTAACCCAGGAAGCGGCGAAAATGCTGAACAAACCGGTAGAAGAGCTGAACATCATCACCTGCCACCTGGGCAACGGTGGTTCCGTTTCTGCTATCCGCAACGGCAAATGCGTTGACACCTCTATGGGTCTGACCCCGCTGGAAGGTCTGGTAATGGGTACTCGCTCTGGCGATATCGACCCGGCTATCATCTTCCACCTGCACGACACCCTCGGCATGAGCGTTGACGCAATCAACAAAATGCTGACCAAAGAGTCTGGCCTGCTAGGTCTGACCGAAGTAACCAGCGATTGCCGCTATGTTGAAGACAACTACGCGACGAAAGAAGACGCGAAGCGCGCAATGGACGTTTACTGCCATCGCCTGGCGAAGTACATCGGTGCATACACTGCGCTGATGGATGGTCGTCTGGACGCAGTTGTATTCACCGGTGGTATCGGTGAAAATGCCGCGATGGTTCGTGAACTGTCTCTGGGCAAACTGGGCGTGCTGGGTTTTGAGGTTGATCATGAACGCAACCTGGCTGCACGTTTCGGCAAATCTGGTTTCATCAACAAAGAAGGCACCCGCCCTGCTGTTGTGATCCCGACCAACGAAGAGCTGGTTATCGCGCAAGACGCCTGCCGCCTGACCGCCTGATTCCACACCGCCAGCCCTGCTGGCGGTGCTGTTTTGTAACCCGCCAAACTGGCGGTAACGAAAGAGGATAAACCGTGTCCCGTATTATTATGCTGATCCCTACCGGAACCAGCGTCGGTCTGACCAGCGTCAGTCTTGGCGTGATCCGTGCAATGGAACGCAAAGGCGTTCGTCTGAGCGTTTTTAAACCTATCGCTCAGCCGCGTACCGGTGGCGATGCGCCCGATCAGACAACGACTATCGTGCGTGCGAGTTCTTCCACCACGACAGCCGCTGAACCGCTGAAAATGAGTTACGTTGAAGGTCTGCTTTCCAGCAATAAGAAAGATGTGCTGATGGAAGAGATCGTCGCGAACTACCACGCCAACACCAAAGATGCCGAAGTGGTTCTGGTTGAAGGTCTGGTCCCAACACGTAAGCACCAGTTTGCTCAATCTCTGAACTACGAAATCGCCAAAACGCTGAACGCGGAAATCGTCTTCGTTATGTCTCAGGGCACAGATACCCCGGAGCAGTTGAAAGAGCGTATCGAACTGACTCGCAACAGCTTCGGCGGTGCAAAAAACACCAATATCACTGGCGTTATCGTTAACAAACTGAATGCTCCGGTTGATGAGCAGGGTCGTACTCGCCCGGATCTGTCTGAGATTTTCGATGACTCTTCCAAAGCGAAAGTCAACAATGTTGATCCGGCGAAGCTGCAAGACTCCAGCCCGCTGCCGGTTCTCGGCGCTGTGCCGTGGAGCTTTGATCTGATCGCAACTCGTGCGATCGATATGGCACGCCACCTGAACGCCACCATCATCAACGAAGGCGACATCAACACTCGCCGCGTGAAATCTGTGACTTTCTGCGCACGCAGCATTCCGCACATGCTGGAGCACTTCCGTGCCGGCTCTCTGCTGGTGACTTCCGCAGACCGTCCTGACGTACTGGTTGCCGCTTGTCTGGCTGCAATGAACGGCGTAGAAATCGGTGCTCTGCTGCTGACTGGCGGCTATGAAATGGACGCGCGCATTTCTAAACTGTGCGAACGTGCTTTCGCTACCGGCCTGCCGGTATTCATGGTGAACACCAACACCTGGCAAACCTCTCTGAGCCTGCAAAGCTTCAACCTGGAAGTTCCGGTTGACGATCACGAGCGCATCGAGAAAGTTCAGGAATACGTTGCTAACTACATCAACGCTGACTGGATCGATTCCCTGACTGCAACTTCCGAACGCAGCCGTCGTCTGTCTCCGCCAGCGTTCCGTTATCAACTGACCGAACTGGCACGCAAAGCAGGCAAACGTATCGTTCTGCCGGAAGGCGACGAACCGCGTACCGTTAAAGCAGCCGCTATCTGTGCCGAACGTGGTATCGCAACATGCGTACTGCTGGGTAACCCGGCAGAGATCAACCGCGTTGCAGCGTCTCAGGGCGTAGAACTGGGCGCAGGCATTGAAATCGTTGATCCAGAAGTGGTTCGCGAAAACTATGTTGCTCGTCTGGTCGAACTGCGTAAGAACAAAGGCATGACCGAAACTGTTGCACGCGAACAGTTGGAAGACAACGTGGTTCTCGGCACGCTGATGCTGGAACAGGATGAAGTTGATGGTCTGGTTTCCGGTGCTGTTCACACCACCGCAAACACCATCCGTCCGCCGCTGCAGTTGATCAAAACTGCACCGGGCAGCTCTCTGGTATCTTCCGTGTTCTTCATGCTGCTGCCGGAGCAGGTTTACGTTTACGGTGACTGCGCGATCAACCCGGATCCGACCGCAGAACAACTGGCTGAAATCGCAATTCAGTCTGCTGATTCCGCCGCTGCTTTCGGTATCGAACCGCGCGTGGCTATGCTCTCCTACTCCACCGGTACTTCTGGTGCAGGTAGTGACGTAGAGAAAGTTCGCGAAGCAACTCGTCTGGCTCAGGAAAAACGTCCTGACCTGATGATCGACGGTCCTCTGCAGTACGACGCTGCGGTAATGGCTGACGTTGCGAAATCTAAAGCGCCGAACTCTCCGGTTGCAGGTCGCGCTACCGTGTTCATCTTCCCGGATCTGAACACCGGTAACACCACTTACAAAGCGGTACAGCGTTCTGCCGACCTGATCTCCATCGGGCCGATGCTGCAGGGTATGCGCAAGCCGGTTAACGACCTGTCCCGTGGCGCACTGGTTGACGATATCGTCTATACCATCGCACTGACCGCGATTCAGTCTGCACAGCAGCAGTAATCTCGTCATTATCCGCAGCCATGCGCTGCGGATATCTGAACCGGAAATAGTCACTATTTCCGGTTTTTTATTCTCTTAATTTGCATTACTCCTTTCTGATTATCTTGCTTAACTGCGCTGCATCAATGAATTGCGCCATCTCACTTTGCATACTTACCACTTTGTCTTGTGCAAGGGAAAATTTGCGCTATGTCCGCAATAACTGAATCCAAACCAACCAGAAGATGGGCAATGCCCGATACGTTGGTGATTATCTTTTTTGTTGCTATTTTAACCAGTCTCGCCACCTGGGTTGTTCCGGTGGGAATGTTTGACAGTCAGGAAGTGCAATATCAGGTTGATGGTCAGACGAAGACTCGCAAAGTTGTAGATCCTCACTCATTTCGCATTCTGACCAACGAGGCAGGCGAACCCGAGTATCACCGAGTACAACTGTTCACGACGGGAGATGAACGCCCTGGTTTGATGAACTTCCCGTTTGAAGGGCTAACCTCTGGCTCGAAATATGGGACAGCCGTTGGCATCATCATGTTTATGCTGGTGATTGGCGGCGCGTTTGGTATCGTGATGCGCACAGGAACCATTGATAACGGGATTCTCGCGCTTATCCGCCACACTCGAGGGAATGAAATTCTTTTCATTCCGGCACTGTTTATTCTCTTTTCACTCGGCGGTGCGGTATTTGGCATGGGGGAAGAGGCCGTCGCCTTTGCCATCATCATTGCCCCACTAATGGTACGCCTGGGTTACGACAGTATTACCACCGTCCTGGTAACCTACATCGCAACGCAAATCGGTTTTGCCAGCTCGTGGATGAACCCGTTCTGCGTGGTTGTCGCCCAGGGGATTGCTGGCGTTCCTGTCCTTTCCGGCTCCGGGTTGCGCATTGTGGTGTGGGTTATCGCCACTCTGATTGGCCTCATCTTTACCATGGTGTACGCCTCACGGGTGAAAAAGAATCCTTTGTTGTCACGCGTGCATGATTCCGATCGCTTCTTCCGCGAAAAACAAGCTGATGTTGAACAGCGGCCGTTCACTTTCGGTGACTGGCTGGTATTGATTGTCCTGACCGCCGTCATGATCTGGGTGATTTGGGGCGTGATCGTTAACGCCTGGTTTATTCCAGAGATTGCCAGCCAGTTCTTCACTATGGGTCTGGTGATTGGCATCATCGGCGTTGCCTTCCGCCTTAACGGTATGACCGTTAACACCATGGCCTCGTCATTTACCGAAGGGGCGAGAATGATGATTGCTCCTGCACTGCTGGTCGGTTTTGCCAAAGGGATTTTACTGCTGGTTGGCAATGGCGAAGCGGGTGATGCCAGCGTGCTGAATACTATTCTCAATAGCATTGCCAATGCCATTAGCGGCCTGGATAACGCGGTCGCGGCCTGGTTTATGCTGCTCTTCCAGGCGGTATTCAATTTCTTTGTGACATCCGGTTCTGGTCAGGCAGCGTTAACCATGCCGTTACTGGCACCGCTTGGCGATCTGGTTGGCGTTAACCGTCAGGTTACCGTGCTGGCGTTCCAGTTTGGCGATGGCTTCAGCCATATCATTTACCCGACCTCGGCTTCGTTAATGGCGACGCTCGGTGTTTGCCGGGTAGATTTCCGTAACTGGCTGAAAGTGGGTGCAACACTGCTTGGACTGCTGTTTATTATGTCCAGCGTCGTGGTGATAGGCGCTCAGTTAATGGGTTACCATTAAGTCAATAATCCCCTTGCCAGTCTCTGGCAAGGGGAACTGATTACAATAGCTCTCTGGCTGCCGCCACAATATCATGCGCGGTTAACCCGTACTCTCTCTGTAAAAAGTCCTGAGTTCCAACCTGACCATAACGCTCCTTCACGCCCACGCGACGCATTGGTATTGGGCAACTTTCGACTAATACCTCCGCAACGGCTGACCCTAGCCCATTGTGAATACTATGGTTTTCACAGGTCACAATACGCCCCGTTTTCTCGGCATAATTTTTAATCAACATTCGGTCAACAGGTTTAAGAGTAAACATATCAATTACTGCCGCACTTACACCGCTCTGTTCCAGTTGACGTGCGGCCTCCAGGGCTTCAGCCACCATAATGCCATTAGCAATCAGCGTGATGTCAGTACCTTCACGCAGTACATTGCCTTTACCAATAGAGAAGGTTGTCCCAGGAGAATAAATACTTGTCGCTTGCTTACGGATCGTACGAACCCAGTAAAACCCATCAAGCTCTACAAGCTGGCGTAAAATATCACTAAACATCACCGCATCGGTCATCTCCATCACCACCGAATGCGCCAGCCCACGCACAATTCCCATATCTTCAAATGACATATGTGTTCCGCCATTGTGGCAAGCGGTAACACCCGCATCAGAAGCAATCACTTTGACATTAGCACGCTGGTAATCAAGCGACATAAAGAGCTGATCAAAACAGCGACGACTGGCAAATGCGGTAAAGGTATGCACGAATGGCTTGCGCCCGGTTAAGGCCAGCCCTGCAGCGGTGCCGATAACATTAGCTTCCATAATGCCGCAATTAATGACGTACTGTGGATAATCCCGCGCCACGCTGTCCATTGCCATGGAACTCATTAAATCAGCCTCAAGGGCAATGACAGAATTACCGTTTTCAATCTGTTGCGCAATAAAGCCTGCATAAATTTTGCGCATCTCGATGCTGTCTTTTTGTCCTGCCGGTGCGAGCTTAATCATGCATGGCCTCCAGTTGGCGAATTGTTTCGTTTAGCATCTCCTTCATTTCTTCCGTGAGGCGTAAATGATGAGAATTACTGAGTTGCTCAAGACACGCTACCCCCTGCCCTTTGATACTATCGAGAATGACTACTCTCGGTCTGGCCTCGGCTGGTAGAACAGGTTTAACTACATTCAACAACCCCTCAATATCATCGCCCTTCACTGTCACGACATCAAAACCGAAAGCGCGAAATTTTCCTTCTAAATCAAATGGATTAATAATTTCATCCAGTTCGCCATCAAGCTGCTGTTTGTTCCAGTCCACAAACACAGTGAGATTATTCAAACGATGATGAGCAATAAACTGGAAGGCTTCCCAACATTGGCCTTCGTTAAGTTCACCATCGCCAACAATACAAAAAACCCGATTCTTGCGCCCCGCCAGTTTATGCGACAGCGCCATCCCTCCTGCAATGGATATCCCCTGCCCCAGCGATCCTGTAGTAGCATCAACACCACGCGTTTTTAGCCGATCCGGATGACTTGGTAAGCGAGTTCCGTTCTGATTTAAGGTGCTTAATTCTTCCAGTGGAAAATAACCTTTCAGCGCCAGAGTACTGTAGAGCGCAGGTCCGGCATGCCCTTTTGACAATACAAAATAGTCACGATCAGGCCAGTCGGGATCAGCAGGATCAATTTTCATCACCGCACCATAAAGAACTGCCAGCGTTTCCACAACAGACATGCTGCCACCATAATGACCAAAGCCAAGATGAGTTAATGATTTAAGCGTCTGGATACGAATATCCCGTGCAAGTTGTGTCACTTCTTTAACATTCATGATTTGGCTCCGCTCTTCTCCTGCACTTTGGCAGCGAGTTTGTTATTGGAGAAAATGTTCCAGGCAACCAGCAGCACAAATAGCGCTACTACAAGTCCGGTTATGGCAAAAGGCGAGAGATAACGTGCCAGGTTTCCGAGAACGATGCCGACAGCACCAAAATCCGCATCGGAAAAGGTCGTATTTGCAAAGCCTATCGCCCCCAGAACTGGCAATAACAGCACTGGCAGGAAGGTAATCAATAAACCATTCGCAAAAGCACCAATCATCGCGCCGCGACGCCCACCCGTAGCATTACCAAATACACCCGCAGTTGCTCCGGTGAAGAAGTGAGGAACGACACCAGGAAGAATCAGCACCAGTTTCATCTGTCCCAACAAAAATAGCCCCACCAAACCACCAAGAAAGCTAAATAAGAAGCCAACTAACACTGCATTTGGCGCATACGGATACACAACCGGACAATCGAGGGCGGGACGCGCATTCGGCACCAGCTTTTCTGAAAATCCGGTAAATGCCGGAACAATTTCAGCAAGAATTAAACGCACACCTTGCAGAATGATAAATACGCCTGCGGCGAAGGTGATGGCCATAATAATGGCGTAGACAAGGTAGTTTTGACCGCCACTAAACTGGCTTTCAACGTACTCGCGCCCCGCACTGATCGCCATGATCAGATAAATCACCATCATCGTAAGGGAAATAGAGATGGAGCTATCGCGCAGGAAGCTCAGATTTTTGGGCAAATTCATCTCTTCGGTGGAACGCGAACCTTTACCGCACATGCTGCCAATCCAGCCAGAGAGTACATACCCCAAAGTACCAAAGTGACCAAAAGCGATTTCATCATTCCCGGTAATACGCCTCATGTAACGTTGTGCTAACGCAGGGAAAAACGCCATCACTAATCCCAGAATAAGAGAACCGGTAAATACCAGTGATATACCTTCAAAACCAGCCACTGTCAGAATCACACCAATCATGCAGGCCATATAAAATGTGTGGTGTCCGGTAAGAAAAATATATTTCAGGCGGGTAAAGCGGGCAACAATAATATTCGCTACCATACCAAATGCCATAATAAGCGCCGTCGACGCGCCATATTTTTCCAACGCAATAGAAACAATAGCCTCATTATTCGGAATGATACCCTGAATATTAAAGGCATGTTCAAACATACTACCCAGCGGATTTAAAGAACCAACCAGAACAGTGGCACCACCGCCCAGAACAATAAATCCGAGAATGGTTTTAATTGTGCCTTTAACAACATCTGAAAATGCTTTTTTCTGAGCAACCAGACCGATTAAGGCAATCAAGCCGACCAGTACCGAGGGTACTTTGAGTATATCAACAACAAAATTCAGCGTTTCAAGGATAAACATATCCACCTCGCTTCAATTAAGGTTATTGTTTTGCGAACCAGTTACGCAGTTGCGTTTCAAGTTCATTAATATCAATGATGTTGTTGATAACCACCAACTGACTTTCCGGTACGCTGGCACTGGCGGCAATATCTTTAGCCATCACAAATAAATCGGCAGCCCCTGGCGTTGCTGATGAGAGATCGGAATGTTCCACTTCCGCTTCTATCTCCATTTTTTTCAGAACTTTTTTAATATTCATTTCGACCATAAAACTACTACCAAGCCCTGAGCCACAAATAGCCATAATTTTCATTATATTCACCATGTTAAGTTGTAGAAGTTCTCATCACGCAACGGCGTAATGTTGTGACAAGACTGAATTTTGAATGTAATTAGAATCGTGAAATTATCGTTTTTATTTCCTCCAGGTTGCGAGCCTGATGCAATTCCTGTAAATCCTTCTCACTGGAGAATAACTCAGCCAGTGCAGATATCATTTCGATATGGCTGTGTTTATCTGGTGCGGCAAGTAAAATGATGACATCTACAGGATCAAATTCCTCTGCATTAAAACTGACACCTTCTTCGAGTTTTAATAATGATAACCCCAATCCTTTTGCACCTTCTTCTGGTCGGGCATGGGGCATTGCCAGCCCAGGCGCCAGGACATAATAAGGCCCCAGTTTTTCATGTTGTGTTTTTATCGCACTGAGATAATCCGTCGTAATTATCTCCGCCTCCAGTAACGGTCTGGCACAAATATCTAATGCTTGCTGCCAGGTTGTGACATTCTTTCGTAATGCGATTGTTGAATCAGAAAGCCAGGTATTAAGCACTTGTCCTCCTCATTTTCCGTGTCAATGAGCAGACTTTAAGCAAGCAACGGCGGCATATCTGAGATCAATCTCACAAAGATAGCGCTATCAGTATGTATCATTCATATTTGTGATAGCGCTATCAAAACGGATTTCACTGATGAAATCCAAACTTCTACCAGAAATTAAGGGGTATACTCTGCTACCAACAGGAAGCCGTTGATGATAAGTAAAAAAAGATCTCCATATGTAGTCGCTGAGCAGGATTTTGTATGGCAATAACCCGAAAACGTCGTAGTACTGGTAAAGTCACTATCGCCGATGTCGCGCAACTCGCAGGAGTTGGCACAATGACTGTATCCAGAGCGTTACGCACTCCCGAACAAGTTTCCGATAAACTGCGGGAGAAGATTGAAGCCGCAGTTAATGAATTAGGGTACATGCCCAACCTCACTGCAAGCGCGCTGGCATCGGCATCTTCGCACACGATTGCAATGGTCGTACCAAACCTGGCTGAAGCAGGATGCACGGAAATGTTTGCCGGGCTGCAACATGTACTACAACCAGCGGGGTATCAGATAATCCTGGCTGAGTCACGCCATCGTCTGGAGCAAGAAGAAAAACTGCTGGAAACTCTGCTGGCTTCTAATATCGCCGCAGCGATTTTGCTCAGTGTTGAGCATAATAATACCGTGCGTAACTGGCTCAAAAATGCCTCGATTCCCGTTATGGAAATCGGTGCCATTCGTACCGATCCGATTGATATGAACATTGGCATTGATAATGTCGCAGCAATGTTCGAACTGACGGATATGCTGGTACAACGTGGTTATCAGAATATCGGTTTGCTATGCGCCAACCAGGAACAGTGGATCTTTCAGCAGCATTTACAGGGATGGTATAAAGCTATGTTACGCCATCATATGTCTCCCAACCGTGTTATTAACGCTGCTCTGCCACCGGTTTTTTCCACCGGAGCATCACAATTACCGGAATTTTTACTCGCATGGCCGGAACTGGATGCCCTGGTATGTGTGTCAGATGAGTTGGCCTGCGGTGTTCTGTATGAATGTCAACGAAGACGCATCAAAGTACCAGACGATCTCGCCGTAGTGGGATTTGGTGACAGTGACGTTAGTAAAGTTTGCCAACCACCATTAACAACAATGGCCGTTCCTCACAGGAAAATTGGTCTGGAGGCAGGAAAGGCTTTGCTGGAACGAATTAGAGAAGGTAACTGGAGCGATCAGGTACTCATCGCTCCCAGTTTGTGTTTACGTGAAAGCTGCTGAAACTTATTAAGCCTCTTCTGGATCTTCTTTCGTTTCTACTTCATTCCTGGCATTGCGCTTCATCCACAATGCCAGGGCTTTCAGCGAGTCTGGTGTGAACTCATCGCAACGTGCGGTAATTTCTTCCGGCGTCAGCCAGCAAACCTCACTGACTTCATCTTCCTGGAGAGCGAAAGGACCGTGGGAGACACAACTGAATAACGCGCCCCAGACACGGCAATTTTTATCTTCGAAATAGAACTGCCCGTGCTCGGCAAAGGGGACTCCGGCAATGCCCAACTCTTCTTCCGCCTCGCGACGTGCGGATTCCAGCAGTTGTTCATCGGCCTGGACCACGCCACCTGCGGTCGCATCTAACATGCCGGGTAAAAAGTCTTTTGTCTCGGTACGACGCTGCACAAGAATTTTGCCCATACCATCATGTACAACGATGTAAGTTGCACGATGGCGCAGACACTGTGCCCGCATTTGTTCCCGGCTGGCTTGTGCAATGACTTCGTTCTCTTCATTGACAATATCCACCCATTCAGTACTTGCCAAACGACGCTGTTCCATTATCAGGAAACCTTCTTTTTCTGGCGCTCTTACGGCGCATTTTGAGTTGTGGGGTAAATTACGGATTAATCGCGACCTGCGCAATGATACTTTGATCATTGAGTGCGATTACGCTTAGTACGTCATCATCCAGCGTGCCATAACTCGCCGGATAGCCGCCTTTCGGAATGCTTACCGAACCGGGGTTAAAGTGGAAAATATCCCCCCGCTTTTCCGCTACTGGTAGATGGGTATGACCATACACCAGCACGTCGTTCTGGTTTAAAGCAGGCAGATTATCCGGGCCAAACAGATGGCCATGCGTCAAAAACAGACGTTGTTTTTCCAGTAACACCTGTTGCCACGGCGCGGTTATCGGGAAATGCAGTAGCATTTGGTCCACTTCGCTGTCGCAGTTGCCGCGCACGGCGATAATGTTATGCGCCATCTCATTCAGCCGTTCGGCTACTTTGGCTGGCGCATACCCTTCAGGCAGGGCGTTTCGCGGACCATGATTCAGCACGTCTCCGAGAATCACCAACCACTGGGCACCGCTTTGGGCAAATAAATCCAGAACACGTTCCGTCGCCGGTAACGACCCATGAATGTCCGATGCAAACATCAGTTTCATCACTCACTCCTCGTCGAAAAAACGTAAGCTATGATACTGGATTCTGTCGTTGCTATCAGCCAGATTGCTTTGCTGAAAGTGCAATAAAACGCTGAACTGAAGCCCGCTGCCACTGGAATGCCGCATAATCCACCAGACGTTCCGACACCTCATCACCATGTAGTACCAGACGATTAATCATTAACGCTAAATCAGTATCCGCAATACACCATTCGCCAAACAGATTCGGCTGACCATGCGCCAGTAAATGTTCTGCCATCGCGAACAGTTTCTCCGCGCTGGCTTTTCCCATTGCCGATAGTGGCGCTTTCTTCGCACCGGCAAAAACGACATCCGTAGAACGTTCTTCGCGGATGGGCATCAGATCGCTGCGTAGCCAGGCCTGAATCTGCCGTGCCCGCGCCCGGTGTTGTAAATCAAGCGGATAAATACGCTCCCAGGTCGGCGGCGCAAAACAGTCCTCCAGATATTCTGCAATGGCAGAGGATTCACTCAACTCAAAATCATCAATTTGTAACAACGGCACGCGCCGTGTCTGCCCATAACCTTGCCACGTCGGCTGCAAATGTTCACCGCTGTCGAGGTCGATGGTCTTCATATGAAAAGGCAGACCTTTTTCCTGCAACGCCACCCAGGCGGATAACACATAAGGGGAGAAAAAATGGGCATCTGACCAAAGCGTGATAGCGGGTTTACTCATTATGTCCTCAGCGATAAATGGGCTTGCTATCAAACTATAGAGCCTTTTTGTCACCGTTACGTGATGAAAACTCACACAAGTCGCCACGGTTTCTATACTTGAGATGTTCAGATTATTAGATAACCGGAGCTGCGATGATCGATCTCTATTTCGCCCCCACACCGAATGGTCACAAAATCACGTTGTTTCTCGAAGAGGCAAGGCTGGATTATCGCTTAATCAAAGTTGACCTCGGTAAAGGCAGTCAGTTTCGCCCGGAGTTTTTGCGCATTTCACCGAACAATAAAATTCCGGCAATTGTCGATCACTCCCCAATTGACGGCGGCAAACCATTAAGCATGTTTGAGTCGGGGGCTATTTTGTTGTATCTGGCAGAGAAAACAGGGCTCTTTTTGAGCCATGAACCGCGTGAACGCGCCGCCACATTACAGTGGTTATTCTGGCAGGTTGGCGGCCTGGGGCCGATGCTCGGGCAAAATCATCATTTTAACCACGCTGCACCACAAAGCATTCCTTACGCAATTGAACGTTATCAGGTTGAAACCCAACGTCTCTATCACGTACTGAATAAGCGGTTGGAAAACTCCCCCTGGTTGGGCGGAGAAAACTACAGCATTGCAGATATTGCCTGCTGGCCGTGGGTCAATGCCTGGGCTCGCCAGCGCATTGACCTCGCGATGTATCCGGCAGTAAAAAACTGGTATGAGCGAATCCGTTCGCGTCCTGCTACCGGGCAGGCGCTGCTAAAAGCGCAAGTAAATGATGAGATTTCGAATAGTTAACAGAACCGGGTTCTCGTGTATTATTTAATCCTAAATAAAACAACGGAGAACCTGCAATGGCACAACCTGCCGCTATTATTCGTATAAAGAACCTTCGTTTACGTACGTTTATCGGAATTAAAGACGAAGAGATTAACAACCGTCAGGATATTGTTATCAACGTTACGATCCACTACCCCGCCGATAAAGCGCGCACCAGCGAAGATATTAACGACGCGCTGAATTATCGCACCATTACTAAAAACATCATTCAGCATGTAGAGAATAACCGTTTCTCTTTGCTGGAAAAATTAACTCAGGATGTGCTCGATATCGCACGTGAACATCACTGGGTGACGTATGCTGAAGTGGAGATCGATAAACTTCACGCGCTGCGCTACGCCGATTCGGTATCAATGACCTTGAGCTGGCAGCGTTAACCGCCATATCGGGAGGCTGCATGAATATAGTGATCACCGGAGGGACGGGATTAATTGGTCGTCATTTAATCCCTCGTTTGCTGGAGTTGGGGCATCAGGTCACGGTGGTGACGCGTACCCCGCAGAAAGCCAGCTCCGTCCTCGGCCCTCAGGTGACACTATGGCAAGGGCTTGCCGATCAACGCAATCTCAACGGCGTGGATGTGGTGGTCAACCTGGCTGGTGAACCCATTGCTGATAAACGCTGGACTCACGAGCAAAAAGATCTCCTCTGTCAAAGTCGCTGGAATATCACGCAAAAACTGGTGGATTTGATTAACGCCAGTGACTCGCCGCCGTCAGTGCTTATTTCAGGCTCGGCGGCGGGATATTATGGCGATTTAGGTGAAGTGGTGGTCACCGAAGAAGAACCGCCGCATAACGAATTTACCCATAAACTCTGTGCCCGCTGGGAAGAAATAGCTTGTCGGGCACAAAGTGACAAAACACGAGTATGCCTGCTACGAACCGGTGTGGTGCTGGCACCAGATGGCGGTATCCTCAGCAAAATGCTGCCACCGTTTCGCCTTGGTCTGGGAGGTCCGATTGGCTCCGGTCGGCAGTATCTGCCCTGGATTCATATTGATGATATGGTTAACGGTATTCTCTGGCTGCTGGATAACGATCTGCGGGGACCATTTAATATGGTTTCGCCATATCCGGTACACAATGAACAATTTGCCCACGCGCTAGGCCATGCACTGCATCGCCCGGCGATTATGCGCGTCCCTGCCGCAGCCATTCGCTTGCTGATGGGGGAATCATCGGTTCTGGTATTGGGCGGACAACGTGCGCTGCCAAAAAGGCTGGAAGAAGCGGGGTTCGCTTTTCGCTGGTACGATTTAGACGAAGCGCTGGCGGATGTTGTTCGCTGATACGCTTTGCCGCGAACATCCGCCAGGTAGCCTCGGGGTTTACTGGATCAGTGACTTTGCGCCAGAAGCTCATCTGGCGAAAGTCGGGTTACCATCAGAACTAACTCTCTGTCTAAACCTCTCTCCAGCATCTCCTGGGCAATACGCAGAGCTTCTTCGCGTTTACCCAGAATTAATCCATCATTCCGCCCTTCTTCACGTAATCTGTCAGCAATAGTCATCAGTTTCTCCTTTTCTTGCGGTGCTCGTTCCGCTATCTCACCTATAAATGTACGGAACCGCTGGGCATCCCCCGTTTGTAAAACGTAATTAAACAGTGCTTGTAGCTGCCTGTCATTAGTGTTCCCTGTAACTAAAAGAGAAACTATTTGCTCCACTAACCCCAATAAGTCGCGCTGGCGAATATGTTTCTGAATTAACTCCAGCAATGCCATTTTACGGTGTTGCATAATCTCGTCATCCGGCACTACAGTAATATCTACCAACGGAAAAGCCGATGAGTAAATTTTGCGGGCAATCGCAGGTTCTGCAAATTCATCAAGCCAGCAGAGAGAATAAGGATAAGGACTTCTGCAACCATGATAAAACAGCATTGGGATCACCAAAGGAAGCTCTTTATAGCCCGCATCCAGATGGTTTTGCATCGCCGCGATGGAATAACGCATCATGCGAAAAGCCATTAATTCTTCCGCCTTACTTTGGTGTTCAATGACGACATAAATATACCCCATCCCCTCCTGTGTTTTCACTGACCACAAAACGTCGGAGTAATATTGTCGCAGGTTTTCATCAATAAAACTGTTTGGTTCCAGTTTTAACGTTGTTAAATCACACAGATTGCGCAGCGGTGCTGGAAGATGAATATCAATAAAATCTCGTGCTGTATCTGGATGGCGTAAAAAGGATTTAAATACCGCATCATGCGGCGTGGAAGTGGTCGATATTGTCATGGCGTTCCGTCACCCATCAAATTTAAGAGGACGAGACAATAACTACCCTTTATAACCAATGCAGTAGGCAGTTTTTATATTTGGACAACGAATTCAGAAGTATTTTAAGTGGGCTGAAATATATACATTTCAATGGAAGCTAACTCGCAAATTAGCCTTGAAAATACTCCGGCAGCATTAGCCGCCGGAGAGGCAATTATTTCAGTGATCCTTTAAGGAACTGTTGCAGACGCGGGCTTTGCGGGTTGCCAAATAACTGTTCCGGCGTCCCCTCTTCTTCTATTTTCCCCTGATGGAGAAAAATGACGTGGGTAGAGACATGGCGAGCAAAGCCCATTTCATGAGTCACCACCACCATGGTTTTCCCCTCTTCCGCCAGTTGCTGCATAATGCGCAGAACTTCGCCTACCAGCTCTGGATCGAGCGCTGAGGTAGGTTCATCAAACAGCAAAACTTCCGGTTCCATTGCCAGCGCCCGTGCAATGGAAACACGCTGTTGCTGACCACCGGAAAGATGCACCGGGTATTTCCCCTGCGCACGTTCGTCTATGCCAACTTTCGCCAGATATTTCACCGCCCGCTCGCGTGCTTCCTGCTTGCTCAGCCCCAACACCTGAATCGGCGCTTCCATGACGTTTTCCAGCACCGTCATATGGCTCCAGAGATTGAAGTGCTGAAACACCATCGTCAGGCGCGTGCGCAGTAAACGTAGCTGATTTTTATCGGCAACTTTGAGTTGGCCGTCTTTATCGCGCACCAGATTGATGTTCTGCCCGTTAACCACGATCGCGCCTTCGCTCGGTTTTTCGAGGAAGTTAATACAGCGCAAAAAGGTACTTTTCCCCGATCCCGACGATCCGATGATACTGATCACATCCCCGGCGTTCGCTTGCAGTGAAACGCCTTTCAGCACTTCGTGTTCGCCGTAGCGTTTGTGCAAATCGATAACGTTTAATTTATTCTCGGACATCGTATTCTCAGTGCGTTGAAGAAGGTTTCACATGCTGCAACCAGCGTTTTTCCGCTTTGCGAAAGAGACTGATCAGGACATAAGAGATGATTAAATAGAGCACCGCGGCAATGCCAAAGGCAGTAAAAGGTTGATACGTGGCGGCGTTGATATCGCGGGCAATTTTCAGCAGATCCGGCACCGTGGCAGTAAACGCCAGCGCAGTAGAGTGCAGCATCAGAATCACTTCGTTGCTGTAGGCCGGTAATGCAATACGCAGTGCCGACGGCAAAATAATGCAGCGATACATTTTAAAGGTTGAGAAACCATAGGCTCTGGCAGCTTCAATTTCCCCATGCGGCACCGACCGGATCGCCCCGGCAAAAATCTCAGTGGTGTAAGCACAGGTGTTGAGCGTCAATGCCAGCACGGTACAGTTCAGGCCACTGCGGAAAAAGGCGTTAAGGAACTCGGTGCCTTTAACAATCTCCAGCGTGTACATGCCGGAATAGAACACCAGCAACTGAACATACAGCGGCGTACCGCGAAAAATATAAGTAAATAACCAGATGGGAAACTGAATGTATTTATTACTTGAGACGCGCCCAATCGCCAGAAACAGCGCCAGAATCCCCCCCATCACCACCGACAGAATCAGCAACCAGAGAGTGATCGCCACACCGGTAAAGCGATAACCGTCAGTCCACAGCAGCGGTTTCCAGTATTCATGTAAGATTTCGATCACAGGTCAGCCCTCTTCACACCCACGGAGTAGCGACGCTCAAGGAACAGCAGCACACCATTGGAAACGGTGGTAAAAACCAGATAAATCACGCCACAGACGATGGCGAAATAGAATGGTTCCCAGGTACTTTTGCCTGCCAGTTGAGTGGCTTTCACCACATCTTCCAGTCCGAGTAACGAAACGAGAGCCGTTGATTTAAGAATGACCTGCCAGTTGTTGCCAATCCCCGGTAGGGCGTAACGCATCATCGCCGGGAACATAATCCTCCGAAACACTTGCCCACGGGTAAAGCCGAATGCTGTTGCCGCCTCAATATGCCCTTTCGGCACCGCCATAAACGCGCCGCGGAACGTTTCGGTGAAGTAAGCGCCGTAGATAAACCCCAGGGTTATAATACCGGCGACCATCGGGTCGATATCAACCTGTCCGACGCCCATCGCCTCCGTCACCGTGTTTAGCGCGATCTGCAAACCGTAGAATATCAGCAGCATTAACACTAAATCCGGCACACCGCGTATCAGCGTGGTATAGCCTTCGAAAATCAGTCCCGATAACCGATTTTGCGAAAGCTTACCGCCAGCGCCAATAAGACCGATAATTACAGCGAGCACTACAGAGCTGATAGCCAGCTCCAGCGTGACGAGCGCCCCCTGTAAAATTACACCTGAAAACCCATACAACATGCTGCCTGTCCTGTTGTGTGTGGTGAATTTACCGCCTCTTATCTCCCTCCGGTGCCTCGAAGGGAGCGGGCTTTCTTTCACCGATGGCGATTAGCCACCATAAACATCAAAATCGAAGTACTTTTTCGCTAATTTCTCGTAAGTACCGTCAGCGCGCATTTCAGCAAAGGCTTTGTTCAGTGCCTCGCGCAGTTCGTTATCTTCTTTACGCAGCCCCATGCCGGTGCCTACGCCAAACAGTTTTTCATCTTTAACAGACGGACCACCGAATTTGTAATCTTTACCGACTGGCTGTTTGAGGAAACCTTCACTGGCGGCAACTTCATCCTGGAACGCGGCATCAATACGTCCGGCAGTCAGGTCTGAGTAAATATTGTCCTGCCCCTGATAAGAGACGATTTCAATGCCTTTGGGAGCCCAGTGTTCGTTACCAAATGTCTCCTGGGTGGTGCCCTGCAATACCCCTACCCGCTTGCCTTTCAGCGATTCTACTGTCGGCTGGATATCAGAATTTTTCGCCACCACCAGACGAGAATCGGCAGCATACAGTTTGTCGGTGAAGGCAATTTCCTGCTGACGTTTTTCCGTGATGGAAAGTGATGACATGATGGCGTCAATCTTCTTCGCTTTTAATGACGGAATTAACGCATCCAGCGGATTCTCAACAAAGGTACATTGCGTATTGATGCGTTTGCACAACTCCTTCGCCAGATCAATATCAAAGCCAACCAGTTCGCCTTGTGAATTTTTTGATTCAAATGGTGCATAGGTTGGATCGGTGCCGATACGGATATTTTGCGGAATAGCAGCAAACGCAGCGGTTGCGCTGGAGAAGGCCAGAACCAGAGAGAGCGATAGCACCAGTTTTTTCATAATGTCCTCAACTGACAGTCTTTTTATAGGGAATATTTACAGGTTTGTTACAGTTATCGTGCCATAAAATTGACCAACAAGGCAAAATATCCAGGCCAGTTAGTCGTATTATTTTTCATTAAAATTGCTTAAGTATGCATTTTAATGCACCACGATAGTGCAACAAACCTGGAATGCACCATGATGATTCCCCATCAGGCGCTACTTCCCTGCGACGTATCAGCCACCATAGACATTAAAGTCGAAATACTTTTTCGCCATCTTGTCGTAAGTGCCATCCTGACGCAGTTCGCCAAGCGCCTTATCAAAGGCGGCTTTCAGTTCGGCATCATCTTTACGTAGCCCTACACCTGTACCATCACCGAAGTATTTTTTGTCTTTCACTGATGAACCAGCAAAGGCGAACTCTTTACCGGCGGGTTGCTTGAGGAAACCTTCGCTGGCAGCGACTTCATCCTGCAGAGCGGCATCCAGACGACCTGCATCCAGATCGGAATAGACCAAATCCTGGTTAGCATAGGCCACCACATCGACGCCTTTACTGCGCCAGTTGTCATTGGCGTACGCTTCCTGGGTGGAGCCTTGCAGCACACCAACATGTTTACCTTTCAGCGAATCCAGCGTTGGTTGGATCGGTGAACCTTTAGCTGCAATCAAACGAGAATCCGCGGCATACAGCTTGTCGGAGAAGGCAATCTCCTGCTGACGTTTATCAGTAATAGAGAGCGATGAAATAATGGCATCGATTTTTTTCGCTTTCAGTGACGGAATCAGCGCATCAAAGTCACTGGCAACCCAGGTACATTTAACCTGCATGCGTTTGCACATCTCGTTACCCAGATCGATATCAAAGCCAACAAAGTCACCTTTGGCATCTTTCGATGAGAACGGCGCATAGGTGGTATCCGTTCCGATACGTACCGTCTCCGGCAGTGCCGCAGAGCTGGAAGCTGCTGCGGACAGACCGACTAACAAAGACAGAGCAAGAATCGACTTCTTCATACATAACCCTCAAGTGAAATGGCTTTTTTATGTTGTGTATTGTGTTGTGTGTTTGCAGGCTCGTTCATGCAGGTCTTATGCCATCTTGACAACAGCTCAAACATCTAACGTTAAATATGTTAATAAGACGTTGCATTATTGTCCTAAAGTTGAAGATAGCAGGTATGCCGGTTGAATCGCAGCGTTTCGATTCAATGGCAGGAACAAAATGTCGAGGATTTGATCACGGTTGCAAAATTGCCCCGAAATAGGGCAACAGCAAAGTTATGCGCCCTGCCAGCGGGCAAAGAGATCTTCGGGAAGGGTTATCGTAAACTGATCAAGTACACGGTTAACCGTTTGATTTATCACATCATCAAGCGATTTCGGACGATGATAAAACGCCGGAACGGGAGGCATAATTACCGCACCAATTTCCGCAGCCTGAGTCATTAAACGCAAGTGTCCTAAGTGCAGCGGCGTTTCACGCACGCAGAGAACCAGTGGGCGACGCTCTTTCAGTACCACATCTGCTGCTCGGGTCAGTAAACCATCGGTATAGCTATGGACAATGCCGGAAAGGGTTTTGATTGAACAGGGTAAAATCACCATCCCCAACGTCTGGAAAGACCCGGAAGAGATACTGGCGGCAATATCGCGCGCATCATGGGTGACATCGGCTAATGCCTGAACTTCGCGCAGGGAAAAATCCGTTTCGAGGGATAAAGTCTGGCGCGCTGCCTGGCTCATCACCAGATGCGTTTCAACATCTGCGACATCACGCAGAACCTGTAATAAACGTACGCCATAAATCGCGCCGCTGGCACCGCTGATGCCTACAATGAGTCGTTTCATAGATAATTGCCCTGTCAGACTTGCAGGCAGACTTTGCAGGATTTCGGCGGGAGTTGCAAGTCAGGGTGCCAGACCGGCACCCTGAACGAAGGTATTATCCTTCGTTATGCATTTCCAGGTTTTCAACTTCGTTCTGACGTTGCACTGCTTTAGCGTCGTCATTACGTAAAGTATCGAGGAAATCGAGGTAGCCTTGATCAACGTCTTTGGTGACATAGACGCCATTAAACACCGAGCATTCGAACTGCTGAATATCCGGATTTTCAGCGCGAACGGCTTCGATCAGATCGTTTAGATCCTGGAAGATAAGCCCATCAGCACCGATGATCTGGCGGATTTCATCCACTTCACGACCGTGTGCGATCAGTTCCGTGGCGCTCGGCATATCAATACCATAAACGTTCGGGAAACGAATTTCCGGCGCGGCAGAGGCGAGATACACTTTCTTCGCTCCGGCTTCACGCGCCATCTCGATAATCTGCTCAGAGGTGGTGCCGCGGACAATGGAGTCATCGACCAGCAGAACGTTTTTATCGCGGAACTCAGCGCGGTTGGCGTTCAGTTTACGACGAACAGACTTACGGCGCAGTTGCTGGCCCGGCATGATAAAGGTACGGCCAACGTAGCGGTTTTTCACGAAGCCCTGGCGGTACGGTTTACCCAGAATGCGAGCGATTTCCAGTGCGATATCGCAGGAGGTTTCCGGAATCGGGATCACCACGTCAATATCCAGATCTTCCCATTCACGGGCAATTTTTTCGCCAAGCTTGGTGCCCATATTAACGCGGGCGCTATAAACGGAAATTTTGTCGATGAACGAATCCGGGCGGGCAAAGTAAACATACTCGAACAGGCACGGATTGCTGACCGGATTGTCGGCACACTGACGGGTAAACAACTGCCCTTCTTCAGTGATGTAAATCGCTTCGCCCGGTGCGACGTCACGCAGGAACTCAAAGCCCAGGGTATCGAGCGCAACGCTTTCAGAGGCAACCATATATTCTGTGCGATTGTCATCAACATCGCGTTTTCCCAACACCAGCGGACGAATGCCGTTAGGATCGCGGAAAGCAACCATACCGTGGCCGATAATCATCGCCACACAGGCATATGCGCCACGGATCAGACGGTTAGTGGCGGCAATGGCGGCGAAAATGTTATCGGCTTCCAGCGGATAGTGGCGGAAGTTATCCAGTTCGCTGGCGAAGATATTAAGCAAAATTTCCGAGTCAGAAGTGGTGTTGATGTGGCGGCGTTTTTCTTCAAACAACTTTTTACGCAACTCGTGAGCGTTAGTCAGATTGCCATTATGGGCAAGCGTGATGCCATACGGAGAGTTAACGTAAAACGGCTGCGCTTCAGAAGCACTGGAGCTGCCAGCCGTAGGGTAACGCACATGACCAATGCCCATATTGCCCTGCAAACGCTGCATGTGGCGAGCTTCAAATATATCGCTCACCAGACCGTTCGCTTTACGCAAACGAAAGCAGTTATTGGCATCAATGGTGATGATGCCTGCGGCATCCTGACCGCGATGCTGAAGCACCGTTAAGGCATCATAAATCGACTGGTTAACCGGCATAACACCGGCGATACCGACAATACCGCACATACGTCTTTTTCCTCGTTAAGCCACATCTCAGAGCACTTACGCTCTGGGCAAGAAACTTGACGAGCTTTGCAGATAATCAAAAAACCATCTGATGATAAAACTGAACTGTGGGATCAGCTGTGATTTGCTCCAGTCTTCGCTTTTCGACACTCCGGTAAAGGAGTCGAGAAAGAAAAGAATAGCGGCAACAATCAATACGCCGCGCAACGCACCGAAACAGACGCCCAGCACCCGATCGGTGCCTGACAACCCCGTTTTCTCCACCAACTGACCTATCACGAAGTTCACGATAGCGCCAACGATAAGCGTAGCGATAAACAGTACCGCGATGGCAATCCCATTTCGAACCAGTTCGTCTTCAAAGCCCGTAAACCAGGCTGACAGGTAAGTGTAGTAATGACTGGCGACAAAGAACGCACAACCCCATGTCACCAGCGATAATGCTTCACGAACAAAGCCGCGGATCAGGCTAACCAGAGAAGAAAAAGCAATCACCGCGATTATGGCGTAATCAATCCAGACCATATGTGTCCCACGATTTTACGCCCTGTCATCCTGTTCGGGGCGCATTCTAACAGAAAAAGAAAACGTTTGCGTAGGGATTTCCTTCCCGCGCATCAATAAAAATGGCGCTGAAAAAATATTCAACGCCATCGACTTTTTGTGCCTTTGCGGCACCGGCTATACGTGTCGGATGCGGCGTGAACGCCTTATCCGACCTGGGGTTATGCTCCCGCGTAGACCTGATAAGACGCGTTAGCGTCGCATCAGGCAAACCGTATTAATTCGGCGTATAGCCCATCACCACGCCGCTCAAGCCAGAAAGCTGCCTCAACTCACCCAGCGAACCTTTCAGCTTCTCTTTAGAAGCATCCGGCCCAACCAGAATGCGGGTGATTTTACCCTGCACTGGCGTCGACGGCGACGTATAAACGCGATATCCCGCGCCACGCAGCTTAGCAACAATCTCATTCACTTTATCGGCATTTTTCAGCGCGCCCAGTTGCACTACATACGCTTTACCCGTCGGTGCCGCTTTTTCTTCGACGGCAGGTTTTGGTTCTGGCTTCGGCGCTGGTGGCGTTTCCACCTTCGGCTTCGGCGGTTCCACAGGTTTCGGCTTCGGTGGAGCAACCGGTGCAGGTTCCGGTTCAAACACGGTATTGTTGGCCGCAATGGTTGTCGGATCGAGCGAAGGCGCTGCGGCATCGCCTGCCCGCACCTCTTCTGCCGCGCCTTCTGGCGGCTGTGTCGGCAACGCCTGAGTGGCGGCTGGCATCATATCAGGCTCGTCACGATCGCCAGCTTTCGGCACCAGCGGGATCGCTGCGAACTCATCCTGATAATGTTTTTTCTGCCCATCGAGCAGCCCTGGAAGCACAATCACCCCCAGCGCCACCAGCACTATTGTGCCAACTAACCGATTCTGAAACTTACTCGCCACCGCTTCTCCTCGCGTCAATCACTTCCATGACATGTGCGACCGTATGGAATGAACCACACACCAGCACGGTATCTTCCGGTTTAGCGTCCGCCATCGCGGCATCCCATGCCTGCGCAACGCTGTCAAATGGTTTGCCATTACCCAGATGTTCCAGCAGTTGCTCTGCTGTAGCACCGCGCGGCCCTTCCAGTGGCGCACAATACCAGTCATCAACTACGCTTTTCAACCAGGCCAGAGTTCCGGCAATATCTTTATCATGTAGCATACCGATAACCGCCAGCACGCGCCCGCTTTTCGGTAACGCTTGCATACGTCCGGTGAGATATTCTGCCGCATGTGGATTATGGGCGACATCAAAAATGACGCGTGGCAACTCACTCACAATCTGGAAACGTCCCGGTAAAATTGCACTGGCAATGCCCTCGCGAATTGCCTGTTCACTGACCTCCAGGCCGCTGGCGCGAAGTGCTGCCAGCGCCGTTGCGGCATTTGGTTGTGGGACAAGCGGCAACGGCAGGTTTTCTAGCGTACCGTGAGCATCGGTAAACGACCAGTCATGGTCTGTGACAGAATAATTCCACTCAACACCGCGACGTTGCAGCAATGCACCTTTTTCCTGCGCCACATCGGCAATGGTGTACGGCATTTCCGGTTCACCGACAATCGCCGGTTTTTCACTGCGGAAGATCCCCGCTTTCTCGCGACCAATGCTTTCGCGATCTGGCCCCAGCCAGTCGGTATGATCAAGCGCAATGCTGGTCACTACCGCGACATCAGCATCAACAATATTGGTGGCATCCAGACGACCGCCCAGCCCGACTTCCAGAATCACCACGTCAAGTTGTGCCTGTTTGAACAGCCACAACGCCGACAGCGTACCGTATTCGAAATAGGTCAGAGAAATATCACCGCGTGCCGATTCAATCTCAGCAAAAGAGGCAGTATGAGCCGATTCCGGTAATTCCTGACCCTGCACACGAACGCGCTCGGTATAACGCACCAGATGCGGCGAACTGTAGACCCCCACTTTGTACCCTGCCGCCATCAGAATCGACTCCAGCGTGCGACAGGTTGTGCCTTTGCCATTAGTACCCGCGACAGTAAACACAAACGGTGCTGGTTTCAGAACGCCGAGACGCGCTGCCACCTGGCTTACGCGCTCAAGGCCGAGATCGATAGTCTTACTGTGCAGGTTTTCCAGATAAGAAAGCCACGAAGCCAAAGGCGACGCGGCTTGAGGTGTGCGTTTGATAATCATGGTATCCGCTGATTCATTACGGGGATAATAGCAAAAGGGCAGAGCCAGCGGCCCTGCCCTTATCAGTTATCAGGCCTCTGGTTCCTGATCCGGTGCTGGTGGCACCACTTCGCCTTCGCGTGGCGCTTCAGGATTTGGCGCTGGCAGATTCATCAGCTTCGCCAGGATGCTCGCCAGTTTCAGGCGCATTTCCGGGCGGCGGACAATCATGTCGATCGCGCCTTTCTCGATCAGGAACTCACTGCGCTGGAATCCCGGCGGCAGTTTTTCGCGAACGGTCTGTTCAATAACACGCGGACCGGCAAAACCGATTAACGCTTTCGGTTCAGCAATGTTGAGATCGCCCAGCATCGCGAAACTCGCAGAAACACCGCCCATGGTTGGGTCAGTCAGCACGGAGATGTACGGCAGACCGCGCTCCTGCATTTTCGCCAGCGCAGCAGAGGTTTTCGCCATCTGCATCAGCGACATTAGCGCTTCCTGCATACGTGCGCCACCGGAAGCGGAGAAGCAGATCAGCGGGCAGTTGTCTTCCAGCGCCTGCTCAACGGCACGCACGAAACGCGCACCCACCACAGATCCCATTGAACCGCCCATAAAGGCAAATTCGAATGCCGCAGCAACGACCGGCATTCCATACAAGGTGCCTTTCATTACTACCAGCGCGTCTTTTTCACCGGTTTCTTTCTGTGCAGATGCCAGACGGTCTTTATACTTTTTGGAGTCACGGAACTTCAGCACATCTTTCGGCTCAAGCTCGCTACCCAGCTCCACAAGGCTTCCTTCATCCAACAGGCTATGCAGGCGATTACGCGCCGTCATACGCATGTGATGGTCACACTTCGGACAGACCTCAAGATTACGTTCCAGCTCAGCACGGTATAAAACCTGACCGCAGCTATCACACTTAGTCCACACGCCTTCAGGAATGCTCGCCTTGCGGGTGGGAGTAATGTTGCTTTTAATTCGTTCAATCCAGCTCATTAGGGACCTTTCTGTCTGAACCTGGTTCGATGCCAGCTTTATCTTTGGGGACGCATAATGCCATTTTTGCCCCCAACAGACCATGAATGTTGCACATTAAAACATAACAGCCCGAAACTTTGGATAAAAAAGTGGTCGAACCGCGGAGTTACTTTTTATTTTGCGGCGCGTGCCGCAGCGCGTTTGTGACGGATAATTTCGATGACGCCCGGCAGAATGGAAACCACAATAATCCCGACGATCAGCAGCTTAAGGTTATCCTGAACCATTGGGATTGTACCGAAGAAATAGCCTGCGTAGGTAAAAAGTAGAACCCACAACAGCGCGCCGATCACGTTATAAACGGCGAAATGACGGTATGACATGTGGCCCATCCCCGCAACGAACGGGGCGAACGTTCTGACAATTGGCACAAAACGGGCGAGAATAATGGTTTTGCCGCCATGTTTCTCATAAAACTGATGGGTTTTGTCGAGATAACTGCGACGGAAAATTTTCGAGTTCGGATTGCTGAATAATTTCTCACCGAACAACCGCCCAATAGTGTAGTTAACGGCATCGCCAACAATCGCGGCAACCAGCATCAGTACTACCATCATATGGACATTGAGATCGTTAGTTCCCAGCGAGGCCAGCGCCCCGGCAACAAACAGCAGCGAATCTCCCGGCAGAAACGGTGTCACTACCAAACCAGTTTCACAGAACAAAATCACAAACAAAATGGCATAAACCCAGACGCCATACTGCGCGACCAGTTCCGCCAAATGCACGTCAATGTGCAGGATAAAATCGATGAGGAAATAAATCAGGTCCATATTTGCCTATGCCTTGTACGACTAAAATTAGTCCGCCAGAAAGAGCGGGCCCATTGGCGGCTTTGGAAGATCGAATCTGTCCGGGTAATCCACCGCGACCAGATACAACCCTTCCGCTTTCGCCGTTGCTGCCGCCAGCGTCCTGTCCTTAGCCGCCAACAGCTCTGCTATCCAGCTCTCCGGCTGGTTGTGGGCACCCACTTCCATCAGGCTGCCGACAATATTCCTCACCATATGATGTACAAAGGCATTCGCTTTGATATCTACCACCACATAGGGACCGTGACGCGTGACGTTGATATGCATAACGTTACGCCACGGCGTTCGGGACTGACACTGCACCGCGCGGAACGAGGTGAAATCATTCTCGCCCAACAGGCATTGTGCCGCCCGATGCATCCGTTCGGCATCCAGCGGTTCGTAAAAGTGGGTAACACCTTTACTCAGTACCGCCGGACGCAGTCGATGATTGTAGATGATGTAGCGATAACGGCGAGCCGTAGCGCTAAATCGGGCGTGAAAATCATCGGGTACAGCTTTAACCCAACGCACGGCGATGTCACCAGGTAAATTCGCATTTACGCCTAACGTCCACGCAGCGTCTTTGCGTAACGCGGTGGTTTCAAAATGCACTACCTGCCCGGTGCCGTGTACCCCTGCGTCGGTTCGCCCGGCACAGAACACGGTGATGGGTTCGTTCGCTACCTGCGAGAGCGCCTTTTCCAGCTTTTCCTGCACACTGCGGACTTCATTCTGCCGTTGCCAGCCGTAATATCTGCTGCCGTCGTACTCAATACCCAGCGCAATTTTATAAACTGGCGGTTGTTGCTGGTCGGACATTAGTACAGGTACTCCTGCACCAGTTTTTCAGCGATCTTCACCGCCATCAGTGCCCCCCCAAAACGGACGTTGTCGGCCACCGACCAGAACTGGATTTGCTCTGGCATACCATAGTCATTACGAACACAGCCGACAGAAAGATGCGGAGAACCAGACGCATCGCCCACCTGCGTTGGGAATTCATTCTCTTCAGAAAGCACAATATCTTCGCTTTGGGAAAACGCATCACGCGCTTCTTCTGCCGCCAGCGGACGTAATGCTTCGAAGTTGACCATCTGAGCATGACCGTAAAATACCGGTGCCTGAACGACACTAGCCGAAATCATCAGCCCTTCGTCCTGCATAATTTTGCGCACTTCATCGACAATACGGCGCTCTTCGCGTACGTTACCTTCGCGATCCGGTAGCAAGGGCAGCATATTAAACGCCAACTGACGACCAAAGAAATCATCTTCATCAATCGGAATACCGTTGAGCAATTTCGCGCTCTGCCCGGCTAATGCATCCACCGCTTTTTTGCCCTGAGCGGAGGCAGAAATCAGGCTGGTAACGCTGATGCGCGACAAACCGCCCTGATCGATTAACGGTTTCAGTGCAGCCAGTAACTGGCTGGTCAGGCTATCAGGAACAGCAATAACGTTACGGTTACGGTAGTCCGCCAGTACAAACGGATTCACGTCCGGCACCACCAGCGGAACATCAGGTTCGAGAGCAAACAGGCCGCTGCTATCAATGACCAGACATCCCGCGTTAGTGGCTTCTTCAACCCAGGCGGCGGTAGCTTCTTTACCTGCAACAAAAAACGCCAGTTGCGCCTGCGTCCAGTCAAAATCGGCAGCATCCTGCACGGTGATTGTCTTACCACCAAAACGCAGATGTTCACCTGCGCTTTCGTTACGTGCCAGTGCATAAATTTCCCCAACCGGGAACTGACGTTCAGCCAGCGTTTCAATCAGGGCTTCGCCCACAGCGCCAGTTGCGCCCAGGACAGCAATGTTCCAGCCTTCAGACATGGTGGTTTACTCCAGAAATAGCAAAACTCCCTGCCGATATTACAGCAGAGAGCATGAAGAAGAGATTAACGTGCCGGATGATGAACGGCGTTAAAACCCAATTTACACAGTAATGCCGCCGCGCTGGTGTCATCGCAAATCACATACAGAGACGACCATTCACGGCGTTCAAGGTAATTTTTGCGCAGTTTATCGAACTCACCCGGTATCCCGGCGACTTTACGCAGCGGTGCGTCATCGCGGCGCACATCATACACCAAATGCACCAGCCTTTTTAGCGTTGGCTGATCGAGCGAGCCATGCAGCGTAATACGGCCAAATTCTGGTGTTGGCAATAAGGTATCCAGCGCGATGTGCTGTTCATGACCAATAAACTTGCTATAAGCCTCAAACACTTGCGTGGTGCCACGCGCTTTACCTTCGAGGGTATAGCCCGCGATATGCGGCGTGCCGATATCCACTTTTTGCAGCAGCTCGACGTTGAGTTCTGGCTCGCCCTCCCAGACGTCCAGCACCACGCTTAACTTCTGGCCTTCATTCAGACAGGTCAGCAGTGCGGTATTATCGACGACTGCGCCACGGCAAGCGTTAATCAGAATCGTCCCCGGCTTCAGGCTGCGGATCAGTTTTTCATCCGCCAGATGCCGCGTTTTGTACGGACCATCTTTAAAGAGTGGTGTATGGAACGTCAGAATATCCGCGTGCTGAACCAACTCATCAAGAGAACGGAAATCTCCCTCATCCCCACGATCGGCGCGTGGCGGATCGCAAAGCAAGGTTTTAATTCCCAACGCCTCCAGCCGCGCCTGTAATCGACGACCAACGTTACCAACTCCCACGATCCCCACGGTACGGTCATGCAGTGAAAATCCATCGCGTTCGGCAAGCATTAGCAACGACGAGAAAACATATTCCACTACCGCAATCGCATTGCAGCCAGGTGCGGCAGAAAAACCGATCCCTGCCTGCTGCAACCATGCCTCATCAACATGGTCGGTCCCCGCAGTGGCGGTGCCAACAAATTTTACTGATTTCCCCGTCAGCAGCGACGCGTTCACTTTCGTGACCGAACGCACCATCAACGCATCCGCGCCATCCAGTTCTGCGACTGGAATTGGACGCCCCGGAACCGCTTTCACCTCACCCAAACGGCTAAATAATTCGCGGGCATAAGGCATATTTTCATCAACAAGGATTTTCACGTTTGTGCTACCTGTATGAGAACGAGAGTTAACCGGACAAGTGTGCCATAATCTCGCGGCCAGGCATACTTGCGATGATTTCAGGTATAAGGATACGTAATGATACAACCTCTTTCAGGCCCTCCTCCTGCGCAACCACCAGGTCAGGGGGATAACCTGTCGTCTGGCGCAGGCAATCAGCCTTTATCCAGCTTGCAACGTACCGCGTTGGAAAGTTTGATGATCAAAGTGACTTCGCTGACGCAACAGCAGAGCGCAGAGTTGTGGGCCAATATAAAGCACGACATCGGTCTGCCGGGTGATTCACCTTTGCTTTCACGCCATTTCCCGGCAGCAGAACAAAACCTTGCGCAACGTTTGCTGTCTGCGCAAAAAAGTTATTCTGTCCGCCAACTTTTGGCCCAATTGGGGGAGTATTTACGTCTGGGAAATAATCGTCAGGCCGTCACGGATTATATCCGGCATAACTTTGGTCAGACGCCGCTAAATCAACTCTCACCAGAGCAATTAAAAACCGTCCTGACGCTACTACAGGAAGGGAAGATGGTTATCCCGCAGCCGCAACAGCGCCAGGCGACCGACCGACCTTTATTACCAGCGGAACACAATACGCTCAAGCAACTGGTCACCAAACTCGCGGCGGCAACAGGGGAACCCAGCAAACAGATTTGGCAATCGATGCTGGAACTTTCAGGGGTGAAAGATGGCGAGTTGATTCCGGCGAAACTGTTTAACCATCTGGTCACCTGGTTACAGGCTCGTCAGGCGTTAAGTCAGCAACACACTCCGACGCTGGAGTCACTCCAGATGGCGCTAAAGCAGCCACTGGATGCAAGCGAGTTGACGGTATTATCGACGTATGTTGAGCAAAAGTATGGGCTTTCAACACAATCAGCCCTGACGTCTGCACAGGCCGAAGATATCCTTAACCAGCTCTATCAGCGGCGGGTGAAAGGCATTGAACCGCGTGATATTCAACCGCTGCTCAATCCCTTTACCCCATTAATTGACACGATGAAAGAAATGTCAATGCGCCCCAGCCTGTGGATATTATTCGTCGTCATCATTGTGATGTTGATCTGGCTAGTGGGTTAACCCCGGCGAAACGACAGTATCGTCACAATAATCCCCAGTACCGCCGATATCGCCCCGGCAAGAAATACCGAAGAGTAGCCAAACGAGGTCGCCAGAACACCCGCCAGCGGCCCGGAAACACCGAGGGCGATATCCTGAAACGCGGCATAGCCACCGAGCGCTGTGCCGCGCACCTGGGAAGGAACGCGTTTAACCACTTCCACACCCAGGGCCGGGAATATAAGCGAACACCCAGCCCCGGTTAACGCCGCGCCCGCTAATGCGACCCACGCTCCCGGTGCCTGCCAGAGCATCAACAAGCCGGCCGTTTCTACCAGCAGAGAGACTATCGCCACTTTTACGCCACCAAAACGGTCTGGCATCCAGCCAAACATTACGCGCATTACGACAAATGCGCCGCCAAAGGCGGTGAGCGTAAAGCCCGCCATCGCCCATCCTTTGCTGGCAAAGTAAAGCGAAACGAAGGTTCCGATAACCGCAAAGCCCACGCCCTGAAGCGCCAGGCCCAGCCCAGGCTTCCAGATAAGACCGACGACACTCCACAGCGAGGGGCGTTCTCCCGCCAGAGCAGGTACTTTGCGCACCGTGCCATTGCAGGCCCACGCCAGCAACGGCAGTATCATTGTCGTAAGTGCCAGGACGGCAAAACCGTAATGACTATGGATCAGTAAGCCAAGCGGTGCGCCGACAGCCAGTGCGCCGTAAATCGCCATCCCATTCCACGACATCACTTTTCCGGAGTGTTTTGGCCCGACGATGCCTAATCCCCAGGTCAGAGCACCAGTCAGCAACTGACTTTCACCAAAGCCAAGGATCAAACGCCCGACGACCAGCAGGGCAAATTTAATCGGCGCAGAAACGGGTAAAAGCGCAGCCAGCAATAAAGCACCACCAGCCAGGCCACAGGATAACATGCCCTGAAGTGCTGAACGTTTTGCCCCATATTGATCGGCCAGCCGTCCGGCATAACCTCGTGTTAATACCGTGGCCAGAAACTGAATGCCAACGGCAATTCCGACCATGGTGTTGCCATAGCCTAGCTCATGATGGACAAAAAGTGGGATCACCGGCAAAGGTAACCCTACGGTCATGTAGGTCAAAAAAACCGCAAAAGCGATGCGAAAAAGCGAAAAATTGGCAGAAGATCGTGTTTCTGTTTGGCTTACAGCAGTCATGCATTACTCCAGAATGCAGCGCAAGGCGAAGAATTTCCCCGTCTTATCTCTCTGGTTTTCAGGGTTACAGTGCGTTGGAAGGGTTTAACGCGTACGTATTTTCAGCAGGAAATCGACAAAGCAAGAAGTTTGCCTGGAACAAACAGCGATTGTCAATGATGTGAAAAAGGGAACCATCAGGCTCCCTTTTGCGTTACTGCCGAATGCGGAGCTGGCGCGTAATGTCGGATGCGACGCTTACGCGTCTTATCCGACCTGCTCCAACCGACTCCGACATGTCGCAGAATTAATCTTTCAGCTTACGCATTACCAGCGTGGCGTTGGTGCCGCCGAAGCCGAAGCTGTTAGACATAACGGTGGTCAGCTCGCGATCGGTCGTTTCGGTTACGATGTTCAGTCCCGCAGCCTGCTCGTCCAGCTCTTCAATGTTAATGCTTGGGGCGATAAAGCCGTGTTCCAGCATCAGCAGAGAGTAGATTGCTTCCTGCACACCCGCAGCGCCCAGTGAGTGACCGGTCATCGCTTTAGTTGCAGAAATCGCCGGGCTATTATCACCGAACACTTCCCGGATAGCTGCCAACTCTTTCACATCGCCAACCGGAGTCGAAGTACCGTGAGAGTTCAGGTAGTCGATTGGGGTATCAACGCCGTGCATCGCCATCTTCATGCAGCGAACCGCACCCTCGCCAGACGGAGCAACCATGTCTGCGCCATCAGACGTTGCGCCGTAGCCAACGATTTCAGCGTAGATGTGAGCACCACGAGCCAGCGCGTGTTCCAGCTCTTCAACCACCACCATACCGCCGCCGCCAGCGATAACGAAACCATCGCGGTGAGCGTCATAAGTACGGGAGGCTTTTTCCGGGGTGTCATTGTATTTGGTAGACAGCGCGCCCATCGCGTCAAATTCGCACGCCATTTCCCAGCACAGCTCTTCGCCACCACCAGCAAACACGATGTCTTGTTTGCCCAGTTGGATCTGCTCGACTGCGTTACCGATACAGTGTGCGGAAGTCGCACAAGCGGAGCTGATGGAGTAGTTAACACCGTGGATTTTAAACGGTGTGGCGAGGCAGGCAGAAACGCCAGATGCCATCGCTTTGGTGACCACATACGGGCCAACCGCTTTCAGGCCACGCGGGCCGCGCATTGCGTCAGCACCGAACACCTGGAAACGCGGGGAACCGCCGCCAGAACCTGCAATCAGGCCAACGCGCGGGTTATTCTGGTAAGCTTCCGGGGAGAGGCCAGCATCTGCGATTGCCTGCTCCATAGAAAGGAATGCATAGATGGATGCGTCGCTCATAAAGCGCACAACTTTGCGGTCAATGAGGCCAGTGGTATCCAGTTTTACGTTGCCCCAGACGTGGCTACGCATGCCGGAATCCTTCAGCTCCTGAGAGAAAGTGATCCCTGAACGTCCTTCACGCAGAGATGCCAGGACTTCCTGCTGGTTATTACCGATGCTGGAAACAATGCCCAGGCCAGTAATCACTGCACGTTTCATTCAATACCTCTGTAAGTCGCACATAGAGTAAGTTTCGAATGCACAATAGCGTACACTTGTACGCCGAACAAGTCCGATCAGACAATTTATAGAGAAATTTGCGCAGCCTGACACACATCGCTAAGATCGAGCCACCGCCTGTAAGACGAGTAACTTACGTGAAACACTACGCTATACAACCTGCCAACCTCGAATTTAATGCTGAGGGTACACCTGTTTCCCGAGATTTTGACGATGTCTATTTTTCCAACGATAACGGACTGGAAGAGACGCGTTATGTTTTTCTGGGGGGTAACCAATTAGAGGCACGTTTTCCCACACATCCACATCCTCTGTTTGTGGTAGCAGAGAGCGGCTTCGGCACCGGATTAAACTTCCTGACGCTATGGCAGGCATTTGATCAGTTTCGCGAAGCGCATCCACAGGCACAATTGCAGCGATTGCACTTCATTAGTTTTGAGAAATTTCCCCTCACCCAGGCTGATTTATCGTTAGCACATCAACACTGGCCAGAACTGGCACCGTGGGCGAAACAGCTTCAGGCGCAGTGGCCTTTACCCTTGCCCGGTTGTCATCGTTTATTGCTCGATGAAGGCCGCGTAACGCTGGATTTATGGTTTGGCGATATTAACGAACTCACCAGCCAACTGGACAATTCACTAAATCAAAAAGTGGATGCCTGGTTTCTGGACGGCTTTGCGCCAGCGAAAAACCCGGATATGTGGACGCAAAATCTGTTTAACGCCATGGCGCGTCTGGCACGTCCTGGCTGCACGCTGGCAACCTTCACGTCTGCCGGTTTTGTCCGCCGGGGCTTGCAGGAAGCCGGATTCACGATGCAAAAGCGTAAGGGTTTTGGGCGGAAACGAGAGATGCTTTGCGGCGTGATGGAACAGACATTATCACTGCCCTCTTCCGCACCGTGGTTTAATCGCACAGGTAGCAACAAACGGGAAGTGGCGATTATTGGCGGCGGTATCGCCAGCGCGTTGTTGTCACTGGCGCTGTTGCGGCGCGGCTGGCAGGTAACGCTTTACTGCGCGGATAACGCTCCCGCGCTTGGTGCTTCTGGTAATCGTCAGGGAGCGCTGTATCCGTTATTAAGCAAACACGATGAGGCGCTGAACCGCTTTTTCTCTAATGCATTTACTTTTGCCCGTCGGCTTTACGGTCAATTACCCGTTAAATTTAATCATGACTGGTGCGGCGTAACGCAGCTAGCCTGGGATGAGAAAAGCCAGCACAAAATCGCGCAGATGTTATCGATGGATTTACCCGCAGATCTGGCGATGGCGGTCAACGCAAATGAGGTTGAAAACATTACAGGTGTTGCGACAAATTGTGGCGGTATTACTTATCCGCAAGGCGGCTGGCTATGTCCGGCAGAACTTACCCGTAATGTACTGGAACAGGCGGAACAGCAAGGTTTGCAGATTCGTTATCAACATCAGTTGCAGGATTTATTGCGTAAGGATGACGGGTGGCAACTGACATTTGCAGATCATCAGCAGGTGATGCATAGCGTGGTGGTACTGGCGAACGGGCATCAAATCAGCCGATTCAGCCAGACGTCACCTCTACCGGTGTATTCGGTTGCCGGACAGGTCAGTCATATTCCGACAACGCCGGAACTGGCGAAACTAAAGCAGGTGCTGTGCTATGACGGTTATCTCACACCACAAAATCCGGCGAATCAGCACCATTGTATTGGTGCCAGTTATCACCGCGGTAGTGAAGATACGACCTACAGTGAGGACGATCAGCAGCAGAATCGCCAACGGTTGATTGATTGCTTCCCGCAGGCGCAGTGGACGAAAGAAGTTGATGTCAGTGATAAAGAGGCTCGTTGTGGTGTACGTTGTGCCACGCGCGATCATCTGCCCATGGTGGGAAATGTCCCCGATTATGACGCCACGCTCGCGGAATATACCTCGCTGGCGGAACAGAAAGATGAAGCGGTAAGCGCACCAGTCTATGACGATCTCTTTATGCTTGCTGCTTTGGGTTCGCGCGGTTTGTGCTCTGCCCCGCTGTGCGCCGAGATTCTGGCGGCACAGATGAGTGAAGAACCTGTTCCGATGGATGCCAGTACGCTGGCGGCATTAAATCCAAATCGGTTATGGGTACGGAAGTTATTGAAGGGTAAAGCGGTTAAGGTAGGGTAATCTGCTTTGGCATTGTTTG
>NZ_KE138677.1:753464-867980 GCF_000408325.1 Escherichia sp. KTE52
GCTGTGAAGCCTGCTGAAACAGGTGTTCCCACATATCGGTCACCAGCGCCTGATCGCGTGGCGACAATTCACCCGCACCAATCGCTTTCTCCAGACTCTGGCTAACGGTTGTATGCACCGCCTGGGCGGAGTGGTCATCACCACTTTCCAGTTCTGCGATGGCTAACGTCAGGTGGCCACGCAAATACCCACTGGCAAACAACTCATCATCACTGGCATGGTCAACCATACCGTCGATTAATGCCAGAATGCGTGATTCAAACTCCGCGATCATCTTCTTTCCTCATTGTAAACGTGGCGCTGGCTTCAGTTGAGCACTTCCGGCCACGGAAACTGTTCCGCCGTAAGTTCCGGCGTGTGATAATAATTTCGTAATGCTTTTATGAAGCGTGCCGGACGTTCAGGAATACCGTTCGCCAGATAATCCATCACCTGCGCATGAACCCGTCGTTGGAATACCACACGATCCGGTTCGACGTCGCCTTCCAGGTTGTCGCAACTGACGTTAAACGGATATCCCGCCGCCACGCAGAACAACCAGTCAAGCGCCTGCGGCTTAACTTCAACATCTTCAAACTGGCTTTGCGTCCGGGCATCGCGTCCGTCAGGGCAATACCAGTAACCAAAATCAACCAGTTCACGGCGCGCTTTCCCGGCAATACACCAGTGCGAAATCTCGTGGATAGCACTGGCGTAAAAGCCATGAGCAAAGACGATTCGGTTATATGGAACTTCCGCATCAGCAGGAAGATAGATCGGTTCGTCGTCGCCTTTAATCAGACGGGTATTAAATTCATCGGCAAAGCAGCTATTAAAAATTTCAATCAACTGCTTGTAGTGGTGTGTACTGTTCATTAGTTCATCCCCAACCAGTGGAGGATCTCCTGTCCATGGCTATCATAAAGTAATTTGGCACTCATCACCGCCGAGACGATAACGATCATCGGGCGGATCAGTTTTTGTCCTTTGCTCAACACCAGTCTTGAACCCATACGCGCGCCGAGGAACTGCCCCACCAGCATCACGAATCCTGTCGCCCAAATCACTTTGCCGCCGAGAATAAACAGCAGCAGACCGCCGATGTTTGACGTTGCGTTAAGTAATTTGGCATGGGCGGTGGCTTTGGCGAGGTTAAAGCCGCACAGCGTAACGAAGGCCAGTGCGTAAAACGATCCGGCTGCCGGGCCAAAGAATCCGTCGTAAAAACCAACGCAGCCCCCTGCGACCAGCGCAAATGGCAGCCCATACATCCGACGCTGGCGATCTTCTTCTCCCAGTTTGGGCATCAGTAAGAAATAAAGACCGATACAAATCACCAGAATCGGTAAAATTTGCCGCAGCACATCAGCTTTAACATACTGCACCAGCAGTGCGCCGCTCATCGAGCCGACAAAGGTCATGACGATATTGAGTTTCTGATCGCTTAAGCTGACGACTTTGCGGCGAATAAAGTAGATGGTGGCGGAAATAGAGCCACCGCAGGCTTGCAGTTTGTTAGTTGCCAGCGCGTTAGCCGGAGACATCCCCGCCGCCATCAATGCCGGAATAGTGAGTAACCCACCACCACCGGCAATCGAGTCGATAAATCCCGCCAGTATCGCGACAAAAAAGAGAACTCCCAGCAACAGCGGGGAAACCATAAACAGGCTATTAAACGTTTCCATTAGATCACGTGCTCATCCAGTAGCGCCTGGCAGGAAGGCGGCAACGGAGGCGGTGTCTTCTTCTCAGGCTTTGTTGTTCCCGGTTTTGGTGGTTCAAACCAGCTTTGCAGTTCTGCCCCGTAACCATCGCCCGGCGGTGGTAAAGGTTGGTCTTCACACTCCAGGCTATCGGCAGGACAACGTAATCGTACATGCATATGTGCGCGATGCTGGAACCAGGGTCGCACTTTCCGCAACCAGTCACGATCGGTGCCTGCATCAAGGCAAAGTTGTTGTTTAATCGCCGGATTAACAAAAATGCGCGTCACGTCTTTGTCCTGCGCAGCAAGTTTGATCAGACTGAAAATTTCCGGCTTCCACAGCGTTGGAACGACATGCTTGCCATCACGGGAAACCAAATCCAGCGCCTGCGGACGCAAAAGTTGCGCGGCGGTCCAGCGAGTTTTCGGCAGTTGCAGGAAGATATCGACATCCAGTCCGGTCTGGTGGCTGGCGTGGCCGCCGTTGAAACGCCCACCTGCGGGCATCCCCATATCGCCAATCAGCACCGTCCCCATACCCAGATTGTTCACCTGGCTACTCAGACGCTGGATAAACATCACCAGATCCGGATGACCGAAATAGCGACGCTGATCGGTACGCATCACCTGATAATGTTCGGACTGTATCGGCAGCGTGTCAGCGCCGACGATACAGCCATTGGAAAAACTGCCTATCGATTGTGCGCTACCCGGCACAGGTTGGGTAATTTTTTGCCACGGCGTTGCTGCCAGGCTGGTGCTACTGGCAAGCAGGGCCAGCAGCGCAATCGCAGTTTTGTTCATTTTTTACCAGCGTGGAATATCAGTCTTCACATCGGCATTTTGCGCCCGTTGTCGTAACAGGTGATCCATCAAAACGATTGCCAGCATCGCTTCAGCGATCGGCACCGCGCGGATCCCGACACAAGGATCGTGACGGCCTTTGGTGATCATCTCAACTTCTTCGCCAAAGCGGTTAATTGTACGCCCAGGCACGGTAATGCTGGAGGTCGGTTTTAGCGCCATATGGGCAATGATTTGCTGCCCGCTGCTGATACCACCGAGAATACCGCCCGCATGGTTGCTCTGAAAACCTTCTTTGGTGATTTCGTCACGGTTCTGGCTGCCACGCAGCGCCACCACGTCAAAACCGTCGCCAATTTCCACGCCTTTCACCGCATTAATGCTCATCAACGCGTGGGCGATGTCAGCATCCAGGCGATCAAATACCGGTTCGCCAAGTCCGGCAGGTACGCCACTGGCAACAACAGTCACTTTCGCACCGATGGAGTCGCCCTCTTTTTTCAGCGCGCGCATCAACTCATCTAACGCGTCGATTTTATCCGGGTCCGGGCAGAAGAACGGATTTTGTTCAACTTGCGACCAGTCTTTGATTTCCAGTGGAATGTCGCCCATCTGGCTCAGGCAGCCGCGAATTTCGATGCCAAATTTTCCGGCGAGATATTTTTTAGCAATTGCTCCAGCCGCAACGCGCATGGCGGTTTCACGGGCGGAAGAACGTCCGCCGCCGCGATAATCGCGCAGGCCGTATTTTTGTTCGTAGGTGTAATCAGCATGACCCGGACGGAAAACGTCTTTAATTGCGCTGTAATCTTGAGAGCGCTGGTCGGTGTTTTCGATCAACAAGCCAATACTGGTGCCGGTGGTGACGCCTTCAAAAACGCCGGAAAGAATTTTGACCTGATCCGGTTCACGACGCTGTGTGGTATAGCGCGATGTCCCCGGGCGACGCCGGTCGAGATCGTGTTGCAGGTCTGCTTCCGTCAGCGGGATGCCTGGCGGAACACCATCGACGATGCAACCGAGCGCAAGCCCGTGCGATTCACCGAAGGTGGTTACGCGAAAGAGTTGTCCAATTGTGTTTCCAGCCATCACGGCTCCGTTATTGTTGTGTTTGCATTTTTTACTCTAAATAATTCAAGTTGCAGGAAGGCGACAAGTGAGTGAATCCCCTGGAGCTTACAGAAGTAAGTGACTGGGGTGAACGACAAATCCGCATGGAGCGGATTTGAACGCTACTTGCAGCGGCCCCGTAAAGGGGGAGGCCCATGGATGAGCCGAATAACCCGCAGACGCAGCACATGCAACTTGAAGAATGACGAGTAAATTTAATCTTTATAAATACCAAAATGTTCTCGTGCCGCAATAAGCTGCGCTTTGGTGAGCATAAACACACCATCGCCACCGTTATCAAACTCCAGCCAGGTGAACGGAACATCCGGATATTGTTCCATCAGATGTACCATGCTGTTGCCGACTTCACAAATCAGTACACCATCATCAGCAAGATAATCCGCCGCGTTGCCGAGAATGCGACGTGTCAGTTTCAGGCCATCAGTGCCAGACGCCAGCCCCAGCTCCGGCTCGTGACGGTATTCGTTTGGCAGGTCGGACATATCTTCCGCATCGACATACGGCGGGTTGGTGACGATCAGGTCGTACTGCACTTTCGGCAAATCACGGAACAGATCGGAACGAATCGGTATGACGTTGTGGATCAGACCATGTTCTTCAATGTTCTGTTCGGCTACCGCCAGCGCGTCGGGAGAGATGTCCACCGCGTCGACTTCCGCTTCCGGGAAGGCATAAGCGCAGGCAATAGCAATGCAGCCACTACCGGTACACATATCCAGAATATGTTGCGGTTGCTTGCTGATAAGTCCGGCAAATTTATTGTTGATCAGTTCACCAATCGGTGAACGCGGCACCAGCACGCGTTCATCGACGTAAAATTCATGGCCGCAGAACCAGGCTTTGTTGGTCAGATAGGCAACCGGAACGCGCTCGTTGACGCGGCGGATCACGCGCTCAACAATACGGTGTTTTTCGCTGGAGGTCAGGCGGGCGTTGCGCATATCTTCCGGAATATCCAGCGGCAGGTAGAGCGACGGCAATACCAGTTGCACCGCTTCGTCCCACGGGTTGTCGGTGCCATGGCCGTACCAGATATTTGCCGCGCTGAAGCGGCTAACCGACCAGCGCAACATGTCCTGAATGGTTTGCAGTTCATTTACTGCTTCATCAACGAAAATTTTATCCACGTATTCCTCCAGGGCATGGTCGCATTAATTTCGGCGGCTAGTTTGCCATGAAGATGACGATAAATCAGCATTCACGCGGCAATGACGCAGGAAAATTATGTTTTGGCCGATCGATTGCGCTACGAGTCGGGTAAACTGTAGGAAAAATAAAATAGAGATGCATAGATGAAAAAGAAAACAACTCTCAGCGAGGAGGATCAGGCCCTGTTTCGCCAGTTGATGGCGGGTACTCGCAAGATTAAGCAGGACACGATTGTCCATCGACCACAACGAAAAAAAGTCAGCGAAGTGCCGGTCAAGCGGTTGATTCAGGAGCAGGCTGATGCCAGCCATTATTTCTCTGATGAATTTCAGCCGTTATTAAATACCGAAGGCCCGGTTAAATATGTCCGCCCGGATGTCAGTCATTTTGAGGCGAAGAAACTGCGACGCGGTGATTATTCGCCGGAGTTGTTTCTTGATTTGCACGGCCTGACGCAGCTACAAGCCAAACAGGAACTGGGCGCATTAATTGCCGCCTGTCGCCGTGAACATGTGTTTTGCGCCTGTGTGATGCATGGGCACGGTAAGCATATTTTGAAGCAACAAACACCGCTGTGGCTGGCACAGCATCCGCATGTGATGGCATTTCACCAGGCACCAAAAGAGTACGGCGGCGACGCGGCGTTATTGGTATTGATTGAAGTGGAAGAGTGGCTGCCGCCAGAACTTCCCTGACATTCAATACAACAAGAGCCACTTAAGTGGCTCTCTGAAAGTTGATATGCGATATAAACGTTGCGTAATTATATCGCTTTTGCCATTTTCAAATTACACGGGCTCATCTGCCAGTTAAATTCGCCTTTTCCGCTTTCATCAAGCGTTACGCTGGCAATAGCTGAAGTGGTAAACATAGGCGGCGTTTCGCCCGGACATAACTCGGCTACCAGATAACCGACTAAGGGTAAGTGAGAGATAACCAGTACCGACCCGACTCCCTCGTTGGTCAATGCCTGAAGATAAGCACTAACCAGACCGACATCGCCGCAGGGCGTCAATTCTGGCAGAACTTCGACACTGGATGGCAGTTCCATACAATCACCTACGACATCCAGAGTTTGCTCGGCTCGCAGGAACGGGCTCACCAGAACACGTTCGACTTCCACTTTTTGACCTTTCAGCCAGTTCGCCATCAGGCGAGATTCGTCACAACCGTTAGTGGTCAGAGGACGAACCGAATCACTGGCGGCATCGAGGGCTGCGTCGCCGTGACGCATGATAAAAACTTGCATATTGCACCGCTTTTGTTAACCAGATTCACCCGTCTTCTTTCATCTGAAACCAGAGAAAGAAGACGGTGGCCGGCATTGTGCCTTATCCATTCACCGAATGAAACGCTGTTTTTTACCTCAATGGCGTAAGTATAGTCAATATGCGTTTACATTTTAACCAGGACTCCACCATTCAGCGCGGATTCATATAGCTTTGACCTTCTTATTGCAGGTCAGTTGCAGTTGTTTTCCAAAAACTTTCCCCATGCTCACTCATCTCAAGTAAACGCTCGCAAGGGGTAAAACGGGAACCATATTGCGCGGCCAGTCGTTGCATTATTGCAACCACTTCGCCCGCGCCGAGAGAATCGATATAGCGGAACGGACCACCGAGAAATGGCGGAAAACCAATTCCAAATACTGCGCCAATATCCCCATCTCGCACGCTACGGATAACCTGCTCGTCCAGACAACGTACTGCTTCATTCAGCATCAACATCACACACCGTTCAGCAACCTGCGGTGCGGACAGTCGCCCCTGCCCTTGCGCGCCAATCAACGGGTAAATGGCGGGATCAACCTGTTTTTTGCTTTTACGCCCTTTTTGGCGGTAAAGATAGAAACCCCGGCCATTTTTTCTACCTTTGCGATCGTCGTTCAAAATTGAAGAAACAACATTTGCAGGCGCACTAAAACGTTCTCCATAAGTTGCTTCCAGTACAGGAATAATTTTAGTCCCTGTGTCGATTCCTACCTCATCCAAAAGTTGGATTGGTCCCACCGGAAAACCAAATTTAACCAGTGCGGCATCAATGTGCTCAACACGCTCACCTTCGGTCAACATGCGGATAGCTTCATTAATGTAAGGTGCCAGAATGCGATTAACGTAAAATCCGGCTTTATCCTGCACCACGATTGGCGTTTTGCCCTGTTTTTTCGCCAGTTTTACCGTAGTGGCGAGGGTTTGCGCCGATGTCCCGGCGTGAGGAATGATTTCTACCAGCGGCATTTTTTCTACCGGGCTGAAGAAATGCAGGCCGATAACCTGCCCTGGTCGTGAGGCGTGAGCGGCAATATCGCTAATCGGTAAAGATGAGGTATTGGAGGCAAAAATTGTATGAGGGGCGCAGTTTTGCTCCACTTCCGCCACCATCTGTTGTTTTAATTCGAGATTTTCAAACACTGCTTCAATAATCAGATCGCGATGGGAAAAACCGTGATAATCCATAGAACCTGAAATCAGCGCCAATTGTTTGTCGCGTTCACTGGCTTTGATATGCCGGCGGCGCACTTTCCCCTCCAACTGATCCCAACTGTATTTCAAAGCATGATTTATGCCCTGGGCGTTGATATCTTTAATTCTTACAGGTAGCCCCGCTTTACCGGCTGTAACGTAAGCAATACCACCGCCCATCAAGCCACCACCTAATATCCCCACGCTATTTAATGGGGCGGGGGCAACATCGCTGCCAGGATCTTTCTTCACGTCGGTACTGGCAAAAAAGATATTACGCAGAGCCTGTGATTGCGATGTCATTGCCAGTTCGCCAAAGGCCCGTGCTTCAGCGTCATAACCGCTACTGGAGCCCTGCGCTAATCCTGTTTCGATAACCTCAAGAATGCGTTCTGTCGCCGGGTAGTTGCCCTGGGTTTTCTGTTCTGTTTTCTTGCCTGCCATTTTGAATAACAGCGCACGACCTAATGGCCCGGCCATCACTCGTTCACGAATCGGGAGAGTCCGAGAAACTGTACGCTCCTGCTTCGCCAGCTCTACAGCGGCTTCCAGTAAAATAGAATGCGGAACGACGTCATCCACCAGCCCCAGCTTTAACGCCTGCTTTGCCCGTAGTTGCTTGCCAGTGAGGAGCATCTCTAGTGCTGTGCTGACGCCGATCAGGCGCGGTAAACGCTGGGTGCCGCCTGAACCAGGTAACAACCCAAGTTGTACTTCCGGCAAACCGAGCACGGTTTTAGGATCGTCTGTACAGATACGACCGTGGCACGCCAGTGCCAGCTCCAGACCACCGCCCAGGCAAGCGCCGTGAATGGCGGCAATAACAGGAACTGGCAAAGCATGAATTTCCGCCATCAACTGTTGGCCCTGCCGCGCCAGTGCTTCCGCTTCTTGCGCGGTTTTGCAGTTGCCAATCATGTTGATGTCTGCACCGGCAATAAAGTTGTCCGGTTTAGCGGAGATAAACACTACGCCTCGAAGTTCTTTATTTTCGCGGAGTTGTTTAATAATGGCGCGCACCTGCGAGGCAAACTCTGCCTTCAGGGTATTCATTCTTTCGCCGGGAACGTCAATGGTGATGACGGCAATATTGTCCAGACGTACATTGAGGGTAAAAGCCGATACCATTTCCATTATTCCGCCTCCAGAACCATTGCCGCACCAAGTCCACCTGCGGCACAGGCGGTCACTAAACCAAATCCACCGCCGCGACGGCGAAGTTCGTGTAATGTCTGGGTAATCATCCGCGCGCCTGTTGCCGCGAAGGGATGACCATAAGCAATGGAACCGCCAAGCACGTTAAATTTGCTATCGTCCACTTCGCCAGTGGCATGTGCACGCCCCAGCACATCGCGGGCAAAACGTTCGCTACCCAGCAACTGAATATTTGCCAGCGTCTGGGCGGCAAATGCTTCATGCATATCAATCAATGTCAGATCGGCCATCGTCAGGCCTGCTCTCTCCAGCGCCAGCGGCGTTGACCAGGCCGGACCGAGCAACATGTCCTGCCAGACATCAATAGCGGTAAACGCGTAACTGCGCAGATATCCCAGCGGCACCAGCCCTAATTCTTTCGCTCGCGATTCGGTCATCAGGATCACTGCCGCCGCGCCATCGGTCAGAGGCGTACTGTTCGCCGCAGTTACCGTTCCGTGTTTACGGTCAAATGCCGGACGCAGTTTTGCGTAATCAGCAAGCGTGGAATTACCGCGAATATTGTTGTCTTCCGCGAGGGGTTGTTTATAAGGAGGGATAAAGGCGGTCATCACCTCTTCTTTGAGTTTGCCTTCTGACCATGCCTGGGCAGCACGCTGGTGCGAACGGTGCGCCAGTGCATCTTGCTGTTCGCGGGTGATACCGTAGGTTTTCGCCATTTGTTCGGCGGTATCGCCCATTCGCAAACCGGTGGAATATTCCGCTACCGCAGGCGGAACAGGCATTAAGTCACGCAAACGCAAGCTGGAGAAGAGTTTAAGACGCTGGCTCAGCGTGCGGGCTTTGTTGACATCAACCAACACGCGCGCCAGTTTTTTACTGACGCCAATTGGCAATACCGAAGAGGAATCGGCCCCGCCAGCAATACCGGCGCGGATGGTTCCCGCCATCAGGCTTTCGGCCACGTTCGCAACCGCCTGGAAACTGGTAGCGCAAGCTCGGCTGACGCTGTATGCGTCGGTATGGACGTTCATTCCAGTGCCAAGAACAATTTCACGCGCAATATTGGGAGCCTCTGGCATTTGCACAACCTGACCAAAGACCAGTTGTTCAATCACTTCGGCGGGGATCTCACTACGTGCCAGCAGCTCACCGACGACCATCTTCCCCAAATCAACAGCGGGAATGCCATGAAAAGCCGTTGCCTGGCGAGCAAAAGGCGTACGTAACCCGCTAACGATGGCGATGCGATCGCCCTGGCGGGTAACCAGCGGTAAAACCTGACCCATAACACTCCCCTGTAAAAAAAGACATAAAGTGGTCTGACCTGATCATAGTCTTAACTATTTTTTTACATTTGGCCAAGTGGAGAAAAGGGAAAGTGGGAGCTATGACACAGAGAGAAAAGAAGAAGAGAAAATAAAACGCCCCTGCCAACAACCTGGCAGGGGCGTATGTACCCGAGAGGAATTAACGCAGACCCAACTGGAAAATCAGCATTTCAGCTTCGCAGGCAAAAGTGAAATCAATATCCAGGCGAACACCGTCAGACTCTTCAGTGAAAGTCGGGGTGATTTTGCATGGTTCGGATTCTACGCTACGGGCTTTTTCAGTCAGCGCCGCCAGCGTTTGTTCTGCTTCTGCGCGGTTTGCAAACACGCGGCTGTAAGACGCGGTGCAATCGGAGTTGTCCATAATGGTGCCAACATCCATACAGCAGCAAACCGGGGTTTCATCAGCACTACATTTACTCATCGTTGATTTCCTCTGTATGTGCACCCAAGGTGCCAGATAAACGTTACGGATATTTTACGCTTCTGAAAAGTGCTGCTCCAGTTGTTAATTCTGCAAAATCAGATAAGTGACCGAAATCACACTTAAAAATGATCTAAAACAAAATTCACCTGAATGAATGAGTGCGCCACCTCCAAATTTTGCCAACTGGATCGCGTTTCTTAGATCATATTTGAAAAAATATAGAAACATACTTGCAACATTCCATCTGGTCAGACCTATACTCTCGCCACTGGTCTGATTTCTAAGATGTACATCAGCCCCTACACTTCGCGCTCCTGTTACAGCACGTAACATAGTTTGTATAAAAATAAATTATTGAGGTTATGGTCATGAGCCAGAAAACCCTGTTTACAAAGTCTGCTCTCGCAGTCGCAGTGGCACTTATCTCCACCCAGGCCTGGTCGGCAGGCTTTCAGTTAAACGAATTTTCTTCCTCTGGCCTGGGTCGGGCTTATTCAGGGGAAGGCGCTATTGCCGATGATGCTGGTAATGTCAGCCGTAACCCCGCGTTGATTACCATGTTTGACCGCCCGACTTTTTCTGCGGGTGCGGTTTATATTGATCCGGATGTGAATATCAGCGGAACTTCTCCGTCTGGTCGTAGCCTCGACGCGGATAACATCGCACCTACAGCATGGGTTCCGAACGCACACTTTGTTGCGCCGATTAACGACCAATTTGGTTGGGGGGCTTCCATTACCTCTAACTATGGTCTGGCGACAGAGTTTAATGACACTTATGCAGGCGGTTCTGTCGGTGGTACAACCGACCTCGAAACCGTGAATATGAATTTAAGCGGTGCCTACCGCTTAAACAACGCCTGGAGTTTCGGTCTTGGTCTTAACGCCGTCTATGCTCGTGCAAAAATTGAACGTTTTGCAGGTGATCTGGGGCAACTGGTTGCTGGTCAGATTATGCAATCTCCCGCCGGACGGACACCACAGGGACAAGCGCTGGCTGCAGCCGCTAATGATATTGAAAGTAACACCAAAATTGCTCATCTGAACGGCAACCAGTGGGGTTTTGGCTGGAACGCCGGGATCCTGTATGAACTGGATAAAAACAACCGCTACGCGTTGACCTACCGTTCTGAGGTAAAAATTGACTTCAAAGGTAACTACAGCAGCGACTTGCCAATTGGCCTGAATAACTACAATCTCGGTTTGCCTGGTGCTACAGGTGGCGCAACGCAGTCGGGTTATCTGACGCTGAACCTGCCTGAAATGTGGGAAGTGTCTGGTTATAACCGTGTTGATCCGCAGTGGGCTATTCACTATAGCCTGGCTTACACCAGTTGGAGTCAGTTCCAACAACTGAAAGCAACCTCAACCGGTGGCGATACGCTGTTCCAGAAACATGAAGGCTTTAAAGATGCTTACCGCATCGCGTTGGGTACAACTTATTACTACGATGATAACTGGACCTTCCGTACCGGCATTGCCTTCGATGACAGCCCAGTTCCGGCACAGAACCGTTCTATCTCCATTCCGGATCAGGACCGTTTCTGGCTGAGCGCAGGTACTACTTACGCATTTAATAAAGATGCTTCTGTAGATGTCGGCGTCTCTTATATGCACGGTCAGAGCGTGAAGATCAACGAAGGTCCATATCAATTCGAGTCTGAAGGTAAAGCCTGGCTGTTCGGGACTAACTTTAACTACGCGTTCTAATAACACGTTAGCTTAATAAGAAAAAAGGTGAGTTTTACGACTCACCTTTTTTATTTGCATCTTATTCAGAATCGATATCTTTTAAATCATCCTGAATCGCTTGCGCGTTCGGGTTTTCCTGCGGTTTGAGTTCGCCGCCATTGGCGATGAAATCATGACGCTGGAAGTAAGCCTCGCGAACCATAATATAAGGATCGGACGACTGACGAAGCAGACCGTCGGAATCCAGTAACTGCGCACGGGTTTCGATCCCTTCAAGCGTCCATTTACCCACAGACATCGGCCAGGTCAACCAGGAAAGTACCGGGTAAAGAGCATCTGCCATATCACCGCCGTCATCACGCAGCGTGAAACTACCGTAGAACGGTAACTGAACATACGGCCCATAGCCCACGCCATAGTGACCGAGCGTACTACCAAAACGGTGAGGTTCAGTACGTTGCAGTTTCGGATTCGCCATCCCCGCAACATCAATAAAGCCACCCATCCCCAAAATGGTGTTCAGGAAAAAGCGGGTAAAGTGAACCATCCCCTGATAAGGGTCGCCCTGCAGGAAATAGTTAACCATCACCGCAGGTTCTTCAAGGTTGCCGGTAAAATTGCTCAAACCGTTACGCGCCGGTTGCGGAACATAATCACGCCAGGCGACAGCTACCGGTCGAACCACATACGGGTCTAACACATTGAAGTTAAAATTGTACATGGTGCGGTTGAACCCTTCTAACGGGTCTGAACGCCCTTGCTGATCTGTACCGGAACTCGCACACCCCACCAGAAGCGTAGTTCCCAGAGCAAGCGCCGACAGGCGAAGCTTCATAAATGTCTCCCTGTTTTTTATGGCTTTTTATGGCTTATGCAGTTTGCCATCCATGACGGAACGATACCGTATCCGCCTGTTTAGGTGTGGGCGATTGTAGCAGCACGTCAACTGATGTCCAGACGCCCTGAAATGCTGATTTGATCATAGCCTGGTAATCGCCGCCCTGTAGGCTACTTGATTCCGTAGAAACAGAAAAAGGCAAACGCGGCCTTTTATACATTTTCAGAGTAACTCCCGCCAGTTGCGAGCAAAAAAGCCGCTACGCTTTAGCTATGCGTGCTAATTCAAGAGACGACACCATGGATAACGACAAAATAGATAAACACAGCGACGAACTTGAAGTAGAGAGTGAAGAAAAAGAACGCGGGAAAAAAATAGAAATAGATGAAGACCGACTCCCCTCCAGAGCGATGGCTATTCACGAGCATATCCGCCAGGACGGCGAAAAAGAGCTGGAACGCGACGCAATGGCGCTACTGTGGTCAGCTATTGCTGCGGGCCTGTCGATGGGCGCTTCGCTACTGGCAAAAGGTATATTTCATGTCGAACTGGAAGGTGTACCGGGGAGTTTTTTGCTGGAGAATCTGGGTTATACCTTTGGTTTTATTATCGTCATTATGGCACGCCAGCAATTATTTACTGAGAATACCGTAACTGCGGTACTACCGGTAATGCAAAAACCGACTATCGGCAACATCGGCTTACTGATGCGGTTATGGGGCGTCGTGCTGCTGGGTAATATTCTTGGAACAGGTATTGCGGCGTGGGCGTTTGAGTATATGCCTATCTTTAATGAAGAAACCCGCGATGCGTTTGTCAAAATCGGCATGGATGTAATGAAAAACACCCCCAGCGAGATGTTTGCCAACGCGATTATCTCCGGCTGGCTGATAGCCACAATGGTATGGATGTTCCCTGCGGCAGGAGCGGCAAAGATTGTGGTAATTATATTAATGACGTGGCTTATCGCCCTGGGTGACACCACTCACATCGTCGTGGGTTCTGTAGAGATCCTCTATCTGGTATTTAACGGCACGCTGCACTGGAGCGATTTCATCTGGCCATTTGCGCTACCTACTCTGGCGGGGAATATTTGCGGCGGCACTTTCATCTTCGCGTTAATGAGCCATGCACAGATCCGCAACGATATGAGTAACAAGCGTAAAGAAGAGGCCCGCCAGAAAGCAGAATGTGCGGAAACTATTAAGAAAAATGATAAAAACCCGGTGTAAGTGGCGAGGGTTTAAGCAATCGAGCGGCGGTGTACTTACTCCGCTGTTTAATAGCGGTTATACTCATGCCGCATTGTCCTCTTAGTTAAATGGATATAACGAGCCCCTCCTAAGGGCTAATTGCAGGTTCGATTCCTGCAGGGGACACCATTTATCAGTTCGCTCCCATCCGTACCAGTCCGCAAAATCCCCTGAATATCAAGCCTTCCGTAGATTCACAGTTCGTAATGGTTCGCGTCAGATCGTTGACAGCCGCACTCCATGACGGGTAAAAAGTGGATAAAATAATTTTACCCATCGGATTTTTACCCATGCTCACCGTTAAGCAGATTGAAGCAGCAAAGCCGAAAGAAAAACCATACCGCCTTCTCGATGGTAATGGCCTGTACCTTTATGTCCCTGTGTCAGGGAAAAAGGTATGGCAGCTTCGCTACAAGATTAACGGTAAGGAGAAAATCCTGACCGTCGGAAAATATCCGCTTATGACTTTGCAAGAGGCAAGGGATAAAGCATGGACTGCGAGGAAAGACATCTCGGCTGGCATCGATCCGGTAAAGGCGAAAAAGGCTTCATCTAACAACAATTCCTTTAGTGCGATTTACAAGGAATGGTACGAGCACAAGAAGCAAGTCTGGTCAGTAGGCTATGCAACTGAACTTGCCAAAATGTTTGATGACGACATTTTACCCATCATCGGCGGTCTTGAGATTCAGGATATTGAGCCGATGCAACTGTTGGAAGTAATCCGCAGATTTGAAGATCGCGGTGCAATGGAGCGAGCCAACAAAGCACGCAGAAGATGCGGCGAGGTTTTCCGTTACGCTATTGTCACCGGAAGGGCTAAATATAACCCGGCACCTGACCTTGCTGACGCCATGAAGGGATACCGCAAGAAGAACTTCCCGTTTCTTCCTGCAGGCCAGATCCCGGCATTCAACAAAGCACTGGCAACATTTTCAGGAAGTATCGTATCGCTCATTGCAACCAAAGTTTTACGCTACACAGCCCTCAGAACAAAAGAGCTTCGTTCCATGCTATGGAAGAACGTCGATTTTGAAAACAGGATTATCACTATCGACGCCAGTGTGATGAAGGGACGCAAAATTCATGTGGTTCCTATGTCAGACCAGGTAGTTGAACTTCTCACTACGCTAAGCTCAATCACCAAACCAGTCTCAGAGTTTGTTTTTGCCGGGCGCAACGATAAGAAGAAGCCAATCTGCGAGAACGCGGTATTGCTTGTGATCAAACAAATCGGCTATGAGGGTCTGGAAAGCGGTCACGGATTCAGGCATGAATTCAGCACGATTATGAACGAGAACGAATGGCCTGCTGATGCTATTGAAGTGCAACTGGCACATGCCAACGGCGGATCTGTGCGCGGTATTTACAACCATGCGCAGTATCTCGATAAGCGCAGAGAAATGATGCAGTGGTGGGCGGACTGGATTGATGAAAAAGTGGAGTGATCCGCCTTAGCCACTATCGAAGAGCGCAAAGCCTTGCGATACAGTGCAAAGCTTTGTGTTCCTCAGTTTTGTCTCATCAACCACAGCAAGTCATCGATCGATTGAGACTTGGATGATAGACTTCATGCCTTTCAGAACTCATTGATTACATAAATGTTAAAGCTATTTGCAAAGTACACCTCGATTGGTGTGCTGAACACACTGATACACTGGGTGGTTTTTGGTGTATGTATCTATGCCGCGCATACCAATCAGGCTCTGGCAAACTTCGCAGGTTTTGTTGTGGCTGTGAGTTTTAGCTTCTTCGCGAATGCAAAATTCACATTCAAAGCATCAACTACAACGATGCGTTACATGTTATATGTCGGGTTCATGGGAACACTGAGTGCAACTGTTGGATGGGCTGCTGATAGATGTTCACTTCCTCCAATTGTAACTCTCGTCACTTTCTCCGCCATCAGCTTGGTGTGCGGTTTCGTCTATTCAAAGTTCATTGTCTTTAGGGATGCGAAATGAAGATATCTCTGGTCGTTCCTGTCTTCAATGAAGAAGAAGCGATACCAATTTTCTATAAAACGGTACGTGAATTCGAAGAGTTGAAGCCATATGAAGTTGAAATTGTTTTTATAAATGATGGTAGCAAAGACGCTACGGAGTCAATAATTAACGCTCTGTCCGTTTCAGATCCTCTAGTTGTTCCGCTGTCATTTACACGAAACTTTGGTAAAGAACCAGCATTGTTTGCAGGGTTAGACCATGCAACAGGTGATGCCGTTATTCCTATTGATGTTGACCTGCAAGACCCGATTGAGGTCATTCCTCATCTGATTGAAAAGTGGCTAGCAGGTGCTGACATGGTGCTTGCTAAACGATCTGACCGCTCAACTGATGGCAGACTGAAGAGGAAAACCGCCGAGTGGTTCTATAAGCTGCATAACAAAATCAGCAACCCGCAGATCGAGGAAAATGTTGGAGATTTCAGGCTAATGTCTCGCGAGGTGGTCGAAAACATCAAACTCATGCCTGAACGCAACCTGTTCATGAAAGGAGTATTGAGCTGGGTTGGTGGGAGTACAGATGTTGTTGAATATGCTCGCGCTGAGCGTGTTGCTGGCAGCACTAAGTTTAATGGCTGGAAGCTCTGGAACCTGGCGCTTGAAGGGATTACCAGCTTCTCAACATTTCCGTTACGCATGTGGACGTACATTGGCCTGTTCGTTGCAGGCCTGGCTTTCCTGTACGGTGCCTGGATGATCATTGATACGCTTGCATTCGGGAATCCTGTGCGCGGTTATCCATCATTGCTGGTATCAATACTTTTTCTCGGTGGTGTGCAGCTCATTGGTATCGGAGTTTTGGGCGAGTACATTGGCCGGATTTATACCGAAGTTAAACAGAGACCTCGCTACTTGTTAAAAGAGAAATAAAATGGCTGAAAGAATAAGGTATGTATTCCTTGCAATTTTTTGTGCATTACTGTGCAAGGAGTCAATTGACATATGGATGATGAATAATGGCGACTTCGATAGGGCCATAACACCTTTCATGAATGGGATCAGACAGTTCTCACATGATGGCACATTACTTTATACCCTGAAGGAAAATTTCAGTTCAATTGTGAACTATGAGTATAAAAGCTCATTTAGTTATATTCTTTATTTATACGCTTATGTTATATCGATATTCACACACACATTTGATCTTAGGTTATGGTCATCTCTTTCCAAAATCGTGTATATTTGTGCGTTATATAAACTATTTGTAGAAATAAACAATAAAAAATATTCTTATCTTTTATTTCCGGTATCAGCATTATTGCTATTTACTCCTTCCATACTTTCACAATTCACAGCATTTTATCAGGAGCAAATAGTAATCACTTTACTTCCGGTAATTACTTATATAATTCTTAAAAAAGAAATATCAAGGTTTGATAAAGTATTACTAGTTGCATGCGCAGCGCTAATCGCCACATCAAAATCTCAGTTCTTCTATATTCCCATTTTAATTTCTTTAATTTCAATAATATTTATTGACATAAGAGATAAAAAATTTCACTTAGCTATGGTAATTGCGACGATAATTGCATTGTCATTTTCATTTTTCTCGCCAAGCGCAACTAAAAATAACAGCTATCACTCCCTTTATTTCGGGACTTTGCTATACAATAAAAGCAATGGAAAAGAAAATCCATCGTGGGCCGTGGACGAATGCATTGGTGTTGATGCATGGGGAAATAAATTTGATTTGGATAAGGGAGCTGTTACCACAAAAGATGCTGGAGCCTGCTTCGCAAAAAATAAAGAAAGGGGATTGAAGGATTCTTTGCTTTTGATGCTAAAGCAACCTTCCATGTTCCTCCTTCTTCCTTTTGATTCTGGAGTTCGAACCCAATTAACTGAAGATTACTTCCATGTCTTCAAGGAAAATAAGCTAATAATAAGTAAGAGTGTTTTTTTGAATGAAGTTCAAAAAATAAAAGACTCTGCTCTATCAACTGTGAGGATTCCTGTTGCATTTATAGCCATGATAGCATCACTGATTTTTATCCGAAAAAAATATTCTGTTGCAATCTTTACATTATCTGCTTTTAGCATCTCTCAGTTTTATATTAGCTTCATTGGCGAAGGATATAGAGATTTAGACAAGCATCTTTTTGCAATGAACTTTTCATTTGACCTAATGATATTTATAGTACTATCAATTATATTGGATAAGGTAGCATCAGGAATTTATAAGTAAACATCCCCCCCACAGTTATCCTGGGGGGGGGATTTTATGTAGCGTTAAATCTTGCTCTATAGTCTTTTCCTAATGCTATGAAATCTATGTCAGTGGGAGCGCCTGCAGTATTGTACATCCTTACAACGAATGAGTTTGCGGTAGGATAACCACCTATTATTCCGTATCCTGGTACCCCTACAGTAGTTATTTCTACAGCCACGTTTGCTATATCATGATTTGCATTTACTGTATAAACCCCAGTCGCTCCCCTTGTAACACTGAGTATATTTCTCCTGTTTCCCATTGCTCCAGTCGCACCAACAACGCTCACACCAAAAGCGAAGTCAGGAGAGCTTTTCCATTTAACAGTAGCATCCACAACCGGTGATTGTGATGGGATCCATAAGTTATCATAATCGATAAAAATAGCCTGCTCATTGGCGGAATATCCACTTATACTAACATCTGGCCTCGATGCGCTTGCCGTATAGCCAACCCCAAGGCAGGTATTACCACGCATCTCCAGAGTCATAGTTACCCCTGACGGGTAACTATAATTACCACCCAGAACTATTACTTGGCTAACAGGATACTGCGTATCGTTATTGTTGAAGTTACTATTTGAAATAACATGCTTGATAGAGCGGTTGTTGCTATGGGTTATGTAGAACGGGTATCCACTAACAGTTTCCACATACAACCCATCTACTACTAACCCGACGGTGCCGTCAGAACCTCCACCCTGCACGTAGAACCCACGGAATGTAGTGTCCCCCGGAGAACCACACCCTTCAATGCTACCGCCATCAATTTGGAATTGTGTAGCGTTAACTATCCATAAACCCTGGTTTTCCATAGTAAGAATCTGTGGGCGAATGAATCTGTTAGCGTTAGGGTTGGCATAACCAGAACCAACCGTTCCCCCTGCCTCAAACTTCGCCCCACGATAGCCACTAAACCAGCACGGCTCAATCCATGTGCATGACAGTACGCTTTGCGCAAGAAGTTGTTGGTATCCCCCCGCCCATTTGACACGCTCAATTACTGCCCCTGTCAGGCGGCCCAACTTCATTAAATAGCCAGTTTTGGTAAGGCCTTTCTCTCGAATCTGGAAGTCTTTCATACCCCAAGTTTGGGTAAAACTATCCAACATGCACGTGATGTTATATGTATCAGTACCCAACGGGGTGCATATAAAGTAACTGCTGTTTATGCCGTATCCTTCAATCCGCGGCATGGCTGACGTATTGTCAAAAAAAGCTGGCATACTCACAGCTTTTTCTAAGTGGATAAACCCATACCCAAGCTGAACATGTTTACCTAAGGCTGCCGCTGCATTGAAGACATTTTGTAATGCATCACTATGCGCGGATGAAGATGTGGATGTTGATCCATCTCCAATACCAGCCCAATCAGTATGAATATGTGTGGCATCACCAATATCTCTCACCCACACGCCACTCCCGGTAGGATCAGTTTCACCCTGACCAGTAACATATGATGAAAGATTTGTGCTGTAAGGCACGGTCGGGCTGAAGTATATGCAGCCGTCATGCTTAGCTTTCGGAACATTAGCCTGGAAGATAAACTCACCACCACCTTTTGGCTTTCCATATGTAGTTACACTCCAACCAGCATACCAACTACGTAGTTTTACACGAGCGCCGTCGTTTTTAACAAGACCAAAGAAGTCAGCAGCTGATTGCAACTCCCCTATGTACGAATAACCTTCCTTGCCAGCCAATAATTGCATTAATGCTTCAGGATCATACCTTACCACATTGTCAAAATAATATTCCTGAGAACCATAAGAGTCGTAAACAGCAAGACTATATTGTTCATCTGTAATTATTTTATTTATTATTTGACCATTATAAACAGGATGACCACCGGAGTTTATAACAATCGGTTGTGGAATCTGTATCTTATTTCCACTCTCATTAACGATATATACTGGAACCTGATTTTCAGGATATACAGGGTCTGTGTCAGGAATACCTACATATATTTTACCATTTGAAATAGCTTTGAATGAACGCGATGCTGTGTACAGACTCATTGGCATATTTACAAGAATTGACTGTGACGTCTCTGACATTTAAGGGCTCCAAATGCAAGTAATAGACTCAGCGTGGATATGATTGAGATTCATTACATACCAAAATGGTACTATTGAGTGTTTATCCAGTAGGTTACGATGCCATTCCACCCAACTGGTGAGGCATCAAGGATGTACAGCAAATACGACGAGGCGCAGTTTCACTTGAGACTTCCGCATGAACTCCACGCGAAAATTAAGCAGCGTGCGAAGATGAATAACAGGTCGCTGAACTCAGAGATAATTGCAGCGATTGAAGAATCATTGGCTAAACAAAGCTCTGCATCAGTTTACATTGACGATGCAGAGCGTATGGCAGAACAACAATCTGATATGGTTAAGAAAATTGTCTTTGATACGCTCAAGGAGCTATATAAAAAAGACAGCAGCTAACCATCAGTTACGGAGGATTTATGCAAAGAGATATGCTGAACATTGCGTTCTACATATTTGGTTTTTGCACGTTCCTGGTGTTTGCAAAGCTATTCTGACAACGCATCAGACTTAGCCCCCTGCGTCAGAGCGTTAATTGCCTTTTGTGCCTGCTGCATTGCTTTCTCAAAGGCTGTTGATCCGCGTGGGGTGTTTGCCATTCGGAGCATTGCATTTCTGAATGGTTCGCTCTCATAGGCGCGAGTAAGAAGTCCGTAGCTTACCGCTGCGCCAGTTGTCGCCGGGTTCATTGCCGTCCCATACCCGATAATGAACGGGATGGTTTGCTGCCCTGTTGGTGTTGTTACTGCCGCTTTTGCAGCCTGCTGCGTGGATTGCAGGTAGTTTTTCAATCCTTTCAGATAAGCGGCTTCCTGACCTTTAAATGTGATGCCAGTCTGGTTTTGCAGGATGTTAAGCTGCCGAAGGAACTGGTCAGGGGATCCGCCAGATTTCTCCATCGCCTTTCCAATGATGCCATTGCGCATTTGCGCCCTGCCAACACGACCAACTGAGTTATACAGCGTCTTAATTTCCGATTTGTTCTTGCTGAATAGCATGTTGTTGACAACTTCCGGCGTCAGGTCGCCTTTCATGAGAACATTCTTCAGCCTGGTATTCTTTAGTTTCGCCGCTTCGTCAGCGTAGAGGGCATTGGCCTGCTGATATTTACGGAGAGTATCGTTGCCAAGATTCTGACCAATGGCACCATTGATATCGTCGGTCATTGCCTTGTAAACGCGCTGAATGGCAGCATCGGAACGGTTTGGTAACACTGGTCGCTCCCCCTTCACGTCCATTCTGAACTGGCTGCGCAGATCGCTTAATTGCTTCAAATCCAGATTTACCGGACCATCAGGACCAGCATTGCGAACAAGCTCATCACGATAGGACTGAAGTTTTGAAATAGTCTCGTTATCAGCAACCTTACCAAGCTTCTGCAGGTTAGATATTTCTGTATCAATCTGCTGAATTGCTCTTGCAGGCTGAATGTTTATTCCAGCCATAGCATTCTGAACCTGCTCCAGTCGATTTCCTGCAGCGCGACGAATTCCTGATGTTTTCGCTTTAAGGCTGTCAATAACAACCGCTGGATCATACTCACCGAATTTATCAGCAAATCTCTGCACCAACTGGCTTCTCGCTTCCTGTTGCGTTGCTCTCATTCCGCTTGTGCCAGCCAGAGGGATATTTTCTGCTGTAGTCTGCGCCATTTTTCCGACGCGGGAAGTTGGTTGTAACAGGTCTGTGGTGTGCAGAGGAACTCCTTCACGCTCTGCAAATCTGATAGCCTGCTGCGCTTCTGGCGCGATAGCACCACGAACGCCACGATAAGCAGCACCTAACCCACGTCCGGCAGCGTTAATAGCACCGCCAGTAAGTACACCAACGCCTAAATCGGTAGCGAGTGCTTCCGCATCATCTTTCGCACTATTTGCAGCAAGTGACCCGACTGCGTTTTCAGCGAGAAGGCGAGTTGCACCCTGAGCAATTCTACCAGCGAGTGTTGGTGCCTGTGTTGCCGCTCTCTCAATGCCAGCAGGAGTGAGGTAAGGCAATGCCTCAGCAAATACCCTTCCCTCTGTAGTTTGTGGAGTCAGCGCGCCTTGCTGAAGGCCAAAGTCCTGCTCTAATCCCTGCGTTGTTACTCGTGGCGCTGGGTGATATGTCCCATCGCCAATTCCGAGTTTACCGCCAGCCCAAGTCGCCGCGCTTGTTACAGCATCGGCAACTGATGCAGGTATGTTTGCCACGTTCACGCCAGCCTGCACCAGTCCGCGACCAGTCTCTTTTACTGCTTCGCCAAGATCAGACATAAATCCACTTTGCTGTGGTTGTTGCTGTGCTTCTGGTTGCGGCGTCTCCACTGGCGACACAGATGGCAATGGATAGGAAGCATAGAAAGCTTGCTTAGCCTGCTCTGCATTTTCTCCGGCTTGCGGGGCAACGACTTCATTGAAGTATTGCTCCTGAGCCTGCGCTTTTTGTTCTGGTGCTAACGCCTGATACTGTGGAGAGGCGATAACATCTTTCCATGCTTTAGCCATTAATCACCCCATAGTGAAGAAAAGTTACTGCTGGCTGCTGGCTGTGATACCTGTGCAGGTTGAGATTGCTGCCGCTGAGATTTACCAACATTAACGTTATATTGTTGGTTGTAATTGTTGGTGTATTCCTGAATCTCACGAATCGACTGCTGCATAGCCTCCGGGCTTGAATAGTCAACCTGCGGCATCCCCTGAAAATACATCTTCGCTTCTGCAACGGTGTTAATACCACTGGCCCCCATGTCCCTTGCTGCCGCCACACCCTGATTCTGCATTCTGCCCTGAATACGTTGTGCTGAGTTATATAACTGGCGCTGCTCTTTTCCTGTTAATCGGCTGCGAACATCAGCACCAATTGCCGGGTTACCTGCGCCGCCGGTCATTCCTGTCATGAAATCGAGAGCAGAAGCGTCTGCATTTGCGATCGCGTCGATATCCTTCTTCATGGCATAGTTTTGTGCTGATGCAGACGATGTTGCAGGCGCTGCGATTGAACTGGCAGGAACGCGAACCATATTCCCCTCGTTGTCGATGCCTTCGTAGAACGCATTAGCCCCAGCGCCGTGAAGTTTCCCGCCTACCGTTACAGTTCTGCCATCTGATAACTGAACTGTACGCTCATCATTCCCAGCGGTTCCTCTTGTTGACGCTCGCTGCATTGCCAAATCCTGACCGCGTCGCGCAGTAGAAGCAGATAAATCCTGACCGCGCATCGTGATGTTCTGACCTCGTGCTGTTAGCGCCTCGCCAGCCTGATTGCTGCGGATTGTCTCTGCCAGCCTGCCTCGGTCAATTTCACGACCAGCCATCTTGTCCTGAACATTGAAGTAATCAATCGGACCAAGCGCAGCCATCCCAAGGTGATCAACAAACTCACCAAATCCTGAAGGATTCTGCTGATACATCTGAGCAACGTTATTAGGGTCAACACCGACGCGAGTCAGTTCCTTGGCGTTGTTTTGCAGCCATGATTGCATTGCTTCTGGAGACGATGCCGCAAGACGAGCGCCAGCCGCTAAGGTGCCGATAGAATTGCGCTGGTCTTCATCAATGAATCCCATGCCTTTACGAACGGATTCAATCTGGTCTGGATATTGAGTAGCCAACTGACGCAAAGCACCGCGATCACCAGACGCATAAGCATTAGCGTATGCCTGCTGAAATTCTTTCTGCCGCTGAGCCTGCTTTTCCTGCTGAAACACCCCCGCAATACCTGAAAGGCCTTGCAAAGCAGTCAGCCCAACATTGTTAGCGCCTGAACGCTCAATATCATTGTTCTGCCTGATAAGCTGAAGCGTATTGCCGATGTCATTTACGCTCGGAGCGTTTGAGTTTACGCCGCCGATACCAGCCAACAATCCGCCATTTGATCCTTGCCAAGTAGCCATGATCACCCCTTAAAACAACGAGCCAAGCAATCCGATACCAGCACCAATGCCAGCGCCCCAAGGTGTTGATGTTCCCAAAAGGCTGGCAAGACCTGCACCGGCAATCGCACCAGACGTTCCGCCACTAATTGCTGTCTGAAGACTTGATGGTTTGTTGGCATTAGCAGCGGCAAGAGCTGCGCTTTGCTGTGCAATGCTGCTCATGTTGTTGGCGTATGTCTGCCCTGCGTTCGCCTGACCTTGCAGCGCACCAAGGCCAATGTTTGCCAGATTGTTGTAGTTGCTCATCTGGTTTGACAACCACGACTGACCGAGAGTCGGGGCAATCGTGGCCAGTTGATTGCTTGTGGCTGTCGAGCCAAGTCCACCCGTCGCCTCCGCAGCAGCAAGACTCTGGTAACGCGCCTGACCTGCAAGGTCTTTATACTGCTGAGAGTTGTAATACTGATTAAGTGCCTGCCCCTGACCTTCTAAACTGGAAAGATTCTGCAACTGGTTAACATACTGCTCCGCAAGAGGCGTGAACGGAGCAAGGTTTTTCATGATCGTCTGCCACTGCTGATTTTGCAGGTCTGCGGCATACTTCTGAGCTTCTGCTGCATACTTTGCGCTTTTATCAGAGCTGCCACCTTTCCCGCCTTTTTCAGGGCAATAAGGTTCCTCGCCGCGCAGTTTTCTGCCCAGCTTAAATGCATATAACATGGCTATCTCCCGTGATTCAGGAAGTCGATTAGTTCTTCGCGTGTTGCGCTGTAAAAAGTCACGTCATCCACGCCTTTGAAGTATTTCTTGATGGTTCCTACACGCTTAAGGCCAATCATTGCGCAGTACATCTGCCCGTGGCGGAATTTGCGTGCAGCGAACGATGTGACGCACTGAACGGTGGTGTTAGTCAGAATGTATCGCCAGAACGCCAGACCGATTTCCTTGCTGAATCCACGAACCTCTGGCAGGTACATGGCGTGGCAATCGAATGTCAGCGGCTGAATCTCCTGATAGTAAACAATGCCGCCGAACTGCCCGTGCACGCTCACCTCAAAGTAACGGCATTCAGGTTTGTAGTCGTATCCATCGCCGTTGTTGCTCCCGGCGATAATGTCAGGGTGATTTCCGACTGCTTCTATCAGGTCGATGTTTCGCGTTGGTTTGAATGTAATCATCAGTCAATCAGCCCATGTAATCTAAGTGCCGTTTCAAGCGCCAGAATACGCTGCCGCGCCTGCTGCAAACCTGTAGCGAGAGCTGCGACTTCGGATTGTGTGTACGTAGTGCCGACAGTGTATGACTGGTTAGCGTTGAATGAGCCAAGAAGTGGCGTACCTGTGGCTGCAGTCCATCCGGTATTTCTTTCTCCAACAACCTGAATTCCATCAACTGAATATGATGTTTTTACATCCAGCGATGACGCAAGAGACTGCGATTCGGTTACGGTTTTCGATACGTAATCACTCTTAATGTCAGATACATCGCTTTCTACGTCATCCAGTCTTTGGTCAACAGTGACCAGATGCGCCTGAATATCGATAACCTCATCCAGCAAGTAATCAACATCACTACGCAGTACGACTATCTTCCCTTCGGCAGTTGTTAACCTGACCTCAAGGATATTTATCGCTTTTGTGTTTGCGGTGATTCTTGAATCGTGATCTGCCAGTTCGGCGTCCTGTTCATCGTTTTTCACCTGAGCATCGTAAGCGCCCTGACCAGCCTGGTTTGCCTTCCCGGCAATTGCGCCGACATCAGCACCCTGATTTATGACATACAGCAGGTAAGACTGGCTGAATATATTGCGTGGCAAAATTGAAGCATCAAGGCGCGTAGCCTGAACCACGACAGGATCATTCAGTGATGAATCAACCATTACTCAATCCTTATCTGGCAGCCTGACAGAGTGACAGGTGACTTAGTGATAACGCGCAATTTGAAGCCGACATTTTTCCTGATGCGCCCGACACGCTTCCACAAAACACGTTTGTCGTAAACGAAAGGTTCATTCTGCTCAATCATCTGCTCACGACCATAATTTATGCCGTCAGTGGTTGCAGAGAGGAACAGGCGGTCGGCGTACTGCGCAACTCCAGTTGACGATTCAACTTCAAGGTCGAAAACTCTGGCGTTATCCGCTTTGAACAACGGAGTAAACAGCAGGTGTTCCTGTTGCTTGTCGTACTGGCTGCTGATATCGAACTGCAATTTTCCTGTCATCGATTCAAGCTTATCGCCGCACGTTATCTGATTGCCTTCGTAAATGAAGTCGATAGCGCGGTACACATCGTCATACAGGCCTGTTTTCAGCACACACCATTGCGGACCATTGGCACTTGAAGATGCGTCGTATACTAGAACATGGCGCGGAAGGTGGATAATCAGCAACTCATGCGCATCAAATCGCAGCGATTCCATCACGCCATCAGCCAGTTCATCAGCAGTGTAGGAGCGGAGGATTTTCTCAATGCTCGCGCTGGCGATTGGTGACTCCTGCCCGGAGCCGATGATATACACAGACGGCGCACCTGTTGCCGGATTGCTGATGAATGCATAGGAATCAGCAAACGGCGTTTTGCAGTAAGTCCCGGCGATGCCTTTTTGCACCATCAGCGATGGCTGTGCGACATACAAAGCAGCACCAACGGTGGTTGCGCCAGTCAGGGAGAAATATTCAATCGTCGATGAACCAAAGCAGACGATGAAGTCTCGCCATGTGCCGATACCGATGATGCCGTCCGGCTGCGATTCTGCGCGATATTGTGCGCTGTAACGGTCAGGATGCGATTCGTCTTCAAGGTCAGTGATAAACCATGAATCAGTGCCGTCTTTTGACCACGCATAACGACCACGTAAGCGCGTAATGTCGCGAACTGAACCTAACTCGTACTGTGTGAATCCGCTGTCTGTAGGCCAGTTTGAGACGGTTTTAACCGTGCCATCATAGCGATACTCGACCAGTTGCCCGTTAACGCCAACCGCCTGTGATGTCCGACCATGCGCCATTGATACGCGACCACTTCCGGCAACATCACCGACTTCACTTTCGCCTTTGTAAAGCTTCCCACCACACACGCGATAAACAGCATTCTGCGCCATGTTGTACTCGACGCCGCGCGATACGCCGTTCACATCAGAACGTTTGGCAATGCCCGGGAATGAGCGAAGATATCCGCTGCTGTTCAGGATTTCTTTGGGTGTAGCCAACATATTCACTGGCAGATAGTCGATATAGTCGGCGTTTCGGAAGTCTTTTCCGACACCTTTCATAAGCGGAAGTTGCTGAATCGGCATTATTTGCTCCCGTTATCGCAAGGTTCCTTTCGGTGGAAGTAATTACAACCGTTCCACTTCGCCAACTGGTTTCCACTGCCAACAGGCATACGGTTTGGATAACCGGACTTACATTTTGCGGCTTTTGCTCTGTCCATTGCAGACAGTTTGACGAGTCGCTCTTTCCCGTATCTGGCAGTGGTTATAAGTTTTGCAGACGCTTCCAGCGCATAATCCGGAGCAATGCGGCAGGCAAGGTTGAAAATGACGGCATTGATAGCGTTATTTGATAAACCGTGTTCATCGCCAGGATCTGGAGCGACATCTGCATCAGCGAAAATGTAGCCAACGTTGATACCTGGTGACGCATCACCGCCAAGCCATTCCGCCATCATCATTTCAAGGTCGTTGACACCATCTTCCATGGACTGAGGTTCGACATCGGTTAACGTGGCATTTGATGCCACACCGAGCTTACGTAATGCCGCAAGAACTAAATCACCCTTCGTTGTCAGGTTCATCTGCTGCCGCCTTAGGTTTTCGACCAGGCTTTTTACGCTGTTTTTCTTCTGGCTCTGGCTCTGGCTCTGGCTCTGGCTCTGGCTCTGGCTCTGGCTCTGGCTCTGCAACATCCTTCAAAAGGTCATCAGGATGTGCAAACCAACCAGCATCCAGATATTCCTGAAGCTCTTCGGCTTTCACAATTTCAAAATCGTAGCCAACGCCTTTCCACTTCTTCATGTTGCCATGGCGAAATATCATGTGTGTCATGCTTGTCTCCAGATAAAAAAGGGAGCCGAAGCTCCCTCTGGTTATCACGCGGTCTGGTTAGGCAGACCAACACCAATTGCCTCTGGTCGTACAGCACATGCTGAATACCACACAGCAATACGGCACTTACCAGACAGAGTGTTGATATCACCCTGCGTTGCGAAGATGCCGTTAACACCAATACCAGGAATGCTGAAGGAAGACGTTTTCATGCCAGCAAACAGTTCATGGGTTACCGGGATCGGCTGAGACAGCAGACGGATTGAGTCATCAGCCCAGAACACGTTAGCGGTGGTTGTTGCCACGTTCAGAACGTTCACCGGAGTGTTATCAGCAAGAGAGGTGTTTACATTAGCGTAAGCCTTCTCTTCTTTTGTCAGTGACGCGTCATCAAGTGCAATCGGCTTCGGCGTGATTTCGATGTGAGTACTATCGATCACACGGGTGATTGAGAAAGTCGCATCATCAGTCAGCACGTTCTTCGCCATCTGAGACAGGAATTTCACACCAGTGAAGCTGATTTTGTCGCCGCGCTTAAATCCTGTGGTGGAGGATACGGTCACCGTTGCAACACGGTTGTCGACGTTCTCTTTGTTACCATCGGTATCAAGGGTGTATGCCTGCGGCTTAAACTTCTGCGCACCAGAAACAGTTACACCAGTAGCGGTTGACTTGGTAACTGCCGGAAGTTTCGGTGAGCGAAGAATTTCATCAAAGCCAGCAATCTGACGCTGAATAGTACCGTTACGATACGCTTCTTCAGGAACGCGACCAAAGATGTCACCATCTACCAGGTTGCGGCCTGCTTTGCGGTAATCGTCAGGGTTCAGGAAGTAACTGATGCCCATATCGCGGTTTAGCTCACGGGAGAACATCAGGCGCTCTGCATCAGACACAAAATCCCAGCCAGACAGGCCAGTAGATGGACCAATTGCGCGGGTATCGTGAACAACAAGCGAGCCCATTTCAGTTGCCTGTTTGGCAATCGCTGACTCAATGTTATTCGCCAGTTTTTTGGCGGATGCCTGGATGCGGCGACGGTAAGAACGCTCATCACGCAGGTCATCTGCACGAAGCTCGAAGAAATCGTTATCCGGATCGCCCATGTTGCATTTCACGGACAGTTCCAGAATACCGGTAGCGTTGCCAGTTAAATCCCAGCCAGTCTGAGTTGGCGCTTCCTGCTCAACAGGCATCCACACGGTGTTGCTTGAACGTTGCATGGATTCTGCCGGAGGGGTGTATTTTGTCACTTTGGACGCCATTGGCGTCAGGTTCTGGACGGTTTCGATGATTTCATCCAGAGCATACGTGACCAGTTGACCTTCATTTAATGCCATTATCGAATTCCTTTATTCAGTTGCGCCTTGAGCTTGCGGTACGTCTCTACATCCCCTTTGTTTGCTGCCGCCTCCATCTGCTTTTCAATCGCAGAGATATTTGCAGCAACAGCATGTCCCTGAATGGGTTCATCAGGTAACGGGGCTTCTGAAACAGGCTTGGCTCGAGGCTTGAGAGTTAAACGTTCTGACAGTCGAGTGAGTTCAATCAGTGCGGATTGCCCGTCCATCGCCAGCAACTGGCGTGTTTTCTCAGGATTAGCACCAAGGTGATACATGAGAGCAGCGGATTTCTCCGGGAAGAGGCGCATGATGTCGGCACCGACTGCTGGCGGCACCAGTTGCATGAATGCATCCTCTTTCTCCTGATAGTCAGGGATATTGAGCTTTTCCGCTGCGTCGTAGTGCTTACGGGCTGCCTCGACGTATTGCGCTGATTGCTGGGTGAACTCCTGAGTTTTGCGACCCTGCTCGGCGACAGCCTGGCTTCGTGCGTCCATAGCCTTGATCTGCCATTCACTGTTTGCCTGCTGGAAGGCAGCCAGTGCGCGGCTCTGGTCATAGTCGTACTTAGCCAGTGCATCTTCGGAAAGATAATCGTTAGGGTCTGGTTGTTTTGGTAACTCAGGGTTCACCCGCAGGTGCTCCGGCAACTCTCCACGCTTAACCGCTTCCATCTGCTGCTCAAGCTCACGCTGGCGTTTGCGTTCGATGCGGCGACGGGCAAATTCAGCATTAGTTGCCGGGTCTTGTTTTGGTTTCTCATCGTCTTTCAGGACAATCTCGAAGCCTTCTTCCTGACCTGCGTTGTCGTTGGCATTATCGACAACTAAGCCATCAGCAGATGCCGCTGCATGATTGCCGGGCATGGTTAATTCTTCAGAAGCCTGAATGTCGGTGGTTTGGTCCATGATTAACTCTCTCTTATTGAGGTGTCTCGGCTACTCCGCCGGAGGGGATTTGAACTTGACGCATAAGATTCGCGAAATCCATGCGTTGTGAATGAGTCTGGTCTGCATCTTTAAGAAGCAGCTCAGCGTTAGCACGAGCATCTTTGCTGCGCTGTTGCTGGAATTGACCTACGAGCTTGAGGTACTCACGCAGTTCTGCCTGCTTGTCGAGGTCCATATTGTTGAAGATTTCTGCAATCTTCGCGGCGTTGAGTTGGTTTTGGGCTTCAACCTTGGCGGCTTCAACCTGAATCTGCGCCTGTTGGTTCTCTGCCTTGAGCAATTCAGCCTGACCTTGCAGAAGGATACCCTGCGCCTGAATTTGCTCTGCTGATGGCTGCTGCGGCTGTTGTTGTGCCTGCTGCACCATCTCCATCTCTTCAGGTGTTTCTGGTTTCTTCAGCCCCATCATCACCAGTTGCTTGTTCGCGTACTCTCGCATCATCTCGACGCCTTTACCGTCAAGCAACGTGAAGTATTGCAGCATCAGCATCTGGAACTCTGGAGTACCTTGCGGAACCTTGGTTAGCAACTCCTGAATCTCTGCGCGATTCTGTTCCTTCATGCTCTGGAAGGATGGCCCAACGTCTGTATAGCACTCATAGCGACCGCGAATGTCGTTGAGTGTGACCACATTGCCGGACTGGTAATCGACAACTTGCGCATAGAGTTGAACGTCTTTCTCGCTTCCATCTTCGAGTGTCAGCGTTACATGACGAGGAACGTCATAAATATCGTTGACCATTGAGGCATAAATCTCGCCATCACGTCGCATTGCGGTAGCCAGGTTATCCTGAAACACGTATGTCTCAAGGTCTGCCCGCATGTTCAGTTGATTGACGGTATCGAAAGCGACCTGAGAGTTTGCTGCCTGCGCATCCACACCAAGACTAGCCACCTCTTTCACTGCGTTGGTGGCAGCCTCAAGCATGTAAGCGTTGGCTTGCGGAACTTCAGGGTTTTCCATGTAGGAGATTGGACCAATCGGCAGGTCGTTACCGTTTTCATCGGTCCTGTTCTGCAGATAGTACGGATAGTCATCATTTCCACCGTACATGTATTCGTAGCCTTCGATTTGCTCAGGGAAGAAGGTCGGTTTCTTCTTCGGTGAACGAGCAACAATATCGGCGTTGAACGACATGATCATGTTACGAAGGCGTTGACCGTCTTTCGTCAGCCTTACCACTCCTTCGTAGCACTCCTTGTCACCAGCGAATGACCATTCGCCATACACTGGAACGATTGGAATATGCTCTCCGGCTATCTTCTCGCGGTCTTTCAGTATCTGCGTGCAGGTGATGATCGACTTATACACACGCCGACGCTTCACCTTACGCTCTGCTACCTTAATGAATCCACGATTAGCCAGGTCGTCGATGACGTCTTTGATATCCTGCTGGTAATAGCTGACCGGCTCACCTGTCAGCGGGTCGCGGTAGATGAAGACTTTCTCTTTCTTCTCTTCGACCTCGTAATACTCAGCGACGTAGACGACATCATTCGATACCCACGGAAACAGCCATGTATCGTTCGGATTCTGGAAAGATGGCAAGGTGTCAGGATCAATACCGTAATCCTCTGCGAACTCTTTCCAGCCATTGCGTGACAAAGCGTTAATCACCGTGCAGTGCTTAGCGTCGCTCTTATCCATCTGCTTGCTGTTGGCGTCCCATATGACGTGTGAGCAGGCTTCATGGATTGGCAGGCGTCGGATTACCTGATTGTTGCTTGTTGGGTCGTTGTCTTCGTACTGGGTGACCAGACGCCATGCACCAACGCCGGACTCTATCTGCTCACGAACGCCAACGTTAACGGCAATTTTTGCCGTGTTATGGCGCATATCAGTACGATACATCCCCATCAGCACATCGGCAGCATCAGGATTAGCGCCGTCTTTGGGTCGGAAGAGAACGTCGATAGGGTTCCGGCGCATCTCTGCGACCAGTTTCCTGACCACCGGGCGAACAACATCGAATTGTCCGCGATATTGCAGGGTAGTGTAGTTTGATAGCCAGTCATCCCATTGCGACACTCGGCTAAAATACAGGTCATTTGTCGCCTCGGTTCTGGCTTCATCGCTCGCCATCCAGTCCGCGTCAAACTTACACAGAATGGAATTGAGTCTGTTTTCGTCGGCCATTTAAGTTCTCCGTGCGATGGGCCTGATTGGGGCTGGTATCTTTTTCTCTTTTGGTTTTTTGATGTCGCGCATCATTTTGGCGAAGCGGCGCATCATGTATGCATAGCGAACGGCTGAGAGAACGTCGTCGTTAAGCTTGACGATCTTCCCGTTTTCATCACGGTGATAGAGGCGGAACTCCTCAAAGAATGGCTCACAGGTGTTGAATACTTTGAAGCGACCATCGAGCATCATGTCGCGCAATTCAGTGATGCCAGGCTCCACAGCATTACCGCCATCAGGCCATGTCGCATGCTCCTGCAACATCATAAAACCAGCGTCTGCATACTGCCCTTTGAGCTGCTCACCGCCGCCCTTCTCATGCTGGTTTCCGTCATGAGGCCATGCGGTTGGCACTTTATGCGCCCATGATTTAACGGCCCCCCACGTCTGAACGGCTGTTTTTTCTTTCGCCTTCCACACGCGTGAAACGTAGATTGTGTCTGCGTCCTTATCCCACCAAAGCTGAACCTGCGCCTGCGGGTGATCCCATCCGAAATCCATCCCGCCAATTACGTAGAAGTGATCAGGACACTCGAACGGCTGACACTTAATCGTCTCTTCCGGTATCTGGAAGATTCGACCACTACCCATCGTAGGAATACCGCGAGCACGCGCCTCTCTCTCATGCTCAGGATAGGATGCGATGATTTGCTCTTTCTGCTCGTCGGTGTAGTGCTCAGCGTCATAGATGGTCATGTTGACCACTTTCTGCGACTTGCTGGGGTTCTTCAGGAACTTGGTAACAACGTCAGACATCCCCATCAACGGGGTAAACGTCAGAATTGAGAATTGACCGTATTTGTTGGTACGGGTAAGACCTTCACCATAAATGCTGTATGGTGGTTCTTCGTCAAACCACACGCCGTGGATTGTGTCACCCTGCCAGCGAGCACGGCCTTGCGAGTATGGTTTGAAGTAGCAGATTGAAATGCCATCTTCAACGCCATCAGCCGTGTGATGCTTAACCAGAAGATGATCAACAAGGTTCGGAAAGAAAGGAGACTTCTTCCAGCTAATGATGTCCTCTTTCGGTATTGAACCGTAGCCCGGTTCATCATTCTCTTCAATACGACCGCACAGGATGCGTTGAGTCGTTTTGGTTACCGTCTCGTTTGTCTCGCCGCCAATCCAGAATACAACAGGCTCATAGAAACGCTTACCTTTCCACTCACCGCCATATTTACCATCAGCAGGATAGCCTTTTGTGCCCGGATAACGCCCTGTAAGGTGAAACGCGACTTCAGCAGCACCAGTAAATGACTTACCAAGCTGGTTACCAGCCATAAAACAGCGCTCTGGATAGTCACGCCCGGCGTCGATGAACTCACGCTGTTTGCTGTATGGCGTAAATTCATATAGCAGGTGTGTGTTCCGGTAGTTCTCTTCTTCTTCGAGTAGCTCGAGCAATTCTATTTGCTCTTCGTCGCTCAAGTTATCAAGAATCGCGTCCAGTTCCACGGTTGAATAGCTCCTTGATACGAGAGCGTCGCTTATCGCGATCTCCCTTATCAGGTGTCACGTCTTCAACTTGCGACTGCTCTTTGAGGCCCAAATCACGGGCGATGATGTTAGCGTTGAGAAGGTCAGCGGCTGCGCCAGAGAATTTCTGGTCGTAGATGACCTGTTCTGCTCGCGTAACGACTTCAGATAAATCTTCTCGCAGGCGATATGTGCGCCATGTTTCAAGCGTCACATCAATAAACAGAGTGAGGCCGGTAATGGTCATCGCTCGCATCTTGGCGATAGGCTCTTGTATCACTTCACCTTGATACGAGAACGCCTTCATCTCCCATAGCGGGTTAGCTTCTACCCACTCGAAGTATTCACAACAAGCAGCCCACAGCGCCTCAGGCGATTCGAATTTAGGATTTCGCCCATGACTACTGCGGGCCTCCCAAAATCGGTTGCCCTTTGGTGCTGCCATATTGATTATTTCCCTTCTGCTTGCTTATCCCATTCATCGCGGAATTTGGATGGGTTGTCGAAACCTTGAGTTGCCATGTTTACGCTTCGGTAGTGAACAGGTCTAACGCTTCCTTCGATTTACGTACCGCTTCGATAGTGCGGGTCGTGATATCTGAATTAGCGCCGCCTGACTGGAAGTGAATTTTGAATAGCTCAAGCTTCAGCTCGTCAGTGCCAATGAATTGAAATGCTTCTTCTGCGGCTGCGTTCTGGTTCATGGCCAGTTTGTAAATCTCTAACTGGAATTTCTGTTCTTCAGTCATGGGAATAATCTCTGCCATTGTTGGCTCCGTTTATCCGTTAAAAGGGATATCAGTTAAGTTATCCCGTGTAGGGTATAAGCCATTGTCGAGACCATTCATTGAATGGTCTCTGCAATAACCGATGTCTTTCCATCAGTCCGCCACCACAAAGAATCTTTTTTGCCATAAGGCTGGAGGTTCATCTTTCAGTGGCTGCCAGTGTTATTTCCCCACTTACTGGCTTGGGTTGTTTCGCTGTACTGCCGTTAATTAGTGACCAGAAATTAACTCCGGTTTCATTATCAAGCCCACCCGTAGATGGGATTTGTAATGGATAGCCGTTGCTCAGTTCTCGTAATGCTTTGATTTTTTCGATAACGCAGTTTTGCGTTTGCCATCAGCACGCGATATCGAGAGTCAACTGCAGTTGCTCGCGCCAGTACTCGACATTTGCTTCAATAACCGGCTTATCCCATCGCCAGCGAGCCATCTCTCTTGCCCCATTGCTGACTTTTGATTTCCGGTCATCGCGAATGCGACATGCTTGCTCATATTTCTGCTGCTCAGTCAGTTCACCGCGAAGCAGACTATCAATGTGCAGGTCGCACCATACGGAGAATTTCGGATCGCACCATCTTGCAAAGGCAACTGATAACTTTGGATGCAGCCATGTTCCGCCACCCCTGTCCTTTCGTGCCTTGCTTGTTTTTACATACCCGGAATCACGGGTATGTAGAATTTTCGATGGTTCACCTGAATAAACCTCATCCAGAGCTCTAACGTATTCGAGAGTTTCAGCGTTGGACAACCAGTGATCCAGACGCTTCCCGAAACGTTTTGCAATATCAGTGGCATTAATCCAGCCATCAGTATTGAAGCGGATAGGTTCGCCTTTGTAATTTAGTGGAACGATATTCATAGCGTCTTACCTTTTAGAAAGATGAGCCTGTTCGCACAGAAAAGCCGCCCCGAGATGGTCGCCACCATATACGGCAGTTCTCAGGCTCAGCTTTCTGAAAGACTCGGGATTGTTACGCGCTGCGATGCGCGGTTTACTGCAGATGTAAAAAAGCCCCGCAAATGCGAGGCTAAATCCTGGTATTTGTAATGACTGGCTCTTATCTCAACGCAGCCCCTTGCCGCGCGCCAGATGCTCAATATCAAGCATCAGCAATGAGATATTTAATCCGGATTCACTCCAGAAGTGTTCACCACCCTGCCTACAGAGCCAGATGTGAAGGATGATGAGTAAAATTATCGCTATCATCGAAGGCATTGCGTCCTGATGTATTCCTGAAGCGTTCTTAGTGCTGTTTGGTCGCGGATAATTCCGTCCCGGATACCGAGAACGTTTCGTCCAGCAACTGGAGAGAGTTCGACGGTGGCATCATTGCCCATGCCGGAGGCGATGGAGGTTTCGCCTGAGGATGGCACAGGGCATTTTCCTTTGACGAGCACCCTGCCACCATTATCAAGCTTGCGCCGAAGAGCATCATTTTCAGCTTTCGCATCAGCTAACTCCTTCGTGTATTTAGCATCGAGTGCATCAGCATCACGCTGGCGCTGCTGCATGTCAGTAATGGTAGCGTTCACCTTCTCCAGTTCACTGGCCTTGCTATCGCGCTGCTCTTTGTAGGCGATGGCGTTATCACGGTAATGATTAACAGCCCATGACAGGCAGACGATGATGCAGATAACCAGAGCGGAGATAATCGCGGTGACTCTGCTCATTGCTGTCCCCACAAACAGACTTCACGCTCAATCTCACGGCGAGTCATCAGCCCTTTCCATTGCTTACCGCCAGCGTATGTCCAGCGACGTAGCTGGTCACATGCGCCCTTGATATCGCCCTGGTTGATTTTGCGAAGAAGCGTCGATGTTCTGAAATTGCCAGCACCCACGTTATAAACGAACGAATAAAGAGCGCCGCGCGTTGTTTCCGGTATATCGACTTTGATGTACGGGTTAATTTGTCTGGCGACCGTGGCAAGGTCTTTATTCAGGAGGGCTTTGCATTCTGCTTCGGTATACGTTTTACCGAGCATGATGTCTTTTCCGGTGTGTCCGTGACATACAGTCCATACACCAACAATATCTTTGTATGGTATGTAGCTGACACCTTCCAGACCATCGTTACCACTTGGGCCAGTGATTAACACAGATGCTATAGCAATAGCCCCGCCACTTATCGCCGCTATTACGCTATTTCGTAGTGCCGGTGACATTGCCATTCAATCTGTCCTCGCGCTCTTTGCGCTTGTAGTACCAGTTGATGCCAAATGTGCCGACAGTACAAAGAATACCAATGATGACAGCCCAGTCATTCAGGGAGAGAATGCCACCCATCGCAGTCAGTCCTCCGAAGCTGTAACTGAACCATTCTCTGATTTTGTCCATACGGTACATGCTCTACCCCTTCATTGAGGGGATTTGCTCTATTTAATTAGGAATAAGGTCGATTACTGATAGAACAAATCCAGGCTACTGTGTTTAGTAATCAGATTTGTTCGTGACCGATATGCACGGGCAAAACGGCATGAGGTTGTTAGCGCAACCTCCTGCCACCCGCTTTCACGAAGCCAGCCATTGCGCTGGTTTTCTTTTATGCAAAGCACACCGCACCGTAGCCACAGCGGATAAGGTGATTATTTTGGTCTGTCTGGTATTTGGTTTGATGCGCTTTCAGAAAGGTCGTGCTTAAAACGCAAAAAGCCCCGAGCTATTAACTCAGGGCTTTATTTAACGAGTGCATTTATCCATCGTTGAGTCAAATTTACCCAACTTTATTCAAAAAGTCAATATTATGCCGTTAATATGTTGCCATCCGTGGCAATCATGCTGCTAACGTGTGACCGCGTTCAAAATGTTGTCTGCGATTGACTCTTCCTTGTGGCATTGCACCACCAGAGCGTCATACAGCGGCTTAACAGTGCGTGACCAGGTGGGTTGAGTAAGGTTTGGGATTAGCATCGTTACAGCGCGATATGCGGCGCTTGCTGGCATTCTTGAATAGCCGACACCTTTGCATCTTCCGCATTCTTTCTCAACAACTCTCCCCCACAGCTCTGTTTTTGCTATATCAACCGCACGACCTGTACCGTGGCAATCTCTGCATCTTGCGCCCGGCGTCGCGGCACTACGGCAATAATCCGCATAAGCGAATGTTGCGAGCACTTGCAGTACCTTTGCCTTAGTATTTCCTTCGAGCTTTGCCACACCACGGTATTTCCCCGATACCTTGTGTGCAAATTGCATCAGATAGTTGATAGCCTTTTGTTTGTCGTTCTGGCTGAGTTCATGCTTACCGCAGAATGCAGCCATTCCGAATCCGGCTTGTGATTGTGCCATCCCCATAGCAGCCATCACATCAGTACCGGAAAGGGAGTCAGAAGCCGTGGCCCGTGGTGAGTCGCTCATCATCGGGCTTTTTGGCGAATGAAATTTAGCTACGCTTTCGAGTCTCATGGCCTTCCCCTCTTGCCCTGTTTGACCATCAGGACGCCGTTAACTATTACGTGACGCTCGCCTTTGCTGTCTCGGTTGTACTTGAGCACTGTTCCTCTTGCGCAGGAAAGCATCCTTGCCACTTCGGTCTGATTGCCTCGTGTCTGGATAAGAAGCTCTGGTATCGTTTGAATTGTGGCGTTCATACGTTCTCCAGTTCGGTGATTTTTATTCCAAGCCTTCCGCCTGGTACTTTCACGCCACGAATTACGCGAATGTCATCGAATTGCTCGTCGTCTTCCGCAAATCCGGCGTGGATAAGGGAGTCGAGTAAACCTTTCAGGATGTTGTCGAGGTCGCGGCGGCGGGAGTCTGGAACGTCTGCGATGACTTTGATACGGAGTCGTGATTTGGTGAAAATGTCTAACTTGAGTTGGCGGATGATTTGCTGAACGTCTTTTCGGTATTTCTGGCCTTTATCGCTGATGTAGTATTGGCTTCCCCGTCTTCGCCAGTAGGTGTTCAGCGACGGCGGGTATGGAAGCACAAACTGATATTCGTTCATGGTTTAATCTTCCCCTCCTTCAGCAGTATCGCCTGCGTCCTGATCACGCCTTCGAGGTGGTAAAGTCTGGCGTCTTTGTTGTCGAGATTATGGGTGCGTCGGTCGATTTCATCGTGACACGCGCTACAAGCCCATGCGCCGATCAGGTCGTCAGGTTTCATTCCCGTTCCGCAAATTCCAGCCATCCGGTAATGTGCCAGAACTGTAGTTTCAGGATTACCATTGCATACGCCGTAAATACGTACCTGGCATTCTCTGCCGCGCGCTTCTTTGCGTAGGTTAGCCATTAAGCAGCCTCCCCTGTTACTTTCAGCATTCCGTTATCGAGCAGCTTTCTGGTCAGCCACTGTTGACCACGCCCGGTGATTTTTGTGGTGAACGATATCTGTATTCCGTGATTTGTGTTGACCGCTGTTTCTTTCACTGTGAAATAGCCGCGATCCATATATTCCTGCATTGGCACATTGCGCCGGGAACCTGAAGCAATAAGGATTTTGTGATCGCGCATCCACGCAAACAGTTTGTTTGGACCAATTCCAACAACCTTTGCAAAGTTTCCAATCAAAATTCCGCTGGCCTCGCCAACGCGATCGGCAAACTCAACTTTAGGTGCGGCAATTGCGAGCTGGTTTTCCAGTTGCATTTTCTGCTCAGCAAGATCAGCAGCAAGGCGCAACGCTTCCGGTAACGTTTTGGGGATATTAACCGCAGTTTCTTCAAGCTCTCGCCAACGGTCAACAAGACGAGCGGTGAATTCCGGCGACAACTGGGCTACAACGACAATACTGTCTCGCTTTCCTTGTTCGCCCTCGAAGACGTAATGCTCGTACTGAACATTGAACCCTAAGTTATTGATTCTTTCGGAAACCTCAATTTGAGGAAGCCGGATAACACCATTTTTAGCCAGCGTTTCGATGGTACGTTTCACATTGTCATGACGCTTACCCACCAACTCAGCGATTTCAATGCTTGTCATTTTGATGGCATTGCCATTTATTAACTCATTCATCGTCTTCTTCCTCGTACATTGAGCTATTCGGATCGCTCATCAGTTCTGCGCAGCAATCGGAGCACACGTGAACTTCCAGCACATGTAGCTTCTGACCGCAGTTAGCGCACGTTAAAGCCCGCTCGACGCTTTCTTTCTGGTATTGGATGGATTGGGATGGGCTAAGCATTATTGGCGTCCTGCATCATGAGAAAGACAATCATGGCAGCGCGGAGTGGGTTTTCATCTTGAGTCATATGATATGGGGTACTATCACTGCCAACTTTTCTATGCGCTGCCTTCCATAATCCATTTTCTGGCGCTGGAATAATGCCAATTCTGTTCTCTACGATAATCGGCTCTGCGTCTGATGGGCTTTTACAGTAATCAACCGTTTTTATTGCATAACCAGTTTCGTCATCCCACTCAACACCAACGATTGATGTTCCCAACTTTGCGATTTCGCAATCTTCGGGAGCAAATCCACAGCAAATTGCCACTCGCTTGTTAATTTCAAAATCACTTAACTGTGAATAATCCATGGTCATTTCCTCGCACGTTCTCTTAGCCACCGGATATCCCACAGGTGAGCTGTGTAATTGAATGTTTTTACGTCAGATTCTTTTGGGATTGGCTTGCGTTTGTTTCTGGAGCGTTTCGTTGGAAGGTATTTGCAGTTTTCGCAGATTATGTCGGTGTTACTTCGTCGCTGTCTCGCCACACGTCCTCCTTTTCCTGCGGTAGTGGTAACACCCCTGTTGGTGTTCTTTCACACCGGAGACACCATCGATTCCAGTAAGGTTGATTTGGTCGGAAGCGGTTATCTTCTTTGCATTCACCGCACCGATAACATCGCATCATGCTGCCCGGTCTCCCCATCGCGCTTTCCACTCCAGAGCCAGTCGCGCTTCGTCTGACCACTTAACGCCACGCTCTGTACCAAATGCCTGTATAAGCTCTAATAGCTCCGCAAATTCGCTTACACGCATCCTGCTGGTTGACTGGCCTATTACCACAAAGCCATTCCCGGCAAGGTTAGGAACAACGTCCTGCTGCTTTAATGCTGCGGTAAACACACACTTCCAGCTTTCTGCATCCAGCCAGCGCCCATGCCATTCAACCTGACGAGAGACGTCACCTAAGCAGGCCCATAGCTTCCTGTTTTGGTCTAAGCTGCGGTTGCGTTCCTGAATGGTTACTACGATTGGTTTGGTTGGGTCTGGAAGGATTTGCTGGATAGCTTGAATGGCGTTCTGCTGATGAATGGGGCTTCTTAGTTCAAACGTTAGTTTCCTCATTGCTCACCTTCTGCACGCATGGATTAATTAACGCCAAAATAGCTTCTGGTTTCTCAATAACATCGAACCGCTCACCACTTGCCATTCTTACAATCGTAATCCCGGCCTCAAATAGGGTTTCGATGTTGTCAGAGTTAACGTACAAGGGCTCATATGCACTTCTGGTGCTTTCTATCACGCCTGTGCTTGGTGGCTGATAGATGCTGCATTGCATGGTTAATTTTATAAATGGCATATACTCACTCCTTCACTTTGATTCCAGCGGCGCGGATGGCGTCAGCGCAATAATCGATAGCGCAGTTGTGTCCTTTGTCGAAATCATCCTCAGCCATCACTTTGTCATCGAGTTTTATCTCGATAGCTGCGCGAGACTTAACCCATGACTGCCAGGCAATCATCTTGATGGCCTGAACGTGAAGTTCTTCGCTGTTGTTAATAGACTCGAACTCTTCACCAAACCATTCCTCAAACTTCTTTCTTGATTCGTCCATATCACTCTCCATCGATGATTTTTTGGGTTACCAATAATATTTGATAGTCGCCATAATTATCGGTAGCAACGCGCAGACAACTGAAAACCGTAAAACAAAACCTACTCCCAATATGCGATATCCATTATTCCAGAGAACAAAACTCATCATCAGAAGGAATCCATGAAAAATCGCGACAAGAAATAAACTACAAATAAATGCATTTACCATCGGTACTTACCCCTCGCTCTTAATCCAATAAAAAAGGGCTACTGTGTAAATAGCCCCTGTTATTAGCTCAGTGATGTAGATGGTCATACGTCAGCCCCTTGTGCATATCGTCTGCCACGCGCAGCAGGTGCATTTGATGCTGTGCAAATCTGTCTGGCTTCATCCTGGTCACATGCAACAAAGTGTCCGTTGCAGAACCGCTGGTAAACCGTACCAAGCGAGCCAAAACGGTTTTTCGTCACGATGATTTCTGCAAATGGCGCGGCGCTACTGTTCTCGTCATATACCGCTTCCCGATAGAGCATAATGATTGAGTCTGCGTCCTGTTCAATGCTTCCTGAATCACGCAAATCTGCGTTTGTCGGGCGTTTGTTTGGTCGCTTCTCAACATCGCGCGAAAGCTGACTTAGGGAGATAACAGGCGTTTTCAGGTCTTTCGCCATCGCCTTCAGGCTTCCGGAGATGTGAGCAATTGCGAGGTCGTTGCGATCTGCTTTCGGCTTCTCAATCAGGCCAAGATAATCCGCCATGATGAGTGACAGGTTTGGATTTTCCTGTTTGTGCCGCTCTGCGATTGAGCGTATTTCTTCGACCGATAACCGCGAAGCATCGACTACCCATACATCCAAATCTGCAAGCTGACTCATGCCGTTAGCAACACGCGCCCAGCCTTCGTCATCCATCGATGCAGGATTTCGCAGTACGCTAACCGACATCCTCCCGGCGTTGGCAATGCTTCGCTCTGCAATCTGCAATGCGCTCATTTCCATTGAGAAAATCAATACCCCGCGCCGGACGTCAGAACCAGGAATAACGCGGCTTGCAACGCCTTCGGCAATCTTCAGAGCCAGTTCGGTTTTCCCCATACCAGGACGAGCAGCGATTATCACCAGGTCTTCCGCGTTCATCCCTCCGGTGATGGCATCAAGTTCTTCGATTCCGGTCTTCAGGGTATCTGACTCTTCTCCGTTCCTCAGACGCCTGTCAAGCGTGTCAGTGTAGTCAGTAATGATTTCCCCTAACCGTACAGGTTTTACCTCGTCACGGGGCTTTCTGATGGCTGAAAGACGCTTTACAAGTTCATCCATCGCCTGACTCGATGCGTCGATGGTTCCGCTCTGAATTGGTTCACGCATTTCATCCATGATTTCCAGCACCAGACGGCGGTGATAGTTATCCGCGACCATTCCGGCATATCCCTTCAGGTTTGCGGCACTCGGGCAGTTTTTGCTGGTCATCAGGATTGACGTGAAATGCTCCTCTCCGCACGCCTCGGCAACCATCAGCGCGTCGATTAGGTTTCTGTTTCTCGCCTGCTTGCGGATAACCTCGAAGGCTTTCCGGTAGAGCGGAATTGAAAACGCTTCCGGCTCCAGTGTTGCCAGAACGTCGCTGGCGGTTGGAGTTAATCCACCAATCAGCAGGCCACCGATAACGCTCGCTTCGATATCCTGTCTCATGCAATCCCCCTGTCTGCAAACTTCCCTTCCCGTACTCCCGTTAACGAATCTTCCCTCAACAGGTAATCAAAATCAGCTGTCCAGCCCGTGTCGTTGTCTCCGAAGTAAAACGGCTTGGCCTGATGCACAAACGCCCTGACATACGCTCTGAAACCGTCCACGTTTGGCGTTTTCAGTTGCGGGATGATTTTCTTCAGGCGGCGTTTTCGTTTCTCGTTGACCGCAACAGCGTGTGGAAGTCTGTCACCGACTTCGGTGTTGTAGGCGTTCAGGAAGGATTCGTAGTCGATTCGTTCTGCCTTGCGACGTTCAGGTTTAACCTGCCCATCGCCATCCCCGTTAGGGGGTAAGGGGGTATTTGTATTTATTGTCTTTTGTATATTGTCTTTTGTGTTTAGCTGACTTGGCTTATACCCATTAGCCGACTTGGCTAATGTTTTATTAGCTGTTTTAGCTAATGTTAAGCTGTCCTGGCTAATCCACTGAGAAACCACCTTGTTCACTCCGATTTTCACGCCATCAGCAATGAGGAATTTACGCTCGATAAGCTGGCGCTTGGCAGCACAAACATGAGTGTGATGAATACCTGTCATGGCTGCTATCTGCGTGTTTGTGAGTCGATCCATCGGCTTATTGAATCCGTATGTCTTGCGCATGATAGCGAGCATCACCTTCATCTGCCGGACGGTTAAATCAGCCATCAGCAGACTGTCGGTAATCTCGTTAGCAACGCGCATGAAACCATCTTCGGTATCTGCCACGCGATGCTCCACGACCTCCAGTTGAGGCCTGTAATCAGCTAACTTAACGACGCCCATGTTTCACTCCTGCTTTGGCTAGTCTGTAAACACCAACAAGGCGCTCTGCGAACGCCCTGTTATTTGCTGCGGCTACCACTAATCCCTCAGGTGAATCAGGGTGTCGAATCTCTTCTTTTTCCTGGTATTTCTTACGACGTTTTGTCATAATTACTCCTGTGGATTGATCCAGTCTTTCTACATCAGGCCTCGAAGAATTCGCCGTTCTTCGGGGCTTTTTCTTTTGTCAGCATTCTGGCTACTTTCTTAGCCAGTTCCGCCAACTCCTCGTCTTCAACACCCCATTCAAGAACAGCCAGAAGCATTCCCATTTTGGGTATGAAGCTGTCTTTCCATCGCGAAATTTGTGACTCATTAATCCCTAACGCGTCGGCAACCTTTCGCTGACCACGTACAGCAATTCGATTCAGGATGTTGCTTGTAATTGCATTCGCTTTCTTGCGAGTACTTGTAAGTTGCATATGTAAGTATTTCCTTAGATAACAATTGATTGAATGTATGCAAATAAATGCATACACCATAGGTGTGGTTTAATTTGATGCCCTTTTTCAGGGCTGGGATGTGTAAGAGCGGGAATGTCTTAAGCGGCTTTTCCGCGTTTAGTTCCGTACTGTAACCAAACCGGATCACAGTTAAGCGCCATAGCAATCTCAAACAAGAAGCGCGGTCGCTTGGTTACTCCAGCTTCAATCAGTTGAATTGATTGCTGTTTAACACCGGCTTTGGTTGCCAGTTCGGTTTGCGTCATTTTTAACGCAATTCGCCTCTTCTTGAGGCGTTCAGAAAGAGTTTGCATATCGCCTCCGTCAACAAACTTTCTTGTATTTTCATACAATGTATATTGTTTGTCAAATACAGTTTTTCTTGTGAAGATTGGAGGTAAATAACAGAGGTGGCTTATGAGTATTTCTTCCAGGGTAAAAAGCAAAAGAATTCAGCTTGGACTTAACCAGGCTGAACTTGCTCAAAAGGTGGGGACTACCCAGCAGTCTATAGAGCAGCTCGAAAACGGTAAAACTAAGCGACCACGCTTTTTACCAGAACTTGCGTCAGCTCTTGGCGTAAGTGTTGACTGGCTGCTCAATGGCACCTCTGATTCGAATGTTAGATTTGTTGGGCACGTTGAGCCCAAAGGGAAATATCCATTGATTAGCATGGTTAGAGCTGGTTCGTGGTGTGAAGCTTGTGAACCCTACGATATCAAGGACATTGATGAATGGTATGACAGTGACGTTAACTTATTAGGCGATGGATTCTGGCTAAAGGTTGAAGGTGATTCCATGACCTCACCTGTAGGTCAAAGCATCCCTGAAGGTCATATGGTGTTAGTAGATACTGGACGCGAGCCAGTGAATGGAAGCCTTGTCGTAGCCAAACTAACTGATGCGAACGAAGCAACATTCAAGAAACTGGTTATAGATGGCGGGCAGAAGTACCTGAAAGGCCTGAATCCTTCATGGCCTATGACTCCTATCAACGGGAACTGCAAGATTATCGGTGTTGTCGTGGAAGCGAGGGTAAAATTCGTATGATCAGGATTGCGGCGCTACTCTCAATACTCTTAACTACCAGCGCCAATTCTGAATGCTGGATTGTCACAAACCTGCACGGGTACGGGGCAATGAATGGCGATCGTTACGAGTTTACAAAAGACAGCACGGAAGATTCCGTTTTCCACGTAACAATAAATGGCGATAAATCATCAGTTTATGAATCAGTTTCTGGCGTCTATCCAGAGATGAAATACACTGCTTTGTCATCGAACACTATGGTAGGAGAATACCAGTCTGGAGGAGGAATAACCGTTGAAACCTGGTCAATCACTACAGACAAAAAAGCTCTTTACTCCAAAGTAATGAACATCCCAGGTATGCAACAACTTACATCAACCAAATCCTTTGTTGGTGATGTAGTCGGAACCTGCAACCAGTAATCCTCACCTCGATTTCGACAACCAAAAAACAAACTATTTTCCGTTTAAAAACAATGGAGTTTGTTTTTCACGCCCATTTTTACAATATTTCTTGTTTGCAGCATACAATCTTTCTTGTAATTTTAAGCCATCAGCAGGACGCACTGACCACCATGAAGGTGACGCTCTTAAAAATTAAGCCCTGAAGAAGGGCAGCATTCAAAGCAGAAGGCTTTGGGGTGTGTGATACGAAACGAAGCATTGGCCGGAAGTGCGAATCCGGATTAGCTGCCAATGCGCCAATCGCGGGGTGTTTTCGTTCAGGACTACGACTCCCACACACCACCAAAGCTAACTGACAGGAGAATCCAGATGGATGCACAAACACGCCGCCGCGAACGTCGCGCAGAGAAACAGGCTCAATGGAAAGCAGCAAATCCCCTGTTGGTTGGGGTAAGCGCAAAACCAGTTAACCGCCCTATTCTCTCGCTGAATCGCAAACCGAAATCACGAGTAGAAAGCGCACTGAATCCGATAGACCTTACGGTGCTGGCTGAATACCACGAACAGATTGAAAGCAACCTGCAACGTATTGAGCGCAAGAATCAGCGCACATGGTACAGCAAGCCACGCAGTGAAATGGGTGTGACTTGTGTTGGTCGCCAGAAAATGAAATTAGGCAGCAAACCACTTATTTGAGGTGATATATGGAATTTCATGAAAGTGCGATTTATGATTTTCGCGCTAACGCAAATTCAGTAAAACCACAGCCAATTGCAGTTCTTTTTAAAACAATGGGTGCGTGGGCTGTTTTATGCTTCGCCTCTGATGACACTGACGCAAGAATGGCAATAGGCCAAGAGATGGAGATGGACCCGACAAACGATGAATTCATAATTTATGGCGCTCCATCTAATTACTTACTTGATACCTGCAACATTTACAACAAGGCTGCCTGATGGTGGCCTTCATTTTTGGCATAAACAACAGAGGCGAAGATGTTGACAGTTGGAAAGTCATATTCAACTAAAAATGGAAAGACATTTAGTTGTGAAAAAGATATTGGAGAAATAGACACTATCTTTCCATTTGGTGGATGGGTATACAATTCTGATGGAAGCAAAGACAGATTTGCATATTACACCAGAGGAGGTACTTATAAACTAACCAAATCAGAATATGATTTAATTATTTAGCACAGAGAAGCACTGTGTATTCATTCCAACGAGTGAATACACGGAGCAATGTCGCTCGTAACTAAACAGGAGCCGACTTGTTCTGATTATTGGAAATCTTCTTTGCCCTCCAATGTGAGGGCAGTTTTTTTTGACGGAGTAAACGATGATAAAAACTGATTACCCTGCAGAGCTTAAACAAAAAGTAATAACAGCAATTAAATGCTCTTTTATCTCATGTCGTACAGATGAAGAACGATATGTCGTTGAGTGTGCAATTGTCGAGTTTCTCACAGCGATGGAATTTACCGCTGCAGAATCAATAGATGTATTAAAGCAATCAGACGGAAATGATATTGAAACGGATGATGTTATTGACCGACTAATAAAATCATTCGAAGAAGAAATAGAGTAGCCGCCTGAGCGCGGCTTTACCGCATACCAATAATGCTTCACGAGAGGCATTTTCGTTATGCAATCAAATATAAGGAGTTACCCATGATGCACTTTCAGCTCGCGGGTAGCGGCGTCATGTCCGCTTTCTACCCGCACGAATCTGAATTATCACGCCGAGTTAAACAATTAATCAGAGCAGCAAAGAAACAACTGGAGGCGTTATGCGCAATGAAATAGCCATTAATCACCAGATGCTTCGTGCTGCACAGAACAAATCAGTAATAGCCAGATTTATTGGTGATTCAAAAATGTGGCTTGAAGCAAATAAAGCGATGAAATCAGCTATCAACCTTCCGTGGTATCGCAGGAAATGAGTTTTACAGATAACTGGTCAGACGAAGAATTCATTCGTCAGATGAAAGATTTAATCGGTAACGAAGGAGATATTCATGTCACTTGCAACCACAGTGAAGGAGAGCAAGTTACAGAGACGCATGTACACGCAGAAAGCTCTCTGGTATCGCCATAATGGTGACCGCCAAGGAATGCGGGTATGCCTTAATTTGTCCCGAGTCGAAGTATTAAATCAGCGTTATTTCCTTGGGCCGTGTCCATTCTGAGGTGAATTATGGATTTGAACAAATTCGATGAGCCATTCAGCCCTGAAGATATCGAATGGCGAATACAGCAAAGCGGTAAAACACGCGATGGCAAGGTGTGGGCTATGGTGCTGGCTTATGTCACGAACCGGGCAATCATGAAACGCCTGGACGATGTTTGCGGCAAAGCAGGATGGCGCAATGAATACCGCGATATTCCCAACAACGGCGGAGTTGAATGCGGCATATCAATCAAGATTGATTCCGAATGGGTAACCAAATGGGATGCTGCTGAAAACACGCAGGTAGAAGCCGTCAAAGGTGGTCGTTCAGGTGCAATGAAGCGTGCTGCCGTTCAGTGGGGAATCGGTCGGTATCTGTATAACCTTGAGGAAGGTTTCGCACAAACATCTCTCGATAAAAAGCAGGGGTGGCACAGGGCAAAACTGAAGGATGGAACAGGATTTTGCTGGCTCCCTCCATCGCTGCCGGGATGGGCAATCCCAGCATCAGATAACAAACCATCACCAGAAAATACCAACCAGAAATCTCCATCGGTTGACTGCGAACAAATCCTGAAAGACTTCAGCGATTATGCGTCAACAGAAACTGACAAGAAAAAACTCATCGAGCGTTATCAGCGTGACTGGCAATTAATGGCTGGCAACGAGGAGGCGCAGGCTAAATGCGTTCAGGTAATGAACATCAGAGTTAACGAACTAAAACAGGCGGCATAAATGGCAAGCAGAGGCGTAAATAAGGTGATTATCCTTGGTCGGGTAGGACAAGACCCGGAAGTTCGATACTCACCATCAGGAACAGCGTTCGCTAACCTGACAATAGCCACGTCAGAACAATGGCGAGATAAAAATACTGGCGAGCAAAAGGAATTGACTGAATGGCATCGTGTTGCTGTATCCGGGAAACTGGCTGAGGTCGTGGGGCAGTATGTGAAAAAAGGTGATCAGATTTATTTCGAGGGAATGCTGAGAACCAGAAAGTGGAAAGACCAGTCAGGGCAAGACCGTTACACAACCGAGGTTCATGTCGGAATTAATGGCGTGATGCAAATGCTTGGCGGCATTGGCGACAGCAAACAACAAGCAGCCAGCAGGCAATCACAGAAGCCACAGCAGCAATCATCACCAGCACAACACAACGAACCTCCGATGGATTTTGACGACGATATACCCTTTGCACCAGTAACTCTCCCCTTCCCTCGTCACGCTATTCACGCAATTTAATCAGGAGAAAATCATGCCAGCGCCTCTGTATGGTGCGGATGACGCGCGCCGCTGTTCCGGCAATTCCGTATCGGAGGTGCTGGATAAATTCAGGAAAAACTACAACCGGATAATGTCGCTACCGCAGGAAACGAAAGAGGAAAAGGAATTTCGCCATTGTATATGGCTTGCAGAGAAAGAAGAACGCGAGCGAATTTACCAGACATCAATCCGACCATTCCGCAAAGCCACATATACCCACTTCCCTGAAATTGACCCGCGCCTGCGTAATTACCGCTCACGCTATGGCGCTATCAGTAATGACTGAGGAATTTACCATGAGAGGACTTGCATACAATCCCGGCATTCTTCCGGCAGAAATGATTATTCGCCAACGCGTAAAGCCAATGCCATCGAGAGAGGAATTGCTTAAGAGAAATTCTTTTCCATCAGTAAATCAAAACAAATATCTGAATGCGATGTGGCGGAGTGGGAAGAAATGAAACAAATGTCACTAATTGAGATGGATGGATTTCTGAAAGGTAAATGCATCCCACGAGATTTAAAGGTTAACGAAACAAACGCTGAATATCTTGTCCGTAAGTTCGGTGAACTTGAATCAAAACTCAACGAGCAGCGTGAGTATTACGAAGGTGTTATCTCGGATGGGAGTAAGCGCATTGCTGAACTGGAGAAAAGCGAAGAGCAACTCATTATTGAGCAAGCAACTCACTGGATGCCACTACCAGAACCGCCACAGGAGTCGAAGAGTGAATAAAGCAGAGTTATTTCAGAAAATATCGGCTCTCGCGACTGAATGCCACGCTATAGCATCTGAGCTTGATGTTGGCGATGAACGAACCGAGATGTTCGAAATATACAGTGTGCTGCGCAATCTCTGTCGGCGTGGCTACGCCACTCAAGTAGGGCGAATGACTAACCCACTACTCTCATCCTGTGATGAGGATGACTCGGATGAGGATGACGAATGATGCATAAATCAGTAGCCGGTGAGTTTCAGAAGGAAGTCGATAATACTACCGTTCTATTGGACGATATTTTAAGCATTCTCGCGCTGCTTGAGGCTGGCGATTGGTCAGAACATTGCACTAAAACAGAGCTAGGCGGTCGGCTTGAAAGAGAGATTACACGACTTATTGGTGATGCGCAGGAAGCTACAGTCACTAGTTATGAGTTAATCGCTGAAGCCTGGCGTTTGATGGATGGACAAGATCCTAAAACCAGCGATTGGCATAGCAAGGCTTCGAAGTATTTAAATTCCAATAGGGTAGAAAAAGTTGATGATGTGAAACCGAAGCCAGTAGACCACGGTTTCCGCGATAACTGCGAATGCTCTAGTTGCCAGACCACGGCCCGTATTTGTTCCGAATTGACAGATAAGTCCAGCCTAATCTACGAAGTTAATGTAGGCGGTAATACATGGGTCGAATGCACAAGAGCTGCATACGTAAGAGCAAAAGACAAGGGTGAATTAACCAGAGTTGTTACCAATCACCCAAATAATGAGCTTAAAGATCACCAGATTCGAGAACTGGTGAACGAGTTGAGGGATATTGCGGTTCAGTACCACGGAACGCAGCAATTGCGGGAGAAGATTGCCAGAGCAGTGAACAACTCAGTCCGTAAAAAATAAGCAATAGTACGATAAAGAGGCCCCATGCTCTTGATGGGGCCTGTAGCAACTAGCGTTATGGACGCTGGTTTACGTACTCAATGATCGCTTTGATAATCGCGAACATCGGCGGCACGATTTTGAACAGTAAGTTAACCATAACAGGCCTCACTTAGTTTTATCGCGCCTAGCTGCAAATACCTTTGGGCTTGCCTTTGCAGTTGCAATATCTGTAGTCGCCAGATACTTACGGCACGATTTCGAGTTAAGGTAAGGTTTTAGAGTCACCAAAAACCTGGACTTAAATCTTCTTTGAGAACAACGATGTTTAGTAAATGGTCATTATTACCTGGTATGACCACTCAACGTTTCTTGATGAATCCAGTACATTCGGTTAATCTTAATTCAGTCGCCAGATACTTATGGCTCAGGAACAGAGCCGCAAACTCTGTTTCCTTTTAAAAAGCCCAGCCTAGTCAACTGGGCTTTTTAATGTCTATTTTTAACCCAATGAACCTTCAATACCGCAACATCAGTGTCTTGCGAATTAAGATAGTGTGTATAGGTTATACATGCAAGTGCATAACTCTGTGGATAACTCAGGAAGGAAAAAGTAGCTTCCGCGCAATTTAGGCCAGACAAGGCTTTCGCAAAAGTCAACGGAGAGAAAAAATTTGTTAAAAATAACGTTTGTTGGAATTGTATATATTTATGCCTTTCAATAGTTAGCATCTTATTAACATCTTTTTTAAGAGATAGAGTTCAAAAATATATAGCTTCAACATATACTGTATGTATATACAGCATTAAGAGGCGAGTATTATGGGCTTCCCTTCTCCTGCGGCGGATTATGCTGAGAGCCGTATTTCTCTTGATCAGCAGATAATTAGACATCCTTCAGCGACCTACTTCTTGAGGGCAGCTGATAGCCATCATCGTGAGGGAATATTGCAGGGTGCATTGCTGGTGGTCGATTCATCACTCACTCCTGTTGATGGATCTCTTCTTGTATGTGCTCTGGATGGGGAATATCGCGTAAAAAGATACCGGAAGTATCCGCGCCGCCATGATTGTCTTTCTCCTAATGCAGGAAAAGCAGAATGGCTAAATCATCAGCAGAGCGCAAAGCCGATCAGAGAGCCAAGCAAGCATCATCCGGTATGCGTAAGCTGGAGCTTGTACTTGATGCTCAGGAAATTGAAATGCTGGATCGTAACTGAGCCACGCGCCGCTTCAGGCATTCGCCTTGCGAGTTTGGTGAGTACATCGCGTTACTGAGCCGCCAGGATGATGCACGTGTGCGCTGGCGTATAAAATCGATCAGCAGAAAACGTTGCGGTAAGTGCGGCGAGAGAGTTCCTGTTAATTCATGCCCGTGTAATGGTGACTCACAATGCTGGGTGACCAAAGGCTGGCACGAAACAAAATTAATGATATAAATCTCTGTGACATGTCACGGAGGCGGCAATGAAATTAGACCAGCAATATCTAAAAGATTTACTTATCGCATTCGAAAAAACTCGTGGCCCTGACACGATGCTTAGTGAACTAGAGGATAATGGCTTTAATAGATATGACCAAGATTTTATTTTCCATATGCGATTATTATATGACTACGAATTAATAGTCAGGGTTGATGGAAAACCTGGGTTCGGTCATATAATGTCCAAAGCGTTAGGGGAAGGTGTTGGATATAGTTGGATCGAAGTACCACTGAGGTTGACAGCAAGAGGGCATGATTTTATTGCTGACTTACGTCAAAAGGATGTCTGGCAAGCTATAAAAACAAACTTTAAGGATGAGGGAATTAGTACACTTATGAGTGTTTCAAAATCACTAGCAAAAGGCTTTGCAAGGAAAAAGATAAAAGATATTACAGGAATAGATATTGAATAATTCTTAGCATCAAGCAACTACTGCCTTTGGTGGAAATTATATCTGAACTCGCTACGGCGAGTTTTGTTTTATGGAGATGATAAATGCACTTCCGAGTCACAGGTGAATGGAATGGAGAGCCATTCAACAGGGTTATCGAAGCAGAGAACATCAACGACTGCTATAACCACTGGATGATATGGGCGCAGATAGCGCATGCAGACGTAACCAATATTCGAATTGAAGAACTGAAAGAACACCATGCCGCCTGATGGCGGTTTTTTATTGTAGACAAGAAATGTCAGATTTGGCTATGAAGGTTTTGAAATGGCAATCGACTGGCGATGTCGGCATCAGTAGCGCAACTCTTGCCTCAATCGCATGTGGACTGAAAAAGAATATCTATGGTCATAGCTTCGGTGCTCCACATGACGCAGCCGATTTCCGGCGATGCGTTGCACTTGTTGAGCAGATTCCAGAAATCAGAGATTCATTCGACAAGGTTGCAAAGCGCGTTCCGGCATTCAAAGGCATCCTCAACGAATGGGATTCTCTCGTTGCTCTGTTGAAGTCTGAAATGAAGATACACGGAAACAAAGCACCAGAGACTTACAGAAGAATCAGCGAGCTACGCAAGGACTAACCACAGTCTCACACTCGATGAGGCCTGTTCATTTCTCAAGATATCCAGACCTACCATTGCTGCATCAATGCGGCTTTTTATTGCCTGATTTGCAGGTTCGATTCCATATTCGGAGATAGCACTCATGCAACACGAACTACAGCCTGATTCACTGGTTGATTTGAAATTCATCATGGCCGATACTGGCTTTGGTAAAACCTTCATCTACGACCGGATTAAGTCCGGCGACCTGCCAAAAGCCAAAGTTATCCACGGTCGAGCAAGATGGTTATATCGTGACCATTGTGAATTCAAAAATAAGCTCTTAAGCCGCGCCAATGGGTAAAATAGCGGGTAAAATACTTTTCACATCAAAAAAACACCATTCCTATCAATCCCCTGCCGCGCCAAGTAGATGCCTGCAGGGGACACCATATCTCCCCCTCATTACCGCCTTCCATACCCCACCATAAAGCGGATCATCAAGCCACAAGCCGGGGCAAGAAACATAAATATCCCCGTTGCCAGCTCATTACCGCCAGTTAACCACATAGTGAAGTAATAAATGAGTGCGGCAAGGATCACCATGCCAAAAAAAGAAGAAACGGCAGATGCTATATTCAGTACCTGACCGATATACCCACTAACACAGACAATGCAAAGCGCGAGAAACATCCATAAATAAATCATAGCTCAACCTCCTGCCGTGCTAAAAAACCTGTAACTTCAGTTACTTTTATAGTAAGACAATCCTTATATACTTGCAATTTATGCAACAATTTATCAACATCCTTCTCTTACCCGACCAGCAGTGGAGTTAAAACAAGGTGTTACAAACAGTTCTTTGTCAGGTGGAAAAATATTTATTCAGCATGATTAATAAAAAGTGGCTGAAAACGATCTGCCAGTGTTACAGTAGAAGTACCGCATTCATGCTCCTCGTGGTTTTGTCCTGGCTAGTCTTTACACTCTTTACAGGAACCATTGTCGTACATGATGGCCTAATATATTGAGTGTACCGCTGTCGACATGGAATCTTCTGCGATACAACAATTAGTATCTACAGAAGGTAACTATGTTTCCACAACGCAAATTTTCCCGCGAGTTTCTCCATCCTCGCTACTGGCTCACGTGGTTTGGTCTTGGCGTACTCTGGCTTTGGGTACAACTTCCTTATCCTGTTCTGTGCTTTCTTGGCACACGTATCGGCACGATGGCCAGACCATTTCTGAAACGTCGCGAATCCATCGCGCGTAAAAACCTTGAACTTTGTTTCCCGCAGCATTCTTCTGAAGAACGCGAGAAGATCATTGCCGAAAACTTTCGCTCGCTTGGTATGGCGCTGGTTGAAACCGGAATGGCGTGGTTCTGGCCCGATCGTCGCGTGCGTAAGTGGTTTGATGTCGAAGGCCTGGATAACCTGCAACGCGCACAAATGCAAAATCGTGGCGTAATGGTCGTCGGCGTACATTTTATGTCGCTGGAACTGGGTGGCCGCGTAATGGGACTTTGCCAGCCAATGATGGCAACTTATCGTCCGCATAATAACCAGTTGATGGAATGGGTACAGACTCGTGGTCGCATGCGCTCTAACAAAGCGATGATCGGCAGAAATAATCTGCGCGGTATTGTCGGCGCTTTGAAAAAAGGTGAAGCCGTATGGTTTGCCCCCGACCAGGATTATGGTCGTAAGGGTAGCTCCTTCGCCCCGTTCTTTGCGGTAGAAAATGTCGCAACAACCAATGGCACCTACGTATTGTCTCGCCTTTCAGGTTCCGCCATGTTGACTGTGACAATGGTTCGAAAAGCCGATTACAGCGGATACCGTTTGTATATCACCCCAGAAATGGAAGGTTACCCGACTGATGAATGTCAGGCTGCCGCTTATATGAACAAGGTTATTGAGAAAGAGATTATGCGTGCACCGGAGCAATATCTCTGGATCCACCGCCGCTTCAAAACACGTCCGGTGGGTGAAGCGTCGTTATACGTTTAACAAACGACCCGTTCTCTTTCCCTCTTCAAATTAGCCACAATAACTCAATGGTTTTTATGGCTTTTTTCTTAAGGCTTTTCCCTTCGCTAAATCGTGAATTATTACTGGCAGAAATTAAACTGTCGTCGATATGAGACACTCGTAAGTTACTAAAAGTAAATAAGAAAATGCCACTTGTTTCAATTTAGTTTTAGGCGTACATTAGCGCCGTCTCGAGCAAATCAGCTCAGAATTCTGGGATGATGCCCACGGCAAAGCTGAGGACTTTTAAGGTCGTTTTGCCCGGTGTCAACTCACTGTACCAGATGTAGTGAAGTCATTCAGGCGTAACAGTAATTACGCGGAGAGATGTAAAGTGAAATATTTCTTTATGGGCATTTCTTTTATGGTCATCGTTTGGGCCGGTACTTTTGCCCTGATGATCTAAAAGCAAACTGTGCAATGAAAAACAGGAGCCGTCTGGCTCCTGTTTGCTTTTCTGAGAATACATTTATTCGCCGTTTTCGTGAATATGTTTACTGCTGGCTGGCAGTAAGCCATCAGCGCGGAACATTGCTTTGATGCCTCTGACAGCCTGACGAATGCGGTCACGGTTTTCAATTAACGCAAAGCGTACATGGGTGTCACCGTAGTCACCAAAACCGATACCCGGCGAGACGCAAACCTTCGCTTCATTGAGCAGCTTTTTGGCAAATTCCAGAGAGCCCATCGCTGCATATGGTTCCGGGATTTTTGCCCAAACATACATTGAGGCTTTCGGTATTTCGACCATCCAGCCCGCTTCATGCAGCCCTTTTACCAGCACATCGCGACGGCGCTTATACTGTTCGGCAATGTCGCGCACACACTGCTGATCGCCTTCCAGCGCCGCAATAGCCGCCACCTGCAACGGTGTAAAGGTGCCGTAATCGTGATAGCTTTTGATGCGTGCCAACGCGCTGACCAGCGTTTTGTTGCCAACCATAAAGCCGATACGCCAGCCTGCCATGTTGTAACTTTTCGACAGCGTAAAGAACTCGACAGCTACGTCGCGTGCGCCCGGAACCTGCATAATTGACGGCGCTTTCCAGCCATCGTAGACGATATCGGCATAAGCCAGGTCATGAACCACCAGCACATCGTAGCGTTTCGCCAGCGCAACAACCTTTTCGAAGAACTCCAGTTCCACGCATTGCGCGGTTGGGTTCGACGGGAAGCCGAGGATCATCATCTTCGGTTTCGGATAACTCTCGCGAATAGCACGTTCCAGTTCATTGAAAAAATCAACACCCTCCACCAGCGGTACTGAACGTACCTGCGCCCCGGCAATCACCGCACCGTAGATATGAATCGGGTAGCTGGGATTAGGCACCAGCACCGTGTCACCGTGATCCAGCGTCGCCAGCATCAGGTGCGCCAGCCCCTCTTTCGAGCCAATGGTGACGATGGCTTCTGATTCCGGGTCGATTTCAACGTCGTAACGATCCTGATACCAGCGAGAAATGGCGCGACGTAACCGTGGAATGCCGCGTGAAGTGGAGTAACCGTGCGTATCCGGGCGCTGTGCTACAGTGCATAACTTTTCAACAATATGCGGCGGAGTTGCGCCGTCAGGGTTACCCATACTGAAATCGATAATATCTTCGCCGCGCCGACGCGCAGCCATTTTCAGTTCAGCGGTAATGTTAAAAACGTAAGGCGGGAGACGATCAATACGCGTAAAGCGACGTTCAGGGCGAGTGTCAGCCATAATTTCCTCAGATTAACGTGAGCGCCCGGACCGTCCGAGCGACGCTACCACGATAGGTGGCTGTTTTGAAAATAGCCTGAATAAAATCTGTCTGTCGAGCGTTTTAGCAAAAAAATTTTTGCTGCCATAAAAGAGGAACATCAGTAATAAAATAGGAAATTCTCACCTTTTCCCAAGAAAACACCACCACATTAATTAACATTATAATTTCAATAAATTTACCAACCTGATGTGCATTATTAAGATATGTATTGCCAATGCACCATTTACCTGACAATCCCCTTTTAAATTTGTGGTTTTTCCTCAAAAATGGTCTGCTGGTCATCAGCCCTCAGGTTACCTATCATAGAGGTTTAATCCTTATCCAGAGTTACCCGTGCACGAAATATTCAACATGCTGCTGGCGGTCTTCGATCGGGCAGCGTTAATGCTTATCTGCCTGTTCTTCCTTATTCGTATCCGCCTGTTTCGCGAGTTGTTACACAAGTCGGCGCACTCACCAAAAGAGTTGCTTGCCGTTACCGCCATTTTCTCGTTGTTCGCCCTGTTCAGCACCTGGTCCGGCGTGCCGGTGGAAGGCTCACTGGTTAACGTGCGTATTATTGCGGTAATGTCAGGCGGGATTTTATTTGGCCCGTGGGTGGGCATCATTACCGGCGTAATAGCCGGGATTCACCGCTATCTTATTGATATTGGAGGCGTGACGGCGATCCCCTGCTTTATCACCAGTATTCTGGCGGGCTGTATTTCTGGCTGGATTAACCTGAAAATCCCCAAAGCGCAGCGTTGGCGCGTCGGTATTCTGGGCGGTATGCTCTGCGAAACACTAACCATGATTCTGGTGATTGTCTGGGCACCAACCACCGAGCTGGGGCTGGATATCGTCTCCAAAATCGGGATTCCGATGATCCTCGGCAGTGTCTGTATCGGCTTTATTGTACTGCTGGTGCAAAGCGTTGAAGGCGAAAAAGAGGCCAGCGCTGCGCGACAGGCCAAGCTGGCGCTGGATATTGCCAATAAAACCCTGCCGCTGTTTCGTCACGTGAATAGCGAATCGTTACGTAAAGTCTGTGAAATTATCCGTGACGATATTCACGCCGACGCGGTGGCGATTACCAATACCGAGCATGTACTGGCCTATGTCGGTGTGGGCGAGCATAACTACCAGAATGGCGATGACTTCATTAGCCCAACGACGCGTCAGGCGATGAATTATGGGAAAATCATCATTAAAAACAATGATGAAGCCCACCGCACACCGGAAATCCACTCGATGCTGGTGATCCCATTGTGGGAGAAAGGCGTTGTGACCGGAACGCTGAAAATTTACTACTGCCACGCGCACCAGATTACGTCCTCATTACAGGAGATGGCGGTAGGACTGTCGCAAATTATCTCCACCCAACTGGAGGTTTCCCGTGCCGAGCAGTTACGTGAAATGGCAAATAAGGCAGAGCTTCGCGCCCTGCAAAGTAAAATTAATCCCCATTTCCTGTTTAACGCACTGAACGCAATCTCCTCATCGATTCGTCTGAATCCAGATACCGCTCGCCAGTTGATCTTTAATCTGTCGCGTTATCTACGCTATAACATTGAATTAAAAGACGATGAGCAAATCGATATTAAAAAAGAGCTATATCAAATCAAAGACTATATCGCCATTGAGCAGGCCCGCTTTGGTGACAAGCTGACGGTTATCTATGATATTGATGAAGAGGTGAATTGCTGTATTCCCAGCCTGCTGATTCAGCCGTTGGTGGAGAACGCCATTGTCCACGGCATTCAACCCTGTAAAGGAAAAGGTGTTGTAACTATTAGCGTCGCAGAGTGCGGTAATCGGGTCCGCATTGCGGTCAGAGATACCGGGCATGGCATCGATCCACAAGTGATTGAACGAGTCGAAGCGAACGAAATGCCAGGTAATAAAATAGGCCTGTTGAATGTGCATCATCGCGTGAAGTTATTGTATGGCGAGGGGTTGCATATCCGCCGTCTGGAACCCGGAACGGAAATTGCGTTTTACATTCCTAACCAACGCACCCCTGTCGCCTCACAGGCTACGTTATTGCTTTGAGCCGGAGTGATATTGTGAAAGTCATCATTGTTGAAGACGAATTCCTGGCGCAACAGGAACTGAGCTGGCTAATTAAAGAGCATAGCCAGATGGAGATTGTCGGCACCTTTGACGACGGTCTGGACGTGTTGAAGTTTTTGCAACATAACCGCGTCGACGCCATTTTTCTGGATATCAATATTCCGTCGCTGGATGGCGTGCTGCTGGCGCAAAACATCAGCCAGTTCGCCCATAAACCGTTTATTGTGTTTATCACCGCGTGGAAAGAACATGCGGTAGAAGCGTTTGAACTGGAGGCGTTTGACTACATTCTCAAACCGTATCAGGAATCACGCATCACCGGGATGCTACAAAAACTGGAAGCGGCCTGGCAGCAACAGCAAACCAGCAGTACGCCTGCGGTAACAGTAACGCGGGAGAATGACACCATTAATCTGGTGAAAGATGAGCGAATTATCGTCACGCCAATTAATGATATCTATTACGCCGAAGCGCACGAAAAAATGACCTTTGTCTATACGCGGCGTGAATCCTACGTGATGCCGATGAACATCACCGAGTTTTGCAGCAAATTGCCGCCGTCGCATTTTTTCCGCTGCCATCGCTCATTTTGTGTCAATCTGAACAAAATCCGCGAAATCGAACCGTGGTTTAATAACACCTACATTCTGCGACTGAAAGATCTGGATTTTGAAGTGCCTGTCAGCCGCAGCAAAGTTAAAGAATTCAGACAATTAATGCATCTATAAATCGGGGATATCCATGAAAGCAACAGGCTTGCCCGCCGATCAACAATTTTTCGCAGATCTGTTCAGCGGCCTGGTGCTTAACCCACAGCGACTGGGGCGCGTCTGGTTTGCCAGCCAGCCCGCCTCGTTGCCGGTGGGCAGTTTATGTATTGATTTCCCCCGGCTGGATATTGTGCTGCGCGGCGAATACGGCAATCAACTGGCAGCAAAACAGCAACGCATGGTGGAAGGGGAAATACTGTTTATTCCGGCGCGCGCGGCTAATTTACCGGTCAACAACAAACCTGTTATGTTGTTAAGCCTGGTGTTTGCACCAACATGGCTGGGGTTGTCGTTTTACGATAGCCGCACCACCACACTGTTACATCCGGTTCGCCAGCTCCAGCTTCCCAGCCTGCAACGCGGTGAAGGTGAAGCAATACTCACCGCCCTCACCCATCTCAGCCGTTCGCCGCTGGAGCAGAATATCATTCAACCGTTGGTACTCAGTTTGCTGCATCTTTGCCGCAACGTGGTAAATATGCCGCCGGGTCATTCGCAGCCGCGCGGCGATTTTCTCTATCACAGCATTTGTAACTGGGTTCAGGATAATTATGCCCAGCCGCTCACCCGCGAGAATGTGGCGCAGTTTTTTAATATCACGCCAAATCACCTGTCAAAACTGTTTGCGCTGCATGGGACGATGCGATTTATCGAGTATGTGCGTTGGGTGCGGATGGCGAAGGCGAGGATGATTTTGCAGAAATACCACCTGTCAATTCATGAAGTAGCACAACGCTGCGGCTTTCCGGATAGCGACTATTTTTGTCGCGTCTTCCGGCGTCAGTTTGGTCTGACGCCAGGAGAGTACAGCGCCCGTTTTCAGGGCTAAATTTAAAAAGTTAGCTCTGTTTCGAGCAGTGTCAGAATACTTTGAGCATCTTTGGCGGCAAACAGCGATTGGCGGAAGTTTTTATTCACCAGTTTGCGCGCCAGTTGAGAAAAGACTTTCACATGGTTCATTCCTTCGCTAGCGCCCAGCGTCAACATGATCACCAGTTCGACATCGCCCATCTCTGACTGCCAGTCGACAGGTTTCACCAGGCGGGCAATACTGATACTGGAATGGCGGATCCACTGAGATTTGGTGTGCGGGATCGCCACGCCAAAACCAACGCCAGTGGTGACAATCTCCTCACGCTGCCAGACATCTTCTTCCAGCTCGAACGGATGCTCAGTACGCCCGTTAACGCCAAGGTTGCCGCACAGGAACTGAATAGCCTGCTCTTTATTGCTAAAAGTCTGATCAACGAAGATATTCTCCAGCGCCAGCAGCGGACGAACGTCTTCTTGCGGTGTAAACGCAGTGAGTAACGCTTCAATTTCCTGCGCGCTGCGGCACTCGCACGCCTGACGCGCCAGTTCCTGACACGCCTCGCTATCCAGTTGCCGAAGCTGGTTTTTCACCGCCGGAATGCGTGGGCTACTCATACTTAACTCATCCAGACCCAGCCCAAGCAGTAGCGGCAGATAGCGGCTTTCGCCACCCAGCTCCCCGCAAATTCCCACCCATTTGCCCCGCTGATGCGCAGTGGTAATGATCTGCCGCAACATGCGCAGGAATGATGGCGTAATCGGGTTATACAGCGGCGATACGCGCGGATTATTACGATCGACCGCATACAAATACTGGGTCATATCGTTGGAGCCGATACTGAAGAAATCGACCTCATCACAGAAGTGGTCGATGATGTAACACACCGACGGCACTTCCACCATGATCCCAAGCGGGATCGATTCTGCATGGCGCAGGCCATCGCGTTTAAGCTCAACGATTGCCTTCTGGATCTCACTCTTTACCCATAAGATCTGATCGAGACTGTGCACCATTGGGATCATCAACTGCGCGTTGCCAAAACTGGCAGCACGCAAAATAGACCGCAGTTGAGTGCGGAACAGACCAGCAAATTCCGGGTAAATACGTACCGCACGATAGCCGAGGAACGGGTTCTCTTCCTGGGGAATGTTGAGGTAAGGAATGCTTTTATCGCCGCCGATGTCCATCGTACGGAAGATAATCGGCTTTTCGCCCGCTGCCAGTAACACCTGCTGGTAGGCTTCAAACTGTTCCTGCTCGTCCGGCGCACTATCGCGATCCATATACAGCATTTCGGTACGGAACAGCCCGACGCCTTCCGCGCCGTTAGCAAACGCGCCTGGTGCTTCCAGAGCAGTGCCAATATTCGCAGCAATATCAATACGCTTGTGATCGCGGGAGTACGCCTGTTGCGCAGCGGCAAGTGCTTGTTGCTGCTGACGTTTATCCGCCAGCGTCTGTGCCACCTGGTAATAACCACTCACCGCGCCATCAGGATTAATCGCCAGCACGCCGCACTGGGCATCAAGCACCGCCGGTTGTCCGGCATAGCGTGCTATCGCATCCAGCGGCAGGCCGCTAAGAACGGGGATCATCGAAGCACGTGCCAGAATCAGGGTATGCGAGGTGCGCCCGGTTTTCTCCAGAATCATGCCCGCGAGATTTTTTAGATCAAGGCTCAAAAACTGGCTTGGCGTTAAATCCTCAGCAACCAGAATGGTCGGTTTTTCAAGCACCAGATTATTGCGTGGCTTCAGCTCCGGCCAGGTGATATGCAACAACTGTTCGCTGATATCGCGGATATCGCTGACCCGCTCACGCAGATAATCGCTGGCAGAGGCAGAAAGTTTGTCGCAAACCTGTTCCATATTACTGATGATCGCCGCGCCCAGCCCCTGATGCTGTTCAGCCATCAGCCGACGGATATTGCCTGAAAACTCGTCATCCTGAATCAGTGACAAATGGGCGCTGAGAATAGTTTTGCTTTCGCCGTCACGCTCACGCAGTTGCTGGTTCAGTTGCTCGGCAAGCGTTGCCAGGCTGTGTTCCAGTCGGGTGGAATCTTGTGCACAGGCGGGGATCGCGCGATAACTGTCGAGATTATCGCTCTGTAATAAGGTCAGTGTACCAATGCCGATACCGCTCGCCAGCACATTTCCATACAACAAATCTGGATTCAGGCGGCTTAATGAACGCGGTAACGGATGTGCCATCAGCTCTGCCTGCGTCGGCTGGACGCTGTCGCTGTCGATAAAGCGCACCTGGATATATTCTTCCAGCACGCGCCGCGCCTGCTCTTCATCGCTGCCGCTAATGTTCAGGCTGCAACTGTCATTAAATAAGGTTCCGGTGCCAATCAGTGCCAGCGAGCTTTTTGCATCGGCCTTCGCATTCTGGCGATGGTTGATGAAGGTCACTGCACTTTGCCACTGGCTGCACTGTTCTTTAAGTTCCCACGCCGGGCGAGCATGAAGACCGTTAGGCAAAGGGCAAAGAAATTGAATCGTTAACATAACCGCTCCGAGTTAATCAGGAGATCATCTGAAATCCGTCAGTTGAACAACGGTCTCACGCGTAATACGTTGAATAAGTGCAGATAAAAGTTGCTGCATTTGCAAAATGTCGCGGCAATCGGCAATCGACGCGGCACAATGGCCGTGGCGGGTGGCAGGGCCCATCACCACTGTGGGTATGCCTGTGCCGGTTAAGTGAATCGCTCCACCGTCCGTGCCGCCGTTGCTGAGCATATCCGCCTGCAACGGCACACCAATTTCTGCCGCCACGCTTTCAATCCACGCGATGAATTTTGGCGGCACAATCAGCGATTTATCACTTAACACCAGCATCGGGCCGTTACCAATCTGGCGATGGTTAGCCGCGCCATAATCAAAGTTTTTCGCCCAGCAGGCGGTATCCAGCACAATGGCGACGTCCGGCGACACTGCGCGGGTGGCGGTTTGCCCGCCGCGTAAGCCAACCTCTTCGCTGGAACTGGCCACCAGCCAGACTTCCACAGGGAGTTCGGCGTCGTGCAGCTCGCGCAGTAAAGTCACCAGCAGGTAGCAACCGAGGCGGTCATCAAAGGCTTTGCCCATTACCCGTTGGTGAGGGAGAACCTGAAAAGTGGTATCGAAGGTGACGCGATCGCCCGGACGAACTCCCGCCTGCATGACTTCGTCATAAGAACGTGCGCCAATGTCCACGCGCATTGCGCTAACGTCATTTCCCTGCCTTTCGCCATCGAGCAGGCCTGGAATTTTGCATTCTTCACGGGTGGTGATCCGCACCGGCTGAAGCTGGCGGGCGGCCATGCGCACATTACCAACCGGCAGCACGTCGATAGCACCCTCACAGGAGATGCTGCGTACCATAAATCCCACTTCGTCCATATGCGCGCAGATCATCACCTTCGGACCTGTCGATTCATTGAGGCGGATCAGCACCGATCCCAGACCATCAAAACGGACCTTTTTTTGCAGGCGATCCGCTTCCTCCAGCAGGATCTGCCGCACTTCCTGTTCCGAGGAGGCGATCGCATCTGCCTCGCTCAACGCTTTTAATAGCGATAAATCCATTATGCCTCTCCCGTGAGCAACACTGTTTTCGGCATGGCGTACAGCACTTCTGCGCCTTGCGGGGTAACCAGCACGACATCTTCGATGCGCACGCCCCCTTGCCCTGGCAAATAAATCCCCGGCTCCACGGTCAGTAACATGCCTGGCAGGAGCATCGTGCTGTCCCGCGGTGAAAAGCGCGGATCTTCATGCACTTCAATACCGATGGCGTGACCGGTGTTATGACCGAAATACTCGCCATAACCAGCCTCGGTAATCACCCGACGCGCGGCGTCGTCAACCTGCTGACAACGCACACCGGGGCGAATCGCAGAGATTGCCGCCAGTTGCGCCTGCAGGACAATCTGATACACGTTAAACAGCGGGTGAGATTCGGCGCTCACCCCTTCGCCATTCACCAGAAAGGTGCGCGTCATATCAGAACAGTAGCCCTGATACAGCGCACCGAAATCGAGAGTGACAAACTCGCCCGCGGCAACAATCTTGTCGCTGGCCTTGCCGTGCGGTAGCGCCCCACGCCAGCCACTGGCAACAATGGTGTCAAAAGAGGCTTTTTCCGCGCCCTGCTGGCGCATAAACCACTCCAGTTCAGCGGCTATCTCACGCTCGCTCATCCCCGCCTGTATAAACCGGCGGATATGTTGCGCACCGCGATCGGCAATCCCACAGGCGAGGCGGATTTTCTCTACCTCCTCCGGCATTTTGATTTGCCGCAGTACGTCCGGCGTGGCGCTGACCAACGTTGCATTGAGTTCAGTCTGCCAGCGATGTGCGCTTTCCCAACTCACCTGCTGGCTTTCAAAACCAAGCGTTTGCAGTTGCTCATCGGCAATGAGCTGATTGACGATGGTTGCAAGCGTCTGCGCCGCATCGAGTAAATGTAGCTGGTAGCCTTGCGCACGGGCTTCCACATCCGCGTAATAGCGTGAGTCCACCAGAATGTGCGCGCTCTCACGGCTAATCACCACATAGCCTGATCCGGTGGAGAGTCCCAGATGTGGCTGCTTGTTCTGCCGTGAAGAGAGAAGCACCGCATCAAGCTGTTGTTCCGCAAGCCAGTCGCGCAGCGAAGCGAGTAATGTCATCAGGATTGTCCTTCTTACAGGCTATCGATTAACAATTTGCCTTTGCGGAACATCATCAGACACAGGAACACCACCATCAGCGCAGTGATGATTGCCCCCAACGCGATCCCCGCCATATAGACGCCGAGGTTAGTAACCAGCGGCCATGCCCAGATAGCAGATTCCGGGAACCACTGCACTGCACCCAGCCAGACAGCGGCGGTGGAACCAACAATCGCACCTACCATATAGGACGGAATGGCGGTGATGGGACTTTCCAGCGCGAACGGAATAGCACCTTCACTGATACCCATAAACGCAAGGAACATGGCGGTTTTGCCCTGTGGATAAAGCTGGGCGTTGAACAGGCGTTTGCCGGTTAAACGACGGTCGATAATGGTCGCCAGGCCCAGACCAATCGGCGGAATAACAATAGCGATAGAACGCGCGGTGACGGGTAGTACGTGGTCTGTCGTAAAGCTGAAGGCAACGAAACCTGCCGCTTTGTTGATTGGCCCCCCCAGGTCAATTGCCGTTGCTGCGGCAATTCCCATTGCGTACATCAGCGCGCCTTTTTCACCTGCTGCCGTCAACATGGCGCGAATGCCACCGTTGATCCAGCCACCAAACGGCGTGATCACGTAATACATCGCCAGCATGACAAAAATGGCGGAAAGAATTGGTAATAAAAAAGTGGTTTTGAACGCTAACAGGAAATCCGGCATCTGGATTTTCTGGTTCATCCATTTCACGAGGTAACCCGCGACAATAGAAATAATCAGCGCGCCAATGAAGGTGGACGGCACGGGCGAAGAGGTCGCCCACTGCATGGTGCTGGGGTCAAAATTCAGCAGTTGCGTGGGCTGGGTAGACATCAACCCGCCGATAAACCCTGCCGGGAACGCCAGTTTGCCACCAATGGAGTTAGCCACAAAGGCGGCGAACATCGGAATGGCAAAGCCAAATAGCACACCGCCAAACGACTGCGACAGCCAGGCAAATTTCAGTAACGAGAGGTCGAAACCGGTAAATTTCCCACTATTGAGCGCATCCATAATGCCAATGTCAGCGGGAATTTTCAGCCAGCTATAAGCAATCAACTGGCTGAAAGCGAGGATCACACCGCCCATAATTAAGGTCGGCACCATGCGTGAAATCCCTGACATCACGTGCTGCGGGAGTTCACCCCAGAAGCTGCTTTTAGAGGCCTGCGGATTCTTAACTGCCGCTGCCGCACCGGATGCGCCAGGCACAACGGTTGCACTGCGTTTTTTAATGGCCATAACAATATCCCTGTAAAAAATTACGCCTGTTCAGCGGCAATCATCTCTTCGATTTCTTTGATGATGCCCGCAGCGTTTTTAATTGCGTCCTGCAAAGTGATTTCATAAACGTCGCGTGACTCAAAACGTTCGTTATCTTCCGGGGTAACCGCCACGGAGTGGATGATGATGGTCGCCTCTGCGATATCTTGCGCCGTAAGACGGTTCTGGATGCCATCTGCGCCCTGGGTTTCAATTTTCACTTCATAGCCTGCTTCTACCGCCGCTTCTTCCAGCGCCTGGGCAGCCATAAAGGTGTGCGCCAGCCCCATCGGGCAAGCACACAGGGCAATCAGTTTCTTACTCATCGTTATTTCCTCGCTTGGTTATAGTTAGCAAGTGAAATTATGAACGTGCAAAACAAATCGCTGTTACCAGACAAATAATGCTTTTACTGGATAATTAATCCCGTTATACGGAAGTGTGACGCAGGTCGGCCTTGTGATGAAACACAAAGAAAAATCTAATTAACTCTATGATTTAAATGACTATCGGGAGAGATTCCTCCCGATATGACAGGAAGGTTTTACAGGATGTGGCCTAAGGTCTGGCGTAGATGTGCGCCCGAACCGAGAAGTCCCGGATTGTCATGGACAATGAGATAAACCGGAATATCATGGACATATTCTTTAAAGCGGCCTTTGTCTTCAAAAGCGGCGCGGAAACCAGAAGCTTTGAAGAACTCGAGGAAACGCGGCACGATACCGCCTGCAATATACACACCGCCAAATGTCCCGAGATTGAGCGCCAGATTGCCGCCAAAACGTCCCATTATGACGCAAAACAGCGACAATGCCCGACGACAATCGGTGCAACTGTCGGCCAGTGCACGTTCGGTAATATCTTTCGGCTTGAGATTTTCCGGCAGGCGGTTATCGGCTTTCACAATCGCACGATACAGATTCACCAGCCCAGGGCCAGAAAGCACGCGCTCCGCCGAGACATGGCCAATTTCCGCACGCAGTATTTCGAGGATAATGGCCTCTTCTTCGCTATTTGGCGCAAAATCAACGTGACCGCCCTCACCCGGCAGGCTGATCCAGCGTTTATCTACATGGACCAGATGCGCAACCCCAAGCCCTGTTCCGGCACCGTACACCGCGATTGGTTTACCTTCTACTGGTTCTGCTCCGCCAAACTGGATCAGGTGCTCTTTTTTCAGCATCGGGATCGCCATCGAAACCGCCGTAAAATCATTGATAATTTCCAGATGGCTAAAACCGAGGCTCTTTTTCATTTCAGCAATCGAAAATGCCCAGGTGTGGTTGGTCATTGCCACCCAGTCACCGGTGATTGGGCAAGCGATGGCAATACAGCCGTCTTTCACCTCAACCTTATGTTCTTCGAGATAAACGCGAATGACCGCTTCCAGGCTGGGATAATCAAGCCCTGAATAGGTTTTAGCCTGCGAGATTTCGCCACTGGCAATATCACACAGGGCAAGACGTGCGTTGGTGCCGCCCACATCACCGACTAATGCATACTTTGTCATTCTTCTACTGCTCCGCTAAAGTCAAAAGAATTCTTTCTCACACTGTAAATACCTGGGGGCATAACAACAACGCCGGAAAGGCTGGCTCCCTGTAAATATCGATCTGGGTCACACAATTACTTTATCGTTTCAGCACCAATTGCAGCGATGCCTTTATGCAAGCTGGGCAAACTAAGTATCTGATCCCGCATAAGGAATAGAACATGCTCCATCCGCGAGCCAGAACCATGTTGTTATTATCGCTTCCCGCAGTGGCAATTGGGATTGCGTCCAGTCTTATTCTGATTGTAGTGATGAAAATCGCCTCGGTATTACAGAGTTTGCTCTGGCAACGACTACCGGAAAGTCTGGGGTTAGCTCAGGACTCACCGCTGTGGATCATCGGAATATTAACGCTGACAGGGATCGCGGTAGGACTGGTTATCCGTTTCAGCCAGGGTCATGCCGGGCCAGATCCGGCCAGTGAACCACTGATCGGCGCACCGGTTCCCCCCTCTGCGCTACCGGGACTGATCCTGGCATTAATTCTCGGTCTTGCTGGTGGCGTCAGCCTCGGGCCGGAACATCCGATCATGACCGTTAATATCGCTCTCGCAGTGGCGATTGGCACTCGTCTGTTACCACGAGTTCACCGGATGGAGTGGACTATTTTAGCCTCAGCCGGAACTATCGGCGCGCTGTTTGGTACACCTGTTGCGGCAGCGTTGATATTTTCGCAAACCTTAAATGGCAGTAATGAAGTCCCGCTATGGGATCGGCTCTTTGCACCGTTAATGGCGGCGGCGACTGGTGCTCTGACCACAAGTCTATTTTTTCATCCTCATTTTTCGCTACCCATTGCGCATTACGAACAGATGCAGATGACCGACATCATCAGCGGTGCCATTGTGGCGACGATTGCCATCGCTGCGGGGATGGTTGCTGTGTGGTGTCTGCCACGGTTGCACGCGATGATGCATCAGATTAAAAACCCAGTACTCATGCTGGGAGTTGGCGGTTTTATGCTGGGTATTCTGGGCGTCATCGGCGGACCTGTCTCACTGTTTAAAGGACTGGATGAGATGCAGCAAATGGTGATGAATCAGGCTTTGAGCGCCAGCGATTACTTTTTGCTGGCGCTCATTAAACTTGCCGCCCTGGTTATTGCCGCCGCCAGCGGATTTCGTGGTGGGCGAATCTTCCCGGCCGTGTTTGTTGGCGTAGCGTTAGGGTTGATGCTGCATGAACATGTTCCCGCAGTCCCGGCGGCGATTACCGTTTCCTGCGCTATTCTCGGCATAGTACTGGTGGTGACGCGCGATGGCTGGTTAAGTCTGTTTATGGCGGCGGTCGTTGTACCTGATACCACTTTGCTACCGCTGCTTTGTATCGTCATGCTTCCGGCGTGGCTATTGCTGGCAGGTAAACCAATGATGATTGTGAATCGCCCGAAGCAACAGCCCCCCCACGATAAGCTTTAACAAAAAATGCTCTCCCTCACGATTTAAGAGTTATGGCGATGAAACGGGGCTTTACCTCCCCGTAATATTGCGTTAACAGGCCGCTGACGGCTTCGATCGTGAAGGAGAATAACAATGTTCAGGTCACTGTTTCTGGCGGCCGCCCTGATGGTATTTACCCCACTTGCGGCAAACGCAGGTGAAATTACCCTACTGCCATCGATAAAATTACAAATTGGCGATCGCGATCATTACGGTAATTATTGGGACGGTGGTCACTGGCGCGACCGTGATTACTGGCACCGTAATTACGAATGGCGTAAAAACCGCTGGTGGCGTCACGATAATGGATACCACCGTGGCTGGGATAAGCGTAAAGCGTATGAACGAGGCTACCGCGAAGGCTGGCGCGACCGTGATGATCATCGCGGAAAAGGTCGTGGACATGGGCACCGTCATTAAACACATTCGCCAATGGAGTACGATGCCTGATGCGACGCTGGAGCGTCTTATCAGGCCTACAAACCCGCGCCATTAAACACGTAGGGCGGATAAGGTGTTTACGCCGCATCCGCCAGTGGCACCACATGCGACGCCAGTTGAACTACAACCCTAGTGCCGTTCCCACCAGCAGCCAGATATTCAACGCGACCACCAGTACTACAATCACCCAACCGGTTTGTTTAACCCATTTGCTGTTAACCAGATCGCCCATCAACTTACTGTCACTGGTGAAAATCAACAGTGGCACCAGCGCCAGGGCAATACCAAAACTTAGCAGCACCTGACTCATGACCAGAATCCGCGTCGGATCCAGCCCCATCAGAATAACAATAAAAGATGGCAACATGGTCACGGTACGGCGCACCCACAGCGGAATATGGAAGCGAATGAATCCCTGCATCACTACCTGCCCCGCCAATGTTCCCACCACCGTTGACGAAAGCCCCGCCGCCACCAGACTTAAACCAAAGACCGTCGCGGCAGCATTGCTTAACAGCGGTTGCAGCGTCAGGTAGGCTTCGTCAAGATCAGCGACCCCCGTATGACCGGAAAAATGGAACGCGGCGGCAGCCGTTGCCATCATCGCCAGATTAACAAAACCGGCAATAGTCATGGCAATAGCCACATCCCATTTGGTGGCGGAATAACGTTGTTGACGCGAACCACCATGTAAATGCTGAGTGAGCGAAGAGTGCAAATAAATCACGTGCGGCATAATCGTCGCCCCTAACACGCCAGCCGCCAGGAAGACCGCCTCCGAGGTTGGTAAACTCGGAATCACCATCCCTTTACTCAACTGCGCCAGGTTAGGCTGAGAGAAAATCAGCTCGACAATGTAAGCCGCGGCAACAAACAGCAGTAGCCCGCCAATCACTTTCTCCAGCGGTTTTTGCCCGCGACGTTGCAGCATTAAAATCAGGAAAGTCGCGATACCCGTCAGCACCGCCCCCTGCAACAACGAAACACCAAGAATCAGTTTGAAACCGATCGCTGCGCCAATAAATTCCGCCAGGTCGGTCGCCATCGCAATAATTTCCGCCTGAACCCAATAGAACCACACTACGGGGCGCGGGTAGTGATCGCGGATTTGCTCTGCCAGATTTTTACCGGTGGCTATCCCCAGTTTGGCTGAAAGAATCTGAATCAGCATCGCCATCAGGTTCGCCCAGACAACAACCCATAGCAGTTGATAGCCGAAGCTGGCTCCCGCCTGAATATTGGTCGCAAAGTTACCGGGATCGATATAACCAATCGCTGCAATGAACGCAGGTCCCATTAATGCGAGCCTCATCTTGCGCGCCGCCCGTCCACTGCTACTCTCAACGCGATAGTTTGTCATCTTGTTGTGCCTCTAAAACATAGCCTTTGCTATGTTTCATGCTATGCTAAACGAGAATGATTATCAAATTCATTTGATTGGATTAGGGTGATTTCTCTGATAGGTCAGGATTATGACTACGAAAAGATTGATGAGTTAAATGTTATGATTATGTTTAATGTTAGCACATTTACATAACTTTCAGCTTCCATACACAACATAGCAGAAATGTATAACAGCTCACTATTTTTGAAGCTTGTCACAGGACATCATTATAGTGTGTGTCAGATCTCGTTTTCCTTAACCATGTTACATAGAATGTGCACGGAAACTTAACCTGCCTCATATTTGGAGCAAATATGGACCGCGTCCTTCATTTTGTACTGGCACTAGCCGTTGTTGCGATTCTCGCATTGCTGGCAAGCAGCGACCGCAAAAAAATTCGTATCCGTTATATAATTCAACTGCTTGTTATCGAAGTGTTACTGGCGTGGTTCTTCCTGAACTCTGACGTTGGTCTGGGCTTCGTGAAAGGCTTCTCCGAAATGTTTGAAAAACTGCTCGGGTTTGCCAACGAAGGAACTAACTTTGTCTTTGGTAGCATGAATGATCAAGGCCTGGCATTCTTCTTCCTGAAAGTGCTGTGCCCAATCGTCTTTATCTCTGCATTGATCGGTATTCTCCAGCACATTCGCGTGTTGCCGGTGATTATCCGCGCGATTGGCTTCCTGCTTTCCAAAGTCAACGGAATGGGCAAGCTGGAATCTTTTAACGCCGTCAGCTCCCTGATTCTGGGTCAGTCCGAGAACTTTATCGCCTATAAAGATATCCTCGGCAAAATCTCCCGTAATCGTATGTACACTATGGCAGCCACGGCGATGTCCACCGTGTCGATGTCCATCGTTGGCGCATACATGACGATGCTGGAACCGAAATACGTGGTTGCAGCGCTGGTACTGAACATGTTCAGCACCTTTATCGTACTGTCGCTGATCAACCCGTACCGTGTTGATGCCAGCGAAGAAAACATTCAGATGTCCAACCTGCACGAAGGTCAGAGCTTCTTCGAAATGCTGGGTGAGTACATTCTGGCGGGCTTCAAAGTAGCCATTATCGTTGCAGCAATGCTAATCGGCTTTATCGCCTTGATCGCAGCACTGAACGCCCTGTTTGCTACCGTGACTGGCTGGTTTGGCTACAGCATCTCCTTCCAGGGCATCCTGGGCTACATCTTCTATCCGATTGCATGGGTGATGGGTGTTCCTTCCAGTGAAGCACTGCAAGTAGGCAGCATCATGGCGACCAAACTGGTTTCCAACGAATTCGTTGCGATGATGGATCTGCAGAAAATTGCCTCCACGCTCTCTCCGCGTGCTGAAGGCATCATCTCTGTGTTCCTGGTATCCTTCGCTAACTTCTCTTCTATCGGGATTATCGCGGGCGCGGTTAAAGGTCTGAACGAAGAGCAAGGTAACGTGGTTTCTCGTTTCGGTCTGAAACTGGTTTATGGTTCTACGCTGGTGAGTGTGCTTTCTGCATCAATCGCAGCACTGGTGCTGTAAGGCAATCCATTAAAAAAGCCGGGGATTATTTATCCCCGGCTTTTTTATCCCTGCTAATCAACTAATGGCTGCGGGCGACCAATTAAATATCCTTGCAGATATTGCACCCCAAGTTTATGCAATAGCGCTTGCTGCTGTTGCGTCTCTACAAACTCTGCAACCACACTTAACGACTTCGCTTTCGCCAGATCGGTAATCGAGCGCACAATCATCGCATCCAGCGTGTTCGTGACGATATCTTTCACAAAGACGCCATCAATCTTGATGATATCGGCCTTCAAACGTTTTAACCGCTCGTAGTTGGCATAGCCAGTGCCAAAGTCATCAATCGCAATACGGAAGCCAAATTTATGCAGTTGTTCAATGTTATACATACTGCTTTCTGCGTTAGAAAACGCCTGCTCCTCGGTGATTTCGAGAATGACAGCCTCCGGGGAGATGTGATAACGCTTAAACAGGCGAATAATCCGTCCGGCGATATTTTTTTGTAGCAGAGTGAGCGGCATTAAATTTACCGAATATCGCGGTCCTTTTTTGTCACAAGGGTGAGTTGCCAGCCACTTCAACAGGGATTCCAGCACCTGCAAATCGAAACGCGCGCTTAGGTTAAACTGGGCGATAAGTGGCAGAAATTTATCCGGCGTCATAATGCCGCCGTCATATTTCAGACGAGCAAGGATCTCATCATAGCCTTGTCCCTCTTTGTTACGAATGGGCTGGGCGTAGAGAAGCAAATCACCATTATCTAATGCTTTACGAATGGTGTTCAGCAATAGCACCTGTTTGGTAGTCTGCCCGGACGCCATCTCCTCTCGATTATCCAACGCCAGAACGTGATGATGAACGCAGGATTGTTCCGCCAGCCAGCTTAACTGCCCCAGCATGGGCTGCAGGGTTTCCTGATTGCCATCAAAACGCCCCCAGGCCGCGCCGTAGCCCATATCCAGGCCGGTGTTGTTCCAGTGAATCTGCCGACTATTGAGGACATTAACCATATGCTGTAGCCGCCCTTCCGTTTCCGGCCCGGTCAGTACCAGCAGCAATTCACTGCCCGGTAGTTGATACAACTTTTCGTTTTCCTGCATCAACGGTAGCAGTGTACGGTAAATTGAGCGGATGCAATGAACGCGCATCACCAGACCGTAATGACGACTCATAAACTCAAGATTATCAATACGCAGGCAGCAAAAACTCTTTCCGGCCTCTTGCTCTTGCGATTGCTCCAACGCGCGAAAGTTGGGTAATAGCGTTAAAGGGTCGGTCAGCGCCTGCAAATGCCAGCGACGGTTAAGCCATTCACTACGATAATAAATGCGCACCATGTAGAGCAGGCAAACGCTAAAAGAAATCAGTACCGCCAGAATAAATGCCAGCGAATATTCTGTTTCCACCCCTTGTAAAAAGTTCTGGTTGTAATTCAGGAGGAAAAGAGTCGAGACAGCCCAGGTGAGATTTAAAAACGGATAGCGAAGCTTACCGACACCAAGAGTAAAGATGATAAAGAAAACGGGCACCAGATAACCGGCAATGAAGTCGTTTTCATAAGGCGTACACATCAGAAGTAGCAGCACGGTAAGAACAGCAAGCCAGCTTAAGGTAAATGCACGTTTCTCTTTGTTCAGTGACGGTGCGATATCTCTGCGCCACAATATCTGCGCAAAGTGGGGACTTACAATCATGCGAGTGAGATAGTAAAAGAACATGTTGTAAATCAACACCGCAGTGAAAAGGCTAAGCAAATCAACGACAGTGAAAATAGCATCTGCATCCCCGAAAAATGTCGATATTTTTAGCGGGAAATCAAAGAAGTTGCCTACAAGATACATGCTGCATTTGATGCCGATCGGCGTCACCAAACCAAGCCAGAAGAGACGTTGCCAGACGTTTCGGGTGGTCAAGCCATAACGCCAACGCGTTCCCAACTGCCAGCGTAATATTGCACAGGCACACAACACAGCGAAAGTCTGGCTGCCAAGCATGACAGCGGTTTGCAAAAATGAGAGATGAAAATTCCACAGATTAGTGCAAAACATCCCGCATAAAACGGGAACGACACCACGCCAGCCAAAGATGAACACTATTGACAGCATTACGCACAGAGGCATCCACGCCAGAAAGATATAACTGGAATGGATAACTGCAAGTGGCGAAATAAAACGAGATAGCTGAATAAGTACCACGGTGAGCGTAAACGCCAGTGTGAATATCTTGATATTTTTTATCAGGTTATGCTCCACAAACATGAGTACACTACTCTCACTGATCGGGTTTTTCAGGCACACAAATAATAAGTTTATTCGCATCGCGAAGCAAACAGGGGCCGGCCTGCTGCTGTTTTTTTGTCCAGTGATGTTTTCACCAGGCGGCGCTAACCCGGGCGTAGACTGTATTACAAAAGCGGCAAAAAGCAGAGACAAAAAACCCCCGCTTCGCAGCGAGGGTTTGAAATTTGGTGGAGCTAAGCGGGATCGAACCGCTGACCTCTTGCATGCCATGCAAGCGCTCTCCCAGCTGAGCTATAGCCCCACGAGGCGTTTACGTACCAAATTTGCTGGGTGCAAAATTTGGTGGAGCTAAGCGGGATCGAACCGCTGACCTCTTGCATGCCATGCAAGCGCTCTCCCAGCTGAGCTATAGCCCCGTCACGTAAAGCTTGTCGAGTTGACGGGCGGCATCATATGAATTCCGCCCTTATGTGTCAACGGCAAATTGCAGCACCTGGTTTCAATCGCTGAAAAATCAGGCAAATGAACATTTTTGGATTACGTCTCGCATTCAGTAGTTATTCATATCACGGTTTCCTGTAAATTGATGCTATAAAATGAACACTTAATAGACCCACAACTATTCAGGGAATTGTTATGTTCAAGGAGAGGATGACGCCAGATGAACTTGCCAGACTGACCGGTTATAGCCGCCAGACCATTAATAAATGGGTACGCAAGGAAGGCTGGACGACATCACCAAAACCAGGCGTCCAGGGTGGCAAGGCCAGACTGGTACACATCAATGAACAGGTTCGTGAATATATTCGCAATGCAGAACGCCCACAGTGTCAGGGAGAAATACCTGCCCTGTCTGGCGATGCGCCGCTTGAAGTGCTGTTAGCGACGCTGGCGAAAGAGATGACGGCAACTGAACAAAAACAGTTTACATCCTTGCTTCTGCGGGAAGGGATTATCGGGTTATTACAACGCTTAGGGATTCGCAACAGCAAATAATATGAAAAGATTACGCAATAAAATGACCACCGAAGAACTGGCGGAATGCCTCGGCGTGGCTAAACAAACCGTTAACCGCTGGATTAGAGAAAAAGGCTGGAAAACGGAAAAATTTCCCGGCGTGAAGGGCGGCCGTGCCAGACTTATTCTGATCGATACGCAGGTTTGCGAGTTTATTCAAAACACACCGGCCTTCCATAACACGCCGGTTTTTCTCGAGGCCGAAGAACCTCTTGCTGAATACGCACCTGGTATGCGAACTCCGGCTTACCGGCAAATAATCAGCGCGATAGACAATATGACTCATAGTGAGCAAGAAAAAGTTGCGCAGTTTTTATCGCGTGAAGGGATTCGCAATTTCCTTGCCCGTCTCGACATTGACGAATCAGCATAAATAATAAGTAAAAAACGGCAGGATATTATCTCCTGCCGTTTATCTTTTAAGTATTAATTACTGCTGGTTTTCGCGTTCAGCAATAAATGCCAGCGCTTTATTGATGCGCTCAATGCTGCGTGCTTTGCCAATTGCGTGAACCGTAACATCCAGCGCCGGAGACTGGCCCGCACCGGTAACAGCTACGCGCAGCGGCATACCGACTTTTCCCATACCCACTTCCAGCTCATCCGCTGTTGCCTGAATAGCGTGGTGAACATTTTCAGCCGTCCAGTCAGTAATTGCAGACAGTTTGTCACGTACCACTTCCAGCGGCTGGCGAGCGACCGGGCGCAGATGTTTTTTCGCTGCATCAGCATCAAACTCGGCAAAATCTTCGTAGAAATAACGGCAACTTTGTGCCATCTCTTTCAGGGTTTTGCAGCGTTCACCCAGCAGTTTCACCAGTTCCGCCAGTTGCGGGCCGTTGCGGGTATCAATATTTTCCTGCTCGATATGCCACTGTAAATGAGTAGCGACATACTCCGGCGGCAACGCGTTAATGTAATGATGGTTTAGCCACAGCAGTTTGTCTGTGTTAAACGCACTGGCAGATTTGCTAACCGCGTTCAGGGTGAAGTATTTGATCATTTCTTCACGGGTGAAGATTTCCTGATCGCCGTGGGACCAGCCCAGACGTACCAGATAGTTCAGCAACGCTTCTGGCAGGTAACCATCGTCGCGATACTGCATTACGCTGACCGCACCGTGGCGTTTGGACAGTTTTTTACCGTCATCACCGTTGATCATAGAAACGTGCGCGTAAACAGGTACTGGCGCTTTCAGGGCTTTCAGAATGTTGATCTGACGCGGTGTATTGTTGATATGGTCTTCACCACGGATTACGTGGGTGATTTCCATATCCCAGTCATCAACAACCACACAGAAGTTATAGGTCGGAGAACCATCGGTACGGCGGATAATCAGATCATCCAGCTCCTGGTTACTGAACTCGATCGGACCACGGATCTGATCGTCAAAAACAACGGAACCTTCCTGCGGATTAGCAAAACGCACGACGCACGGTTCATCATCAGCATGATGTTCATGACTGTGGCGGCAGCGACCGTCATAACGCGGCTTCTCGCCTTTTGCCATCTGCTCTTCACGCAGTGCTTCCAGACGCTCTTTAGAGCAGTAGCATTTATAGGCCGTCCCCTCTTCCAGCATCTGATCGATAACCGCGTTATAGCGATCAAAACGTTTGGTCTGGAAGTACGGACCTTCATCCCACTCCAGACTCAGCCAGTTCATGCCATCCATAATGGCTTCGATAGCTTCCGGCGTGGAACGCTCAAGATCGGTGTCTTCAATACGCAGCACAAACTCACCACCGTGGTTACGTGCAAAAAGCCAGGAGTAAAGAGCAGTACGCGCGCCGCCAACGTGCAGATAGCCTGTTGGGCTTGGCGCGAAGCGAGTTTTGATTTTCATGAAATGGCCTTACGTTTAGAAAGATGCCGACAACCGGCAAATCCTGGAAAAATTGAGTGGGCGATATTCTATCACTCCAGCCTGATTCCTCAATGTAGTTCGGGTTGCTACATGATGCATTATTGTTTTCGTTGAGAAATTGCGCAACACGGTCTGTTTTGCGATCATCCTGCTTAAATTTACGACGAACGAACAATTTCTTTGGAAAAGGCGTTGACTCATTTTGAACTCTCCCTATAATGCGACTCCACACAGCGGGGGTGATTAGCTCAGCTGGGAGAGCACCTCCCTTACAAGGAGGGGGTCGGCGGTTCGATCCCGTCATCACCCACCACTTTCTCGCCAGCTAAATTTCTTGTAAAAATGTGAAGTACCGAAGTGGGTGATTAGCTCAGCTGGGAGAGCACCTCCCTTACAAGGAGGGGGTCGGCGGTTCGATCCCGTCATCACCCACCAACTACTTTATGTAGTCTCCGCCGTGTAGCAAGAAATTGAGAAATGGGTGATTAGCTCAGCTGGGAGAGCACCTCCCTTACAAGGAGGGGGTCGGCGGTTCGATCCCGTCATCACCCACCACTTTCTCGCCAGCTAAATTTCTTGTAAAAATGTGAAGTACCGAAGTGGGTGATTAGCTCAGCTGGGAGAGCACCTCCCTTACAAGGAGGGGGTCGCAGGTTCGAATCCTGCACGACCCACCAATGTAAAAAAGCGCCCTAAAGGCGCTTTTTTGCTATCTGTGATTTGCGAAATTGCCTGATGCGCTTCACTTATCACACCTACTATTTCCGGCAATTCCTGTCCCCTCACCTACTGTGTCAATGCTGCCAACAGCTTAACCATCGCAGGCGTCACCTGCTGTGTTTCATAAACAATATATAAATCCGCAGGGATGCGCTCTTTGAGCGGACGGAAAATGACACCTGGCCAGTTCATTTGTGCGTAGCTGTCCGCTATCAATGTGATACCAATACCCATACTGACCATGGCGAGTACCGTTTGCGGTTCATTAACTTCGCGAATAACAACCGGTGAAAATCCCACCTGCTGGCAAACTCGCTGCAAAAAATCCCAGTCAGTGTACACAGGCGGCATTGTAACAAAATACTCGTCACGTAGCGCCTCCAGTGGGACGGTGGAAAATGATGAGAGATGATGCTCTTCAGGCATCGCCACCAGAAACGCCGATTCATGCAACCGTAAGCTGGTAAAACCTGCCGGTGGTTCTGTCGCCATTCGCCAGATCCCGGCATCGAGTTCACGTCGTTCCAGCAGGGCCATTTGCATCGCGGGCATCTTTTCGCGAAAAAGAACTTCAACGTTAGGATTTTCCCTGAGGAATCGCCGCATAACCGGGCGCATCCGTCCCCACATTGCCGTTCCCACTACGCCGAGTTCAATCCGCCCTGCTTCTCCCCGACCTATTTGTTCAACCCGAGCCAATACATTATTTGCATTCACCAGCAATCGACGCGATTCTTCCATCAAGATTTTGCCCGCGTGTGTCAGTACGACGCTGCGCGAATGGCGAATAAAAAGCTGCGTGCCGAGTTGATTTTCCAGCTCTTTAATATGAATACTGAGCGGAGGCTGAGACATATTTAAACGCGCTGCTGCGCGGCCAAAATGCAACTCTTCCGCTACGGCAAGAAAATAACGGAGCAACTTAAGATCTGTTCTGTATACGCGTTCCATAATTAAGTGCTCCATATAATAAATACATCGTATTAAATTATCATGGCATAAAGTATTTCACCACCAGATATCCGACATACATAAACACAATGGATAATATACCCGGTAATACATTTGGTACAGGAATAGGCAAGCGCACGATTGTAAATAAAGCACCAATACCAAAACCAACGCCGGAAGAAAATAAAATATCTTTCACTAATTAACCTTTATCATAAAAGCAGCTCTGAAGAGCAGAGCTGCGAATCCTTTTAATGAGTCACCGCTTGATGCTTTATCTTTTCAGGGTCATGATTATATTTAAACCCAAAGAAAAATATCACTGCGAGAAAAAGAGCATATCCTGCAAACACCAGCCAGATAGTTTGCCAGTCTTTTACGCCATCTACCGAGAAGTAATCTACTGCCATACCACTCAGAATCGAGCCAACCCATGCGCCGACACCATTTACCATGGTCATAAAGAGCCCCTGCGCGCTGGCACGGATGCTGGAATCAACTTCCTGTTCGACAAATACCGAACCAGAAATATTGAAGAAATCAAATGCACAGCCGTAAACAATCATCGACAGCAGCAGCAAAATAAAGCCGGTTGGTGACGGATCTCCATAGGCGAAGAAGCCAAAGCGCAGCGTCCAGGCCACCATACTCATCAGCATGACGGTTTTGATGCCAAAACGCTTCAAAAAGAACGGAATCGTCAAAATGAAACCGACTTCAGCCATCTGTGAAACTGACAGTAAAATGGAGGGATATTTCACCACGAAGCTATCAGCAAACTCCGGGTTACGGGCGAAATCATGCAGGAATGGATTACCAAAAACGTTGGTAATTTGCAGTACCGCACCCAGCATCATGGCAAAGAGGAAAAAGATGGCCATGCGTGGATTTTTAAACAGCACGAAAGCATCCAGACCCAGCTTGCTGGCAAGCGACGTGGTCGATTTTTTCTCCGCAACCGGAATCTTAGGCAAAGTCAGCGCATAAGCCGACAGCAGCAATGACGCACCAGACGCAACATACAACTGCAGGCTGCTCAATTCCAGATGCCGTAAGCTGACCGCCCACATCGCGACAATAAATCCTACCGTACCAAAAACGCGAATGGGCGGGAAAGCAGATACGGGGTCAAGCCCTGCCTGAGCAAGACAGGAATACGAGACGCTGTTCGATAATGCGATAGTCGGCATAAATGCCATCGCATTAATTAACATCACCCAAAACATCGTATCCGGATCACTCACCGACGCCGCATAAAAAAGTACACCAGCGCACACCAGATGACACAGCATATATGCACGTTCAGCGCGCAGCCATTTGTCCGCGATGATCCCCATAATACCGGGCATAATGATCGCGGCGATACCTTTGGAGCTATAGACCATACCGACGTTCGCGCCGGTGAAATGAAGGGTATTAATCATGTAAGATCCAAGGGTAACCAACCAGCTCCCCCAGATAAAATATTGCAAAAAGGACATTACCTTTAAGCGCATAGAGATGCTCATAATCGTTTCCTTGTCGCATCATATGGCCTCACCCGCGAGGCCGTTTCTTATTGTTTTTCTCAGGCAATTTTGCGCAGAAAGCCGCAAATAAGGTTGATGAAGTTCTGCTTAGAGAGCTCCGCAGCCGCCAGCGTTTGGGCATGTGACAATTTCACATCGCTTAAACCTTCCGCAATATTGGTAATCGCAGAGACCGCAACTACTTTAAGGTCGCAATGGCGAGCTGAAATAACCTCAGGCACCACAGACATACCAACAACATCCCCACCAATAATTTGCATCATGCGAATTTCCGCCGCAGTCTCGAAATTCGGCCCCGGATACGAGACGAACACGCCCTCCGTCAGAGGGAATCCCTCTTCTTTCGCCACTTTTTGTAACAGTGCGCGGTATTCCGCATCGTAGGCATTTGCCAGTGAGAAGAAACGCTCTCCAAAACGATCATCGTTAAGACCCACCATCGGCGTACCTGGCATGGTGTTGATATGATCTTTCAATGCGACCAGGCTGCCTGCCCCCACTTCCGGACGCAGTGAGCCTGCCGCATTGGTGCAGAACAGTAACTCGCAGCCCAGCAGCTTAAAGGTACGAATTGCGTCAGTCATGATGGTCATTCCACGACCCTCGTAGAAATGTCCGCGACCTTTCATACATACCACCGGTACGCCCTGGAGATGGCCCAGCACTAACTCCCCCGCATGACCATGTACCGTACTTACCGGGAAACCTGGCAGCTTTTCGTAGGAAATTGCGACAGCGTTCTCAATCTGATCGGCCAGCGCGCCCAGCCCGGAACCTAAAATAAAGGCCACTCGTGGCGTGAAATTAGGTTTATAAGTCTTGATAATATCTACGCAAAACAGCGAGTTATGAGAAAATTGAACCTGAGACATATATATCCTTTTTCTGTAGGGTGGAATCTAACGCCTTTTTATAGCGAGGTTGTCCCGGTTCTTACCAATACACTTTTCTCACGCATTCAATAGCGATTCGATATCGATGGATTTATATCTTTTCTCTATTAATCAATGGTAAAAACTGTATTGGCGATATTAATTCCTTTGCATTAACAATATATCGTTTTTAACAAACCACTTTATTAAGCAATCTACTAATAACGATCAGCATAGGGATTTATGCTATGAAAAAATATCTTTTAACTCTGACTCTATCCTCTATATTAGCGATACCTGTTATATCTCATGCAGAATTTAAAGGCGGTTTTGCAGATATCGGCGTGCATTATCTGGACTGGACCAGTCGGACTACCGAAAAATCGTCAACAAAATCACACAAAGATGATTTTGGTTATCTTGAAATTGAAGGTGGCGCTAACTTTAATTGGGGAGAAATGTACGGGTTCTTCGACTGGGAAAACTTCTATAACGGTCGCCATAATAAACCAGGTAGCGAGCAGCGTTATACCTTTAAAAATACCAACCGTATTTACCTGGGTGACACCGGATTTAATCTTTACCTGCACGCGTATGGTACCTACGGATCTGCAAATCGCGTGAATTTCCACGACGATATGTTCCTGTACGGTGTCGGCTACAATTTCACCGGCAGCGGTTGGTGGTTCAAACCGTTCTTTGCTAAGCGTTATACAGATCAAACCTATTACACTGGCAACAACGGCTATGTAGCCGGCTGGGTTGCAGGTTACAACTTTATGCTGGGCAGTGAGAAATTCACTCTCACCAACTGGAACGAGTACGAGTTTGACCGTGACGCTACCTATGCGACGGGTAATGGCGGTAAAGAAGGGCTGAACGGCGCAGTTGCACTGTGGTGGAATGCAACATCACACATCACTACGGGGATTCAGTATCGATATGCGGATGACAAACTGGGCGAAGATTTTTACCAGGATGCGATAATCTACTCCATCAAATTTAACTTCTGATTAATTACTGCCGGGGCTCCCGGCAGTATGAATTCATTCTATATCTGATACAACGGATCCCCTTCCCGCTCAGCCATTAGCGCATGACCCTGGTCTCGTACCACATCCCATAACGCTTCAGCGGCAGTGGAAAGTGAACGGTTCTTCCTGCGCACCAACATCAACTGGCGTTCCACCACCGGCGTAATACGCTTTACCACCAGTGGGCTACCTTCAGGTAATGGCAGCGCCAGTGCGGGAAGAATACTGATGCCGATGCCTGCGGCTACCATCGGGAACAACGTCGCCGGATGACCAATCTCCTGCACAATATTCGCCTGAATACCGTTGCGCGCCAGCGCTGCATCAATCAGCGGTCGACTGCCTGACGCGTAATCCTGCAACACCAGTTTCGCTCCCTGTAATGCCTGCCAGGCTACATAATCTTCCGCGGCCAGAGAGCTATCGCGATGGCAAAGCAAGAAGAAAGGCTCGGAAAGAATCGCTTCACATTGCAGATCGCCCACTGGGCCTGGATCGATGACGATGCCAAAATCGACATCTCCCTGGCGAATACTTTCCATCACCCACTGCTGCGGACGATCGTGCAGGACAAACTGAATATCTGGATAGCGGCGATGGCTTTCAGCAATGCATTGCGGAATAAGATGCGCGGAAATGGTCTGGCTGGCAGCGACCCGAACTTTTCCGCTCAGTTGTTGCCCCATACGCCCGGTATCGCGCAACGTGCTGTTTAGTTCATCCAGCAGTCGCTCAAGACGCAAAGCCAACTGCAGCCCAGCATCTGTAAGCACCACTTCACGCGTGGTTCTGTCCAGCAGGCGAACACCCGTATGGTTTTCCAGCTCCTTCACACTGTGACTCACTGCCGACTGGCTCAGGCCAATACGCTCTCCTGCGCGACTAAAACTTTTCTCCTGCGCTACTGTGACGAAAACCTTTAATTGTTTTAAAGAATAATTCATCTATTTTCTTCATAAATGGATGCAATAAATCAATTTTATTTCTCAAACTGGAAGAAGCACAATAGAACCATCGATCATCTGGAGTCTTTATGAAACTTTTTCGTATCCTCGATCCTTTCACCTTAACCCTGATCACAGTGGTATTACTGGCTTCCTTCTTCCCGGCCAGAGGCGATTTCGTCCCGTTCTTTGAAAATCTGACTACGGCAGCTATTGCCCTGCTGTTCTTTATGCACGGCGCAAAATTGTCGCGTGAAGCGATTATCGCTGGCGGTAGTCACTGGCGGCTACATTTGTGGGTAATGTGCAGCACCTTCGTGCTGTTCCCAATTCTGGGCGTACTGTTTGCCTGGTGGAAACCGGTAAATGTCGACCCGATGCTCTACTCCGGTTTTCTCTATCTGTGCATTCTTCCGGCTACCGTGCAGTCCGCAATTGCCTTTACCTCAATGGCGGGTGGTAATGTCGCGGCTGCAGTTTGCTCTGCGTCAGCATCCAGTCTGCTGGGGATTTTCCTTTCGCCGTTGCTGGTTGGTGTGGTGATGAATGTTCACGGTGCAGAGGGTAGCCTCGAGCAGGTCGGTAAGATTATGCTGCAACTGTTGCTGCCGTTTGTGTTGGGGCATCTTTCCCGCCCGTGGATTGGTAACTGGGTGGCGCGCAATAAAAAGTGGATTGCGAAAACCGATCAGACATCCATTCTGTTGGTGGTTTATACGGCATTTAGCGAAGCAGTCGTTAACGGTATCTGGCATAAAGTCGGCTGGGGATCGCTATTGTTTATTGTGGTGGTTAGTTGCGTGCTGTTGGCTATTGTGATTGTGATTAACGTCTTTATGGCGCGCCGACTGGGTTTCAATAAGGCGGATGAAATCACTATCGTCTTCTGTGGCTCGAAAAAGAGTCTGGCGAATGGTATCCCAATGGCAAACATTCTGTTCCCGACATCGGTGATCGGTATGATGGTGCTGCCATTGATGATTTTCCATCAGATCCAACTGATGGTTTGCGCGGTACTGGCGCGTCGTTACAAGCGCCAGACCGGGCAGTTACAGTCGCAGCAGGAAAGCCACGGAAAGGTTTAAAGCGGGCGCTTCAGGGGCTGGACCAGTTGCGTCAGCCCCTCCGTTTTAATCAGCAGCGTGATTTGCATTAGCTCACCGAGTTTCCCTGCCGGAAATTCATCTTTGCGGGCAAACCACAGCAGATACTCCTCCGGCAGGTCAATTAAGCGACGCCCTTTGTACTTGCCAAACGGCATTATCGTATTGGCTATTTCAATCAACTGCTCTTTTTCCATCTCAGTTGCCCAACAAACGCAGCATTTCAGCTTCGTCGATCACTTCAATGCCCAGTTCCTGCGCTTTCGCCAGTTTAGAACCTGCGGCTTCTCCGGCAATCACCAGGTCGGTTTTCTTCGACACGCTGCCCGCCACTTTCGCGCCCAGTTCGACCAGGCGAGCTTTAGCGTCATCACGCGACATCTGACTTAAGCTACCCGTGAGCACCACCGTTTTACCAGCAAACGGGCTGTCGATCTCTTCCGCGTTGATGACTACCGGCGCAGGCCAGTGAACGCCTTCCGCCAGCAGTTCACTGATGACATTACGGTTACTTTCTTCGGCAAAGAAGTTGTGCACATGAGATGCGACGACAATTCCAACATCGGGCACTTTTTGCAGCTCTTCAATCGAAGCCGCTTCCAGCGCTTCCAGCGTGCCGAAATATGCCGCCAGACCTGATGCCGTTGCCTCACCGACTTCGCGGATGCCAAGCGCATAAAGGAAGCGGGCAAAGGTGGTTTCTTTCGCTTTTTCCAGTGCGTTAACCACGTTTTGCGCCGATTTCGGCCCCATTCTCTCCAGCCCGGTGAGCTTACCCGCCGTTAACTTGAACAGATCCGCAGGCGTATGGACATATTCTTTTTCAACCAACTGGTCGATGATTTTGTCTCCCATACCGTCAACGTCCATCGCGCGACGGGAAACAAAGTGTTTCAGCGACTCTTTACGCTGGGCGGCGCAAATCAAACCACCAGTACAGCGAGCCACAGCCTCGCCTTCCACTCGTTCCACGTCAGAACCGCATACCGGGCAATGCGTCGGGAATACTACCTCACGAGTATCTTCCGGGCGTTCAGAAAGCACCACGTTAACCACTTGCGGGATCACGTCGCCAGCACGGCGAATCACCACTTTATCGCCAATACGTAAGCCAAGACGTTCGATTTCATCGGCATTGTGTAGGGTGGCGTTGCTCACCAGCACACCCGCGACATGGACAGGTTCGAGACGTGCAACAGGCGTAATCGCGCCAGTACGCCCAACCTGAAACTCGACGTCACGCACAAAAGTCATCTGCTCCTGTGCCGGAAATTTAAACGCCACTGCCCAACGAGGGGCGCGCGCAACAAAGCCAAGCTGTTCCTGCTGCGCCAGGGAGTTGACCTTAATTACCACGCCGTCGATATCAAAGCCCAGCGTCGGGCGGTCTTCTTCTACTTTATGGTAGAACGCCAGCACCTCTTCCGCCGATTCGCATAACGTGACGCGATCGCTGACCGGTAATCCCCACTTTTTAAATTGCAGTAAACGACCAAGATGAGTATCTGGCAGCTCACCGCCTTCCAGCACGCCAACGCCGTAGCAGAAGAAAGTGAGCGGCCGCTTGGCTGTGATACGCGGATCAAGCTGACGCAATGAACCTGCCGCCGCATTACGTGGGTTAGCAAACACTTTTCCGCCCGTGCGTCGCGCATCTTCGTTGATCTTTTCGAAGCCCGCCTGCGGCAGGAACACTTCACCACGCACTTCCAGACGCGCCGGGATATTCTCACCGTGTAGTTTCAGCGGAATGGCGCGAATAGTACGGACGTTAGATGTGATGTCTTCCCCGGTAGTGCCATCGCCACGGGTTGCTGCACTCACCAATACGCCATTCTCATACAGTATGCTGACGGCAAGGCCATCGAGCTTCAGCTCACAGCACCAGGTCACTTTTTCGTTACTTTTCAGACGATCCTGAACGCGTTTGTTGAAAGCAAGAAAACTCTCTTCATCAAAAACGTTATCCAGCGACAGCATCGGTACTTCATGACGGATCTGGCTGAAAGCCGCTAACGGTGCTGCACCTACACGTTGAGTGGGTGAATCAGGGGTAATCAGTTCTGGATGTTTGGCTTCCAGCTCGCGCAGTTCGCGCATCAGGCGATCGTATTCAGCGTCAGGAATTTCCGGCGCATCCATCACATGATAAAGATATTCATGATGACGAAGCACCGTTCGCAGTTCTGTCAGTTGTTGTTCGATTGATTCCATATCGCACCATCAATGCTAAAAACCCCCGACAAGCGGGGGTTCGAAGAGAAGTTGATTTAATTTAAGTGTATCAGGCGTTAGCGTCTTTCACTTCGCGGATGATGTCCTGATACTCGCGCAGTTTCTGCGGAGTCATCATACGGCGCTGATCATCAAGCACCACGCCGCCCACTTCATCAGCGATATGCTGCGCAGATTGCAGCATCAGCTTGAAGTTTTGCAGTTCATCACCATAAGACGGCACCTGCATAAAGATAGTGACACCCGGTGTAGTGAAATCCTTCATTTCAGGATCAAATGTTCCCGGTTTCACCATATTCGCCAGGCTGAATAACGCCGGGCCACTGCCGTCCGGGCTAAGATGACGATGGTAAATATTCATATCGCCAAAGATAAAGCCCGCCTGCTGAATGCTGTTAAGAAGCAGTTCACCGTTCAGCTCGTTACCGTGATGCGCTGCGACGTTCATAATGATCACCGCTTCTTTGCGCTTCGGCTTATCCATGACAGGCACCGGTTCAGCCACAGGCTCAGGCTGCGGTGCTGCTACGGGTTCCGCAGTCTGGAAAGCCTGCTGCGCCGGTTGTGGCGCTGGCTGTGTCGGCTGCGGAGCTAACTGTACCTGCGAAGCAACAGGCTGTTCAGGCTGCGGCGGGTAGGCCGGCTGCTGTACTGGCTGTGGTTGCTGAACAGGATGCGCTGAATGCGGAGCATGTTGCGGCGATACCTGCGCTTCAGGCGGCTGCTGAACCGGTTGACGCGGCTGCGCAGACGCATAAGGCGGTTGGTACTGGTGTTGCGGCGACGGACGAGCAGCCTCATGCTCCTGGGCGTTAGCCGGGGCATGATTTACGCGGTGAACACGAACCTCACCAACGCCCTCATCATCTTCGACATCCTCGTCATAAGAATCGTCGTCACGTTTTGACTTCATTCGTTTTAATGGCCGATCGCGGAACATAGAAGATCGTTCTTTACGGCTGGTCCAGAAACCATGTACCAGTAAAGCGATTATGGCGATCGCGCCAACAATGATTAATATCAGACGCAAATCCTGCATCATTATATTCTCTGTTGTTCTAACACCTTGCCACCACGGCAAACATTTACTCACTAAGAGTATTTGCCGATTACCTCAAGTGCAAGTGCACTCTTAACTTTCACAGCACAAAGATAGATGAAATCGTGCTTTTTGCTGTTTTTTCGAACATATCCTAACTGTCCATTGCGCAATTACCCGGTAAAATACGCAGAATTTTCCTGGGATTGGTCAAAAGGAGCATATCCTGATTATGATTTCAACATTCACATCTTCCCCACGCAGCGGTTTTTACTATTTTGCGCAAGGCTGGAAGCTCGTCTCGCAACCCGGGATTCGGCGTTTTGTTATTTTACCTCTGTTGGTCAATATTTTGTTGATGGGAAGTGCATTCTGGTGGCTCTTTACTCAACTGGATGCCTGGATCCCATCATTAATGAGCCACGTGCCTGACTGGCTGCAATGGTTGAGCTATTTGCTGTGGCCTGTCGCGGTTATCTCCGTTCTACTGGTTTTTGGCTATTTTTTCTCAACTATTGCGAACTGGATTGCCGCACCATTTAACGGTTTATTGGCTGAACAGTTGGAAGCCAGGCTGACAGGCGCTACGCCGCCGGATACCGGCATCTTTGGCATCATGAAAGATGTGCCGCGAATTATGAAACGCGAATGGCAAAAATTTGCCTGGTATCTGCCACGCGCCATCGTATTGCTGATCCTCTACTTCATCCCGGGCATCGGGCAAACCGTCGCGCCAGTACTGTGGTTCCTGTTCAGTGCCTGGATGTTAGCCATTCAGTACTGCGACTATCCGTTCGACAACCACAAAGTGCCGTTCAAAGAGATGCGCACTGCCCTGCGCACGCGCAAAATCACCAATATGCAGTTTGGCGCATTAACCAGCCTGTTCACGATGATCCCGGTGCTCAACCTGTTCATCATGCCAGTAGCCGTCTGTGGCGCGACAGCAATGTGGGTCGATTGTTATCGCGCTAAACATGCATTGTGGAAGTAACAGTCTCCTGGTTATTTTGTAAACTTTTTGTATGGAAGAGGGGTGGCTTATGCCACCCTTATTCCATCTTGCAAGCCATTATTTCCCTTCTGCATATAGATATGCTAAATCCTTACTTCCGCATATTCTCTGAGCGGGTATGCTACCTGTTGTATCCCAATTTCATACAGTTAAGGACAGGCCATGAGTAAGATTTTTGAAGATAACTCGCTGACTATCGGTCACACACCGCTGGTTCGCCTGAATCGCATCGGTAACGGACGTATTCTGGCGAAGGTGGAATCTCGTAACCCCAGCTTCAGCGTTAAGTGCCGTATCGGTGCCAATATGATTTGGGATGCCGAAAAACGCGGCGTGCTGAAACCCGGCGTTGAATTGGTTGAACCAACCAGCGGCAACACAGGTATTGCTCTGGCTTATGTGGCTGCCGCTCGCGGTTACAAACTCACCCTGACCATGCCAGAAACCATGAGTATTGAACGCCGCAAACTGCTGAAAGCTCTGGGCGCAAACCTGGTGTTGACCGAAGGCGCGAAAGGCATGAAAGGCGCAATTCAAAAAGCAGAAGAAATTGTCGCCAGCAACCCAGAAAAATATCTGCTGCTGCAACAATTCAGCAACCCGGCGAATCCAGAAATTCATGAAAAAACCACCGGTCCGGAGATCTGGGAAGATACCGATGGTCAGGTTGATGTATTTATTGCTGGTGTCGGTACTGGCGGTACGCTGACCGGCGTCAGCCGCTACATTAAAGGCACCAAAGGCAAGACTGATCTCATCTCTGTCGCCGTTGAGCCAACCGACTCTCCCGTTATCGCCCAGGCGCTGGCAGGTGAAGAAATCAAACCCGGCCCGCATAAAATCCAGGGCATAGGTGCTGGCTTTATCCCGGCTAACCTTGATCTTAAACTGGTCGATAAAGTTATTGGCATCACCAATGAAGAAGCTATCTCTACCGCACGTCGTCTGATGGAAGAAGAAGGCATTCTTGCTGGGATCTCTTCTGGCGCGGCGGTTGCCGCTGCATTGAAGCTGCAAGAAGATGAAAGCTTTACCAATAAGAATATTGTGGTTATTCTGCCATCATCGGGTGAACGTTATTTAAGCACTGCATTATTTGCCGATCTCTTTACCGAGAAAGAATTGCAACAGTAATGCCAGGTTGTTAGAAATGCGTAAAAAAGCACCTTTTTAGGTGCTTTTTTGTGGCCTACTTCAAATTTTCGCCCCTCCTGGCATTGATTCAGCCTGTCGGAACTGGTATTTAACCTGACTAATTATTTTGATGCGCGAAATTAATCGTTACAGGAAAAGCCTTAGCTGAATCGATTTTATGATTTGGTTCAATTCTTCCTTTAGCGGCATAATGTTTAATGATGAACGAAACGTCAGCGGCCAACATCCGCCAGCAATGGACTGCATAGAACACTTCGTGCGTCGCGTCTGTTAAAACTGGCGCTAACAATACAGGCTAAAGTCAAACCGCCAGGCTAGACTTTAGTTCCACAACACTAAACCTATAAGTTGGGGAAATACAATGTTCCAGCAAGAAGTTACCATTACCGCTCCGAACGGTCTGCACACCCGCCCTGCTGCCCAGTTTGTAAAAGAAGCTAAGGGCTTCACTTCTGAAATTACTGTGACTTCCAACGGCAAAAGCGCCAGCGCAAAAAGCCTGTTTAAACTGCAGACTCTGGGCCTGACTCAAGGGACCGTTGTGACTATCTCCGCTGAAGGCGAAGACGAACAGAAAGCGGTTGAACATCTGGTTAAACTGATGGCGGAACTCGAGTAATTTCCCGGGTTCTTTTAAAAATCAGTCACAAGTAAGGTAGGGTTATGATTTCAGGCATTTTAGCATCCCCGGGTATCGCTTTCGGTAAAGCTCTGCTTCTGAAAGAAGACGAAATCGTCATTGACCGGAAAAAAATTTCTGCCGACCAGGTTGATCAGGAAGTTGAACGTTTTCTGAGCGGTCGTGCCAAGGCATCAGCCCAGCTTGAAACGATCAAAACGAAAGCTGGTGAAACGTTCGGTGAAGAAAAAGAAGCCATCTTTGAAGGGCATATCATGCTACTCGAAGATGAGGAGCTGGAGCAGGAAATCATAGCCCTGATTAAAGATAAGCACATGACGGCTGACGCTGCTGCTCATGAAGTTATTGAAGGTCAGGCTTCTGCCCTGGAAGAACTGGATGATGAATACCTGAAAGAACGTGCGGCTGACGTGCGTGATATCGGTAAGCGCCTGCTGCGCAACATCCTGGGTCTGAAGATTATCGACCTGAGCGCGATTCAGGATGAAGTCATTCTTGTTGCCGCTGACCTGACGCCGTCCGAAACCGCACAGTTGAACCTGAAGAAGGTACTGGGTTTCATCACCGACGCGGGTGGCCGTACTTCCCACACCTCAATCATGGCACGCTCTCTGGAACTGCCAGCCATTGTGGGTACTGGTAGCGTCACCTCTCAGGTGAAAAATGACGACTATCTGATTCTGGATGCCGTAAATAATCAGGTTTACGTCAATCCAACCAACGAAGTTATCGATAAATTGCGCGCTGTTCAGGAGCAAGTAGCTTCTGAAAAAGCAGAGCTTGCTAAGCTGAAAGATCTGCCAGCCATTACGCTGGACGGTCACCAGGTAGAAGTGTGCGCTAACATCGGTACTGTTCGTGACGTTGAAGGTGCAGAACGTAATGGCGCTGAAGGCGTTGGTCTGTATCGCACCGAATTCCTGTTCATGGACCGCGACGCGCTGCCGACTGAAGAAGAACAGTTCGCGGCCTACAAAGCTGTGGCTGAAGCGTGTGGCTCGCAGGCGGTTATTGTTCGTACCATGGACATTGGCGGCGACAAAGAGCTGCCGTATATGAACTTCCCGAAAGAAGAGAACCCGTTCCTCGGCTGGCGTGCTATCCGTATCGCGATGGATCGTAAAGAGATTCTGCGCGATCAGCTCCGCGCTATCCTGCGTGCCTCTGCTTTCGGCAAATTGCGCATCATGTTCCCGATGATCATCTCTGTTGAAGAAGTACGCGCACTACGCAAAGAGATTGAAATCTACAAACAGGAACTGCGCGACGAAGGTAAAGCGTTTGACGAATCAATTGAAATTGGCGTGATGGTGGAAACACCGGCTGCCGCAACAATTGCGCGTCATTTAGCCAAAGAAGTTGATTTCTTTAGTATCGGCACCAATGATTTAACGCAGTACACTCTGGCAGTTGACCGTGGTAATGATATGATTTCACACCTTTACCAGCCAATGTCACCGTCCGTGCTGAACTTGATCAAGCAAGTTATTGATGCTTCTCATGCTGAAGGCAAATGGACTGGCATGTGTGGTGAGCTTGCTGGCGATGAACGTGCTACACTTCTGTTGCTGGGGATGGGTCTGGACGAATTCTCTATGAGCGCCATTTCTATCCCGCGCATTAAGAAGATTATCCGTAACACGAACTTCGAAGATGCGAAGGTGTTAGCAGAGCAGGCTCTTGCTCAACCGACAACGGACGAGTTAATGACGCTGGTTAACAAGTTCATTGAAGAAAAAACAATCTGCTAATCCACGAGATGCGGCCCAATTTACTGCTTAGGAGAAGATCATGGGTTTGTTCGATAAACTGAAATCTCTGGTTTCTGATGACAAAAAAGATACCGGAACTATTGAGATCATTGCTCCGCTCTCTGGCGAGATCGTCAATATCGAAGACGTGCCGGATGTCGTTTTTGCGGAAAAAATCGTTGGTGATGGTATTGCTATCAAACCAACTGGCAACAAAATGGTAGCTCCGGTTGACGGCACCATTGGTAAAATCTTTGAAACCAACCACGCGTTCTCTATCGAATCTGATAGCGGCGTTGAGTTGTTCGTCCACTTCGGTATCGACACCGTTGAACTGAAAGGCGAAGGCTTCAAGCGTATTGCTGAAGAAGGTCAGCGCGTAAAAGTTGGCGATACTGTTATTGAATTCGATCTGCCGCTGCTGGAAGAGAAAGCCAAGTCAACCCTGACTCCGGTTGTTATCTCCAACATGGACGAAATCAAAGAACTGATCAAACTGTCCGGTAGCGTGACTGTGGGTGAAACCCCGGTTATCCGCATCAAGAAGTAATTCTTGCCACAGTGAAAAATGGCGCCCGTGGGCGCCATTTTTTTATGCTTCCGCCAGCGGCGGCAAAATCAATTCATCGCTTTCATACTGCTGGGTATAACACATCACCTCCAGCACGCGTAAACCTGCGCTGTGCACTGCGTCGGTTAACGCCTTCCCTTTCAGTAATCCACTGATAAGTTGAGCGCAAAACAGATCGCCAGTACCTTTAAGATCCGTTTTTACCCGAGAGTGGGAAATGACATTCACGCTATCGGCACTGACCACCACCACCTGCATATCCTGATTGTCTTCATTGCCGGAAGCGCTGGTAATAACCACCCATTTTAATGTCTCTGAAAGCAAACTTTTTGCTGCGGCAATGGCGCTGTCGAGATCGCGGCAGTTTTTACCGGTCAGGATTTCCAGCTCAAAGATATTTGGCGTAATCCCCTGCGCCAGTGGCAGTAAATATTGCCGATACGCATCGGGAAGGTCAGGTTTGACGTAAATACCACTATCAATATCGCCAATCACCGGATCGACCATAATCAGCAAGTCAGGATGCTCTTCGCGTAAGACTGTCAGCCATTCGGCAAGGATTCTAATTTGTGACGCTGTCCCCATATAGCCCGTAGTCACCGCACGTAACTTACGCAGCGCATCACGCTCTTTCAGTGCGCGCAAATAACCGCTAAACCACTCGTCCGGAATCGCACCACCGTAGAACGTGTCATAATGCGGCGTATTACTCAGCAACACGGTCGGTACGGCAAAGACATTCAGGCCGTTCTGTTTAATGGCAGGCACGGCAATGCTGTTGCCTACGCTGCCATACACCACCTGCGACTGCACGGCGACGATATCCGCCTGCAACGCCCTGCTCTTATCGTTAAACAACAACAAACTACTCATTTAATAATTTCTCCTTGCCGATGATCCTCATCGTACCCCAACCGAAACTTTACCTGATTCTGGCAGTCAAATCGGCTAATACAACACAAGGATAAGGCAATTCAGTGAAGAAAATCATTTGTCTGGTCATCACACTGCTGATGGCACTCCCCGCTTACGCGAAGTTAACTGCCCACGAAGAAGTCAGAATTAACGCCATGCTGGAAGGATTAGCGCAGCATAAGGATTTGATATTCATACGCAATGGCGATCAACATACTTGTGATGAAGCAGTTTCGCATCTGAAGTTGAAGCTCGGCAACACACGCAACCGCATTGATACCGCCGAGCAGTTTATTGATAAGGTGGCTTCGTCATCATCGATTACCGGTAAGCCTTACATCGTGAAGATGCCCGGTAAGAGCGATGAAAATGCGCAACCTTTTTTACATGCGCTGATTGCGCAGACGGATAAAACAGTGCCTGAGGAAGGGAATTAATCCGCTTTGGCAAGGCATTTACAGGAGGTAACATGAAAAAATGCTTTATTTATAACGATGAAAAATCGAGTAAATTTTGGTGGATAGATTACGAAGGGGATAGTTTAGCTGTCAACTATGGCATTTGTCGGCAGCAACAACTGCCGACAAATCAGATTATTGACAAAGTGCACTTTGTTTAGCCGGATGCGGCGTAAACGCCTTATCCGGCCTACAAAATATTGCTAATGCAATATATTACAGGAACCTTGTAGGCCTGATAAACGTAGCGCATCAGGCTGTTTTGCGTTTGTCATCAGCCTCCAATGCTATTAATCCTTAAATCCCCGCCCCCTGGCTAAAGTGTTCTTCGCCAAACACCCCGGTGGAAAGGTAGCGATCGCCACGATCGCAGATGATCGCTACCACCACTGCGCCAGGGTTGGCTTTTGCCACGCGTATCGCACCGGCAACCGCGCCGCCGGAGCTGACGCCGCAGAAAATCCCTTCCCGCACGGCCAGTTCGCGCATGGTGTTTTCCGCGTCGCGCTGGTGAATATCCAGTACCTCGTCCACCAGAGAAGCGTTAAAGATGCCCGGCAGATATTCCGCTGGCCAGCGGCGAATCCCCGGAATGCTGCTACCCTCTTCCGGCTGCAGGCCAACAATCGTTACCGGTTTGGATTGTTCGCGCATAAACCGTGACACGCCGGTGATGGTGCCAGTCGTCCCCATGCTGGAGACAAAATGCGTAATGCGACCGCCGGTTTGCTGCCAGATTTCCGGCCCGGTGGTGGTGTAATGCGCATAAGGATTATCGGGGTTATTGAACTGGTCGAGCAGCTTGCCTTCACCACGATTCGCCATCTCCAGCGCCAGATCGCGCGCACCTTCCATGCCCTGCTCTTTGGTGACAAGAATCAGTTCCGCACCGTAGGCACGCATCGCCGCGCGACGTTCCTGGCTCATGTTGTCGGGCATCAGCAATTTCATGCGATAGCCTTTTAGCGCGGCGATCATTGCCAGCGCAATGCCTGTGTTACCACTGGTGGCTTCGATTAACACATCACCGGGTTTAATTTCCCCACGCTTTTCCGCCTCGACAATCATTGATAATGCCGCGCGGTCTTTCACCGAACCCGCAGGGTTATTCCCTTCCAGTTTTAACCACACTTCACTGCCGTTATCCGGCCCCATTCGCTGCAACTTCACCAGAGGCGTATTGCCAATTGTTTGTTCTAATGTACTCACGATCTCTGTCCATACGTGGTGTTGCCTGATGCGACGCTTGCGCGTCTTATCAGGCCTACAGGTTACAAACCTTGCCATTAAAAAGCCCGGATCGCGGGATGCGCCTCCGGGCGTTTAACATTTACTCAACCTATCAGGCGCTTTGTGCGAGAGCAAGCTCCTCATCGCGGGTTTCAATACGCTGATCGCCGTTATACAAGCGCGCATGTTGCAGGCCAACGAATAAACGCTCACCGCGTTGCGGGGCGTCATCGCCATGCATCACAACTGTCAGCGGTTCGTTGTACCACCCCAGCGGTTGTACGACTAATTGGGTGTAGTGTCCTTTCGGACTGGCTTCCAGTACCTGTACCGGCAGCGGCGAATCGAGGCTGGTGCGGCGACTGATATCCACTTCCCACGGACGCAGGAAGAGATCCACCGGCCCCTGATATGCAGGCGTATACCCCAGCGGCCAGCGATGCGCGCCAACGTGGAACTGCCCGCCGCGAATAATTCCCTGTAAGCGGTTCACTTCGCCCATAAATTCGAGCACAAAGCGGGTCGCCGGTTCACGCCAGACCTGATCCGGCGCATCCGCCTGTTCGATATTGCCCTGGCTCATCACGACCACACGATCGGCAACTTCAGTCGCCTCTTCCTGATCGTGAGTGACGAACACACTGGTAAATTTCAACTCTTCGTGAAGCTGACGCAGCCAGCGACGCAGTTCTTTACGCACCTGCGCATCCAGCGCGCCAAACGGTTCATCAAGCAACAGAATTTGCGGTTCCACGGCAAGCGCACGCGCCAGCGCCACACGCTGTTTCTGACCACCAGAAAGCTGCGCCGGATAACGATCTGCCAGATGAGCAAGCTGCACCATCTCCAGTAACTGGGTGACTTTCGCTTTGATCGCCGCCGCATTTGGGCGCTCTCGACGCGGCAGCACCGTCAGGCCAAAGGCGATGTTGTCGAACACCGTCATATGGCGGAACAGCGCGTAATGCTGGAACACAAATCCCACTTTACGATCGCGCGCGTGCAGGCGGCTGACGTCGGTGCCGTGGAAGCGAATATGCCCGCTGGTTTGATGCTCCAGCCCGGCGATAATCCTCAGCAGCGTGGTTTTCCCGGAGCCGGACGGCCCCAGTAACGCGACCATCTGACCAGAAGGAATATCCAGTGAGATATCGTTCAACACCTGGGTGCGACCAAATGACTTCTTAATCCTGGCAATCTCAATACTCATGATGTACCTCCTGCTGCGCGCGTTTTTCCTGATTCTCCAGACGCCACTGCAACATACTCTTTAAAAACAGGGTGATAATCGCCATCAGCGTCAACAGCGCGGCGGCGGTAAAGGAGCCGACGGTATTGTAGTCCTGCTCCAGCAATTCAATCTGTAATGGCAGCGACAGGGTTTCGCCGCGAATCGAGCCGGAAACCACCGATACCGCACCAAACTCGCCAATCGCGCGGGCGTTAGTCAGCACCACACCATACAGCAGCGCCCAGCGGATGTTCGGCAACGTAACGCGGCGAAACATCTGCCAGCCAGACGCGCCAAGCAAAATCGCCGCTTCGTCTTCCTGGCTGCCCTGACTTAACATCACCGGCACCAGTTCACGCACCACAAACGGACACGTCACGAAGATAGTCACCAGCACCATTCCCGGCCAGGAGAACATAATTTGCAGATTATGTTCGTCAAGCCAGCCGCCCAGCGGGCCGTTGGAGCCGTAGAACAGCAGATACACCAGACCGGCGACTACCGGCGACACCGCAAACGGAATATCCAGCAGCGTCAGCAGCAACTGACGCCCCGGAAAATCAAAACGCGTCACCAGCCAGGCCAACAGGATGCCGAACACCAGGTTCACCGGCACAGCAATCAGCGCAATCATCACCGTCAGCCAGATGGCGTGCAGCATGTCCGGGTCTGCCAGGTTCTGTAATACCGGCATGATTCCCTTGCTGAATGCCTGCACAAAGATGTAAATCATCGGCACCAGCAGGATGAACGCCGACACCAGCATCCCGGTGCCAATCAAAAACCATTTGCCCCAGTTAATCGGGCGCGCGTCATAACGCTTCAACTGTGTAACTTCCGCCATTAATGACCTACCACACGCCGACCGAAGCGACTTTGCAGAGTGTTAATAGAGAACAGCAGCAGCAGCGATGCTGCGAGGATCACCGAAGCAATCGCGCTCGCCGCCGGGTAATCAAATTCCTGTAAGCGAACAAAAATCATCAGCGACGTTACTTCCGTCTTCCAGGCGATGTTCCCGGCGATAAATATCACCGCGCCAAACTCACCAAGACTACGGGTAAACGACAGCGCCACGCCCGCCACCAGCGCCGGAGAAAGCTCCGGCAGCACCACTTTGCGGAAACTCTGTAAACGTGTTGCGCCGAGCGTTTCTGCCGCTTCTTCGTATTCCGGCCCTAATTCTTCCAGTACCGGCTGCACGGTTCGCACTACAAACGGAATGCTGGTAAAGGCCATCGCCACCGCGATCCCCAGCCAGGTATAGGTCACTTTGATATCAAACTTCGCCAGCCATTCGCCGTAAAAACCGTTCACGGAAAAGAGCGACGCCAGGGTTAAACCCGCGACCGCTGTCGGTAGCGCGAAGGGTAAATCCATCAGCGCATCAAGCAGCGTGCGCCCCGGAAAGCGATAGCGGGTTAAGATCCACGCCATTAACAGACCGAAAACGCCGTTAAAAATCGATGCCACAAACGCTGACAGCAGCGTCACTTTGTAGGCCGCGACCACCTGCGGATTGGTGATCACCTCCCAGTACTGCGCCCAGCTCATCTCAGAAAGCTGCATCACCAGCGCGGAAAGCGGCAGTAACAATATCAGGCACACAAACAGCAGACTGGTGCCAAGGCTTAAGGTAAAGCCCGGCAGCACGCGTCTTGAAGAAACTGCAAACATCAGTTACGCCCCGCAGCCAACAGCTTGTCTAACTCACCGCCGCTGGTAAAGTGGGTTTTCATCACTTCTGGCCAGGAGCCAAACTTATCTTCCACGCGGAACAGTTCGGTCTGCGGGAATTTATCTTTCAGCTTGTCCATGACTTCCGGATTATTCACGCGGTAGTAATAGTCGGTGATGATGGTTTGCGCCTGCGGGCTGTAGAGCCAGTTCAGATAAGCTTTTGCGGCTTTTTCCGTACCGTTGACCTGCACGTTTTTATCCACCCATGCCACCGGGAATTCCGCCAGAATATTGGTTTTCGGAATCACCACTTCAAAACCCTGCGCTTCATACTGTTTGCGGATGTTGTTCACTTCCGATTCAAAGCTAATCAGTACATCGCCCAGGCCACGCTCGGCAAAGGTTGTGGTCGCGCCACGACCGCCGGTATCGAAGACTTCAACGTTTTTCAGGAACTGGGTCATAAACTGTTCGGTTTTGGCTTTATCGCCGCCGTCCGCTTTATCGGCTGCGCCCCACGCTGCTAAGTAGGTATAACGCGCGTTACCGGAGGTTTTCGGATTCGGGAAAATCAGCTTCACGTCGGAACGCACCAGATCGTTCCAGTCGTGGATATTCTTCGGGTTGCCCTTACGCACCAGGAAACCCATCGTGGAGTAGAACGGCGAGCTGTTATTCGGCAGGCGCGACTGCCAGTCCGCCGGGATCAGCTTGCCTTTGTCGTGCAGGATCTGCACGTCGGTCACCTGGTTATAAGTTACAACATCGGCTTTTAAGCCCTGCAAAATCGCCAGCGCCTGTTTTGATGACCCGGCATGAGATTGTTTTATCGTCAGTTTGTCACCGCCGTTATCTTTTGCCCATTGTTGCTCAAACGGCGGATTCAGGGCGGCAAACAGCTCGCGGGAGACGTCATAAGAACTGTTCAGCAGTTCCGTTGCCTGCACGTGGCCAGCCAGCAGCAGAGAAGCGACCAGCGCGAGAGAGTTCTTTTTCAGTAAGTTAACGGCCATTGCGCACCCTTATATATTTAATGACTTTCTAATAGCCATCATATTTATAACGGGCGTGAAAGGAGTAACGGTTTTATATACCGTTTGGTGATTTGGAAGTTAAAAAGAGAATAAGGCGAAATCCTCCCCACTGATGCAGGGAGGAAACAGAGGTGAATCAGATGCCGACGCTGACCGTCTCTGGCAGTGTGCTGCCGCCATCGATCACATTCTGTGTACCCGTTAAATAGCTGGACTCATCCGACGCCAGAAAGGCTGCCAGCTCGCCTACTTCCAGCGGATCAGCGAGGCGACGCAGCGGAATTGCTTTCGCCATTTCAGTCAGTACTGATTCCGGATCTTGCGGATTCGACTGGCGAGCGATGTTTTCCGCCATTGGCGTGCGCACGTAACCAGGGCAGATTGCGTTAACGCGAATCCCCGACTGAGCATACTCCACTGCCAGCGATTTGGTCAGGCCAACAATCGCCGCTTTCGACAAGGCATACGCCGTTTCGCCCGGATCGGCCACCATATCGCCAGTAACCGAAGACATCATCACAATGCGACCATCTTTGCGGGCAATCATCTCCGGTAGAACTGCCTTCGTGACGTTCCACACGCCTTTGATATTGATATCAATATGGAAATCGCGATCGTCATCGCTCATTTCCAGAAAACTACCCAGACGGCAAACACCTGCGTTATTCACCAGAATATCAATGCGCCCTTCTTTTTCCTTCGCGCGCTTGATCGCTGCCGTAACCGACGCCGGGTCGCGTACATCGGCAATTACCGCCGTACAGCGATGACCGCGACCACACAGCTCGTCTGCCAGCTTTTCAATCTCAGGGGAGATATCCAGCAAGATTAGGTTTGCGCCATGACGCGCAAAGGTTCTGGCAATACCTTCGCCAATACCTTGCGATGCGCCCGTAATCAGTGCTGTCTTGCCCGTGAGTTTACCCATTTCAAGTTTCTCCTTTTGAATACAGAGCATTACGCCCTATTGTCCCTACCATACCTGAATGACAGATCAATGCTGAGGAGTGGATCTAAATTCAGGGAAATCTTAAGTAAAATCACCCATAACCACAACTCAGCCATTGCGCGAATTCACTGCTGTACATAATCAGGCAGGGAGATATGATTCACGCCAGATGAAATTATTTGAAGACAAATATTTAAGGTGATTGCCTATGCAACTTGAAAAGATGATTACTGAAGGCTCCAACAATGCCTCTGCTGAAATTGACCGCGTATCGACGCTGGAAATGTGTCGGATCATTAACGAAGAAGATAAAACCGTACCGCTCGCCGTTGAGCGCGTACTACCGGATATCGCAGCGGCGATTGATGTTATCCACACCCAGGTGAGCGGCGGCGGTCGTCTGATTTATCTCGGCGCGGGAACTTCCGGTCGTCTGGGTATTCTCGATGCCAGCGAGTGCCCCCCCACTTACGGCGTGAAACCAGGTCTGGTCGTTGGTTTGATTGCTGGCGGCGAATATGCCATCCAGCACGCGGTGGAAGGCGCGGAAGACAGCCGGGAAGGCGGCATCAACGATCTGAAAAATATTACTTTAACGGCGCAGGATGTGGTGGTTGGTATTGCCGCCAGTGGACGCACGCCATATGTGATTGCCGGGTTGGAATACGCGCGCCAGTTGGGTTGCCGTACGGTCGGTATTTCCTGTAATCCGGGAAGCGCGGTTTCCACCACCGCAGAGTTTGCTATTACGCCAGTCGTCGGGGCTGAAGTGGTTACCGGTTCTTCGCGGATGAAAGCAGGTACGGCGCAGAAACTGGTGCTCAACATGCTCTCCACCGGGCTGATGATTAAGTCAGGCAAAGTGTTTGGCAACCTGATGGTCGATGTGGTCGCCACCAACGAAAAATTGCACGTGCGCCAGATCAATATCGTCAAAAACGCGACCGGATGTAGCGAGGAACAAGCGGAAGCGGCATTGATTGCCTGCGACCGTCACTGCAAAACGGCCATTGTGATGGTGCTGAAAAATCTCGATGCCGCAGAAGCGAAAAAACAACTGGATCAATACAATGGCTTTATTCGTCAGGTTTTAGACAGGGAATAACCCATGACAAATTTGAAGACATCTCCTGGCTGTTCATACACCTGAGCAGTGATCCGCTCAGTTGTGCCGTGCTGTTTACACCACGCTCTTTGGCTGCCATAACGTCAATCTGGACTAAGCAGTAGCTTAGAGACAAAACAGCCCGATGCGCTACGCTTATCGGGCCTACAGGTTGACTGCAATTTATTAAGTTTGAACGATCTTACACGCCGGATTAAGCATTTACGCCGCATCCGGCAAGACGCTACAAGTGCGTGAGTAAAACTTACAGCGCCATCAGTTTGTCCAGCGACGGTGCAAAGTAATAGCCGCCAGTGACTGGTTTGGTAAAACGTAACATTGCGTCACGTTTGCCATCGGTATCGCCAAACATACTCAGCAACTGCTGCTCAATGTTATGCAAACGTGCACAGTAAGCGCAGAAGTACAGGCCGTGCGTGCCGCTGGCGGTGCCATATGGCAGGCTCTGGCGAACAATCTTCAGGCCTTTGCCATCTTCTTTCAGATCAACACGGGTCAGGTGAGAAGTTTCCGGACGCTCATCGCCATCGATCTCTTCGTTGGCCTCTTTAGTACGGCCGATCATCATTTCCTGATCGTGAACGCTCATACGGTTGAGTTGCTTCAGGTTGTGTTCCCAGCGCTGCACAAACACATAGCTGCCGCCCGCATCCACACCGTCTTTGATGACCGCCACTTCGCGACGCGTCTCTTCACCCGCCGGATTTTCCGTGCCGTCAACAAAGCCGCTCAGGTCACGCTCTTCCACCCAACGGAAGCCGTGGATCTCTTCTTTTACCTCAATGCAGCCGCCAAAGGCTTCCATCGCCGCCTGGGCCACGGAGAAGTTTACGTCGTGACGCAGAGAAAGAATGTGGATTAACACATCGAACTGGGTCGTCGGCGCAAGACCTTTTCCGTAACCCGGAAAATCTTTTAGCTCTTCGGCTCCCACGCCGCCGCTCAGAGCACGCCAGGTGTTGTTGCCAAAGGCGACAACCGCGCCAAGATGCGCGTCCGGGTATTTTGCTTCAAAGGTTGCCAGTTTATCGGCAAAGTTTTTACTGGCCGCACGCAGGGCATCAACTTCCCCTTTTACGTTGGCTTCGATCCAAATCGCCGCGCGGCAATGTTCTGGCAAAATGCCACTCTGAACCTGAGACATTGTTCCTCCTGAAATAAGAATGCCACGCAATCCGTGGCATTGTTGAGCGCTATTTTACGTGTTTTTTGTGGCGACGGTTTGTTCAGACGCAAATTAACGCCGCCAGATGATTTTACTGACTTTCCAGTTTTTCAGGGTATCGTCAGAAGGCATTAACCCTTCAGGACCACTCCACTCACCGCTAAACTGGTAGCTAATATGTTGACTGCCTTCGGCTTTACATTCGACGGCACGATTATCATCACCGTCTGCTTTTTTGCAATTGCCAAATGCTTTGCTGTAAAGGTCACTAAACGGTGTACCGATTTTAACCCCCGTGTCAGCAGGAATATCGCTATCTGAGACATCAATGCGGCTGATTGTACCTTGATCACCGTTGATAACCATCGCCACGCTGTCGCCCTTCATCACTTCAAAAAAGCGCACCACATTACCGTTCGCGGTTTTCATTCCGCTGCGCAGCCGATAATCACCATCAAGCGCATCGGCAATGGCTTGTTCTTGTAGTGGCGTGGACGCCGTTAATTTGCCAACGCCTTGCTCGCTCACTTTAGTGGACGAGCTAAACCAGTTCCACGGATTAGCGGCAGACCAGTTAACTGACGACATGGTGGAACAGCCGGTCAGCATCAACGGCATAGCGCATAACATTAAACGCAGCGATTTCATGTCACTTCCTTTGGTTATTCAATAACGTTGCTTGGAGTGCGAATTTGCAAAAAAGTGCCGTTATTCTTTTTCTTCCACAAAACAAGCGCGTAAACGTCGATTGGTCAACAGCCAGATTAACGCCACAATATCCGCGATAACCAGCGCCAGACCGATACCGCTGACGGATTCACCATTTAGCCACAGCCACGGTTGCCAACAAAGCAAAACGAGCTGCGCCAACAGCAACAGAAAATAGAGCACGTGCCAGATACGGGGAAACGTATCCCGCCGACCACTCAGTAAGAATGCCAGCACCGCCGGAATGCCCGGTATCAACCCCAGCCAGAAATTATCGTGATCGGGATAAAACAGATTCAGCAGCGCAGTGCCCTGCTCGCGCGACGCACCGGCAATGACAAACAGCACCCAGGTTCGCGCCTGAAGCAATAGCACAAACCAGAAGAGGAAGGGTAAACGCAGGCGTCCGTGCACATCATAATGGACAGGATGAAACTCAGTACTCTTCATCTTCAATCAAACGCTTACCCAGACTCAGCACATCGGCGTGTTCATATCCCAGGCGTTCGTACATTCCGAGTACCATATCGTTGTCTTCCGGTACATTGATCTGAATTTTCGGACAGCCGCGAGCAATAAGCTTTTTCTCCAGCCGATTAAGCAATGCATTGGCAATTCCACGCCCGCGAAACTCCGGATGCACGCCAAGATAATAAGCAGACCCGCGATGCCCGTCATAACCGCCCATCACCGTTCCCACTACTTCGCCGTTAACTTCCGCGACCAGGAACAAACTGACGTCATGGTTCATCTTGCGCTCGATGTCCATTTCCGGATCGTTCCACGGACGCAGCAAGTCGCAACGCTCCCAAAGGGTGATGACCTCTTCGAAATCTGCCTGGCGAAATACGCGTATCTCCATGGTATGAGTTACCTTTTTGGGGGTTAAAAGGGTGATTATGGCGTGAACGACCGAATTAGCCAATATCTGACGAAAATCGGTTGAAAAAGTGGCATAATGACGCGTTGTCATTTATTGAAATGAAAAGTAAAACAATTCTCACCAGCAAACCGTCGTAACGGATTACGCGATACGATATAACATCTGGAACTTTATTATTACAACTCAGGCCGTATGAGCACTTTTAAACCACTAAAAACACTCACTTCGCGCCGCCAGGTGCTGAAAGCCGGATTGGCTGCCCTGACGTTGTCAGGAATGTCGCAAGCCATCGCCAAAGAAGAACCTTTAAAAACCAGTAACGGACACAGTAAGCCGAAAGCCAAAAAAGCCGGAGGCAAACGGGTAGTCGTTCTCGATCCAGGTCACGGCGGGATTGATACCGGTGCGATTGGTCGCAACGGATCAAAAGAAAAACACGTGGTGCTGGCAATCGCCAAAAATGTCCGTTCTATTTTGCGCAATCATGGCATTGATGCGCGTTTAACGCGTTCTGGCGATACGTTTATTCCACTGTACGATCGCGTTGAAATCGCCCATAAGCATGGCGCAGATCTGTTTATGTCAATTCACGCCGACGGCTTCACCAACCCGAAAGCCGCGGGGGCATCGGTCTTTGCCCTCTCCAACCGTGGCGCGAGTAGTGCGATGGCAAAATATTTGTCGGAACGCGAAAACCGCGCTGATGAAGTCGCCGGGAAAAAAGCGACTGACAGGGATCATCTATTGCAGCAAGTGCTGTTTGATCTGGTGCAAACAGATACCATTAAAAACAGCCTGACGCTTGGCTCGCATATTCTGAAGAAGATTAAACCAGTGCATAAGCTGCACAGCCGCAACACCGAACAAGCCGCGTTTGTGGTGTTGAAATCACCGTCGGTTCCTTCGGTGCTGGTGGAAACCTCATTTATCACCAACCCGGAAGAAGAGCGACTGTTAGGCACGGCGGCGTTTCGTCAGAAAATCGCCTCTGCCATTGCCGAAGGCGTGATCAGTTATTTCCATTGGTTTGACAACCAGAAAGCACACTCGAAAAAACGGTAAGTTATGAAGCCCGACGCACACCAGGTTAAACAGTTCCTGCTCAACCTTCAGGATACAATTTGCCAGCAACTGAGCGCCGTAGATGGCACACAGTTTGCCGAAGATAGCTGGCAGCGCGAAGCTGGTGGCGGCGGGCGTAGCCGGGTGTTGCGTAATGGTGGTGTTTTCGAACAGGCGGGCGTCAACTTTTCTCACGTCCACGGCGACGCGATGCCCGCTTCTGCCACTGCTCATCGCCCGGAACTTGCCGGGCGCAGTTTCGAGGCGATGGGTGTATCGCTGGTAGTGCATCCGCATAATCCGTATGTTCCCACCAGCCACGCCAATGTGCGCTTTTTTATTGCCGAAAAACCGGGTGTCGATCCCGTCTGGTGGTTTGGCGGTGGTTTTGACTTAACCCCTTTCTATGGCTTTGAAGAAGACGCCATTCACTGGCACCGCACCGCCCGCGACCTGTGCCTGCCATTTGGCGAAGATGTTTATCCACGCTACAAAAAGTGGTGCGACGAATACTTCTACCTTAAACATCGCAATGAACAGCGCGGCATTGGCGGGCTGTTCTTTGATGACCTGAACACGCCAGACTTCGACCACTGCTTCGCCTTTATGCAGGCGGTAGGCAAAGGTTACGCCGACGCATACTTGCCGATTGTTGAGCGACGTAAAGCAATGGCATATGGCGAGCGCGAGCGCAATTTCCAGCTCTACCGTCGCGGTCGTTATGTCGAATTCAACCTGGTCTGGGATCGCGGTACGCTGTTTGGCTTACAAACCGGCGGGCGCACCGAATCAATCCTGATGTCAATGCCGCCACTGGTACGCTGGGAGTACGATTATCAACCGGAAGAAGGCAGCCCGGAAGCGGCGTTGAGTAAATTTATTCAGGTCAGGGATTGGGTGTAATTTCATCACCCTAACTCCTGCATCCGCTGATGCAGCGTCAGTGATGGCTTCTCGGCAAACAGTTGCTGATAATCCGTCGCAAATTGCCCAAGATGCCAGAATCCCCACTGCATGGCGGCGTCTTTTACCGTCAGACTTTGCGACCACGGGCTTATCAGCTCGCGGCGCACGGCGTTCAGGCGAATGCGTTTCAGCCACGCGTTCGGGCCAATGCCCAAAATAGTGTGAAATGCGTTTTGTAAGGTGCGGCGACTGACGTGCAGTTGATTGCACAAGTCCAGCACCGTTACCGGTTCGGACATATTCTCCAGCACATATTCGCGGGCGCGGGAAAGCAATCGTCGATAGCCCTGATGGCTGATGCTTTCCGCCGTCACCATTGGCTGCGCTTCTTCCAGCATCACTCCCATCGCCAACAACAAGTTATCGCCAAGCACTTTACGCACAGCGGATTGATGTAAGTTCTCCGGGTTCTCGCAAAACGTCGCCAGCGCCTGTTGAACAAAGCCCCACAGTGCGGCTTTATGCTGCTCCTTCACTTCCAGCGCCGACTGATTACGCAACATATGCAGCACCCTTTCCGGGTTATGCAGAAAGTTTGCGTGACGGGAAATGACATCTTCCGAGATCACCACGCCAAGAATGGTGTAATCGTCCGGCGTACTTAATTCAAACTCAGTGCCGCCGGGCCGCGTGGCTATTTCTGCGCTTCCCAGACATTGCGAACCGATAAATCCCTGTTCACCGCGCGTCGCCGGAATACCAAACCAGAATGAGTTCGGCCAGACCAGACACGACTGGCGCAGCGCCAGACCGGTGTATTCACGGAAAACCTGAATATCATCAAGCAGGATTTCCGTAAATTCACCATGAAACTTTCCCGGATGCAGTTGATCATAAATCTGCTGCCAGGCGGTAATTGTCAAAGCATGTTCATAGACATCTGTTGTCTGTTGTTGATGAACATTATCCACTTCAACCTTCGGCGTGAGCCTCAGATTTTCGGGTAAGGGTTCATGATAAAGATGGTGCAAGTTGGCTGTACGGGTCTTTTTCATGATGTTAATGCCGGGTGTTATATGACACCCGGCACCTCCGACAGGTTAATGGGGCTTGAGACGATAACGACTACTGCGTTTACGCAACGTCCCGGCAGAAAAGAGCTGTTCGAGCGCATTTCTGGCTTTTTCCAGCGGCCAGCCAAAGTGGGCGGCAACTTCTCCGACCGTCATTCCCTGACGTACTGATGTTAACAACGCCAACAACTCGTCGGCAGATTCCGTGACGATCGCTGGCGCGCCAGGTTGCTTTAGCTGTCGGTTAAAGCCAGCAACCAGCCACTGGGTGTCATCATCAGGTCGACCAATTTCCTTGCGGCTGATAACTCGCCCGGTACGCATTGCGGCGGCATAACCGGCATCCAGCGCCGCACGACACGCCGCCAGATCGCCTTCCACCACCAGCGTTAAGCGACCGGGGTCAAGCACTTCATGACTGAGCAGACGCACGTTTGCCGCTTTCAGCATGGCATCTGCCGCATCGATTGCGGCGACCATGCCGTCAACTTCCAACAAACCCAGTGCATTGTTCATCGGCAACCTCCGTTACGCACGTTGGATTGGATTACGCGCGATTTCCAGCACTGCATCAGTAAAGGCGTTACAGGCCGCTTTACACGCTGCCTGGCTACCGGTCAAAAATGCCGCTGAATAGTTGGTTTCTGACGGTGGCGGAACATAAGTCACCAGTTGCACATCAGCAGATTTCAACGCAGCATCAATGCCGTAGGTCGCTTCCAGCGGCGGTGCCACCAGATACGCCATCGGATCACCGAGCGTAATGCCTGCAGTGGAAGAGAGATAAGAACCGGTACGCGAAACCACATGAGCGAGGAATGCCGTATCTTGCTTATCGTTCGCCCACTGGAACGCCGCGCCGTTTTCAATATGCGCGACCATCGCATCCAGACCGGCACGCACTTCCGCCGGGTTTGGCCCGCCGAGCATAATCAATACTTCACCGGCAGTCGGTGACGGGCCGTGCGCCGCGCCGGCATACAGCGAGCGACCATACACCACTTCAACCATCGCCTGTTTTGTCGCTTCATCAGCCGCAATGTAGGTGACATCATCAGAATCGGCGGAAATCAGCCCGAGGCTACGAATATGCGGCGGCAATTTCAGTTCACGCGCAAAATCAGCGTTAACGGAGGCAATCACCCGCATGGCAGTGACCGACGGTCGAATCAAATCTAAAGCTGGCATGATGCCTCCTTATCGGGTCATGTTGATGCCGGATGCTTTCTGCTCCAGCATACGTTTCGCCAAATCCACAATGACGGCTGCGGCTTCAACCGGCGGCGTGCCGCCCTGGTGAATGTTAGAGATACAGGTGCGATCGGCTTCCACGGTAGTTGCCATACGCGGTGAGTAAACGGCGTAGCAGGAGAGGCTCTCTGACTGCCCTAACCCCGGACGTTCGCCCACCAGCAGGATCACCACTTTCGCGCCAAGAAGCTCGCCAATCTGGTCTTCAATTTTCACGCGACCATAACGCACAAAAAACGGCGTGCCGACTTTTAGCCCCGCATGTTGCAAGCCCGCCATCAGCGGCGGCAGAATTTCTTCGTAGTTCACAGTGATGGCATCCGTAGACAGACCATCGGAGACAACGACCTGCACGTCAGGATTGGCGACACATTGCGCTTTCAAAGCCTCGACGGCTTCCGCACACAGACGACGTCCCAGATCCGGGCGCGTCAGATAAAGGTTTTTGTCGCTAATTTCAGAACGTACTTCCAGCAGCCCCTGCGCTTTCACCCACTCTTCCGGCACCTCTTTCAGCACCGTATCTTTAGAGCGCGAGTGGTCGGCCAGGAAACGCAACAGCGCCTGGGTACGCGGACGCGGACCGGCACGACCGGTACAGACGCGGGCCACGGTGCTGCGGCGCAGTTCGGCTAATACGTCTGCGCGATGCGGATTTTCAACGCCAATCCACGCCTTCGCTTCAGCAGAACCTAAATCCAGCGCGCAGCTTTCCGAGGTCACCGGTGTTGCACAGGTTGTGGTGGCGCATTTTGCTTCTGACGGCGCGGCGGCCGCTTGTCCCATTGACGCCATCACGCTGCGTACAATTTCTTCAATCTGTTTTTGATCCATGATGTGTTATCTCCGCGTCATCAGAAGAACAGTGACGGATCGCCCGCCCGTTTGGTCAGGCGACCGTTTGCCATAATGCCCATGCTTTCCAGCCAGCGTTCAAACTCCGGTGACGGACGCAGATTCAGTAACTGACGCACAGTAGCGGTGTCATGGAACGCCGTGGTCTGGTAGTTGAGCATGATGTCGTCACCCAGTGGCATCCCCATGATGTAGTTGCAGCCTGCGGTAGCGAGCAGGATCATCAGGTTTTCGTTGAGGTTCTGGTCAGCGTCAGCGTGGTTGGTGTAGCAGCAGTCACAGCCCATAGAAATGCCGCTCAGCTTGCCCATAAAGTGATCTTCTAAGCCCGCACGGATAATCTGCCGGTCGTTGTAGAGATACTCCGGCCCAATAAAACCGACCACGGTGTTGACGATAAACGGATCGTAATGACGCGCCAGCCCGTAGTTACGCGCTTCCATCGTCACCTGATCTGCACCGAAGTTGGCACCAGCGGAGAGTGCAGAACCTTGTCCGGTTTCGAAGTAGAGGCAGTTTTCCCCGGCGATACGGTTGAACTCTGCGCCCACTGCGCGGGCTTCGTCCAGCATTGCCAGTTCCACGCCGAACTCTTTCAGCCCTTTCTCGCTGCCACAAATACTCTGGAAAATCAGCCCGCCCGGTGCGCCGCGACGAATCGCTTCAATCTGGGTGGTGACGTGCGCCAGCACGCAGCCCTGAGTCGGAATGTTGAATTTGTCGATCACCCCGTAGATGGTGTCCAGCACGCGGCTTAAGTTTTCCACATCGTCCGTCACCGGGTTGACGCCGATCACCGCATCGCCTACCCCGAAGGAAAGCCCTTCATAGATTTGCGCGGCGATACTTTGTACGTCATCACGGGTATCGTTTGGCTGCAAACGGGCGCTGAAAGTGCCTGGAATACCGATGGTGGTATTGGCCTTTTTGATAATCGGCATTTTCTTTGCGCCGTAGATCAGATCCGCGTTAGAGCAAATCTTCGCCACCGCCGCGACCACTTCCGAGGTCAGCCCTTTACGGGTAAAGGCAATATCATCAACGCTGGTTTCGTCGCTCAGGACGTACTCACGCAGCTCGCTGATGCTCCAGTTTTTAATCTGGTTGTAGGCCGTTTCGTTAACGTCATCCTGAATCAGCCGCGTCACGCAGTCTTCTTCATAGGCAATCACCGGGTTATTGCGGATATCCGCCACGGTCATTTCCGACAACACCTGCTTTGCCGCTACCCGCTCCTGCGAGCTTGTTGCCGCAACCCCCGCCAGCACATCCCCCGAACGCAGTTCGTTGGCCTTCGCCAGCACCTCTTTTACATCCTTGAATTGATAAACATTGCCAAACAATGTGGTCTTTAGTTTCATAAGTCGTTCCCTCAGGAAGGAAATGCGAGTGATTTCACCGTCACCGGCACAACCGATCCGCCAAAAAGAGGCGTACCAATGTCGATATAGTCCCCCGCGCGAACAATCACTTCGTCAATGACTGCCAACGGGAGTTGTTGTAGCTGTGGGCGCAGCAACATGCCCAGAGCTTTACCAAAGTCCTGCCCGGCCACCACCAGCAGGGGATGCGGATTCGGAAAACGCGCGACGAAATCGACCAGCGCGTTGATGACCGTCAGTACCGCGGCGTAACGCACGGGAAGCCCGGCGGGAAGCGCCAGCACGTACGCGTCAGAGTTGGGATCAAGATCGAGCTGAATCAGCGCCTGTTGCCAGCCATTCACCAGATCCGTTTCATCAATCGGGATCGCCACCGGCAAATTGCGCAGCGGCAGTTGCACGCCCTCCAGCCAGATAGTGCTGCCAGAGAGCGAAAGGGTATGCGCACCCGCGCCAATCACCGTGGCGCGCACGGTTTGCGCCGGAAACTGCACGCGCATCTCACGCAGGCGCGGATGGTCATGCAGCGCTGTTGCCAGCAGCGGCCCAATATCGGCAAAACAGAACGGGTCAGCGGGCTGATGGCGATAACATTCGCCCACGCCGCCAGAAAGAGTAATGATTTCGGGCGTAACGCCTGCGGGCAGCAAACCGGTTTGCATCAATGCCTGCGCGAGCGGCGAGAGCGTTCCTTCAATCACTTCGACAATCAGTTCCGCCATCCGCCGGGTAACCTGCACCAACTGCGCACCGGTCAGTAAACGGGCGTCAGTGCCTGTGCCGAAGCACTCATCCACAATCATCTGCCCCGGTTTATGAGCGTAAATCACGCGCCCCTGGCAGTCGGTTTCCAGCAGCCGACCGCCGACGTTGAGGCAGGCAGTCCCGCTGATTTTTCCGGCATCGAACAGGGCGTAGTTCGCCGTGCCGCCACCGATATCGATATTCAGCACCCGACATAACCGTTGTTCAGAGAGGGTTTGCGCTCCGGCACCGTGCCCGGCAATCACCGATTCGAGATGCGGTCCGGCACTGGCGACGACAAAATCGCCCAGCGATTGAGAGAGCGTCATCACCGCCGGACGGGCATTGCGGGTTTTCGCGCTTTCGCCGGTGATAATAATGGCACCGGAATCGACGCTCTCCGGTGCAATGCCCGCAGCCTGATATTGCTCAAGGATTAAAGTTTTCAGTTCCGCTTCTTTTAATCCGCCCTGTTTGTCGACAGGGGTAAAGAACACCGGGCTTTGCCAGCTAATTTCGCGTTTGATGAATTCGTAACGCGGCACCTGCGACACTGCCGCACGGTTAACCAGTTCCAGGTGGGAGAAGATCACCTGGGTGGTGGTGGTGCCGATATCGATACCGACGCTCAGTAGCTGGCGAGTGTTCACGATTGCGCCTCCGCTTCGGTTTTAGCCGTGGTCGCATCTTCTTTTGGCACCAGCATCATCGCCACGCCAATCGCCGTAACACCGCCGATCAGCTTGCCGACAATCATCGGGAAGATCATGGCGTTCATGTTGGCAGCGGCGAAACCTAAGTGGTCGCCCAGGGCAAAGGCAGCGGAAACGGCGAAGGCACAGTTGATCACTTTGCCGCGGGTATCCATCTGCTTCATCATGCCGAACATCGGGATATTGTTGGCAAGCGTCGCCACCATCCCCGCCGCCGCAATATTGTTCATATTCAGCAGCTTACCGACACTCATCAGCGGTTTTTCAAACCAGCGGGTCAGCAGCAGCACCATCGGGTACGCCCCCAACAGAACGCAGGAAATCGATCCGATCACTTCAATGGCGCGCATCACTTCGCCGGGTTTGTCGCCAGGAGACATAAAGATGGGATCAAGACCGGGGATCAGTTCCCAGCCAAGCAGGAATTTCACCACCGCAGCGGCAAGACCGATGGTGATTAATGCCACGAGAAATTTGGCGAAGATCTGGAAACCGTTGATCATTTTTTCCGGGATGAATTTCAGCCCCAGCGCCACCAGAATCGCGACAATGATCACTGGGATCATATTCATCAGGATCAGCGCGAAGGTAAATTCCACCGGCTGGCCGTTGATCTGCACACCGGAATACATCGCCACCAGACCACCGGCGATACAACCAATCGGAATGGTCACAATACCGGCCAGCACGCCGAGTGCGAGATAACGGCGGTCAGACGGTTCGATGATGCCAAGCGCCACCGGAATGGAAAACACAATCGTTGGCCCCATCATCGACCCGAGAATTAACCCAGAGTATAGCCACGCTGCCACATCGCCGCCCGCCAGTTCTTTGGCGAGGAAGAAGCCGCCCATATCGCACGCCAGCAGTGTTCCGGCGAACATTGACGGGTTTGCGCCGAGCATTTCGTAAACCGGGATGATTACCGGCCCAAGTACGTGTGCCAGTACAGGCGCAAGCGCGGTCATACCAACCATCGCCAGACCCAGAGCGCCCATTGCCATAAAGCCTTCTTCAAACTGGCCGCCCGATCCCTCAATGCTTTTACCGAATTTACCGAGGAAACGCGCTGAACCGCCGAACTGCGACAGAACCCTGTCTACGGCAGCTATCAGCATAAAGAACATCATGATGTACATGATGATTTCATTAATTCCCATCGCCTTTACTCCCTGTTAGTTATTATTTATTGGCGGATGCAGCGTGAACGCCTTATCCGCCCTGCATATGCAATCCTGTAGGCCGGATAAGACGCGACAAGCGTCGCATCCGGCATCTGCACCGCGCCACTGGCGGATGCGGCGTGAACGCCTTATCCACCCT
>NZ_KE138677.1:868295-1011190 GCF_000408325.1 Escherichia sp. KTE52
CCCTGCATGTGCAATCCTGTAGGCCGGATAAGACGCGACAAGCGTCGCATCCGGCGTTTATTGCGCCGCTGCGTACAGGCTGACAATCTGCTCCAGGCTGGCGGTACGCGGGTTGCTACGCAGACAAATATCTTCCTGCGCGGCCTGCGCCCATGCATCGTAATGCGCAGATGTCGCACCAACATCGCCCAGCCGTTTACCAATCCCAACTTCCACAATCAGCTCACTTACCGCGTTAATAGCGTCACGATCGTCCGATTTTTTAGTTCGCAGCGCCCGACCAACCTGGCTAAAGCGTTCACGACAAACCATTCGGTTAAACTCCATCACCGTTGGCAGCAACATGGCGTTCGCCAGACCGTGTGGAATATGCAGCGCCGCACCCGACTGATGCGCCATCGCGTGACACAACCCAAGCCCCGCGCTGGAAAACGCCATTCCGGCCATACATGAAGCCAGCAACATGCTCTCGCGCGCAGCAAGGTCATGCCCGTAGCCCACCGCTTTCGGCAACGATTTACCGATCATCGCGATTGCGCCAATCGCCAGACTGTCGGTAAACGGTGTGGCGTTCAGCGCGCTGTACGCTTCAATGGCATGAGTTAACGCGTCGATACCGGTCATCGCCGTGACATGCGACGGCACGCCTTCGGTCAGCGCGGCGTCGAGAATGGCAACATCCGGCATCAGCGAAGCATGTGCTAATACCTGCTTGCGCCCGCTCACTGCGTCGATAATCACCGTCACGTTAGTGGTTTCAGAGCCGGTTCCGGCAGTCGTTGGAATGGCAATCAGCGGCAGGCGTGATTGCAGAACGCTGTTTTCTGACATCCCAGCCAGTGTGCTATCGGGGTTCGTCACCAGCAACGCAACGGCTTTCGCCGCATCCAGCACCGAGCCACCGCCAAACGCGATCACCCCATCGCAACCCGATTCACGCAGTTGCGCCACAGCCGCACAAACATCAGTAATACACGGTTCGCCCACCGGACACGGCCAGAGCGTGATGGCAATTCCTTTGACGGCCAGACTACGCATAAGGCCAGCGGTCATCCCCGCCTGATGTAAAAAGCTGTCTGCCATTACAAACAGATGTTTCAGGCCACGGGTTTGCGCTTGTTGTCCACAACCGCTCACCGCGCCCAGACCGCTGAGCGTCACTGGCGGAACGCTAAATGTTTTTACCCGTTGCAGATTCAGGGTATCGAATGCCTGAAAGAGCGCCGTTTGCAATTCATTTTGCATAGATCCCCTCCGCTTTCTCTCGCCCGCTACTGGCTATCGCCAGCGGGGTCATAAACAAACTGTGCTGCGGTAAATGCACCTGTAATGCCGGGAATTGTTTGCGAAACAGTTCCGCCACGCCCGGTTGCATACAGGAACCACCTGCCAGCCATAAATCAGTAATGCTCTGCCCTGCGATATGTCGGGCGACAATGTCCGCCATTTTTTCGTATACCGGCTTCACCGCAGGCCAAATTTCTTTGCCGTGACCGCGCTTGTAATGCTCCGCCTCTTCCAGCGGAATGCGACGATTTCCGGCGAGGGTCAGAGAGATATGATGTCCGCCAGTCGCTTCATCTGCCGAGTAAGTCACTTTGCCCTGTTTCACAATGGCAATACCGGTGGTGCCACCGCCGATATCCACTACGCCAGCGTTGTCCAGTTGCAGCAGGTCTGCCACCGCCGTTGGCTCATCCAGCACATGACTCACTTCCAGTCCGGCAGATTCCAGCACGTTGATGGAAATACGCGCATCCGTCCCCGGGGGAAATGACGTCGCCGCATGACTAAAACGGCGACCCAATTGCTGCTCAAGGGTGTCAAGATGGCGACGAACAATGGTGACTGCGCCGAAGAAATCCCAGACGATGCCGTCACGGACCACATCGGCCCAGTCGAGGCATACCGCCACCGGCTGACCGTCGCGGTCGACGACCATTGACACCACATCGCAGGTGCCCAGATCCACCCCCAACCACAGCGGAGATTCCGTCGCCGCTGGCGTCTGGTTACACAACGTTGCTGCTGTTTGCAGACGTGGGGTGAGCCATTGTTCGTCGTGCGCCATCTGTTACTCCTTAAACAATGCGAAACGCATCGACTAATACACAGCGGCGCAGACGAACAAACGTCCGCGCGCTGGTTACCCCTTCACCGGTTGGCGTGGTGATGGTCATCGTGGTCCAGCCTTCTCCGCCCAGCCCCAGCCCGGCAATGCACGACCCGTTCTTGACGAAAATGCTGGTATCAATGGCGTTTGCCATCTGGTTCATGTTGTCGATATTGCGCGAGTGCATTGCCGCCGTGTGGTGGCAACCACCTTCCAGTTTCACCGCCAGCGCAATGGCATCAGCCACGTTGGTGACGCGCACGACAGGCAACACCGGCATCATCAGCTCGGTAACGGCAAAGGGATGTTCTGCTGTGGTTTCCACAAACAGCAAACGCGTTTCTTGCGGGACGTTCAGGCCAATTGCTGCCGCGATTTTCGCCGCGTCACGACCTACCCAGTCACGGCTGACGGTGCCTTTTCCGCGCTCGTCGATATTTTTCAGCAACACAGATTGCAGTTGCTGTGCCTGCTCTGCGGTCAGTTTCACCGCGTGCTGGCCTTCCATCAGGCGCATCAGTTCATCGGCTACGCTATCAACGACAATCAGTACCTTTTCATCGGCACAAATGATGTTGTTATCGAAAGAAGCGCCTTTGACGATGGACTGCGCGGCACGGGCGAGGTCGGCGGTTTCATCCACCACCACCGGCGGATTACCGGCACCTGCGGCAATCAGGCGTTTATTGGTGTGTTTGCGCGCCGCTTCCACTACCGCTTCGCCACCTGTCACCACCAAAAGGCCAATGCCCGGAAACCTGAACAAGCGTTGCGCGGTTTCGATATCCGGATTTGCCACGGTAACCAGTAAATTTTCTGGCCCGCCTGCGGCGACAATCGCCTGGTTGAGTAACGTAATCGCCCGCTGAGAGACTTTTTTCGCCGCCGGATGTGGGGCGAAAATGACGCTGTTACCCGCGGCGATCAGGCTGATGGCGTTATTAATTACAGTTGCCGCCGGATTGGTTGACGGTGTCACCGAAGCCACCACGCCCCAGGGTGCGTTTTCAATCAAGGTCAGGCCGTTATCACCGGTCAGCACCTGCGGAGAAAGGCATTCAACACCCGGCGTACCGCGCGCCTGAGCGACGTTTTTGGCAAATTTATCGTCAACGCGACCCATGCCGGTTTCACTAACGGCAAGTTCTGCTAAATCTCTGGCGTGCTTTTCGCCTGCTTCACGAATAGCAGCAATGGCTAACTGGCGCATCGCCACACTTTTTAACTCAGGTTGCGCCACTTTAGCAGCCGCAACGGCGTCATCCAGGGAAGCAAAAACGCCCATCTCATGAACGGCGGCGGGCGGTGTATCACTGCTTTGCATTTTCAGCAGCACCGCTTTCACCACCTGTTCAATATCCTGTTGATTCATGATGTTCTGCCTTATTTGTGGAAAATGACCTGACCGCCAGACACCACCTCATCGACAATGCCAATCACGCACAAGTCGACCGGCGATGTTTCGCTTTTATGCGCCTGGCGGGCGGAACTGCCACTCACCAGCAACACCCACTCTCCGGTTCCTGCGCCAATATTGTCGATAGCGACGGCACACTGCCCATCGGGATTTCCCTGTGGATCAATCATTTCCACCATCAGCAATTTGTCATGCGCCAGTCCGTGATGGCGTACGGTACAAACAATTTGTCCTGTGACGACTGCCAGTTTCATACCCGCCTCCATGGCGTATTTCAGGTAAAAGCTCCCCCTACCCTCCGCAGAAGGTAAAATGAACAAGGAGAGAGCGTGACGCCCGAATCGACGTCACACAGGGTGATTACAGGTTGCTGCTGTCGCCTTTCAGGCCGATCGGAAAGACTTCTTCCAGGTCGCCGTGCGGACGCGGGATAACGTGTACGGATACCAGCTCGCCAATACGCTGTGCCGCTGCGGCACCGGCATCGGTCGCGGCTTTACAGGCAGCAACATCACCGCGAACCATTGCAGTCACCAGACCGCCACCAATCTGCTTAACACCAACCAGTTTGACGCGCGCGGCTTTCACCATCGCATCAGAAGCCTCAATCAGTGCAACCAGGCCCCGGGTTTCGATCATTCCTAATGCTTCCATTGTGTTTTCCTCTTTATAGGGGTCCAGAACGGGACCGTTCATTCAACCAGTGTGGATAAACTGCTTTCGCGGTTCACTTTTGTCTGACGCGGTACGGCGGCCACCAGCGCCAGCTCGATAATTTCCTGCACGCTACAACCACGCGAGAGATCGTGCATCGGCGCGGCAAGTCCTTGTATCAATGGCCCGACGGCACGATATCCGCCAAGTCGTTGTGCGATTTTGTAGCCAATATTTCCCGCCTCTAGCGACGGAAAAACCATCACATTGGCGTTGCCCTGAAGCGGGCTGGCAGGCGCTTTTTGCGCTGCCACTTCCGGCACAAAGGCGGCGTCAAACTGCAACTCGCCATCCACTACCAGTTGTGGCGCGCGTTCACGGATTATTTCTGTCGCCTGCTGAACGTTAGCAACGCAGGGGTGGCGGGCGCTGCCGTTGCTGGAAAATGACAGCATCGCCACGCGCGGCTCTTCTCCGGTGATAGCCCGCCATGTTTCGGCGCTGGCAAGCGCGATATCAGCCAGTTGCGTCGCCGTTGGTTGCGGCACTACGCTGCAATCGGCAAAACCCAACACCGGGCCGCTGTACTGCGGCAACATCAGGAAAATGGAGGAGAGCGTTTTACAGTTAGGTTGCAAACCAATAATGCGTAATCCGGCACGCAACACATTCGCCGTGGAAGAGAGATTGCCCGCGATACAGACATCCGCTTTACCGGCGCTAACCATCGCGGCGGCGAACATCAACGGGTCGGTGAGTTTTTCCAGCGCATCCGGCGGCGTTTTTTCTCCCGCACGGGTCAGCCAGCGCTGGGCAAATTCTTCCCGCATTGCGAGGTTGCCATGCGGATCAATGGCCTGTAGTCCATCCATCGCCACACCATGAGTGAACGCAAACTGGCGAAGTTCAAACGGACTGGCGACCAGAATGGGCGTCGCCAGGCCTTGCTGATGCAGATATTGCGCAGCTTTCAGCACACGCTGGTCTAACGCATCCGGAAAAACCACTCTGGCGGGCGCTCGCAACGCCAGTTCACGACAACGTTCAATAATCATTGCGTTTCCCCCAGTCGTTGTTGGATCTGTTTCACCGTTAGCGGCTGCTTCGTTACGCTCAAAATCATCATCACGTAAACCGTGCTGGAAAGGCGGTTCAGCGCCTGCAAGATGTCCGGACGCAGTACGTTAAAACTGCGGGTAATAAACACCTGCGCCGCGACGGTTTCGGTTTCCCGCACTTTGGTTCGCAGCAGGTTCAGCAACGCCGCATCGCGTCCGTGGCTGGCTTCCGGCACCAGATGATCGTGGTCGAGATAACGCAGCGGCTGGTGAGAAAGCCGATGCAGCTCTTCGTCAGAAAACCCGACAATCGCCTGATCGGCCAGCGGTTCCCCCAACGCATCGGCACGCATAATGTTGCCAAGACGCGAACGGATATCCGCCAGCCACGGCTGCCACGGTTCCGCCAGTTCAATTTGCAGCCACACTGTCAGCGCAATGGTGCTGTCGAGGACAGCGCGAAAACCCAGGCGCGGATCGCTTTTAGCGACCATTTTTTCCGCCGACAGGTGAGTCAGCGTGTCAGGCTTTTTTGCCACCGGCTGGCGACACAGTTCGCAGCACGCTTGCGGATATTCATCACTACTGGTCAACCCGTGAACACGCTGCGGCTGCTGCAGTTCATCGTCAACAAACAAACTCCCCTGCTCATCAATAAACTTGATGCGCAGATGGCGGCTTTCCAGCAACTCCCGGGCAGAGGGCATCAGGCGACTGTCCGCAGGGAGATGGATCTCTGCGCCTTCGCTGAGCGTATGGTTTGCTCTTAGCCATGCTTCGGTGATGAAATCTTTCATAGGGATTGCCAGTTCGCCGGCCAGGCGACATACAGGAACTTCACGCTGGATGTCGTACCAAATTCGATGCTGGAACCTTTCGGGATAAACATCACATCGCCCGCTTTGGCGATCATGGTTTCGCCTTCGTGGCGAACATGCAGTTCCCCTTCCAGTACCATGTCGATTTCGTCGTAGTTCAGGGTCCACGGGAAGAAGGCGTTCTCCCACTGCATAAAACCGGCGGCCATGCTGCTACCGTCGTCTCCGGTCACGAGATCAGTCAAGCCCACGCAGTGCGGTTGTGCGCCATCGAAACGACCAAATTTCACGCTGCCGCCATCAATCACTTTGATGCCGCCTTTGCCGGTCACCGATTTAAAGCTCGGCTGCATTGCGCCCTGCTCCAGCGACTGTTTTTCCTTCATCACTTTTTCCATCAGTTGCGCGACCAGGCTTTCGGTAAACTGGCCTTCCGGTAACTGGGCGATGATGGTTTCGCGGATGCGCTGGTTTTCGGTTTTATCGGCTGGCGCGCTGGCGGGAACGGATGCCGTTACCGGCGTCGATTCATCGCACTCGATGATGGTAACCCCCAGCAGGGCCGCCACTTCTCGCGCTTCCGGGGTAATAATGCTGGCACGCAGAACCACGGACATTGCCTGTTCGCCGCGTGAATGTGCTTCACGAATATCATTCGCTGTGATGAGTTTTTTCACCTGCTTCCTCCTGTTCGGTGAGAGATGCCAGATAATCCACCAGTTGCTGCACGCTTTGCGGGTCGTGGCTGTTTAGCGCGAAAATCGGTTCTTCGAAGCCCGTCTCAAGCAATAGCTGTCGCGTAGCGGCGATGTCAGCATCTGGCATGTCCGTTTTACTGATGACGGCGATTTGCCGTTTAATAACGCCAATATCCAGCAACCAGGCAGGTAATCGGCTTTCCGGGTCATTCGCGCCGTGGACATAGATCAGCATGTCCACATCCTGTAGCGTGGTAATTAAGGCGTGATACAGGCGGGGATGGCTAAAATATTCACCTGGAGTATCAATATCACCCTTATCATTAAATTCCACAGCCTGCGTTTTTCTGGCGAGAGCGTAATTCCCCTGCAAAGCATTAAAAAGCGTTGTTTTTCCTGCCCCGACGGCCCCCACAAACGCGATTCGTTTCATGAATGCCTCGTATTAACTTTTCGTCATTTCACACAGCGTATAATTTAATAAGCGCCCTAAACCGCTAACGGTTTGTAATAAAGCTTCTTCCACTGCGCCCACCGAGCCATAAATCACCAGAGCACCACTGAAGCGGTCGAGAAAACCAATGTGTACGTCGGCGGCTTTCAATGCTAAATCACCGGCAATCATCGCCGTTTCGCCGGGAGTTAGCGTCATAATGCCGATTGCACCTGCATCCGGAACACCGATTTTCTTCGCCAGTTCCTCGCCAGGGTGCGCAATGAGATGTGCCAGCGTGACCTGTTTCCCGGGCACAAATTCCTGAATGATGCGTTCTTTATCCATGAGTCGCCGCCTGTGAAAAACTTGCGGCTATCGTGACAATTTTTCGTCAGAGTAAATAACAAAATTCGGCAAGCGAGTTTGAAAGGTGAGGTAGATCACTAAGAATGGGGAGATATTTTATGTAATGCATAAATTTTCACGTGCAGCACATGAATATAATTAAATTGATAATTGATTTATTTTTATATGGCGTACTTTATTATTCGAAAAACCAGTAATAATCCCTTCTGATATATTGCGGTAAATCGCTTACCCCGAATAATTCAGGGTAAGCGTGATTTAACATTAAGAATTACAGCGGTTGAGTTTGCGCTTCAACCACGGCCAGCGCCACCATGTTAACGATACGACGCACTGACGCGATTGGCGTTAATACGTGAACCGGTTTTGCCACGCCCATCAGCACCGGGCCGACCGTCACACCTTCCGAGCTGGAAACGCGCAACAAGTTGTAACTAATGCGGGCGGCTTCCATGTTCGGCATCACCAGAATATTGGCGGAACCTTTCAAAGGGCTGTCCGGCATACGGTCGTTGCGAATCGCTTCTACCAGCGCCGCGTCACCATGCATTTCACCATCAATCATCAGTTCAGGAGCACGTTCTCTCACCAGCTCCAGCGCTTTACGCATCTTGCTTGACGACGGGCAGTCAGAAGAGCCGAAGTTGGAATGCGACAGCAGAGCAACGCGCGGCTCAATACCGAAACGACGGACCGTTTCTGCCGCCATCAAGGTGATCTCCGCCAGCTCTTCTGCATCTGGCTCATTATTGACGTAAGTATCAGCAATAAAGGTGTTACCACTCGGCAGCAGCAGCGCGTTCATTGCGCCAGCGGTGTGAACACCATCGCGATAGCCAAACACATTTTTCACCACGCTGAAGTGTTCGTGATATTCGCCCACCGTACCGCAGATCATTGCATCGGCTTCGCCACGCTGAACCATGATCGCGCCGATCACAGTCGGGTTGCTGATCAGAGCACGCTGCGCCTGTTCCTGAGTTACACCACGACGCTTCATGATCTGGAAGTATTCGCTCCAGTACTCTTTAAAGCGCGGATCGGATTCGTTATTGACGATCTCAAAATCAACGCCCGCTTTGATCTGCAAACCCAGTTTCTGAATGCGCATTTCGATCACATTTGGACGACCAATAAGAATTGGTTTTGCCAGTCCCAGCGTTACCAGTTCCTGAGTCGCGTGCAGAACGCGCGCCTCTTCCCCTTCAGGCAGGACAACGCGCTTCGGCGCTTTGCGAGCCTGGGAGAAAATCGGCTTCATAAACAGGTTGGTTTTGTAAACGAACTCGGTCAACTTGTCGATGTAGGCGTCAAAGTCGGCAATCGGGCGCGTCGCCACACCGGACTCCATTGCCGCTTTTGCCACCGCTGGCGCGATCTTGACGATCAGACGTGGATCGAACGGTTTAGGAATAATGTATTCCGGGCCAAAGCTCAGATCCTGATCGCCATAGGCAGAAGCAACCACTTCGCTCTGTTCCGCATGAGCCAGTTCAGCAATTGCGCGTACCGCTGCCAGTTTCATCTCTTCGTTGATGGCCGTTGCGCCAACGTCCAGCGCGCCACGGAAGATGAACGGGAAGCAAAGCACGTTGTTGACCTGGTTCGGATAGTCGGAACGACCGGTACAGATGATGGCGTCCGGACGCACTTCTTTCGCCAGCGGCGGCAGAATTTCCGGTTCCGGGTTCGCCAGCGCCAGAATCATCGGCGCGCGAGCCATTTTCTTCACCATCTCCTGGGTCAGCACTTTCGGGCCGGAACAGCCGAGGAAAATATCCGCGCCTTCAATCACATCGTCGAGGGTACGTTTGCCGTCATCCACAACTGCATATGCCGCTTTGGTTTCCGCCATGTTCGGCTCGCGCCCCTGATAGATAACGCCTTTTGAGTCGCAAACTACGATGTTGTGTTTTTGCAGACCCAGCGCCACCAGCAGGTTCATACAGGCGATTGCCGCTGCACCTGCGCCAGAAACCACCATCCTTACGTCGGAGATATTTTTCTCCACCACGCGCAAGCCGTTGAGGATGGCGGCGGTGCTGATGATTGCCGTACCGTGCTGGTCGTCATGGAATACCGGAATGTTCATTCGCTGGCGCAGTTTCTGCTCAATGTAGAAACATTCTGGCGCTTTAATGTCTTCAAGGTTGATACCACCGAACGTCGGTTCGAGTGCGGCGACCACTTCAATAAATTTATCCGGGTCCAGCTCATCAACTTCGATGTCAAACACATCTATCCCGGCGAATTTCTTAAACAGAACGCCCTTGCCTTCCATTACCGGTTTGCCTGCCAGTGCTCCAATGTTACCGAGCCCCAGCACTGCCGTACCGTTAGAGATCACCGCCACCAGGTTACCGCGCGCTGTATATTTGTAGGCTTTTAACGGATCTTTTTCGATTTCAAGACAAGGCGCGGCGACGCCAGGCGAATAGGCCAGCGCCAGATCGCGCTGCGTTGCCAGAGGTTTGGTCGGAGAAACCTGGATTTTCCCTGGGACTGGAAATTCATGGAAATCAAGTGCACTTTGTTTTAACTGGTCATCCATTTGGTTGTTCCTTTCACGTAACGTTCACAAAAATGTGTGGGTTGCTGCCTTCGCCCACAACGTGGCGCACATTATCACCTTGCCGGAGCTTTCAGACTTTGAGCAAGTCCAAACTCTCCACATCAAAATAATGTTTCGGTAATAATCCTATAACACTGATGTTACCTGCTTAATCCAGCAATACCATGCCTGTCTGCTATGCTTTTTTGATGCGTTTCGCGAAATTTGTCAGAAGTGTGAATTAACGCACTCATCTAACACTTTACTTTTCAAGGAGTATTTCCTATGAACGAGTTAGACGGCATCAAACAGTTCACCACGGTCGTGGCAGACAGTGGCGATATTGAGTCCATTCGTCACTACCATCCTCAGGATGCCACCACCAATCCTTCGCTGTTACTCAAGGCTGCCGGATTATCACAATATGAGCATTTAATAGACGATGCTATTGCCTGGGGTAAAAAAAACGGTCAAACCCAGGAACAACAAGTCGTCGCGGCCTGTGACAAACTGGCGGTCAATTTCGGTACAGAAATTCTCAAAATCGTACCCGGTCGTGTGTCGACAGAAGTTGATGCACGCCTCTCTTTTGATAAAGAAAAGAGTATTGAGAAAGCGCGCCATCTGGTGGATTTGTACCAGCAGCAAGGCGTTGAGAAGTCACGCATTCTGATCAAGTTGGCTTCGACATGGGAAGGAATTCGCGCGGCAGAAGAGCTGGAAAAAGAAGGTATTAATTGCAATCTGACGCTGCTGTTTTCCTTTGCTCAGGCACGAGCCTGCGCAGAAGCAGGCGTTTTTCTGATTTCACCGTTTGTGGGCCGTATTTATGACTGGTATCAGGCGCGCAAACCAATGGACCCATATGTGGTAGAAGAAGATCCGGGCGTCAAATCAGTACGCAATATCTACGACTACTATAAACAGCACCGTTACGAAACCATCGTGATGGGCGCAAGTTTCCGCCGTACCGAGCAAATCCTCGCTTTAACCGGTTGTGACCGTCTGACCATCGCGCCGAACTTGCTGAAAGAGTTGCAGGAAAAAGTCTCGCCGGTGGTACGTAAATTAATCCCGCCTTCTCAGCATTTCCCGCGCCCTACCCCTATGAGCGAAGCGGAATTTCGTTGGGAACACAATCAGGATGCGATGGCGGTAGAAAAACTGTCTGAAGGCATCCGCCTGTTCGCTGTCGATCAACGCAAACTGGAAGATCTTCTTGCCGCCAAACTGTAAACCAGCCACGGAGTGTTCTATGTCCCGAAAAGACCTTGCCAATGCGATTCGCGCGCTCAGTATGGATGCGGTGCAAAAAGCCAATTCTGGTCATCCCGGCGCGCCGATGGGCATGGCCGATATTGCCGAAGTGTTGTGGAACGATTTTCTTAAACATAACCCCACCGACCCGACCTGGTATGATCGCGACCGCTTTATTCTCTCTAACGGTCACGCATCGATGCTGCTCTACAGTTTGCTGCATCTGACCGGTTACGACCTGCCGCTGGAAGAGCTGAAGAACTTCCGTCAGCTACATTCAAAAACACCAGGTCACCCGGAGATTGGCTATACGCCGGGCGTAGAAACCACCACGGGGCCGCTGGGTCAGGGGCTGGCGAACGCAGTCGGACTGGCGATAGCAGAACGCACGCTGGCGGCGCAGTTTAACCAGCCGGATCATGAGATTGTCGATCACTTCACTTATGTGTTTATGGGTGATGGTTGCCTGATGGAAGGTATCTCCCATGAGGTCTGTTCACTGGCGGGAACGCTGGGACTCGGTAAGCTGATTGGTTTTTACGATCACAACGGGATTTCGATTGATGGTGAAACTGAAGGCTGGTTTACCGACGATACGGCAAAACGCTTTGAAGCCTATCACTGGCATGTTGTCCACGAAATCGACGGTCACGATCCGCAAGCGGTGAAGGAAGCTATTCTCGAAGCACAAAGCGTGAAAGATAAGCCGTCGCTGATTATCTGCCGCACGGTGATTGGCTTTGGCTCGCCTAATAAAGCGGGTAAAGAAGAGGCGCACGGCGCCCCACTGGGTGAAGAAGAAGTGGCGCTGGCACGGCAAAAACTGGGCTGGCATCATCCACCCTTTGAGATCCCCAAAGAGATTTACCACGCCTGGGATGGCCGCGAAAAAGGCGAAAAAGCGCAGCAGAGCTGGAATGAGAAGTTTGCCGCGTATAAAAAAGCCCATCCACAACTGGCAGAAGAGTTTACCCGCCGGATGAGTGGCGGTTTGCCGAAAGACTGGGAGAAAACGACTCAGAAATATATCAATGAGTTGCAGGCGAATCCGGCGAAAATCGCGACCCGCAAAGCCTCGCAAAATACGCTTAACGCTTACGGCCCAATGCTGCCGGAGCTGCTTGGCGGTTCAGCGGATCTGGCTCCCAGCAACCTCACCATCTGGAAAGGTTCTGTGTCGCTGAAGGAAGATCCAGCAGGGAATTATATTCACTACGGGGTGCGTGAATTTGGTATGACCGCTATCGCCAACGGCATCGCGCACCACGGTGGATTTGTACCGTATACCGCAACGTTCCTGATGTTTGTTGAATATGCCCGCAATGCCGCGCGTATGGCGGCACTGATGAAAGCGCGGCAGATTATGGTTTATACCCATGACTCGATTGGTCTGGGGGAAGATGGCCCGACGCACCAGGCGGTTGAGCAACTGGCCAGTTTGCGCTTAACGCCGAATTTCAGCACCTGGCGACCGTGCGATCAGGTAGAAGCGGCGGTGGGCTGGAAACTGGCGGTTGAGCGCCATAACGGACCGACGGCGCTGATCCTCTCCAGACAAAATCTGGCCCAGGTGGAACGCACTCCGGAGCAGGTGAAAGAGATTGCTCGTGGCGGTTATGTGTTGAAAGACAGCGGCGGCAAGCCGGATATTATCTTGATTGCTACCGGTTCAGAGATGGAGATTACCCTGCAAGCGGCAGAGAAACTGGCGGGCGAAGGACGCAATGTGCGCGTGGTTTCCTTACCCTCGACGGATATTTTTGACGCCCAGGATGAGGAATATCGTGAGTCGGTGCTGCCCTCAAACGTTTCTGCCCGCGTAGCGGTAGAAGCAGGTATTGCCGATTACTGGTACAAATATGTCGGTCTGAAAGGGGCGATTGTCGGAATGACGGGTTATGGCGAATCTGCTCCGGCGGATAAACTGTTCCCGTTCTTTGGCTTTACTGCCGAGAATATTGTGGCAAAAGCGCATAAGGTGCTTGGGGTAAAAGGCGTCTGATGCTGATTGCCGGATGCTGATTGCCGGATGCTGATTGCCGGATGCTGATTGCCGGATGCGACGCTGACGCGTCTTATCCGGCCTACCGCGTCTTATCCGGCCTGGCGCGTCTTATCAGGCTTACATGTTCCCGCCATGATGTTTAACGGGTGATCCACAACGTGGGCCAGGCGTCTGGTCCATGCCAGTTATCGCAGGTTGGCTCTGCGGCGTAACGCACCAGACGAAAGCGCTGGCCGTCAAAACGCCAGCGAGTCTGGATACCACAATCGCTTAACCCACGCCCTTTCGCTAACGTCACCAGTTCACGCGACTTTTCATCAAATGTCGCGTTCATCAACTCCAGTTCATTCGTCTCCTGACCGTTGTTGAACGGTAAGCGCAACCTTACCGGGCGCGATGCCAGCGGTTTTTTACGCGAAACGATCCACGCCAGATCAATGGTGTTATACGCGCCAGCCTCACAGCCAATCATCATTAATGCCTTGTCGTCGGTCAGCGCCGTGACGCTCACTTCACGACGCAACGGGTCAAGCGAACAACGCAGCCCCTTCATCCGCCAGTTACCGTAATCCAGCAAATCGTTACGTTCTTCAAGTGAGAGTGGCGTTGGCGTTGGATTCACTACTGCGACCTCTTTCAGTGCAGGCGCAGGCGGCACGCTAAGCGGCGGCTCATCCCCTTTCTTGATCCACGCGGTTTCACTACCAATGCGCTTTTGTTGGGCATCAATAAATATCAACGCCGCTTTTAAACCGCTCAAAGAAATGGTCTGCTCGCCGTCACGTAAGGTGATTGCCTTCCCATCCTGAACCCTCTTTAAAAACGCGGTGATGGTCGCCGTATCATCGGTCACTAATAACCACGGCGAAATTCGCCACTTATCTCCTATTAATGCCAGCGGCTTGCCATCTAATAGTAGTCGTGGCCCTATCTCCTCTTCCAACGCATCCGGTGATTTCAAACCACCACGCTCAATACGTAAAACGGCGTCGGTATGCGCCCCGGCACTGCGGCTAAGAGTCATCACCAACCCATTGTGATCGCCTGTGTTGCGCGCTACGCAGAAATTTTGATTATTACAAGTGACCTGCCAGTCGGAAAACGTCCGTTGCGCTGGTGCTGCCCACGCTAAAGACGTCGGCAACAAAGCGATAAACATGAGAAGGAAAATGCGATAGCGCATGGACGGTACGACCCCAGAAGTTCAAACAAACAGCACAAGTCGTATCTTCGTTGCGCAGATAGCGCGGCTCAATCGGATTTATCGGATTGAGCCAATAATAATCAGCGAAATATTATTGTTACTTTTCAGTCCATTAAATGTGACGCTTGCAAATAGTTAAGCAATAACACTGTCTTACCGTCACGTATCTCGCCAGTTTTGATCATCTCCAGCGCCTGGCTGAACGGCAGCTCGAGCACTTCAATATCTTCATCTTCTACGCCGCCACCCGCGTTAGCGCGCTGACTGTCACTGTATTCCGCGATAAAAAAGTGGATTAACTCGGTCACACCGCCAGGCGACATATACAGTTCAAATAATTTGCGTACTTCACCAACTTCATAACCCGTCTCTTCAATCGCTTCTTTGCGAATACAGACTTCCGGTTCATCGTTATCCAACAGCCCGGCGCAGGTTTCAATCAACTGCCCACTTTCATTGCCATTAACCCAGGTGGCAACGCGGAACTGACGAATCAGCACCACGGTCTTTTTCTTCGCGTTGTACAGAAGGATCGTCGCGCCATTACCGCGATCATAAACCTCACGTTTATGGCGGATCACTTCGCCATCTTTGCGCGTAAGATCATAAGTAATGTTGTGCAGGGTGAAATAGTTATCGGAGAGAACTTTGTCTTTGATGAGGGTGATTTGTTGCGTCATACCGACTCCACAGCGCGAAATGAACTGTTATCTTACGCTGTGAAGTCGGGTTTGTCTGTGTATGAAATTAGTGAGATTTGACTGATTTTACCCCCAGCCAGTCAATAATTCCCTGCGCCGCATGACGCCCTTCCGCCATTGCAGTAACCACCAGATCCGCACCACGCACGGCGTCGCCACCGGCGAAGATTTTCGGGTTCGTCGTCTGGTAACGGTACTGGCTTTCAACGTCCGCCACAATACGGCCCCATTTATCCACAGTGACACCGTGCGACTCCAGCCACGGCATCCCGTGCGGGTTAAAACCAAACGCCATAATCACCGCGTCGGCTGGCATGACAAATTCACTGCCTTCAACCGGCACCGGACGTCGACGTCCTTGTGCATCCGCTTCACCAAGACGCGTGCGCAGGAAACGAATTCCGCAAACGTGACCTTGTTCATTCAGCTCAAGCGCCACCGGCTGGACGTTAAATTCGAAGTTCGCTCCCTCTTCGCGGGCGTTTTTCACCTCTTTTTTCGAGCCAGGCATGTTAGCTTCGTCACGACGATAGGCACAGGTGACGTTACTCGCGCCGTGACGCAACGCGGTGCGCACACAGTCCATTGCGGTGTCGCCACCGCCCAGTACCACGACATTTAGTCCGGCGGTATTGATAAACAGCTCTTCCGGTAATTCTTCAAGCCCCATCACCTGTTTGGTGTTAGCAATGAGGAACGGCAGAGCGTCATAAACGCCCGGCGCATCTTCATTGGGTAAGCCCGCTTTCATGGAACGGTAAGTACCTACGCCAACGAAGACCGCATCATACTGTTCCAGCAACGCATCCAAAGAGACATCTTTGCCCACTTCACAATTGAGTTCGAAGTGAATTCCCATCGCGCTGAAGATTTCCCGACGACGCGCCAGCAGAGATTTATCCAGTTTAAAAGAAGGAATGCCAAAGGTGAGCAGGCCGCCGATTTCCGGATGGCGATCGTACACCGTCACCTCAACACCGTTACGCGTCAGGACATCCGCACAAGCCAGCCCCGCCGGCCCCGCGCCGATAATCGCCACCCGCTTGTCGACTTTGGTGACGTGGCTTAAGTCAGGCCGCCAGCCTTTCGCCAGCGCCTGATCCGAAATGTAGCGTTCAATGTTGCCGATGGTTACCGCGCCGTGTTCATCGCGAATGGTGCAGGCACCTTCACACAGGCGGTCTTGCGGGCAGACACGCCCGGTAATTTCTGGCAGGGTGTTGGTCTGGTGAGAAAGCTCGACCGCTGCGTCGATGTTTCCGGCTTTCACCAGTTCAATCCACTGTGGAATATGGTTATGCAGCGGGCAAGTCCATTCACAGACGCTGTGTTCACCGCACTTCAGGCAGCGCGAGGCTTCTCGCTGCGCCTGATCGGCACGAAACGGTAGATAAATCTCATCAAAGCCAGTTTTACGCGCTTCAATTGCCAGTTTATCCGGCTCGCCGCGCGCGGGCGTTGCCTGCATTTGCTCAACTTTACTCATCACCGGCATTTCTTGTGCCGTTGTACTGGCATGCCAGGGTTGATGTTCCTGACGAGCGGTGCGTAAGCGGCGGGATTTCGCCATGCCGGATAATGTGGAGTCGGTGACCAGTTGCAACGCATCCGCCGGGCAGTTTTCGACACAGGCGGGGCCGTTTTCTCGCCCTGCGCACAGGTCGCATTTATGCGCTGTAGCTTTCACTTTACCCGCAGCAACGGGGGTCAGGACGATTTGCATGGTGCCAAACGGACAGGCCACCACGCAGGATTTACAGCCAATGCACTTTTGTTGATTGACCTGAATACTGTCATCAACATGGCTGATCGCGCCATTGGGGCAGCTACGGGCACAGGGCGCATCTTCGCAGTGATGGCAGGTTACCGCACTACGCTGTTGCTGATGTTTAATAACCGTAATTCGGGGGTGAAAATGGTGTTGGCTCAAGACATGTTGTTCATCATTGTGAGCCATGACACAGGCGATTTCACAAGCATGACAACCCAGACATTGCTGACTGTTGGCCATAATAAAACGATTCATAACGACCTTCTTTTTTGGTTGTAAAAACCTTATTCTTTATATGAGTGTTGTTATTACCCGACTTACAGGGGAATCGGCAATATTCATTTGCCCAGGACAAGTAACTATTTCGCTATAAACTGTGGCAGATCAAATAATCTCATCGCTTATTAAATTGCGTTTCAGCGACCTGAAACATTAATTATTTTATGTGGAGAAGACGCGTGTGATTGTCAAACGACCCGTCTCGGCCAGTCTGGCCCGGGCCTTTTTTTACATTGTGCTGCTGTCGATCCTTTCCACTGGTATTGCTCTGCTAACTTTGGCGAGCAGTTTGCGCGATGCCGAAGCGATCAATATTGCCGGATCGCTACGTATGCAAAGTTATCGTTTGGGTTACGATCTGCAACGCGGCAGCCCGCAGCTCAATGCGCATCGCCAACTGTTCCAGCAGGCACTGCATTCACCGGTATTAACCAATCTCAACGTCTGGTATGTGCCAGAAGCGGTAAAAACTCGCTATGCGCATTTAAATGCCAACTGGCTGGAGATGAATAACCGGCTCATTAACGGCGATTTGCCGTGGTATCAGGCTAATATCAATAGTTATGTCAATCAGATAGACCTGTTCGTGCTGGCTTTGCAGCACTACGCTGAACGCAAAATGCTGCTGGTGGTGGCGATTTCTCTGGCTGGCGGCATCGGTATTTTCACGCTGGTCTTTTTTACTCTGCGCCGCATACGCCATCAGGTGGTTGCTCCGCTGAATCATCTGGTGACCGCCAGTCAGCGTATTGAACACGGGCAGTTCGACTCACCGCAACTGGATACCAGCCTGCCGAATGAACTGGGGCTGCTTGCAAAAACCTTTAACCAGATGTCGAGCGAGCTGCATAAGTTGTACCGCTCGCTGGAGGCGTCAGTAGAAGAAAAAACCCGCGATCTCCACGAAGCGAAGCGCCGTCTGGAAGTGCTGTACCAATGCTCGCAGGCGCTAAATACCAGCCAGATTGATGTACATTGTTTCCGTCATATTTTGCAGATTGTTCGCGACAATGAAGCGGCTGATTACCTGGAGCTTAACGTTGGTGAAAACTGGCGGATTAGCGAAGGAAAGCCAAACCCTGAACTGCCGATGCAAATTTTGCCGGTGACCATGCAAGAGACAGTGTATGGCGAACTACACTGGCAAAATAGTAACGTGTCAGCGTCAGAACCGCTGCTTAACAGCGTTTCGTCGATGCTGGGCCGTGGTTTGTACTTTAATCAGGCGCAGAAGCATTTTCAGCAGTTGCTGTTGATGGAAGAACGCGCAACCATCGCCCGCGAGTTGCACGACTCGCTGGCACAGGTGCTTTCTTACTTACGTATCCAGTTGACATTACTGAAGCGTTCGATACCGGAAGATAACGCCACCGCACAAAGTATCATGGCCGATTTTTCCCAGGCGTTGAATGATGCTTATCGGCAGTTGCGCGAGCTGTTGACCACTTTCCGTCTGACACTCCAGCAGGCGGATCTCCCCTCTGCGCTGCGTGAAATGCTGGATGCGTTGCAAAACCAAACCAGTGCCAGACTGACGCTCGACTGCCGTCTGCCAACCCTGGCGCTGGATGCACAAATGCAAGTGCATTTGTTGCAAATTATTCGCGAGGCGGTGCTGAATGCGATGAAGCACGCCAACGCCAGCGAAATTGCCGTCAGTTGCGTCACCGCGCCGGACGGCAATCACACGGTCTATATCCGTGATAACGGTATCGGCATCGGTGAACCGAAAGAACCCGAAGGTCATTATGGTCTGAATATCATGCGCGAGCGTGCAGAACGGCTGGGTGGTACGCTGACTTTTTCGCAACCTTCTGGCGGTGGCACGTTAGTGAGTATTAGCTTTCGCTCTGCGGAGGGTGAGGAAAGCCAGCTTATTTGACATCCATGCTCGAAATAAGCCGACTTTAAATAAGGCTCTACGACTGATATAAGCCTGATACATTTACTTACCCGGCGGCGAAACAACACCGGGTAAGCCCTCTGTATTTTACCAACTGTAACGCAGGTTCAGACTGCCATTAAGATCGTTATAGTTATGGCTTCCTGTCTCACCAACAACCTGGCCAGTAATACTCCACTGGCAGTCCTGGTTCGCCTGAATCCCTACTTTCGCCTGCGCCCGGTTAGTCGGGCTATCCTGTTTCATCTCCGCGCCATCGAACGAAACTGAAACATCACCGCTAGTGTACAACCAGTTCACTTCGGCAAATGGCTGGATCATGGATGTTGCGTTCCTGTGCAATTTACCATCCACACGCAGCCCCAGACGGGTGGTCCAGCTATCACTATCCTGATCGTCAATACGAGTGCCGTTATTGTCGATAACGCTGTCAGCATCATACTTCTGCCAGGTCGCCTGCGCCTGTGGTATCAGGCTCACTGTATTCTGGTTACTCAGCGCAATATCGTGGCGGTAGCCCGTCTCCAGCGAGATGGCATGTGTCGTGGAGTCATAACCCTCAGAACCTACGTCACCGTTACTCACGCTGTTGTTGTAGAAGCCATACTGATACCAGCTATCGACATAAAACCCTTGATGGTTTTGCGCATCAGCAAACCAGGTCGCATATACTCCGAGATTGTAGCCATCAACATTACCTGTCGCGCTGAACCGACTGCCGTCCGCGCCACGATTACCCTCGCTGTCGGTGTCTGCGTTGATGTAACTGGCCATCACGCCGACTTTCAGACTCTGCCTGTCGTTATCCCACGCCAGGATATCGCCGCCCAACTGAAACTGCGAATAGTTGTTGTTGATATCAACATTGCCGTCAGCCGCCTGCGACCCGGCATTACCCGCCTTGAAACGCATCCAGACACTGCCATCTTCATTATGGTACTGACTACCTTCGCGATCGTACAACGTCTGCATTTGCAGGTTACGCACCATCCACTGGTTACCGAGGTAAGCGCCGATATCAGGGCGATATTGCGGCGTTACCGGGACATCGCCACTATCATCCGGTTCCGGTGGAACGGTGGATTGTGAGCGTAAATACCAGTCGCCTTCATCTTCATACAGACGGTATTCATACAGCCCAATCTGCACCTGGTTACCCTGGGTAAAGGCACCTTCTGACTGGCCGCCGACATCGATCACTTCAATACCATTTTTCGTCTGTGCGCCTTTACCATTGACGTTAGCAACATAGACCGTCGTGTTACCCGAAGTATCACCGGAGATGACCAGTTTATCGGTTGGTGAACTGTCGTCGCCCAGTTGCGTGTTGAAATACAGATTACCGTTGTCGCCAGTGTAGTTACCGTTGATGGTTAGTGTGTTGCCCGTTTCGCCTTCATGGCTCATAGCAATCTTGCCACTGTTGTAGACATCGCCGTTCACTACACCGCTGCCGCCGAAAGTGGCACCAGAGTCAACATTTACAGCCCCCTGGCCAGACGCATCCGGCACGCCAATTACTCCGGTATCCGTCAGCCACAATGTGCCTTCGGTGACGCGAGTTTCACCGCTGTAAGTGTTGGCAGTGTTCAGGATCAACGTGCCGTCACCCGCTTTGGTCAGCGTTTTGCCATCCCAGCCAGTCACGCTGTTCGGGTCGACATCCGCCAGCACCGTATTCAGCGTAAAGCTGCCATCGGGATCGCTGAGGGTAAAGATGCCGTGCGCATCCGTCGCCGCATTATTTTCATCCGCATACCAGGAGAGTGACGCCGTCAGTTCGTATTGCGAGTTATCGGCGGGTACTACACGACTGTCAACCGTCAGGAAATCCGTTTCTTTGGCTTCGATTCCGGCGACGGTCAGGTCGTCAAAGTCCCCACTAATAGCGCTGTCGGCATCGATCAGCGTGAAGGCGTAAGGGGCATGGGTAAGCGGATCCTGAATATTGCCAATCCCGGTGATATTCAGCGTGCCGTTCAGGCTGACGCTGTCGGCGGTAATGATTGGGCTACTGGCATCCGCGCCTAAATCAATGCTCAGCACGCTGCCCTCCTGCTGGTCAAGCACGGTCGTACTGAGCGTTGCGCTCGCCGCCAGCGAGGTGGTGCCGCCGCTAAACGTCGTCAGGTTCGCCAGTACATATTCTCCCGCCGCATTCAGATTCAGCATGGCGTAGTTATCTACGTCGCCCATCCCCAGCGCACCAACGTCACTGGCATTCAGCGTGCCTTCGGCAATCAGCGTGCCGCCGCTGTAAGTGTTGGCATGCGCAATGGTGATGGCGTTAGCGCCCTGTTTCACCACTTTACCCGCGTTCATCTCGACGAGTTGCTCGCCGTCGTAGTTGTAGTAGTCGCTAATCACGTTGCCGCTGTTCAGCGCCCAGTCTTCAGTGCCGCCGAGATACAGGGTTCCGCCATCAACGACATTACCCGTGCCAAGCGCGGAAGCATCAGCCACCCGGAAACTGGCATAATTACGGAGGGTCCAGGAGCCGCTAAACCCGCTATTGTCACCGCTGAGGGTGGTATCGCCTGTGCTCCAGACATCGCCGCTGCCGCTGATGTTGTTATCCAGAGTACCGGATGCGGATTCAATGAGCAGCAGGCCATCAGCCACAATACGCCCACTGCCAAGTTCCAGGGTTTGAGCCTCCACCACGGCATACTGCTCAATGTCGATAGTCGCACTCAGTCCGCTGAGATCGCTCGTCTGCCCGATAATAAGATCGCCGTACACATCCAGCAGGCCGCCGCCGGTCACGATGCCGTTAAACCAGGAGGTCATATAGCTGTCGCCTCCCAGAGTCAATTTACCTCCGTCCAGATCCAGCGTGCTCCCGACATCGCCATATACGTACTCAAGGTTCTGGCTCATGCCATCCAGGTCAAAGGTGGAGCCAGATTCCAGCTCCAGCCCCCCCTCTTCACCCAGCGAGTTATCGACTCCGGCAATCAGGGTGCCACCGTTAACGAGCGTGTTGCCGCTGTAAGTATTCGCCGCCTTCAGGATAAGCGTGCCGTCACCCGCTTTGGTCAGCGTTGAACCATCCCAGCGAGTGGCGTCGTTCGGGGCAACATCGGCCAGTATGGTGTTCAGCGTAAAGCTGCCATCGGGATCGCTCAGGGTGAAGGTTCCGTGAGCATCTGTGACCGCACTGTTTTCATCTGCGTACCAGGACAGCGAGGTGGCGAGCTCGTACTGCGAGTTATCCGTGGGGTTAATACGACCCGCGACCGTCAGGAAGTCGAGCGCTCTCGTCTTCATTCCGGCGATGGTCAGGTCGTCAAAGTCGCCGTTGATGGTGCCATCGGTGTCGATCAGCGTGAAGGTGTAGGGATCATGGCTGAGCGGCTCCTGAATATTACCCACCCCAGTAATATTCAACGTACCATCCAGCGAGGCGCTGTCGGCGGTGATGATTGGGCTACTGGCGTCTTCCCCAAGGTTGATATTCAGAACGCTGCCATCCTGCTGGGTGAATACGCCGGTGTTAAGCGTTGAACCCGCCGCCAGCATGGTGGTGCCACCGCTAAATGTCGTCAGGTTCGCCAGCACGTATTATTCCTTTTTAATTAAAGTTCAATAAAGCGCCTTATTTTGAGGAAAGAAACAAACTCACCGATTATGATTTTCATAACAGAGAACTTTTTATCCCAATGCTCTGGTAATAAACACATATTGCGCGCAATATAATTTAATAAAATTTGGCGCAATATCCCCCTTACCCATAACAAGTATTGAAAAACATCCAAAAACATTCATCAGAGTAAAGTTTTTTTATTTTTGGCGCTAACACGCCACCGTTGCTGATATTTAACCAACAACGTAAAATCATTATTATCGACAAGTTAGTGATTAATCACTTCCATATTACATCTTCATCTACCGCTCACTAGTTAATAGTGGACTACTGTTAGCCTGCCTGAAACAAGGTGCCCAAACAGTCTTTAAAACGTTTCGCATCAATAAAAAAATATCAATAAAATCAATTAATTATACCAAATAAACATAAACACATGTAATGCAAAAGTTAATAAAAAACCATTGCAAACCATGCCAATATATTTTATTGGCAATAGTTCATCCGGAGCGACACCCCTCCATGAAATAGATATTGAAAATAGTGACAGTTTATTTAAATAAAGTCATATAGTTTTTATAGATCGATAAATGAAAATCGATCTATAAAACAGATCGATCCATATGAAGAATAGTTCATGGTGTACCTACCAAGATGATTAAAATACTTTCTCAGAAAGCTAAGAATATTTACCACATCACTTAGCATATGATTTTCAACCAAAAAAATGGTCTTCTCATTTTAAGAACCATAGAGGAAAAAGATACCCGACGTTAATTAATAAGATAGAGAGCAAGTCATATTCGTATAAAACAATAGATATCAAAAATAATTCCACACAAACAAAATACAAGAATCATACATGACATCGATTTAATATCTCTATATATTCATATGATTATTAGCAGAAGTCATAAAATAGTGTTTAGTATGTTGATGAGCGTCAGCAAAAACGAGCAGTTTCCTCGCTTATTGATATGGAACCAGACAAACGAAATATCCGCTTTTTGCAAGCTCTCCGGGAAAAACGATGCCGGGCAACGATTCCGTTAAGAAGAAATTTTGTTAACATCCTGCTGCGGCTTTACATTTGTAAAGGTGAGTTTTCGCTGACAGGGTTCGAATGATGCTCTTCCTTGCGATATCAAAATAAAAAATCGCTGTATTTTTTATTAAAAATTCAACAAATTAGAAAAACATTCCGTTCATGCACCGCAATGGAAAGAGATAGCTGCCGTTACTTTACGCTTATGCAAACTTTGCTACCGAGTGCTGATAATTTACATTATCTCCTTTTTTTCTCCACGATTGGCTCGTACCTTGCCGCTACAGTGAAGCAAGGTATGCCCATAACGATACGCAGAAACACGAGGTCCTCTTTTAATGGCGAATTTCTTTATTGATCGCCCCATTTTTGCCTGGGTACTGGCAATCCTGTTGTGTCTGACAGGAACCCTGGCGATTTTTTCATTGCCTGTTGAACAATACCCGGATCTCGCCCCCCCTAATGTGCGAGTAACGGCTAACTATCCTGGCGCGTCGGCCCAGACGCTGGAAAACACCGTGACCCAGGTTATTGAGCAGAATATGACTGGCCTCGATAACCTGATGTATATGTCGTCACAAAGCAGCGGCACCGGCCAGGCGTCGGTGACGCTCAGTTTTAAAGCAGGCACAGACCCGGACGAAGCAGTGCAACAGGTGCAAAACCAGTTGCAATCAGCCATGCGTAAACTCCCCCAGGCGGTGCAAAATCAGGGCGTAACGGTACGTAAAACCGGCGATACCAACATTCTGACCATTGCCTTCGTCTCTACTGATGGTTCAATGGATAAACAGGATATTGCCGATTATGTTGCCAGTAATATTCAGGATCCGTTAAGCCGTGTTAATGGCGTTGGTGATATTGACGCTTACGGTTCGCAGTATTCGATGCGTATCTGGCTTGATCCGGCAAAACTGAACAGTTTCCAGATGACCGCCAAAGATGTCACTGATGCCATTGAGTCGCAGAATGCGCAGATTGCGGTTGGGCAACTTGGCGGAACACCTTCTGTTGATAAACAGGCGCTAAATGCCACCATTAACGCTCAGTCGCTGTTGCAAACGCCTGAACAGTTCCGTGATATCACCTTGCGGGTGAATCAGGACGGTTCAGAAGTAAGGCTGGGCGATGTCGCCACCGTCGAAATGGGAGCGGAGAAATATGATTATCTTAGCCGCTTTAATGGTAAGCCAGCCTCGGGTCTGGGAGTAAAACTGGCCTCCGGCGCGAACGAAATGGCAACGGCGGAGCTGGTGCTCAACCGTCTGGATGAACTGGCGCAGTATTTCCCCCCCGGACTGGAGTACAAGGTGGCATATGAAACCACCTCGTTTGTTAAGGCCTCCATTGAAGACGTGGTGAAAACTCTGCTGGAAGCTATCGCACTGGTTTTCCTCGTCATGTACCTGTTCCTGCAAAACTTCCGTGCCACGCTGATTCCGACTATCGCCGTACCGGTAGTGTTGATGGGAACCTTCTCCGTGCTTTACGCCTTCGGTTACAGCGTCAACACCTTAACCATGTTCGCGATGGTGCTGGCGATCGGCCTGCTGGTGGATGACGCCATCGTGGTGGTGGAAAACGTCGAACGTATTATGAGCGAAGACGGACTTTCGCCCCGCGAGGCGACGCGGAAATCGATGAGTCAGATCCAGGGCGCGCTGGTCGGGATTGCGATGGTGCTTTCGGCTGTTTTTGTGCCAATGGCCTTCTTCGGCGGCACCACCGGGGCTATCTATCGCCAGTTCTCCATCACTATTGTTGCGGCGATGGTGCTGTCGGTACTGGTGGCGATGATTCTCACTCCGGCACTGTGCGCCACGCTACTTAAGCCACTGAAAAAAGGTGAGCATCACGGGCAGAAAGGCTTTTTTGCCTGGTTTAACCAGATGTTCAACCGCAACGCCGAACGCTACGAAAAAGGGGTGGCGAAAATTCTCCACCGCAGCCTGCGCTGGATTGTGATTTATGTCCTGCTACTTGGCGGCATGGTGTTTCTGTTCCTGCGTCTGCCAACGTCGTTCCTGCCACTGGAAGACCGTGGCATGTTCACCACCTCGGTGCAGTTGCCCAGCGGCTCGACCCAGCAACAAACCCTGAAAGTGGTGGAACAGATCGAGAAGTATTACTTCACTCATGAGAAAGACAACATCACGTCGGTGTTTGCCACGGTCGGTTCTGGCCCTGGCGGCAACGGGCAAAACGTGGCGCGGATGTTTATCCGCCTGAAAGACTGGAGCGAACGCGACAGTAAAACCGGCACCTCGTTTGCCATTATCGAACGTGCAACGAAAGAATTTAATAAGATTAAAGAAGCCCGAGTTATTGCCAGCAGCCCGCCAGCAATTAGCGGTCTTGGCAGTTCTGCGGGTTTTGATATGGAGTTGCAGGACCACGCCGGGGCGGGTCACGATGCGCTAATGGCAGCACGTAACCAGTTACTGGCGCTGGCGGCAGAAAACCCGGAATTAACCCGTGTGCGCCATAATGGTCTTGATGACAGTCCGCAGTTGCAGATTGATATCGACCAACGTAAAGCCCAGGCGCTGGGCGTTGCCATTGACGATATTAACGACACGCTGCAAACCGCGTGGGGTTCGAGCTATGTAAATGACTTTATGGATCGCGGTCGCGTGAAGAAAGTCTATGTGCAGGCTGCCGCGCCGTATCGCATGCTGCCAGATGACATCAATCTGTGGTATGTGCGTAACAAAGACGGCAGCATGGTGCCTTTCTCTGCCTTCGCGACCTCCCGCTGGGAAACAGGTTCGCCGCGTCTGGAACGCTATAACGGTTATTCCGCGGTAGAGATTGTCGGGGAAGCTGCGCCGGGCGTCAGTACCGGTACTGCAATGGATATTATGGAATCGTTAGTTCAGCAATTGCCGAACGGCTTCGGTCTGGAGTGGACGGCAATGTCGTATCAGGAACGGCTTTCCGGCGCGCAGGCTCCGGCGCTGTATGCGATTTCATTGCTGGTCGTGTTCCTGTGTCTGGCAGCACTGTACGAAAGCTGGTCGGTGCCGTTCTCGGTGATGCTGGTCGTGCCATTGGGGGTTATCGGCGCGCTGCTGGCAACCTGGATGCGTGGGCTGGAAAACGATGTTTATTTCCAGGTGGGACTGTTAACGGTCATTGGTTTATCAGCGAAAAACGCCATTCTGATTGTCGAGTTCGCTAACGAGATGAATCAAAAAGGCCACGACCTTTTTGAAGCAACGCTTTATGCCTGCCGCCAGCGTTTACGCCCGATTTTAATGACCTCGCTGGCGTTTGTCTTCGGCGTACTGCCGATGGCAGTCAGCAGCGGTGCTGGCTCCGGCGGACAACATGCGGTTGGTACTGGCGTAATGGGGGGGATGATTTCCGCTACCATTCTGGCAATTTACTTCGTACCGCTATTCTTTGTGCTGGTACGTCGCCGCTTCCCGCTGAAACCCCGGCCGGAATAAACAATAAAAAAGGCGACATGCCAACGTGTCGCCTTTTTCAACTTTCTGATAAAGAACCTGTTCATCAGGTTCTTTCATTTTACCTTTTGTCCTGGTAATTACTTACGAAGCATAACTTCGATAAAGTCTTTCCAGTTCCCCAGTTCACGTTCAATCATAACAACCTCTCTTATAATTATGGGTATTCTACGGAAACAATATACCGTGGTGAAGCTAATTTATTCGATTGCTGTGATTACTACCTCCGGGGCAAAACCTATGTAAATACTATGGCCCTGAGACAGGGATTTTTATGTGATGCAAAGCAACATTTCAACATATTCATACGGATTCTAATACTGAATCAATTCTGCTTGAAATACAGACAGATACCTAGGGGAATATTCTTAATAATTGCGTTCAAACTGCTCACAATTATTTAATAGTTGTTAAGTGAAATACCTTAATAATGTTATATTCTCTGACAATCATTTGCAGGGGAAATGTATTGCCCGTTAAATGATTATTTATTCTTAATAATCGCAAAAGGATTCATTATGGTTACCCTTTACGGCATCAAAAACTGTGACACCATTAAAAAAGCCCGCCGTTGGCTGGAAACCAATAGCATTGACTTTCGCTTTCACGATTACCGTGTTGATGGTCTGGACAGTGAATTGCTGAACTCATTTATCAACGAATTAGGCTGGGAAGCGTTACTCAACACCCGTGGCACCACCTGGCGTAAACTGGACGAAATCACTCGCAATAAAATCACCGATGCGGCGTCTGCTGCGGCATTAATGACTGAAATGCCTGCAATTATCAAACGCCCATTGCTCTGCGCGCCCGGGAAGCCTATGCTGCTGGGTTTCAGTGAATCCAGTTATCAGCAATTTTTCCATGAGGTGTAGTCTATGTCGTGTCCGGTTATTGAGCTGACACAGCAGCTTATTCGCCGCCCATCCTTAAGTCCTGATGACGCAGGGTGTCAGGCAATTATGATCGAACGTTTACAGGCGATCGGTTTTACCGTCGAACGCATGGACTTTGCGGATACGCAGAATTTCTGGGCGTGGCGCGGACAGGGAGAAACGTTAGCCTTTGCCGGACATACCGACGTTGTACCGCCTGGCGATGCCGACCGTTGGATCAACCCACCATTTGAACCGACCATTCGTGATGGTATGTTATTCGGGCGCGGCGCGGCAGATATGAAAGGGTCGTTGGCGGCGATGGTCGTGGCGGCAGAACGCTTTGCCGCGCAACATCCCAACCATAAAGGTCGACTGGCGTTTCTTATCACCTCAGACGAAGAGGCCAGCGCCCACAACGGCACGGTCAAAGTGGTTGAAACCTTAATGGCGCGTCGTGAACGGCTGGATTACTGCCTGGTTGGCGAACCGTCGAGTATCGAAGTTGTCGGTGATGTAGTGAAAAATGGCCGTCGCGGCTCGTTGACCTGTAACCTTACTATTCATGGCGTGCAGGGACACGTAGCCTACCCACACCTTGCAGATAACCCCGTGCATCGCGCAGCACCTTTCCTCAATGAGTTAGTGGCTATCGAGTGGGATAAGGGTAATGAATTTTTCCCGGCAACCAGTATGCAGGTAGCCAATATTCAGGCGGGTACTGGCAGTAATAACGTCATTCCGGGTGAGCTGTTTATACAGTTTAACTTTCGTTTCAGTACTGAACTGACAGACGAAATGATCAAAGCGCAAGTTCATGCGTTACTGGAAAAATATCAGCTACGCTACACCGTTGACTGGTGGCTTTCCGGACAGCCATTTTTGACCGCGCGCGGTAAACTGGTCGATGCGGTAGTCAACGCTGTTGAGCACTATAATGAAATTAAACCGCAGCTACTGACCACAGGCGGAACGTCCGATGGGCGCTTTATTGCCCGCATGGGGGCGCAGGTGGTGGAACTCGGGCCGGTCAATGCCACCATTCATAAAATTAATGAATGCGTCAATGCTGCCGACCTGCAGCTACTTGCCCGTATGTATCAACGTATCATGGAACAGCTCGTCGCCTGATGAGTAGTTCTGCAAGAGGAAATAAGCATGGACTGGCTGGCTAAATATTGGTGGATTCTGGTGATTGTCTTTTTGGTGGGCGTTCTGCTGAATGTGATCAAAGATCTCAAGCGCGTCGACCATAAGAAATTTCTCGCCAACAAGCCGGAGCTTCCCCCGCATCGTGATTTCAACGATAAGTGGGACGATGACGACGACTGGCCGAAGAAGGATCAACCGAAGAAGTAAGCTGGAGGAGCCGGACAATGTCTGGCCTTCAACCGTAGGCCTGATAAGACGCCTCAGCGTCGCATCAGGCACCATAGCCGGATGCGGCGTAAACGCCTTATCCGGCCTACGCACCTGGCACCTGTTTTTCACATCATTTCAATCACATCATTATCACCGGGCTTACCGCCGCTTAACGCTTCGTCGAAGTAATGTTTCGGAATGGTATAACGCAAGTGATCCAGGGCAAATTGCATACTGCGATTATCGATCGCATGCCCCAAATCTTCCACGATATCCAGCGTGACATCACCACCAGCGTTAATTAACGCTTCTTGTGCCGCAACCGCATGTGCCAGATCGATAACCGGATCTTCACCACCGTGAATCAAGTGAATTGTCGTGGCAGTAGATGCGCTTTCCGGCAGGCTGGCATAACGCCCGTTAAAGGCTATTACGCGTGAGGCAAGACCCGGTTCGGCCTTAATGCTCTCCAGCGCCATAATCGCCCCTTGTGAGAAACCGATCAGCGCCGTGGCGTTAGCCCCTACTCCGCTCTGTTTCTGCCAGTAGCGTACCGTCTCAATAAACGTCGGCATGATGGCATCTACCCGCGCCTGGCGATTTTCTTCCGTTATACCCTGCACCGAAAACCATTGACGCCCTGCCGGATTACCACTCGGCTCCGCGCCGCCGACACTCACCACCAGCGCATCCGGAAACAGCGGCGCAAACCAACTGCCGATTTCCCCCATCGCCACTGGATTATCCCCAACACCGTGGAAAAGCAGTAACAACTGTTGCGCTGGTTTGTCCGGACTTTGAACAACAAAATGGTCATGTTTCATGGCGAACTCCTTAACTGATGTCAGTAATTTTACGCCGCTGACTCACAATGACCATGAGAGAAAATTGAAGGAGTCAGTGAAAAAATTGCCATTGCGTTATGCCATCGCGCAGGCGTTCAGTGCGAACATCATCAAGTGCCAATAGCGCCTGCACGGCTTCTTCGCGTTGGCGGGCCAGCAATGCCTTACGGCCTGAAAGTTTAAGTGTGGTACATAACCGCGCGTCGCTGACGCTTTTCTGCAAGCGTCCACGCAGCGCCGGTAACGCCAGTTCACTGGTTTGTAGCAGACGCGTTAAACAACCTAACGACGTTAAAAGCGGACGATGAGCGAAAGCAAAACCAGCCAGTTCAAGCCAGTCGTCGTCAGAAAGCACGGTGTCGTTTAGCCGATCAACCGGAATAGTTTCGCCATTCCACTGCACGAGAATTTGCGCATCGCGGCGTAAACGGTCATGCTCACGCTCCGCCAGTTGTTTCCCCGCTTCGCTAACAGGTAACAGCGCTATCGCCGTATAACAGCCGCTGCTGGCTTCGCGATGGTTACCTATCCGCACCAGCACAAAACCACATCGTTGCCAGAAGCGCCATAATTCATCGGTGTAACCAAAACTCACAGAAAGATAATCGAGGTCATACGTATATTTCAGGGCGCTGACAATAAGCTGTTGTCCTATGCCTTCCCGTTGACGCGCCGGATGAACGGCTATCCGACTGACACGCCGCCCGCGTAATGTCGCCGCCAGTGGATTGCTGCCGTGCGCTGCCAGCGATTGAGCCACCAGATTTCCCCGCGGACGACGAAAACCGGCCCAGACCGCCTGACTGAGTTGTTCAGATAATCCGCCTTCATCCACCAACCATAGCGCCCCGGCGATCTCGTTTTCGCAAGTCGCCTGTAGGAAATGTTGCCCGGGTGCGTCCATCATCCGCCGTAAATCCAGTGGCGACGTCCGGTAGTGCGCACCAGACAATAATTGATAAACCTTTAACGGTGTTTCCGGCTCACTGCGCCATAATATCTGTTCAAATGGAGAAATGGTGATCTCGCCTTGTGGTGCGTGCGTGAAATTTTCATCGTCAAAAACCAGTGCCTCGCTGACCACTTTTTCCAGTGGACATCCCTGCGCCCAACGGATCGGTTGTTGCAATTCAAAACGTTGCAGATGCGGAAAACGAGCGCAAAATTTCAGCAAAAATCCGCGCCCGGTGCCTTCATAGCCCTGCACCGTAGTGGTTAACAAAGTACGCGGAAAACGCGATACCAGTTGATGCAGTAACGGTGCGGGAATGGCTGCGGCTTCATCGACAACCAGCCAGTCGGCTTTCTCATTGCTGGCTAATAATACATCTGGTGCCACAAAGCGATACTTCTCGCCCGCAAACTGTGCCAGCACATCCGTTGCGGCTTTCGCAGGCGCAGTAACAATCGCACGACCTGCGATACGGGAAATGAGTTGCCCCGCCAGTGCCGACTTACCGCGCCCGCGCGCAGCAGTTACCGCGGCCACGCCAGGCGGCATGGTCAGAAGCTGCTGTAGTATCTGTTGCTGTTCCGGCTGTGGTGCGCCAGTAGCGGGTTGCCAGTCAGTACGGGGAACAAAGTCAGCCAACGTTAGCGGCTGGTTTTGTCGCCAGAGAATAGCATCGTTCTCCGTCGTAAGGACGCATTTGAGATGTTGGACAAAATGTGGAGTAGCAATGGGACTGGAGCAATCACTCCAGCGCAGAGAATCGGCATCGGGATGGTTTTCCCATTCTTCCCATACAGGAAGCAACAAAACCAACCAACTTCCCGCTTTCAGTGTCCCACTAAGCGCCGCAAATGCTGCAGCATCAAAACCCTGGTGGGCGTCAAATACGGCATGACAGAACTCGCGCCCCAGCAAAGTTTGTAGCGCCGATGGCGTACAGTGGTTTTCAGTAGTTGGCTGCGGCGAAACCCACAACCAGTCACCGGGTAATATGTCACGCAATTTCAGTGCATGTTCACAGCACCAGCCCTCTTCCCCGCTCAACACCAACAAGCGGCGAATCCCTTCGCGTTTCATTTGCGCTGTTAATGTGTGTAGCGCAGTCAGTTCAGCCATCCCTGCCCCGAGAGTTAAATACTTTTACCGAAAGTATTGCATTGTGCCGGATCGCCACTATCGAAACCACGTTTAAACCAGCTATAGCGTTGTTGAGAAGTACCATGAGTAAAGCTGTCCGGCACCACCTGCCCCTGACTTTGCTGTTGTAAGCGGTCATCGCCAATAGCTTGCGCCGCATTCAGAGCCTCTTCCAGATCGCCAGTTTCCAGAACGCCTTGCTGCTGCATACTATGTCCCCAGACACCGGCAAAGCAGTCGGCTTGAAGTTCCATACGCACAGATAAGCGGTTCACTTCCGCCTGCGTCGCATTTTGTTGCAGTTGACGGACTTTCGGCTCGATACCTAACAGTTTCTGTACATGATGACCGACTTCATGGGCGATAACATACCCTTGGGCAAAATCGCCATCCGCGCCCAGCTTGTCTTTCATGTCATCATAGAAGGAGAGATCGATATAGACCGTGCCATCCGCCGGGCAATAGAACGGCCCCATAATGGACTGCCCGGCTCCGCAACCGGTGCGCGTCATCCCGCGATACATCACCAGCTTCGGTTGCTGATAAGTCTTCCCCATCTTCTCAAATTGCTGCCCCCAGGTATCTTCTGTGGTAGCCAGAATCACCGAGGTAAATTTTGCCGCTTCGTCTTCATTTGGGCTAATTGAACGCGTTGATTGCTGCTGAGAAACAGGTTGTCCAGTCATCAGCCCGGTTAAATCAACACCATAGTAGCCAGCGACCAGCACCACTACCAGTAAAATCAGCCCACCTTTACCGCTTGGCAGGCGAAAACCGGGACCGCCCATTGACGGACCACCAGAACTGTTTCGCCTGTCTTCAACATTGTCACTTTCACGACGCCCTTGCCAGCGCATAGATACCTCAACAATATATTCATTATAGTGATGATCGTAGGTGGTTCAGAGGAAGATTACCACAGGAAAACAGGAGGAAATGATGGAGGAATGAGCGTTCAATTCACGTCTTACAAAAGCGGTTGTCTTGCCGTGCCAACAGCACGGCAAGATGATGAGCGAAAAAATCAGTCCAGCTCTACACCCAGGCGGCGGGCGACGGCTTCATAGGCTTCGATCACGCCACCGAGGCTCTGGCGGAAACGGTCTTTGTCCATTTTCTCCAGCGTTTCTTTGTCCCACAGGCGGCTGCCATCCGGGGAGAACTCATCGCCCAGTACCACTTCACCTTTGTACAGACCAAACTCCAGCTTGAAATCGACCAGAATCAGACCGGCATCGTCGAACAGTTTTTTCAGCACGTCGTTCGCTTTGTAGGTCAACTCTTTCATACGCGCCAGGTTCTCTTTGCTTACCCAGCCAAAGGTTTCGCAGTAAGATTCGTTAACCATCGGGTCGTGCATTGCATCGTTTTTCAGGAACAGATCGAACAGCGGCGGGTTAAGCTCAATACCTTCTTCGATTCCAAGACGTTTCACCAGAGAGCCAGCGGCGCGGTTACGTACGACACACTCAACCGGCACCATATCCAGCTTTTTCACCAGACATTCAGTATCAGAGAGCAGACGCTCCATTTGAGTCGGGATACCCGCTTCAGCCAGTTTGCTCATAATGAAGTAGTTGAACTTGTTGTTCACCATACCTTTGCGATCAAACTGCTCAATGCGCGCGCCATCACCTGCTGACGTATCATTGCGGAATTCGAGCACCAACAGATCCGGGTTTTCCGTGCTGTATACGGTTTTCGCTTTACCACGATACAACTCAGCTTGCTTTTGCATCTTTATCACTCCTGGGTGTGAATTAACGTTTTAAAATCTTTTGCTGTCTGGTGTGCCAGATGTTTTGTCGGATGCGGTGTGAACGCCTTATCCGACCTGTGTCCGACAAACAAATTTCGTGCGAATTAACGCTAAAATTGCGTTTTTCTGTCGACGCACACGTTTGCGTATCATATCAGAAAAAAGGGCCGGATGATTCCAGCCCTGTATTTTTACTTGCTAAACGCTGCCTGGAAGACAGATACCAGTGCGTCGTTTTGGCTTTGAGTCAGCGTATGACCTTTCGGATCGATGAACTGTAAGCTGCTGCGGTTATCTAAATCACCGACCTGCAGTTTATAGTCGCCGGATGCCAGGCCAGGATCGCGAGCGCCCAGTTCCTGCCAGTCGCTGTCAGACAGCGGCTTATAGGTCACGGCCATGCTGCCCTGCGAACGGGTGCTGTCGGTCACTTTCATGCCCACTTTTTCCAGCGCCGCTGGCAGACGTTGCCAAACCACGTTGAACGGCCCGCGAACAACCAGCATTGGTAAACCGGTGTCGTCAGCAGCACTTTGTACGTCCATGGTGGTGGAAGCACGATTTTGCGCTGCATTCGCCGCGTCAGTAACGGATTTATCCAGGCCAGCGGAAATGACGTTCATCATCTCCGCGCTGTAACGCTGCATGGAAGCCGCGTCTGCAACCGGTTTGCCCGCCTGCTCCAGGTTCAGCAGTTTCACCGTTACCGCCTGCTGATAACCCTGCGGTTTAACAGAGATTTGATAACGGCCGCGATACTGCTCGTCTTCGTCCAGACGGTTCCATTGCACCCAATCGGTGGTCAGCGTCTGACCGGCATCATCGCGTTGGGTTATGGTGTAGTTTTTCGCCTGCAGCACGCTAACCACCTGCGGCCACAGAGTATTGCCACGACCATTTTCTACCAGCAGTGAAGCGGTATCGCCCGTGAACTGGGTACGTGCGCCAGATACCAGCGCCAGCGGCTGGGCTGGTGGACGAATATCCAGTGCCTTACCGACAGCACCGCTACCGTTGGTCACCGGGATTGCATAATCACCGGAGGTCACCGGCAAAATCATGCCTGCCGGGGCATGAAGCTCCGCAAGCGGTGCTGCTTCCAGGTAGGCTTCATCACCACTTACCTGACGCTTATAGCGTGAGTCAGAACTACAGGCAGCGAGTAATAAAACAAGCGAAACACCCGCAACCTTCGCCAGGCGCGACTTTTGAACAGAGTAAGCCATCAAATCTCCCTAAACTTTACAGCAAACCGGCATGCTTAAGCGCCGCTCTGACCGTCTCACGACCATTGTCGGTGATTGGCGTCATTGGCAGGCGCAGCGTATCGGTCGCCACAAGACCCAGTTCCTTACATGCCCATTTCACCGGGATTGGATTGGGTTCGACAAATAGTTTGTTGTGTAATGGCATCAGACGCTGATTAATAAGGCGTGCCTCGGCAAAATACCCTTCTGCCGCCAGTTTGCACATCTGAGCCATATCACGCGCAGCAACGTTAGCCGTAACGGAAATAACGCCATGACCACCTAATTGCATGAAGTCCAGCGCGCTCGCATCATCACCGCTCAGCAGAACAAAATCGTCTGAAACCAGCTCTTTGATCTGGTTAACACGTGTTAAGTTCCCTGTTGCCTCTTTGATTCCGATAATATTTTTTACTTTCGCCAGGCGGCCGACCGTTTCTGGTAGCAGATCGCAGCCAGTGCGGGACGGCACATTATACAGAATTTGCGGCAGGTCAGTATGTTCAGCGATGGCTTTGAAATGCTGATACAGACCTTCCTGCGATGGGCGGTTGTAATAAGGGGTTACCGTCAGGCAGCCAACGATGCCAGTGTCATTGAAACGCTGTGTCAGGTTAATGGCTTCCGCAGTAGCATTAGCGCCGGTTCCGGCAATCACCGGAATACGCCCGTCAGCCAGTTCCAGCGTCATCATCACCACATCAACATGTTCGTCATGATTCAGGGTAGCGGACTCGCCAGTGGTGCCAACAGAAACAATCGCCGAAGTACCGCTGGCGACATGATAATCAATCAGTTTTTTTAAGCTAGCCCGACAGACATTACCTTTTTCATCCATCGGAGTAACAATCGCGACAATACTTCCCGTGAACATGGGCCATCCTCTGTGCAAACAAGTGTCTCAATGGTACGTTTGGTATGGCATTAAAAGCAAGCAGACAGAACCGTTCTGATTGTTGTATGCATGTTTTTTTTATGCTTTCCTTAAGAGCTACTCTCCCCCTTGAAGGAATAACCGGTTTGACACTGTCATCGCAACATTATCTGGTGATTACTGCTCTGGGTGCCGATCGCCACGGAATTGTGAACACTATCACCCGTCATGTCAGTAGTTGCGGCTGTAATATTGAAGACAGTCGCCTGGCGATGCTGGGAGAAGAGTTCACTTTTATCATGCTGCTTTCCGGTTCATGGAACGCAATCACCTTGATCGAATCAACGTTACCGTTGAAAGGTGCCGAGCTGGATCTGTTAATCGTGATGAAGCGAACGACGGCTCGTCCGCGTCCGCCGATGCCAGCATCTGTCTGGGTTCAGGTCGATGTAGCAGACTCACCACATTTAATTGAACGCTTTACCGCACTTTTTGACGCGCACCATATGAACATTGCGGAGCTGGTGTCTCGCACGCAACCTGCTGAAAATGAACGCGCTGCACAACTACATATTCAGATCACAGCCCACAGCCCGGCGTCTGCGGATTCAGCAAATATTGAACAAGCCTTCAAAGCACTATGTACAGAACTCAATGCGCAAGGCAGTATTAGCGTCGTCAATTATTCCCAACATGATGAACAGGATGGAGTTAAGTAATGAATCCACTGAAAGCCGGTGACATCGCACCGAAATTTAGCTTGCCGGATCAAGACGGAGAGCAAGTTAATTTGGCCGACTTCCAGGGACAGCGTGTTCTGGTTTATTTCTACCCGAAAGCCATGACCCCCGGCTGTACCGTACAGGCCTGCGGCTTACGCGATAACATGGATGAGTTGAAAAAAGCCGGTGTTGATGTGCTGGGTATCAGCACTGATAAACCCGAAAAACTCTTCCGTTTCGCGGAAAAAGAGCTGCTCAACTTTACGCTTCTGTCTGATGAGGATCACCAGGTGTGCGAGCAATTCGGCGTCTGGGGAGAGAAGTCCTTCATGGGCAAAACCTACGATGGTATTCACCGCATCAGCTTCCTGATCGACGCTGACGGCAAAATCGAACATGTATTTGACGATTTCAAAACCAGCAATCACCACGACGTAGTGATTAACTGGCTGAAAGAACACGCCTGATTACTTTGCTCCATTCCGTGCTGGCTGCGCTTGCGGCCAGCACATCTCACATTCCGGAATGAAGGTTAATCTTGTGCGATTTGGCCATCGGGCCAGGCATGAATCACCGCTTTAATTAGTGTCGCCAGAGGAATGGCGAAGAATACGCCCCAGAATCCCCACAGCCCACCGAAGATCACCACCGATAAAATAATCACCAGCGGATGCAGGTTGACCGCCTCGGAGAACAACACGGGAACTAACAGGTTACCGTCCAGCGCCTGGATAATCAGATACACCGCAAAGCAACTCCAGAATTCAGTGCCTGCTCCAAACTGGAATAGCGCCACCCCCACTACGGGAATAGTCACCACAAAAGCACCGATGTACGGGATAAGCACCGAGAAGCCGACCAGTACCGCCAACAGTAGTGAATAGTTCAGCCCGAAGAGTAAAAAACCCAGCCAGGTGGCTATCCCCACCACGATCATCTCTAGCACTTTACCGCGAATGTAGTTGGTGATTTGCTGGTTCATTTCCTTCCAGACCTGACCTGCCAGCCCACGGTTACGTGGTAGCACCCGACGAACGGCATTCAGCATTTGCTCTTTGTCTTTTAGCAGGAAGAAGACCATCAGCGGCACCAGCACCAGATAGACGGCAATGGTCAGCAATCCCACCAGCGAGGCGAGAGAGATTTTCACCACCGAATCGCCCATTGTGATCATCCGACTGCGCATGTTGTCGGCCATCGCATCAATGATGCCCGCATCCATCAACGCCGGATAACGTCGCGGCAACGTGGCGGCAAAATCGGAAAGTTTATTGAGCATCCCCGGCATATCGCGGATTAAGTAAATACCCTGCTGCCAGGCAATAGGCAGTACCACGAATGCCATCAGTAGCAGGATGCCAACAAACAGAACCAGCACAATCGACGTCGCCCAACGGCGGGAACAGCCAATAGATTGTAGGCGGACGGTCGGCCATTCCAGCAAATAGGCCAGCACAATAGCCACCAGCAACGGCGCGAGTAGGCCACTAAAGAAAAAGATAATGCCAAAACCGGCAACTAAAATAACCAGCAAGGCAATCGCTTCCGGGTCGCTAAAACGGCGGCGATACCATTGCATCAACATTTCGAGCATAAAGACCTTCCCTGAACCTCAAGAGCGGGATTGCGATCCGCAATTGTATCGAAATGTCACAAAAAAGACTTCGCTTTTTATGACGGATTAAGGAAACTGAAAAGCCATTTGAGTGGGCTAATCTTCGTCGTTACACTCAAAGGCAGTGCGGTGGGAACGATATTTCACAGTATCGGTCAAATGACTACTCTCCAGAAATACAGGACAGAGGTTATGTTCAGGCAGTTGAAAAAAAACCTGGTTGCTACCCTCATTGCTGCCATGACCATCGGTCAGGTAGCCCCGGCGTTTGCCGACAGCACAGACACCTTGCCGGATATGGGAACCTCCGCGGGAAGCACGCTTTCCATTGGTCAGGAAATGCAGATGGGCGACTATTACGTTCGCCAGCTACGCGGTAGCGCACCATTAATTAATGACCCACTGTTAACACAATATATTAATTCGTTGGGGATGCGCCTGGTTTCACATGCCAACTCAGTGAAGACGCCGTTCCATTTCTTTCTGATCAATAACGACGAAATTAACGCCTTTGCTTTCTTTGGCGGCAACGTGGTGCTGCACTCTGCCCTGTTCCGTTATTCCGATAACGAAAGCCAGTTGGCTTCGGTTATGGCGCACGAAATCTCCCACGTCACCCAACGTCACCTGGCGCGAGCAATGGAAGATCAGCAGCGTAGCGCACCACTGACCTGGGTTGGCGCGCTAGGTTCTATTTTACTGGCGATGGCCAGCCCGCAGGCGGGGATGGCGGCGCTGACCGGTACGCTGGCGGGAACACGCCAGGGGATGATCAGTTTCACTCAGCAAAACGAACAGGAAGCAGACCGTATTGGTATCCAGGTGCTGCAACGCTCGGGGTTCGATCCGCAGGCGATGCCGACTTTCCTCGAAAAATTGCTCGATCAGGCGCGCTACTCTTCGCGTCCGCCAGAAATTTTGCTGACGCACCCGTTACCGGAAAGCCGTCTGGCAGATGCCCGTAACCGTGCTAATCAGATGCGCCCGATGGTGGTGCAATCGTCAGAAGATTTCTATCTGGCGAAAGCTCGCACACTGGGGATGTACAATTCCGGGCGTAACCAGCTCACCAGCGATTTACTGGATGAATGGGCGAAAGGTAACGTCCGCCAGCAGCGCGCGGCGCAGTATGGTCGTGCTTTGCAGGCGATGGAAGCCAATAAATACGACGAGGCGCGGAAAACGCTTCAGCCATTACTGACGGCAGAACCAACGAATGCATGGTTTCTCGATCTGGCAACCGATATCGACCTTGGGCAAAACAAAGCCAATGACGCGATCAATCGGCTGAAAAATGCTCGAGATTTACGCACCAATCCGGTGTTGCAGCTCAACCTGGCGAATGCTTATTTGCAAGGTGGTCAACCACAGGAAGCGGCCAATATTCTGAATCGCTACACCTTTAATAATAAAGATGACATTAATGGCTGGGATTTACTGGCACAGGCGGAGGCCGCGCTAAATAACCGCGATCAGGAACTGGCTGCGCGAGCAGAAGGTTATGCGCTCGCCGGGCGACTCGATCAGGCCATTTCCTTATTGAGTAGCGCCAGTTCGCAGGTGAAATTAGGCAGTCTGCAACAGGCCCGCTATGATGCGCGTATTGACCAGTTGCGCCAGTTGCAGGAACGCTTTAAGCCTTATACCAAGATGTAATTCGCATTAAAGGAAGAACAATGACCAAACAGGTAAAAATCTACCATAACCCGCGCTGTTCAAAGAGCCGTGAAACGCTGAACTTGCTGAAAGAAAACGGCGTAGAGCCTGAAGTAGTGCTCTACCTTGAAACCCCCGCTGATGCGGCAACGCTGCGTGATTTGCTGAACATGCTGGGGATGAACAGCGCCCGTGAATTAATGCGCCAGAAAGAGGATCTTTATAAAGAGCTGAATCTGGCTGACAGTTCGCTTAGCGAAGAGGCGCTGATTCAGGCGATGGTAGAGAATCCGAAGCTGATGGAACGCCCGATTGTGGTCGCGAATGGCAAAGCGCGCATTGGTCGTCCGCCGGAGCAGGTGCTGGAAATCGTGGGTTAAGATGTACCCCTTCGGTAGCTAAGGCATATTGCCGGATGCGACGCTTGACGAGTCTTATCCGGCCTACAAATACAATGAACTTGATTCGAGTAGGTCGGATAAGGCGCTCGCGCCGCATCCGACAATAAACGTCCCGTTTACAGCTTCAAAATCTCTTTCACAAACGGAATGGTCAACTTACGTTGCGCGGTAATAGACGCGCGATCCAACTGATCCAACGTCATAAATAGCGTGCGCATCTCTCTGTCGAGTCGCTTCAGCAAGAAACGTCCCACATCTTCCGGCAGTTCAAAACCACGCAAACGAGCACGTAACTGTAGCGCCTGCAACTTATCTTCATCAGAAAGCGGCTGCAATTTGTAGATCTGCCCCCAGTCGAGACGAGACGCGAGATCAGGTAATCCCAGATTCAACTGGCGCGGAGGGCGATCGCCGGTGATCAACAACCGCGTTTTGCCCGACTCCAGAATCCGATTGTAGAGATCGAAAATCGCCATCTCCCACAACTCATCGCCAGCAATACACTCAATATTGTCGATGCAGACCAGCGACAAATGCTCCATACCGTCGAGCACTTCCGGGACAAACCAGGTGCGTTTATCCAGCGGGACATAACCCACCGCATCGCCACGCTGCGACAATTCCGCGCAAGCCGCGTGCAGCAGATGGCTGCGCCCCGCGCCTTCGCGTGCCCAGAGATAAATGTAACCGCTATGTTCCTGACGCAGCACATTTTGCAGCGCGGCCAGTAGAGAGGAGTTATCCCCCGGCCAGAAACTTGCAAAGGTTTCGTCGTCAGGAAGATAAAGTGGCAAAGAGAGCTGTGCCGGTGTGTTCAGAGATACCTCAACCAGGGATTCCACAAAATCGCGAGAAGTTTACCACAGAATTCCATTATGTTTGAACCGGGCAGCAACACTGCCCGGTCTGTACATTATTTATCTGTTATATCCGCGTCTTCTGCGTCCAGCACCACTTCTTCAGGGCGCAGCACGCTAATCAGTTTGAAGATCAAGCTTAAGCCGATACCGACGATAGTCGCCAGCGCCATGCCTTTCAGCTCCGCCGCGCCGATGTTTACCTTCGCGCCACTGACGCCGATGATCAAAATAACAGAAGTCAGGATCAGGTTCTGAGCTTTGTTGTAATCCACTTTCGATTCAATCAGCACACGAATACCAGAAGCACCAATCACGCCGTAAAGCAGCAGTGAAACGCCGCCCATCACCGGCAGAGGGATCATCTGGATAGCGGCAGCCAGTTTACCAACGCAGGAAAGCAGGATGGCGAAAATCGCCGCGCCGCCGATTACCCATGTACTGTATACGCGGGTGATCGCCATAACACCGATGTTTTCCCCGTAGGTGGTGTTTGGTGTGGAACCAAAGAAACCGGAGATCACGGTCGACAGACCGTTAGCGAACATCGAACGATGCAGGCCCGGATCGCGCAGCAGATCTTTCTTCACAATGTTAGCCGTTACGACCAGATGCCCCACGTGTTCGGCAATCACCACCAGCGCCGCTGGCAGAATAGTCAGAATAGCAAACCACTCGAAGCGCGGTGTATAAAGGGTTGGCAGTGCAAACCAGTGAGCGTTAATAATCGGCGTGGTATCGACGATCCCCATCGCAAAGGAGAGCGCATAACCCACCAGCACGCCAATCAAAATCGGGATAATCGCCAGGAAACCACGGAACAGCACGGAACCTAAAACCGTGACTGCCAGGGTGGTAATAGAAATGATGACGGTTTTGGAATCTGGCGTTTGCCCTTCAGTCGGGAGTAAGCCAGCCATACCGGCAGCTACGCCTGCCAGCTCCAGACCGATGACGGCAACGATCGCGCCCATTGCTGCGGGCGGAAACAGGACGTCCAGCCAGCCGGTTCCCGCTTTCTTCACAATAAAAGAAACCAGGCAGAACAGCACGCCGCACATAATAAAGCCGCCCAACGCGACTTCATAACCCAACGGCAACAGTAACAATACTGGAGAAATAAAGGCAAAGCTGGAACCGAGATAAGCCGGGATTTTGCCTTTACAAATGAAGAGATACAGTAGCGTTCCGATACCGTTAAATAGCAGTACGGTCGCCGGGTTAATATGAAATAAGACGGGCACCAGGACGGTTGCACCAAACATGGCGAACAAATGTTGCAAACTAAGCGGGATTGTCTGTAAAAGTGGCGGTCTTTCACTCACCCCGATAGCACGGCGCGTCATAGTATATTCCTCTGTATTATGTGTTATAGGCGCTTTACTCAAAAAAAAGCCGACTCTTAAAGTCGGCTTTAATTATTTTTATTCTTTATTTTGTACCAAAGATTTTGTCACCGGCATCACCGAGACCCGGAATAATGTATCCGTGCTCATTCAGCCCCTGGTCAATCGATGCGGTATAAAGCTCAACGTCCGGGTGCGCTTTTTCCAGCGCAGCGATGCCTTCTGGAGCTGCCACCAGCACCAACACTTTAATGCTGCTGCAACCTGCTTTTTTCAGTAGGTCAATGGTGGCGATAACTGAACCACCGGTTGCCAGCATTGGGTCAACGATCAGCGCCATACGCTCATCGATGTTAGACACCAGTTTCTGGAAGTACGGCACCGGCTCCAGTGTTTCTTCATTACGGTACATACCGACTACGCTGATACGCGCACTCGGAACGTTTTCCAGAACGCCGTCCATCATCCCCAGACCGGCACGCAGAATCGGCACTACGGTAATTTTTTTACCTTTAATTTGGTCGATTTCCACCGGGCCGTTCCAGCCTTCGATGGTTACTTTTTCAGTTTCGAGGTCAGCGGTCGCTTCGTAAGTCAGCAGGCTACCCACTTCGGAAGCGAGTTCGCGAAAGCGCTTGGTGCTGATATCTTGCTCACGCATCAGTCCCAGCTTGTGTTTGACGAGTGGGTGTTTGACTTCCACGATCTTCATACTCTTTCTCCTTTGAGGGGCAGCCACAAAAAAAATCGACGGATTATACCGCCTTTCTTCAAGGCGGCAATATTATTTTCGTTGATTTTAGTCAAACCCATAGAAAATTTAGATAAATACATTTAACATTCAAATAGTTAAAAAAGATAATTATCCTGGCAATAAATCATTCGTTGCCTCTGCACGCGCATTTTTTCACCTCTCGCTCAGCAAAAAGGGGGGTAAAAAAGGTTGTGTAAAGCAGTCTCGCAAACGTTTGCTTTCCCTGTTAGAATTGCGCCGAATTTTATTTTTCTACCGCAAGTAACGCGTGGGGACCCAAGCAGTGACCGATAAAACCTCTCTTAGCTACAAAGATGCCGGTGTTGATATTGACGCGGGTAATGCTCTGGTTGGAAGAATCAAAGGCGTAGTGAAGAAAACGCGTCGCCCGGAAGTGATGGGCGGTCTGGGCGGCTTCGGTGCGTTGTGTGCGCTGCCGCAAAAATATCGCGAACCCGTGTTGGTTTCCGGCACTGACGGCGTAGGCACCAAGCTGCGTCTGGCGATGGACTTAAAACGTCACGACACTATCGGTATCGATCTGGTCGCCATGTGCGTTAACGACCTGGTGGTGCAAGGCGCTGAACCGCTGTTTTTCCTCGACTATTACGCAACCGGAAAACTGGATGTTGATACTGCCTCATCGGTGATCAGCGGCATCGCGGAAGGGTGTCTGCAATCGGGCTGCTCGCTAGTGGGTGGCGAAACGGCAGAGATGCCGGGGATGTATCACGGCGAAGATTATGACGTAGCTGGTTTCTGTGTTGGGGTGGTAGAAAAATCAGAAATCATCGACGGTTCGAAAGTCAGCGACGGCGATGTGCTGATTGCTCTCGGCTCCAGCGGCCCGCACTCGAACGGCTATTCGCTGGTACGCAAAATTCTTGAAGTCAGTGGCTGCGATCCGCAAACCACTGAACTCGACGGCAAACCATTAGCCGATCATCTGCTGGCCCCAACCCGTATTTATGTGAAATCGGTACTGGAGTTGATCGAAAAAGTGGATGTGCACGCCATTGCGCATCTGACCGGTGGCGGCTTTTGGGAAAATATTCCGCGCGTATTGCCGGAAAATACCCAGGCAGTGATTGATGAATCCTCCTGGCAATGGCCGGAAGTATTCAACTGGCTGCAAACGGCAGGCAATGTCAGCCGCCATGAAATGTATCGCACCTTCAACTGCGGCGTCGGGATGATTATCGCCCTGCCGGCTCCGGAAGTGGACAAAGCTCTCGCCCTGCTCAATGACAACGGTGAAAACGCGTGGAAAATCGGTATCATCAAAGCCTCTGATTCCGAACAACGCGTGGTTATAGAATAATGAATATTGTGGTGCTTATTTCCGGCAACGGAAGTAATTTGCAGGCAATTATTGACGCCTGCAAAACCAACAAAATTAAAGGCACCCTACGGGCAGTTTTCAGCAATAAGGCCGACGCGTTCGGCCTTGAACGCGCCCGCAAAGCCGGTATTGCAACACATACGCTCATCGCCAGCGCGTTTGACAGTCGTGAAGCCTATGACCGGGAGTTGATTCACGAAATCGACATGTACGCACCCGACGTGGTCGTGCTGGCCGGTTTTATGCGCATTCTCAGCCCGACGTTTGTTTCTCACTACACCGGGCGTTTGTTGAACATCCACCCTTCCCTACTACCAAAATATCCCGGTTTGCATACCCATCGCCAGGCGCTGGAAAATGGTGATGAGGAACACGGCACATCGGTGCATTTCGTCACCGATGAACTGGACGGCGGACCGATTGTTTTACAGGCAAAAGTCCCGGTATTTGCAGGTGATACGGAAGATGAAATCATCGCCCGCGTGCAAACCCAGGAACACGCTATTTACCCACTGGTAATTAGCTGGTTTGCCGATGGGCGTCTGAAGATGCACGAAAACGCCGCGTGGCTGGATGGTCAACGCCTGCCGCCGCAGGGTTACGCCGCCGACGAGTAATGCCCCCGTAGTTAAAGCGTCAGCTCTACCGTTGGCGCTTTTCAATTCCCTTGTAAATCGCAAGCTCCAGCAGTTTTTTTCCCCCTTTTCTGGCATAGTTGGACATCTGCCAATATTGCTCGCCATAATATCCAGGCAGTGTCCCGTGAATAAAACGGAGTAAAAGTGGTAATGGGTCAGGAAAAGCTATACATCGAAAAAGAGCTCAGTTGGTTATCGTTCAATGAACGCGTGCTTCAGGAAGCGGCGGACAAATCTAACCCGCTGATTGAAAGGATGCGTTTCCTTGGGATCTATTCCAATAACCTTGATGAGTTCTATAAAGTCCGCTTCGCTGAACTGAAGCGACGCATCATTATTAGCGAAGAACAAGGTTCCAACTCTCATTCCCGCCATTTACTGGGCAAAATTCAGTCCCGCGTGCTGAAAGCCGATCAGGAATTCGACGGTCTCTACAACGAACTGCTGCTGGAGATGGCGCGTAACCAGATCTTCCTGATTAATGAACGCCAGCTCTCCGTCAATCAACAAAACTGGCTGCGTCATTACTTTAAGCAGTATCTGCGTCAGCACATTACGCCGATTTTAATCAATGCTGACACTGATTTAGTGCAGTTCCTGAAAGATGATTACACCTATCTGGCGGTGGAAATTATCCGTGGCGATACCATCCGTTACGCGCTGCTGGAGATCCCATCAGATAAAGTGCCGCGCTTTGTGAATTTACCGCCGGAAGCACCGCGTCGACGCAAGCCAATGATTCTGTTGGATAACATTCTGCGTTACTGCCTTGATGATATTTTCAAAGGCTTCTTTGATTACGACGCGCTGAATGCCTATTCGATGAAGATGACCCGCGATGCCGAATACGATTTAGTGCACGAGATGGAAGCCAGCCTGATGGAGTTGATGTCTTCCAGCCTGAAGCAGCGCTTAACCGCAGAACCGGTACGTTTTGTTTATCAACGCGATATGCCCAGTGCGCTGGTTGAAGTGTTGCGTGAGAAACTGACCATCTCCCGCTACGACTCCATCGTACCCGGCGGCCGTTATCACAATTTTAAAGACTTTATTAATTTCCCCAATGTCGGCAAAGCCAATCTGGTGAACAAACCACTGCCGCGTTTACGTCATATATGGTTTGATAAAGCCCAGTTCCGCAACGGTTTTGACGCCATTCGCGAACACGATGTGCTGCTCTATTATCCTTATCACACTTTTGAGCACGTGCTGGAACTGCTACGCCAGGCCTCGTTCGACCCAAGCGTACTGGCGATTAAAATTAACATTTACCGCGTGGCGAAAGATTCGCGCATCATCGACTCGATGATCCACGCCGCGCACAACGGTAAGAAAGTCACCGTGGTGGTTGAGTTACAGGCACGTTTCGACGAAGAAGCTAACATTCATTGGGCGAAGCGGCTTACCGAAGCGGGAGTACATGTGATCTTCTCTGCCCCGGGGCTGAAGATTCACGCCAAATTATTCCTGATTTCGCGTAAAGAAAACGGCGAAGTTGTGCGTTATGCGCATATCGGAACCGGGAACTTTAACGAAAAAACGGCGCGCCTTTATACCGACTACTCGCTGCTGACTGCCGATGCGCGTATCACCAACGAAGTACGGCGAGTGTTCAATTTTATTGAAAATCCATACCGTCCCGTAACATTCGATTATTTAATGGTGTCACCGCAAAACTCTCGTCGCCTGCTGTATGAAATGGTAGACCGCGAGATCGCCAATGCTCAACAAGGGCTACCCAGCGGTATTACCCTGAAATTGAATAACCTGGTCGATAAAGGTCTGGTTGATCGTCTGTATGCGGCCTCCAGCTCCGGCGTGCCGGTGAATCTGCTGGTGCGTGGGATGTGTTCACTGATCCCTAATCTGGAAGGCATTAGCGATAACATCCGTGCTATCAGCATTGTCGATCGTTACCTGGAACATGACCGGGTTTATATTTTTGAAAATGGCGGCGATAAAAAGGTTTACCTGTCCTCCGCCGACTGGATGACACGCAATATTGATTATCGTATTGAAGTGGCAACGCCACTGCTCGACCCACGGCTGAAGCAGCGGGTACTGGACATCATCGAAATTCTGTTCAGCGATACAGTCAAAGCGCGTTATATCGATAAAGAACTCAGTAATCGCTACGTTCCCCGCGGTAACCGCCGCAAAGTACGGGCGCAGTTGGCGATTTACGACTACATCAAATCACTCGAACAATCTGAATAACCCTATGCCAATACACGACAAATCCCCTCGTCCACAGGAGTTTGCTGCGGTCGACCTTGGTTCAAACAGTTTCCACATGGTCATTGCCCGTGTGGTGGATGGCGCAATGCAGATTATTGGTCGCCTGAAACAGCGTGTGCATCTGGCGGACGGTCTGGGGCCAGATAATATGTTGAGTGAAGAAGCAATGACGCGCGGCTTAAACTGCCTGTCGCTGTTTGCCGAACGCCTGCAAGGATTTTCTCCTTCCAGCGTCTGTATTGTTGGGACCCATACGCTACGTCAGGCGCTGAATGCCACTGACTTTCTGAAGCGAGCAGAAAAGGTTATCCCCTACCCGATTGAAATTATCTCCGGTAATGAAGAAGCACGTCTGATTTTTATGGGCGTGGAGCATACCCAACCGGAAAAAGGCCGCAAGCTGGTTATTGATATTGGCGGCGGCTCAACGGAACTGGTGATTGGCGAAAATTTTGAACCCATTCTCGTGGAAAGCCGCCGAATGGGTTGCGTCAGCTTTGCCCAGCTTTATTTCCAGGGTGGCGTCATCAATAAAGAGAATTTTCAGCGCGCACGCATGGCAGCGGCGCAAAAACTGGAAACCTTAACCTGGCAATTCCGGATTCAGGGCTGGAACGTGGCAATGGGCGCTTCCGGCACCATTAAAGCCGCCCATGAAGTGTTGATGGAAATGGGCGAGAAAGACGGGATTATTACCCCGGAACGTCTCGAAAAACTGGTGAAAGAAGTTTTACGCCATCGTAATTTTGCATCGCTTAGTTTACCGGGCCTTTCCGAAGAACGGAAAACCGTATTTGTCCCTGGACTGGCAATTTTATGCGGTGTGTTTGATGCCTTAGCTATCCGTGAACTGCGGCTTTCTGACGGTGCGCTACGCGAAGGCGTACTTTATGAAATGGAAGGCCGTTTTCGCCATCAGGATGTACGTAGTCGTACCGCCAGCAGCCTCGCCAACCAGTATCACATTGACAGTGAACAGGCACGGCGGGTGCTGGAAACCACCATGCAGATGTACGAACAGTGGCGGAAACAACAACCGAAGCTGGCGCATCCGCAACTGGAAGCCTTGCTACGCTGGGCCGCCATGCTGCATGAGGTCGGGTTAAATATCAACCATAGCGGATTGCATCGCCATTCGGCCTATATCCTGCAAAACAGCGACTTACCGGGTTTTAATCAGGAACAACAATTGATGATGGCGACGCTGGTACGCTATCACCGTAAAGCGATTAAGCTCGACGATCTGCCGCGCTTTACGCTGTTTAAGAAGAAGCAGTTTCTGCCCTTAATCCAGCTATTGCGCCTTGGCGTATTGCTAAACAACCAACGTCAGGCAACCACTACCCCACCGACATTAACGCTGATTACCGATGACAGCCACTGGACTCTGCGTTTTCCGCATGACTGGTTTAGCCAGAACGCGCTGGTTCTGCTTGATCTGGAAAAAGAGCAAGAATACTGGGAAGGCGTGGCTGGCTGGCGGTTAAAAATTGAAGAAGAAAGCACGCCTGAAATCGCGGCTTAAGATGAAATGAAAACGGGCCAACATGTTATGTCGGCCCCAATAAATTACGCGCTTTCCCGGACAGGTTCTCTTTCATCCAGCATATCCACTAACAGTTGCGGTTCACCAATCAAAAAGCCTTGCAGGTAATCAATACCCAAAGAATGAACCGCCTGGCGAATCTCTTCATTTTCAACATATTCCGCAACCACTTGCATTTTCTTCATTCGCGCCAGATGACAAATTGACGCCACTATCTGGTAATCCAGACTATTCGAGACAATATTGCGTATGAAGCTGCCATCAATTTTTAATAAATTGGCATTCACATTTTTTAGCCGCGCATAACTGGCATAGCCGGTGCCAAAATCATCAATTGCAATTTGGCATCCTAACTCCTGAAGATGCTGCAACGTATTCTGTGCCTGTTTAACATTGGTCAGGATATTACTTTCTGTTACCTCAAAAATAAGCTGCCACGCTTCTATTTGATATTTAGCTAAAAAATGACTGACGTTCAAAGGAAAATGCGCCTGACAAACGGAAGTTGGCGACAGGTTAATAGCAAATCGGCAGGCAGGCATTTTTTCTCTATTTTCCGCCATAAATTGCAGTGTATGTTCGATGACCCACATGTCGATGCTGGACGATAAGCCAAATTCATGCGCAACCGGTAAGAAATTGTCAGGATTGATGAGTTCATCGTTCTCTCCTTTCATGCGCAGCAGAATTTCATGATAGACATCACCACGCACCCCAGTAATCGGCTGGGCCATCAGGCAAAACTGGTTATGCTCAAGCGCCTGCTGTAGCCGATTCATCATCGCCACTTTGTCTTTTAATTCCCGTTGTAAATACATTGCCCCACGACGTTGCATATTTTCCGGGGTATTGGTCACGATGGAAAGTTCGGCAACCGTATTTAACTCCCCGAGCAGCAGGTATATATGATTAACCGGTGAGCGGACATAGCAATAACTAACGCCAATCTGAGGTTGTAACGGTATTCCATCCCAAAAGAAACGAAACTGCTTCAGATGGTTATCCAGCGCGGTAATGCGCTCCTGGTGTGATTCTGTATTCAGTCGTAACGCAAGGTCGTTGCCGGAAAGCTGATAAACAGATTCGCCCGGCTCCAACAATGATGTCAGCCAGTGTGAAATTTTTTGTTTATATTGAATGCGTAGCATGATGCCATAGTTCTTTACCAGCATTTCCATGCCTGGGATGCGTAAATAACATAGCACGGACCAGGGTGCATCGCGCAGCGCGCGGTTCAGGGCGCGAATATTTGGCAGATGAACAACCGGGTCCACATAGGCAAGCCGTTGAATGCGTCTGACCACCGCTCGCTGACGGGTTGCCAGTACAGCCATATAATTGACAATAAAAGAAAAAACTAAATAACTGGAGGAAGTTATGGTCAGTTGCGTGGTATATCCTGGATAAAGGGGAATGTAATTCTGATAGCTGTGAATACTGATCATCAGCACTACCGCCCAGAGCAGCGATATAAACTTATAGCCGTAGCGCATTGCTCCCCACATCATCAGCGGCAACAATAACGATAACGTATAGTTGGTGCTAAAAATTGTGCTTTTTTCATTTAACGGCATACATAACAGCAACAGCAACGTACCTAAAGCCAGTAACCAGATCGCAAATTCTTTTTTGGTCACTTTTCTGTCAACCTGCTGTTTTAACTGCGAATAATAGCTACGTAAATAAAGTGGATTTCGCACCACCCGAATGATGAAATAGCACAGCGGGACACCGATAAGATTACCGACCAGCAGGGCCTGATAATTGATTAAGGTTCCAAGGTTAAAAGGCATGACGCCTACCAGATTTTCTTTGCTCGCCAGTAATCCTACAAACGCCGCAAACTGGAAAAGCACCAGGAACAACGTTGCAGGAAAAAAAATCTGCCAAAAAATTCGCTGGGAAATTAAGCGGGTATCGCCATGTGAAACGTTGTTACGCCGGGGAGTAAAGACCCTGTAACCGCCCCAACAAATAATAATAATGATAATAAAATTAGCCGTTAACGAAAGCGTTTCGTAAAGGCCAAGCTCCGCATACTTACGAACAAAAATGCCTAATGCTATACCCGGTAATGCTGCCCAGCCAAAAAACATCATCATGCTGATCATCAGAGCCAGGGGCAGATAAAAGAGAAATACTTCACCAGAGGAAATATGCGCGAAAGTATTTATTTGTGCGAAAACAGGTAAAATTAAAGAAGGCAGGATCAGCGGAAGCCCCCACCATTTATCACGTATTTTTATATAAGTTGCATTCAGTTTCATAGATGCTCAGCAGAATCCCCCACATCCTGAAGGGGTGTATTCAGACAGGCATCCCACCTGACTTCGAAAGATGATTACTCATCGCTATAGAGGACATTGATTCTAAGTGTCATATGAAAGTTCCAATTGATATATATCAAACAAAATAACCCTGATTAATGAATTATTACGTTTATTATGTTAATTCATCATTATTACATCAGCACTGTAAATAATTAAATTAATTTCCATAACATTAAAATATGTATCCACTGACGCTTTTTTACATAACGAAGAATTGACCATTTTTTCCTGATGTGCCTTAATGTAAGTACCGTCTCCTGAGTGGGACATACTTCAAGGAACCTTTTGTGAGTCAGGCAACCAGTATGCGAAAACGACACCGATTTAACAGTCGTATGACCCGTATCGTACTACTCATTAGCTTTATCTTCTTCTTTGGCCGCTTTATCTACTCGTCCGTCAGTGCCTGGCAGCATCATCAGAGCAAAAAAGAAGCTCAACAATCCACACTCTCTATCGAATCATCGGTACAACGTTAGCGGTTACCTTCGTCATCCTTCCTGAACAAGACGGCTCAATGTTGTCAGATGCTGTTGCTCTTTGTTGTTATCAAAGCGGCAAGCATTCTTTCACCTTAAATCTCGCCTCTTTGCCCTGACTGACGATCATCTTGCCTAAGGACGGAATAAACATTAAATTAATATATATATTTCAATTATATTTTTTATTAATTTATTATCCTGGTGAATTTTAATAAATTAAATCTATTCCTTTATCCGCAATACATTTACTTTCTTCTTTTGATGATCTTAAATGTCTTATTTTTCGTAATGTGTACAACAAGGAATAGTGATGAAATTTAAAAAATGTTTTCTGCCTGTGGCAATTTTAGCGTCATTCACCCTGGCAGGATGCCAGTCAAATGCTGACGACCATGCCGCCGATGTCTATCAAACCGATCAACTGAATACAAAGCAAGAAACTAAAACCGTTAATATTATCTCCATTCTTCCCGCAAAAGTTGCCGTAGATAACTCACAAAATAAACGGAATGCGCAAGCCTTTGGCGCACTTATTGGCGCTGTCGCAGGCGGCGTTATCGGCCATAACGTTGGATCTGGTAGTAACTCCGGAACAACTGCTGGTGCAGTTGGTGGCGGAGCTGTAGGCGCGGCAGCGGGTACTATGGTGAATGATAAAACCTTAGTGGAAGGTGTCTCTTTAACTTATAAGGAAGGCACCAAAGTGTACACCTCCACCCAAGTGGGTAAAGAATGCCAGTTCACAACGGGTTTAGCCGTTGTTATTACCACCACTTATAACGAAACGCGTATTCAGCCAAATACAAAATGTCCTGAAAAGAGCTAACTATCAGGAGGACTCATGAAGAAAGTTTTTCTTTGCGCCGCCATATTAGCTGCTGTTAGTAGCCCGGCTTTCGCCTCTTCATTACAGGATCAACTCTCTGCGGTCGCAGAAGCTGAACAGCAAGGCAAAAATGAAGAACAAAGGCAGCATGACGAATGGGTTGCGGAGCGCAACAGGGAAATCCAGCAAGAGAAGCAACGGCGCGCAAACGCTCAGGCCGCAGCGAATAAAAGAGCGGCAGCAGCAGCAGCGGATAAAAAAGCTCGCCAGGATAAACGGGACGCCGAATTCACTGCGGATAAAAAGCGCGATCAAAGTTATGAAGATGAGCTGCGCAACTTAGAGATTCAGAAGCAAAAACTGGCGCTGGCAAAAGAAGAAGCGCGCGTTAAGCGTGAGAACGAATTTATCGATCAGGAACTGAAACACAAAGCAGCGCAAACCGATGTTGTACAATCTGAAGCTGACGCTAACAGGAATATGACTGAAGGTGGTCGTGATTTGATGAAAAGCGTGGGTAAAGCAGAAGAGAATAAATCAGACAGTTGGTTTAATTAATCGTCTTTCCACTACCAGGCCTGTAATTCGTGAGGATTATGGGCTTTTAATTGCATAAAAAACCCTCCAGTGGATGAACAGAGGGTTTTGTTACCAAAATATGCTGAAGCCTCGTACGAATAGAAAACCTCAGCATTTAGTGTTCGGGTTTATTCCCACTCAATAGTAGCTGGCGGCTTACCGCTGATGTCATACACCACGCGGGAAATACCATTCACTTCATTGATAATACGGTTGGAAACGCGCCCTAAGAAATCATACGGCAGGTGCGCCCAGTGTGCGGTCATAAAGTCGATGGTTTCGACAGCACGCAGAGAGACAACCCAGTCATATTTACGACCATCGCCCATTACGCCTACGGAGCGTACTGGCAGGAAGACAGTGAATGCCTGGCTGACTTTGTCGTACAGATCAGCTTTACGCAGTTCTTCAATGAAGATGGCATCCGCACGGCGCAGCAGGTCGCAGTACTCTTTCTTCACTTCACCCAGCACGCGAACGCCAAGGCCAGGCCCCGGGAACGGGTGGCGGTACAGCATGTCGTACGGCAGACCCAGCTCCAGACCAATCTTACGCACTTCGTCTTTGAACAGCTCTTTCAGCGGTTCAACCAGGCCCATCTTCATCTCTTTCGGCAGGCCGCCTACGTTGTGGTGAGATTTGATAACGTGCGCTTTACCCGTCGCAGAAGCGGCGGATTCAATAACGTCAGGGTAGATAGTCCCCTGCGCCAGCCACTTTACATCTTCCAGTTTCAGCGCTTCTTCATCGAATACTTCAACGAAGACGCGACCGATGATTTTACGTTTAGCTTCCGGATCGTTTTCACCCGCCAGCGCAGCCAGGAAACGCTCTTCTGCCGGAACGTGAATGATGTTCAGGCCGAAGCGATCACCAAACATATCCATTACCTGTTCAGCTTCATTCAGACGCAGCAGGCCGTTGTCGACGAATACGCAGGTCAGGTTTTTACCGATAGCACGGTGCAGAAGCATCGCAGTAACAGAAGAGTCCACGCCACCAGAGAGGCCAAGGATCACTTTATCATCGCCCACCTGCTCGCGAATGCGGGCTACGGCGTCATCGATAATTTTTGCTGGTGTCCACAGTGCTTCACACTGGCAGATATCGCGCACAAAACGCTCCAGCATACGCATCCCCTGACGGGTGTGAGTCACTTCCGGGTGGAACTGTACGCCATAGAAACGTTTTTCTTCGTTAGCCATTATGGCAAACGGGCAACTTTCGGTGCTGGCTACGGTAACGAAACCCTCAGGAATTGCAGTTACCTTATCGCCGTGGCTCATCCACACGTCAAGCAGCGGTTTGCCGTCTGCACTTAACGCATCTTCGATACCACGAATGAGCGCGCTATCAGTTTGTACTTCAACCTGTGCATAACCAAACTCACGCTCGTTAGAGGCTTCAACATGACCACCTAACTGCATCGCCATGGTCTGCATACCATAGCAAACGCCGAATACCGGTACGCCTGCTTCAAAGACATACTGCGGCGCTCGCGGGCTGTTTTCTTCGGTGGTGCTTTCCGGGCCGCCGGAAAGAATAATGCCGCTTGGGTTGAAGTCACGAATTTGTGCTTCTGTCACATCCCATGCCCACAGTTCACAGTAAACGCCCAGCTCACGCACGCGGCGCGCAACCAGTTGGGTGTACTGTGAACCGAAGTCCAGAATGAGGATGCGATGCTTATGAATGTTTTCCGTCATTGACGCTTATTCCGAGGCAAGTGAAACAGATAATATAAATCGCCCGACATGAAGTCGGGCGAAGAGAATCAGGAGCCCATACGGTAGTTCGGGGACTCTTTGGTGATGGTCACGTCATGAACGTGGCTTTCCTGAATGCCAGCACCGCTGATACGTACAAACTCCGCTTTAGTACGCAGTTCGTCGATAGTACCACAGCCGGTCAGGCCCATACAGGAGCGCAGACCGCCCATCTGCTGGTGGATGATCTCTTTCAGGCGACCTTTGTAAGCCACACGGCCTTCGATGCCTTCTGGCACCAGTTTGTCAGCGGCGTTGTCGCTCTGGAAGTAACGGTCAGAAGAACCTTTGGACATCGCGCCCAGAGAGCCCATACCACGGTAAGATTTATAAGAACGGCCCTGGTAGAGTTCGATTTCACCCGGAGATTCTTCCGTACCTGCCAGCATGGAGCCTACCATCACCGCGCTTGCGCCAGCAGCGATAGCTTTAGCGATATCGCCGGAGAAGCGAATACCACCGTCAGCGATAACTGGAATACCGGTGCCTTCCAGGGCTTCTACTGCGTCAGCAACGGCGGTGATCTGCGGAACACCTACGCCAGTGACGATACGGGTGGTACAAATAGAACCAGGGCCGATACCAACTTTAACCGCGCTACAACCGGCTTCCGCCAGCGCACGAGCGCCTGCAGCAGTGGCGACGTTACCGCCGATGATTTGCAGATCCGGGTATTTGGCTCGGGTTTCGCGAATACGTTGCAGAACACCTTCAGAGTGACCGTGAGAGGAGTCGATCAGCAGAACGTCAACACCAGCGGCCACCAGCGCATCAACACGCTCTTCGTTACCTGCGCCAGCACCAACCGCCGCACCAACACGCAGACGGCCTTGCTCGTCTTTACAGGCGTTCGGTTTACGCTCCGCTTTCTGGAAATCTTTCACGGTGATCATGCCAATCAGGTGGAATTCATCATCAACCACCAGCGCTTTCTCAACGCGTTTTTCGTGCATTTTGGTCAGCACAACTTCACGGGCTTCGCCTTCACGCACGGTCACCAAACGCTCTTTCGGCGTCATGTAAACGCTAACCGGCTGATTCAGGTCGGTCACAAAACGCACGTCACGACCGGTGATGATACCAACCAGTTCGTTTTCTTCGGTTACTACCGGGTAGCCAGCAAAACCGTTACGCTCGGTCAGTTCTTTCACCTCGCGCAGGGTCGTGGTTGGCAGAACAGTCTGCGGGTCAGTCACCACGCCAGACTCGTGTTTTTTCACGCGGCGAACTTCTTCCGCCTGGCGTTCAATGGACATGTTTTTGTGGATAAAGCCAATACCGCCTTCCTGAGCCAGGGCAATAGCCAGGCGCGCTTCCGTTACGGTATCCATTGCTGCGGAAAGCATAGGGATGTTCAGACGAATAGTTTTCGTCAGTTGAGTGCTGAGGTCAGCGGTATTCGGCAGGACGGTAGAATGAGCAGGAACGAGGAGAACGTCGTCAAACGTCAGAGCTTCTTTAGCGATACGTAGCATGGGCAATATCTCGACCAGAGTGGTTAATAAATATTGCCGCGGCATTATACAGAGCGTAACCGATTGCATCTACCCCTTTTTGCAAAAAATGCTTGCTATCCCCTGCTGGCGGGTTACTATCGACTGAATAACTTGCTGATTTAGAATTTGATCTCGCTCACATGTTACCTTCTCAATCCCCTGCAATTTTTACCGTTAGTCGCCTGAATCAAACGGTTCGTCTGCTGCTTGAGCATGAGATGGGACAGGTATGGATCAGCGGTGAAATATCTAACTTCACGCAACCGGCTTCCGGTCACTGGTATTTTACGCTCAAAGACGATACCGCCCAGGTGCGCTGCGCAATGTTCCGTAACAGCAACCGCCGGGTAGCCTTTCGCCCACAGCACGGGCAACAGGTGCTGGTTCGCGCCAATATTACGCTGTATGAGCCGCGTGGTGACTATCAGATAATCGTTGAAAGTATGCAGCCCGCCGGTGAAGGCTTGTTGCAACAGAAGTATGAACAGCTAAAAGCGAAATTGCAGGCTGAAGGTTTGTTCGATCAACAGTTTAAGAAGCCACTCCCCTCCCCCGCGCACTGTGTAGGTGTCATCACCTCAAAAACCGGTGCCGCGTTGCACGATATTTTGCATGTGCTTAAACGCCGCGATCCGTCTCTACCCGTGATCATCTATCCTACCGCCGTACAGGGTGATGATGCGCCTGGGCAAATTGTTCGCGCCATTGAACTGGCGAATAAGCGCAACGAGTGCGACGTATTGATTGTCGGGCGCGGCGGCGGGTCGCTGGAAGATTTATGGAGTTTTAACGACGAACGCGTAGCGCGGGCGATTTTTGCCAGTCACATTCCGGTTGTCAGCGCCGTTGGACATGAAACTGATGTGACCATTGCCGATTTTGTTGCCGATTTACGAGCACCCACACCATCGGCTGCCGCCGAAGTGGTGAGCCGTAATCAGCAAGAATTACTCCGTCAGGTGCAATCTGCCCGTCAGCGACTGGAGATGGCGATGGATTATTATCTCGCCAATCGCACCCGGCGTTTTACACAGATTCATCATCGATTACAGCAGCAGCACCCACAGCTACGGCTGGCGCGTCAGCAAACCACTCTCGAACGTCTACAAAAGCGGATGAGCTTTGCACTGGAAAATCAGCTAAAACGTGTCGGACAGCAACAGCAGCGATTAACACAGCGACTAACCCAGCAAAATCCGCAGTCACGTATTCATCGCGCGCAAACGCGGATTCAGCAACTGGAATATCGTCTGGCGGAAGTGTTACACGCACAACTTAGCGTAACACGTGAACGTTTTGGTAATGCAGTAACACACCTGGAAGCCGTGAGCCCGCTGTCAACACTGGCGCGTGGATATAGCGTAACCAGCGCCGCCGATGGCACAGTGCTGAAACAGGTTAAGCAGGTCAAAGCGGGCGATACGTTGACCACGCGGTTAGGTGATGGCGTGGTGGTCAGCGAAGTCAGTTCAGTTATGAAAACCCGCAAACCACGTAAAAAAGCGGCTAATCCGTAGGCCGGATAAGATGCGCCAGTATCGCATCCGGCAATATCACCATGCCAACACCAGATATAATCCGGGCATCACTGAATGTACCCTGCCGTATTACTCATACTTCCACACTGTTTTGCTATATCACATTTGCCTGAATCAACTCAGTGTCCCAACGCCCAGGTTTCGTTGGCGACATTTGGTGCCACCACAACAACTGCACCAGAAGGTAATTCTGTTTTCAACAGAGGTCGATGTGTTTTTCAAACCCTTGTGTTGCAGAGTTGGTGATGTAATCGGCACTGCGTTCTTTAAATGAAGTTCCTTTATTATTTTGTGCTTCTTGTCGGGTCGCTTCGCTGCCGAACTCGAGCTATGGGTCGTTATTTTGTTTAATGTTTGTCTCCGGTGCGGCAATGGCTGCACCAGAGATCAGCATCATTACAATACAGCGCCCCCAATGCACCATCCCTGAATAATATATCAATACAAAAAATTAATAATGACAGGCAGTATATTCCACACATAAAGGAAAAATCACTCAAGCAAATATAAATACAATTTTAATTAAAATGGTCTAACCGATCTGTTTATCGACCAGACACTGATAAATCTAATTTTTATAGTGTGAATATAAATTTTAAATAAAACTTAATATTCAGGAAGGACAAACTCAACACGTTTGCGGGAAATAAGCCCGTGACCATTCTGACAGAAGTAATCTACCGCACCGCAGGCTTTGAGTACCTGCAAAGGCTGATGGCAATCAGGGCACAATGCCTGGAGAGAGAAATTTTTGTCACAGGTTTCACAATGAGCGATGTCACCATTACGCTCGAGAGGTTTCTGACAGATTGGGCAGTTGAGTTCCATATAAACTCCTTCGATAAGTTTCCCCCTACTTACGAGAGGGAAACTATAGATAAGTACTTACCTACTATTACTTATTTTTTTTGATGTGCTTCATCAGACGCTTGCGCTTACGCATCTGGGTCGGCGTCAGGGTGTTACGCTTGTTCGCATACGGGTTTTCCCCTTCTTTAAACTGAATACGAATCGGCGTACCCATCACATCCAGAGATTTGCGGAAGTAATTCATCAGATAACGCTTATAGGAATCCGGCAGGTCTTTTACCTGGTTGCCGTGGATTACCACAATCGGCGGGTTGTAACCACCGGCGTGGGCATATTTCAGCTTCACGCGACGACCGCGAACCAGCGGCGGCTGGTGGTCTTCAACAGCCATAGTCATGATACGCGTCAGCATAGACGTGCCTACGCGACGGGTAGAGCTGTCATACGCTTCACGCACTGATTCAAACAGGTTACCAACGCCACTACCATGCAACGCAGAGATAAAGTGCACGCGAGCAAAATCGATAAAGCCCAGACGGAAGTCCAGCGTCTCTTTCACCTGCTCCTTCACTTCCTGGCTCAGGCCATCCCACTTGTTCACCACAATCACAAGTGAGCGCCCACTATTGAGAATAAAGCCCAGCAGGGAGAGATCCTGATCGGAAATACCTTCGCGTGCATCAATCACCAGCATCACAACGTTGGCATCTTCAATTGCCTGCAACGTTTTGATTACCGAGAACTTCTCTACCGCATCGGTAATTTTGCCACGTTTACGTACGCCTGCTGTGTCAATGAGTACATACTCACGTCCATCACGTTCCATTGGAATGTAGATGCTGTCACGCGTAGTCCCGGGCATGTCGTAAACCACCACGCGCTCTTCACCGAGAATACGGTTAGTGAGTGTAGACTTACCCACGTTCGGACGACCCACTATCGCCAGTTTGATCGGCAGACTTTGCGGATCGAAGTCGTCTTCCTCTTCTTCTTCCTCGCCATTCTCTTGCGCTTCAAATTGCGCCCAATATTCCGCGTCTTCATCCACTTCTTCTTGCGGCGCGATATCTTCCATCCACGGCAGCAGAACATGCTCAAGCAGACTCAAAACACCACGACCATGCGAAGCGGCAATCGGGTAGATTTCACCTAAACCAAGTGAATAAAAATCAACGATTGCTTGATCCGGATCCAGTCCGTCGGTTTTATTCGCCACCAGGAAGGTTGGCTTTTCGCGGGAACGCAGATGTTTGGCAATGGCTTCATCCGCTGGCATCAGGCCCGCGCGTGCATCCACCATAAACAGCACCACATCCGCCTCTTCAATCGCCAGCAGCGATTGTTCCGCCATGCGGGTTTCTACACCGTCTTCTGTGCCGTCAATCCCGCCGGTATCAATACAGATAAACTCGCGGCCTTCAATTTCCGCACGACCGTACTTACGGTCACGAGTCAGACCCGGGAAATCCGCAACCAGCGCATCTCGGGTGCGAGTTAGACGGTTAAATAACGTGGATTTTCCTACGTTAGGGCGCCCGACAAGCGCGACCACAGGTACCATGTTTAAAGCCTCATTTTTATAAATCATCAGACAACGCCCGCAATTTTCGCGTCGTTGTTAAAAACAGGAAAACGGCCCCTGTCCAGGAGCCGTTTTCAAAGTGAACGACAGAGACGATTAACGTGTAATGGAATACACGGTCCCGTCTTTTGCCTGGATCAGCAGTTTGCCATCAGCGGCAACCGGGTCAGTCTGGAAACCGGAGCTATCAACTTTTTGCTGGGCAACGAAACGGCCATCTTCAACGTTAATCCAGTGCAGATAACCTTCGCTGTCACCCACCACCAGATTGCCATTATACAGCACCGGGGACGTCAGCAGGCGATGCAGCAGATCGCTTTGAGTCCACAGTGTAACGCCACCGTCGATGGTCAGCGCCATCACCCGGTCATTTTGATCGACCAGATAGATGCGGTTGCCGTCGACGATGAAATCATTCACCGACCCCAACTCGCGTTTCCACATAATCTGACCACTGCGCAAATCAAGCGCCGTCAGGTTACCATTATAGGCCAGCGCGAAAACAACACCGTTCACCACAACCGGCGTAGTATCAACATCGCTCAAACGGTCGATTTCGGTAGAACCGGTCGCCTGGGAGATACGCTGCTGCCAAATCATCTGTCCCTGCTGCATCAACACAGCACTGACGCGACCATTATCACCACCGACCACTGCCGCACCAAATGCAGTTGCTGGCGCAGACTCGCCACGCAGAGAGAGCGAAGGCATATCGAGGTTAACTGTCCATTTAACAGCGCCGTCAGCTTCGTTCAACGCCTGCAACTGACCGTTGCTGGTGTGAATCAAAACCAGACCGTCACTGACTACCGGACGAGAAAGTGCTTCACCCGCTACTTTGGTTTGCCATGCAACAGTACCATCGCTGGTGTTCAGCGCGTAAACCTGCGCTTTTTCGCTGCCAATATAGACATGACCACCCGCGACGGTCACGCCGCCGGAAAGTAACGCAGGCTCTTTAGATAACCAGCCATCTTTCTCGGCCAGACTGACAGACCAGATTTCTTTGCCGTCATCCGCATTCATCGCTTTAACCAAACCAGCGCGATCGGCAGCATAGACAACGTTATCCGCCAATGCCGGATGAAGATTAGAGTAGAAGTTACCAATGCCGCTACCAACGGAAGTGCTCCACGCCGTGGTCGGCGTAAACTGGTTTTCAACGGTCGGTAATGGGGACATCTTCACCACATCTTCTTCACTGTTAAACAGCGAACAGCCGCTTAAAAGGGTAACGGAAAGCATTCCTGGCAGCAGTAATTTACGCAATTGCATCGGGTCCCTCTCAGATGGACAAATTATTAATTTTCATCTGCATCATTTCACTCAGTGCCGGGGTAACATCGCTTTTCACGCCTGTTTCCCACGCACTACGCGCACCTTGCTTATCACCTTTGCTCAGCAATGCTTCACCACGCAGGTCAGCAACAATAGCAGCCCAACTTTCACCTTTAATGGTATCGAGGGTTTTCAGCGCGGCATCAGCCTGCTTGAGCTGCACCTGAACTCGGGCAAGACGCAGATTTATCACGGCTTTGAGATTTTCATCGCTCGTGTCCGCCAACCCTTGTTGTAATTGGGCGGCAGCTTTCTCTAGTTCATTTTTGTCAACAAATTGCTGCGCAAGTTCCAAAGAAGCCAGCGCGCCATAAGTATTTTTATTTTCAGCAGCGAATTTTTCCGCCGCCGGGATGCTGTCCGGTTTGCCTTCGCTCACTGCGGTAACCGCATTTTGATAAGCAAGAGAAGTGGATCGTGAGGACTCAACCTGATGGCTGTTCCAGTAGCGCCAGCCAATCAGTGCGCCAACACCTAAAATCACCCCAACAGCCAGTGCTTTGCCATTTTCAGCAAAAAAGCGTTTAACTGCTTCAACCTGGTCGTTTTCGTTCTCGTAAATTTCCACGCAGTCCTTCTCCTTCCTTAACCCAGTAACGTGCGCAAATGCGCAGCTACGCTATCCTGCGCAACTGCCGTTTGCTCACCAGAGCGCAAATCCTTCACTACTGCCGTGCCGTTGGCCACTTCGGACTCACCCAGCACCACAGCAACACATGCGCCCCATTTATCAGCACGGGCAAACTGTTTCTTAAAGTTGCCGCCGCCGTGGTTGGTCATCAATTTCACGCCAGGTAATTCATCACGCAGACGCTCAGCTAATGCCATAGCCGCAGATTGAGTATCAGCACCTGAGGCCACCAGGTATATATCGACAACAGGATCGGCTTTAAATTCCGGATTAACTGCCTGAACTAACAACACAAGACGTTCGAGGCCCATTGCAAAACCCACTGCCGGTGTTGCGCGTCCGCCCAGTTGTTCCACCAGACCGTCATAACGACCGCCTGCGCACACTGTGCCCTGAGAACCAAGACTGTTAGTCACCCACTCGAAAACGGTACGGTTGTAGTAATCCAGACCACGAACCAGACGCTGATTTACGGTGTAGGCGATACCTGCGCTCTCCAGCAGTTTGCAAAGACCAGCAAAGTGCTCGCGAGACTCTTCGTCCAGATAATCGCCCAACGCCGGAGCATCGTTAAGTAGCGCCTGCACTTCCGGATTCTTGGAGTCCAGCACGCGCAGCGGGTTGGTATACATGCGGCGTTTGCAGTCTTCGTCCAGCTTTTCTTTATGCTGTTCGAGGAAAGCAACCAGCGCATCGCGGTAATTGGCACGCGCTTCCAGCGAACCAATTGAGTTCAGCTCGAGGGTAACGTGTTCAGAGATACCCAGCGCGCGCCACCAGCGGGCGGTGAGCATAATCAGTTCGGCGTCGATATCCGGGCCTTGCAGACCGAAGACTTCGCAGCCCAACTGATGGAACTGACGATAACGCCCTTTTTGCGGACGCTCGTGACGGAACATTGGCCCGATATACCACAGACGCTGTTCCTGATTGTACAGAAGACCATGCTCGATGCCGGCGCGTACACAGCCCGCCGTCCCTTCAGGGCGCAAAGTCAGGCTGTCGCCATTGCGATCCTCAAAGGTGTACATCTCTTTTTCAACCACGTCGGTGACTTCACCAATCGCACGTTTGAATAGCGGGGTCTGCTCTACAATCGGCAAGCGGATTTCACTGTAACCGTAGCTGCCGAGCACGTTTTTCAGTGTGCCTTCAATGCGCTGCCAGATGGCCGTTTCGCCAGGCAGGTAATCGTTCATGCCGCGAATGGCTTGAATGTTTTTTGCCACGTTTATTCTCTTTCTGAATATAAAAATGAACCCTCAACGCTTCCCTCAATATTTCGGGAGCCATGCGGGTTCAATCATACACGGGAAGCGAGACGCTTCCCATCACGTTATTATTTTTCAACCTGCTGAACGTCAATTCGACGCGCTTCGTCCAGTTGGCTGGCTTTTGCACGAATGCGTGCTTCCAACTGGTCGATCATGTCGTTGTTGTCCAGACGGTCTTTGCGCACGCCATCTTCATAGAGGCCGCTTTTCTTGTTGCCGCCCGTGACGCCAAGCGTGGAAACCAACGCCTCGCCAGGACCGTTCACCACACAGCCGATGATAGAAACGTCCATCGGGGTGATGATATCTTCCAGACGCTGCTCCAGCGCGTTGACCGTACCAATAACGTCGAATTCCTGACGAGAACAGGTCGGACAGGCAATGAAGTTGATCCCGCGCGAACGGATCCGCAGCGATTTCAAAATATCAAAACCGACTTTGATCTCTTCAACCGGATCTGCCGCCAGTGATACGCGCAGCGTATCGCCAATGCCTTCCGACAACAGCAGACCTAAACCAATAGCGGATTTCACTGCCCCGCTACGTGCGCCACCGGCTTCGGTAATACCCAGATGCAACGGCTGATCGATCTGTTTTGCCAACAGACGGTAAGACTCCACGGCCAGGAAGACGTCAGACGCTTTCACGCTGACTTTGAACTGATCAAAGTTCAGGCGATCGAGATGATCAACATGACGCATAGCGGATTCCAGCAGCGCATGCGGCGTCGGTTCGCCATATTTTTCTTGCAGATCTTTTTCCAACGATCCGGCGTTAACGCCAATACGAATCGGAATGTTTTTATCGCGCGCGCAGTCAACCACCATGCGAATACGCTCTTCATTGCCGATATTACCAGGGTTAATGCGCAAGCAATCAACGCCATATTCCGCCACTTTCAGCGCAATGCGATAGTCGAAGTGGATGTCGGCCACCAGCGGCACATTAACCTGCTGCTTGATAAGTTTGAACGCTTCTGCAGCGTCCATCGTCGGTACAGAGACGCGAACGATATCGGCACCGACACGTTCCAGCGCCTTGATTTGATTGACCGTCGCTTCGACATCCGTCGTGCGCGTATTAGTCATGGACTGTACGGCGATGGGAGCACCATCGCCAATCGGCACATTCCCAACGTAAATACGTGTTGATTTTCTACGTTGAATTGGAGCCTGGTTATGCATGAAAAATCTCCCGCGTTACCCGTCTGTTACTGCGCCGGTGATTGTTCGGCATTTAGGGTCAGACGCGCAACCTGGTTAGTTCTGATAAAACGACTCAGATCGACAGGTTTCCCTTGATACTGGATCTGCACTGCGGCTGGCGCACCAATTTTCAGTTTATACGGTGCCTGACCGGCTAAATTCAAATTACCGCCTTTACGTTGCATCCCGCTGAACAGTTTTTTACCGGTAGCATCGGTAACTTCCAGCCAGCAATCGGCGGTAAAGTTCATGACCAGTGCATTAGGATCAGCCGCTGGCGTTGTTACAGCAGCCTGATCGGTTGGCAATGGTGCTGCGGCATCTGGCGTCGTTGTTGCAACCGGAGCCGCCGGTGTAGTAGTGGCCGCAGTATCAACATTCGCCTGCGAAGGAGGAACAACCGCGTTCTGCTGTGGATCTACAGCAGGAACTGGCGTCGTCACGGCTGGCGCTTGCGTGTTCGTAACGGTGGTCTCCGCCGCCGATGGCGACGTAGTGGTACTGTTCTGATCAGTAGCCGTATCTAACGGTACACTCTGGCTCTGGTTATTATTCAATTCCGCGGTAGATTGATCAGCCATCGTGGTGATCTCTTCCTGCTGGGCTTTGTGATCCTGCCACCACCAGGCACCACTCAGGCCAATCACTACAAACAGAACCAGCCAGGTAAAGGTCATCAACCAGCCATCGCGTTTTTTACGTCGCTTCCCGAGGGAGAAACTCTGCATCGGCGCAACTTTTGCGGCCCGCAGAGGTGCCTGCTTTTCCAGCCCTGGCAGCAGTTCTTCTTCTGGAATATGGACCAGACGCGCATAAGAGCGGATATACCCGCGCAAGAATGTTGAAGCAAGATCGGCTGGTGCCTTATCTTCTTCAATGTCGCGTACCGTGGAAACCTTCAAACAAAGTCGTTCGGCAACGGCTTGCTGGCTAAGTCCAATTTGTTCACGGGCATTACGCAAGCGAGCGCCGGTGGTAAGTGCTTCATTTTGATCGTGCGTGGCTTCAGTATTCATTCGCTGCAGGTACGTTTAAATGAGAATTGGGATGCCGGTGAACCATCACGCCCACCCACACCGCGAAACATCTGTAAGGTTAACCTTTATCATACAGTATAAGACTGTCTGTGTGCTCGTGACAAAGCCCACGTGAATCAAAGCTAACTTACTGTTGCATCGTTACATACTGCCTTAAAGTCAGCAAAAACGCACCGTTAATATTGATCAGACAATTGCAACTTAATGCGACATTCATAAAACATTACGCCACGGTACATAAAGTAACCGTGGCGTAATGGCTATCAGACCGTTTTAATGTCGATGGTTTCACCCTGCATCCGTTTACGCAGAGTACGTTTAGTACGGTCGATGACATCTCCCGCTAACTGGCCACAAGCGGCGTCGATATCATCACCACGGGTTTTACGCACAATGGTGGTGAAACCGTAGCTCATCAGCACTTTTGAGAAGCGATCGATACGGCTGTTCGAGCTACGACCATACGGCGCACCCGGGAACGGGTTCCACGGAATCAGGTTGATCTTACACGGCGTATCTTTCAGCAGCTCCGCCAGTTGGTGCGCGTGTTCAGTACCGTCATTAACGTGGTCGAGCATCACGTACTCGATAGTAACACGGCCCTGGTTAGCGTTGGATTTCTCCAGATAACGGCGCACCGCGGCAAGGAAAGTTTCGATATTGTACTTTTTATTGATCGGTACAATTTCGTCACGAATTTCATCATTTGGTGCATGCAGAGAGATTGCCAGTGCAACGTCAATCATATCGCCCAGTTTATCCAGCGCCGGAACCACGCCCGAAGTAGAGAGCGTCACGCGGCGTTTAGACAGGCCAAAGCCAAAGTCATCGAGCATGATTTCCATCGCCGGAACCACATTGTTCAGGTTAAGCAGCGGCTCGCCCATGCCCATCATAACAACGTTAGTGATTGGGCGCTGACCGGTGATTTTTGCTGCGCCGACGATTTTCGCCGCCCGCCACACCTGGCCGATAATTTCCGACACCCGCAGGTTACGGTTAAAGCCCTGCTGGGCGGTGGAACAGAATTTACACTCCAGCGCACACCCTACCTGCGAAGAGACACAAAGTGTGGCTCGGTCATCTTCCGGGATATACACCGTTTCGACGCGCTGATCGCCCACGGCAATCGCCCATTTAATGGTGCCGTCAGATGAGCGCTGTTCTTCAACCACTTCCGGTGCGCGGATTTCCGCCACCTCTTTCAGCTTGCCGCGCAACACTTTGTTGATGTCGGTCATCTCATCAAAGTTGTCGCAGCAATAATGATACATCCACTTCATCACCTGATCGGCGCGGAAGGGTTTTTCACCTAACTCTTTAAAAAACTCCCGCATCTGCTGACGGTTGAGATCCAGCAGGTTGATTTTCCCATCTTTCGTGGTGACGTTTTCAGGTGTGACTAATTGTTCAGACATATGCTATTCCGGCCTCGTTATTACACGTTATGGCCCCTGGAGGGTTGAAAAAAGAAACGCCCCGGTGAGCGGCTGCTCGTCCGGGGGCGCTGCATTGTACAAATTCTGGCGCACGGATGCCACGTTTGCACGCGGCATTTACGAAATTATTAACGCGTGCGCGGACACACTTCGCCTTCACCGAAGAAATAAGCGATTTCGCGAGCGGCAGATTCTACGGAATCAGAACCGTGGGTGCCGTTTTCAGTCAGGCTGTCAGCGTAATCAGCACGCAGAGTACCCGCCAGCGCATTTGCCGGGTTGGTTGCGCCGAGCAGATCGCGGTGACGCTGAACCGCATTTTCGCCTTCCAGCACAGAAACCACGATCGGGCCAGAGGTCATGAACTCAACCAGACCATCAAAGAACGGTTTTCCATCGTGTTCAGCATAAAAACCACGAGCCTGTTCAACGGTCAGGTGCAGCATTTTAGTGCCGACAATTTTGAACCCTGCAGCTTCGAAGCGCGCAAAGATACTACCAATGACGTTTTTTGCTACCGCGTTCGGTTTGATGATGGAAAAAGTACGTTCAATAGCCATTTTTACCTCTGTAAATTGTTCTGTTGTTGTCTGTACCAGCGTACGAGATGGCGCGGATTATAATGAGCAACAAGGCCGTTGACTATTGATGAAGGTAACATTTTTTTAAAATAAACCGAGCTTAAGCAACAAACCGTCGTGAAACAGACTACTGCATGGAAAATCTCACCGTCGCTACTTGCCCCATTTCATCCATCACCAGTAATTGATAATCGCCTTTTTCACTCAAACGCAGCGTAACGTTACGCCCACGTTCAGTTAACGGCTCACCATTAAGAAACCACCAGCGTTCACCTGCGCCACCACTGGTTTGCACAGGCAAAGAAGCATCAGCAGCGCCAGGTAATCGCTTAATAATGGTGCCATCACGTACTCCTGTTAGTTGCAACGGGAGTTGGGCATCGCGACCGTATGGCGGGCACATTGTCGATGCCGGAGGCAAACGCACAGCCCGGCGTTCCGGAGCAGGCAGCCAGGGTTCCAGCGGTAGCGGCCAGACATTTATCATTTCTTGTCGCGCCTGTGGACAATCGGCGGCGACTCGTTTGCCATTTTCATCCAGCCAGATAGGGAAACGTATGCCATTAATCCCTTCCTGCTCCGGCAGTAACAGAGTTGGCGGCTGGCTTCCATCCAGTAACCAGGTTGCCAGGCGACGCCGACAGTTACTGTCACCTTCCGGCAAAGACTGCCCGCCCGGCCAGCAGATAACACCACGGCTTACAGAGTTCGGACGTGGGTCTTCTGGCAGATTTGCACTGCGCGACAGTAAGATATTATTGACCTGATTCAACAACGGTACGGCGCTGGCAAAGCCAAACTGACCAACAACAGGCGTACCGTCCGGCCTGCCGGTCCAGATACCGATGATATAGCGAGCATTTATACCTATCGCCCATGCATCTCGATAGCCATAACTGGTGCCAGTTTTCCATGCCAGTGGTACGACGCGCGGCAAAGCGCCATCCGGCAAGGGTTGCGCTTCATCAGCCATGATCCGGCGGATGATCCACGCAGCCCCCGGCGACATTAAGGGGCGTTCAAGCAGGGGGGCGTCAGGCTGTAAGCGCAATTTACCTGCCTTACCGCGGCGAGCAAAAGCGGTATACGCTGCTGCCATATCTTCCAGTTTTGCACCTGCGCCACCGAGAATGAGCGACAGATTCGGCGCAGCACCGTTGGGCAGAAACAGCGGTAACCCGATGTTACGCAGCTTTGCCGCAAACCGTTTCGGACCATAGGCTTCCAGCACCTGCACGGCGGGTAAGTTCAGCGAGCGCACCAGCGCCTCGCTCATGCTGATCGGGCCATGAAATCCGCTATCAAAGTTACCTGGTCGATAATCGCCGGTGCGTCGGGGGACGTCCTGCAACAACGATGCCGGATGGATCAATCCCTCATCCAGCGCCAGACCATAGACAAACGGTTTAAGCACCGATCCCGGCGATCGGATCGCATTAACCATATCGACATGACCAAAGCGTGAATCATCATTGAGATCAACCGATCCTACCCAGCCGCGAACACGCATATCAGTATGATCAACCACGATCATCGCCAGTGAACTGCGCGGCGGCAATCGTCCTTTCCAGTTTAGCGCCAGTTCTTCCAGACGCCGCTGAAGGCCTGCATCCAGTGTAGTAACGATTTTGTCGCTTTTACTTTTACCGAGCATCATCCGCGAAAACAGCGGTGCCAGTTTTGGCATCTGTCTGGGTGCCAGCCAGACAGGTTCTTCGATTGACTCTTTTACCTGCTCACGGGACCATACACCTTGCACTGCCATCCGTTTGAGCACTTTATTACGCGCAGCCTCGGCACGCTCCGGCCAGCGATCCGGGCGCAGCCGACTGGGTGCTTGCGGTAATACCGCCAGCATTGCTGCCTCGGAATAGCTTAAATTTGCAGGCGATTTCCCAAGATAAGCCCAGCTTGCTGCCCCAACTCCCTGCAACGTACCGCCAAACGGGGCGCGATTAAGATACAAAGTCAGAATTTCACGTTTAGACAGATGCCACTCCAGTTGAAACGCGCGCCAGAGCTGACGAATTTTGCCGCCAAATGTTTTGGGGTGAGGATCAAGCAGACGCGCCACTTGCATGGTGAGCGTGCTACCGCCAGAGATAACCCGACCAGAAGTCAGATCCTGCCAGGCTGCGCGCGCCACCGAGAACGGGTTTACGCCCGGATGCTTCCAGAACCAGCGATCTTCGTAATTAATCAGTGCTTCAATATAACGTGGAGAAACATCTTCGATTGCTACCGGATAACGCCAGATACCATCTGCATCAGCAAAGCGCCACAGTGGCGTACCGTCCTGCGCCACAACCACGCGTGCGGGATTGACTTCATGTAGCGGCAGAGGCCAGAGTTTATCTGCTCCCCACGCCGCCAGAATGATGATAAAAGGCGCGGCTGCCAGCGTTATCCAGCAGCCGCGTTTTGTTAACAGACGAGGCATTTACGGTCTGACAATCAGCAAATCTTCAGTCGCACCCGTCGCCCGCCATTGGGGAACATACATCGATTCCACCATCGGCTGCGGCATCTGATACGTTCCCGGCGTTACCGCCCGCGCCAGATATACCAGCGTTACCGGTTGATATTCATCAACGGCAACCGCGGCCACAAAGCGATCGTCACGGAACTCAATGTGCTTAATGCTCGCTTGCTGCATTTGATTGAGCAAGTTTTGCACTTCGCCACCACTTTGTTCCAGACTGGCGCTGCCGTTCGCCAGGTTCTGGTTTTCCAGTTCCAGACCCGCTGGCAACAAATCAACCACCAGCGCATCCGGCACGCTGTTACTGGCTTTTACCTGCAACCAGACCAGCACCAGATCGCCACTACGCAACGAGTCCAGAGACTTGCTCTTACCATCAGTACCTAATATATGGCGCTCAATTTGCAGAACATTATTCGCTGGAAGCGGTGCAGACTGCGGATAACCGCTGGCATCCACACGCAGCCATAGCGGTTGGTCGCCACTGTTGGTTACCTGCAAAGTTGCAAGTTGATCGCTATTCAGATTGCTGTTTTGCGCTTTCTCGCCTGTCAGCGGTGCGGCAGAGAAAGACGTTTGCGCCTGCCATTTGCCCGGTAAATCCTGAATCGCACGGGCAGCCAGGAACAACGCGTTACTTTCCTGAGTTGATAGCCAACGTTCACCAAACGCCTGCTGCGAAAGCGTGTTCAATAAGGTGTTCTGATCATCTGGCAACAGTTTGTTCTCTTCCAGCAAGGAGAGCATCAACGCGTTGTCGCGCAGTGGGCTACCGTAATCGCCCAGCCATTTCCGCTCATCATTGCGCGGCGTTTTCAGCGCCAGTGCAATCGCTTCTTCACCACGCGTCGCATCGCCCATCGTTTTCAGCGCAACGCCAAGTTGCAACAGTGGCAAACCCGAAGCAGCATCTGCACGACGCTCCCAGATTTCACGCAGTGCACCCAGCGGTGCTTTTTGCTGCCGTGCCAGTACCAGCGCAGCATAAGACTGTATGGCAAACTTGCTGGCTTTGAGGTTATCCGCATACGGAATCGACATCATGCCCGGATCTTGTAAATAGCGCAGCAGACGCTCATTTCCCCGGTTAATGACTTCTGTCGGCACGCTGTAACCCTGCTCACCTGCGCGAACCAGAAAATCCATCACGTAAGCAGTCAGCCAGTACTCTTCGTCACCGTTTTTATCCCACAGCGCAAAGCCGCCGTTATCACGTTGCATTTGCAGCAAACGCGAAATGCCAATATCGACTGCCGCACGGCGTTTATCATCACTGTCGCCTTTGATACCCAATGCCTGTAGCTGGGCGGCGTTGGTATAAAGTGACGGGAACAGGCCGCTGGTGGTTTGCTCCAGACATCCGTAAGGATACGCTTTTAACTCTTTAATATAACGAGCAATGTTCAGCGGTGGTTTGCCGCTCAACAACAACTGTCCTTCCAGCGTAACAGGCGAGAAGTTTTGCAATCCATCAGTTGGCATCGCCCATGTTTCACCAGGCTGCAACGCCGTACCATAATTGACCGTTTGTGCCGGGAATGCCGGACGGACGCCAATTTTCCACTGCTTATGCTGATCGGCAACGGTTTCACCCGGTAACACTAACCCGCTAATGGTGGCCCGAATTTCGCCATCGCCATAGCCCGCCAGTGCGCGTACCGGGATAAACAGCGTAGTTCGCACGCCTGGCGCTAATTCAACGCCTGCGGGCGAGTTACTCACCAGTTCAAGTAAACCGCTGGCGGTCAGAGCAACGTTCAGTTTTTGCGGTTTATCGGTAAGATTAGTGATATCCAGCGTCAGACGCGAGGTATCGCCGCTGGCCATAAAGCGTGGCATATTCAGTTCCGCTATCACCGGTGCGGCAACAACCACTTTACTTTCGCTGCTGCCGAAGTCATCCGCTGTCCAGGCCTGCGCCATGACTCGTAGCTCACCATTAAAATCGCCAATGGGTAGCGTAACCGTACCTTCCCCCTGTTCGTTGAGCGTTACCGGCTGTGCCTGTTGCGCAACAATATTGACGTGGTTCACGGGCGGTTTACCCCCGCGTTTCAGCTCATCGCCATCGCCACCAAAGCGCAGCGCTGCCAGACGTCCCTGACCTTCAATAACCTGACCGTAAATATCGTAAATATCAGCACCATAACGTTTCTGACCAAAGAATGCCTGCCACGGATCTGGTGTAACGTAATCAGTGATATTCAGCACACCACTATCAACGGCCGACACCAGCACATTCACCTGTTTTGGCATCTCACCATTTTTATTGCTGGCTTTGATTTTCACGGTTAATGGCTGATTGGGGCGCATTTTTGTTGGTGTTTCCAACGCCAGATCGAGGCGACGGTTTTCATCGCCAAGCGGCAAATGCAACACGCCAACCGCACGTTTTGGCGTCGCGGAACGAGATTTATCTCCCGGACGAACCACCAGCGTACTTAAATAGAGGTCATGTCGATTCCAGGTTTTATCGACCGGAATCATCAAATCCAGCCCTTGTGCCGGGACATCAATCTCTTGCCACCACAGCGGCCCTTCACTGGACTCGACCATCGCGTAGCCTTTACCCGCCGTTGGCGCAGCAATATGCAACTTGATCGTATCGCCAGGTCGATAACTGGCTTTATCCAGTTTCATCGTGACACGGTCTGGTCGCACCGCACCGCTACCGTCGCTATTATCCTGCCAGCTATATCCGGCCCAAAAACGCACGCTACTGACCGCTTCATTCGGCGCTTTAACTTCCAGACGATAAGCGCCCCACTCTACCGGGAAACTCACTTTGCCGGTTTCACCCGCTTGCAGATCCAGTGTTTGCTCATTTTCGATCAGATCTTTTTGATCAAACTGCGACCGCCAGCCTTCATCTTCCGACCAGTTCCAGTAGTAATCACGACGTTCACGAATCAGTCTCACCTGCAAGCCCGACACGGCTTTTTTCACGCCCTGTGCATCGCTATAAACGATATCAAAAGCAGCGTTACTGTCTTCATCAACAATGGGCTGTTTTACCGTGCTGTCAGTGCGGTAATCGTAAACCGATTTTGACGAGAACTGCGGGCGGATCCCTGGCAACGCATCCGCAGGCCAGATAGCCTGTTCAACACGGCGCGTCACCGGGCGGCCGCCGGATTCCAGTAAACTCCCCGGGAAAATAACCTGCAATGGAGAATGTGTTTCTTTCCACTGACTTTCTGTAGAAACTTCGCCGCGCCCTTTATCATCCAGCGTCAACTGGACTTCATCCAATGATCGGGAAAGGTTTTCGGCAGCAATATCACCAAATTCGAAACCGGGTAATGCAGCAACCGCTTCACGCAGTGGCCGCAGGAAAAGCTGCCCCTGCAAGGTATTACCGTTAGCAGGCGCTCCGTACAGGTAGTAACCCACCACAGAGAATTTCACCTCATCTTTCGGCGTTAACGGCGTTTTCTCGCCACTCAGATTCAGCGCCATACGCTCAGGCATGAAATCTTCGACGTGGAAATCCCACATTCGATACTGGTTATCGCCCGTGTTAGCGCGGATATGCCACATGCCTGTTGGCGCACTGCTATCGAGTGGCCAGGTAAAGTGATAGAGGCCATTTTGCGGCTGACTAACGACGCTCCTAAGAACCTGCCCGTCGGGTTTAATCACGTCCAGTTTGACAGGTTGATCCGGTAACATTTTACCGTCCGCATCCCGCAATAACCCATTGAGAATTACCGTTTCGCCAGGGCGATAAAGATCGCGCGGGCCAAACATAAAGAACTGCTTGCTGTAGCCTGGCGCGCCTGCAATGTTAAATTCCGCTAAGTCCAGCGCCGGAAGTTTTAAATCAAGCAACGTTGTCTGACCGTCTTTACGCGCCAGCAGCAGTGCCGCGTTTTTGTCATTTTCCAGTTGCACATGGCCCTGTGCATCACTGGTCGCCTGAGCCAGAGTCTGCCCTTCCTCATTTAATAACGAGACTTCAATTCCTTGCTGAGCCGCGCCGTTTTCCAGGCTTTGGGTAAAGATATCCAGACGATTGTGATAACGGTGGGCCGATACGCCAATATCACTTAACGTAAACAACGTAGCCGGATTACTGTAATCGTAACGTCCTGCCTGATTCATCACCGCCAGATACACGCCCGCCTGTTGAAGCGGCTTGATATCGCCCAGCGGCAGCAATAATTTTTCACGGGTGTTACGCGCAGGATTGAGATCAAAACGCCCGGTGTAGACCAAATCAGCCATCTGCAATAGTTTGTCCGATTGCCAGTTCGCCAGCGAATTGCGGTATTCCCACTGGCTAATGAAAGCAGGCAGAGATTCAGGCTTCACACGGAAGAAGTTAACATCGACATTATTAACGTTGAGCGCCATTACCGGCAGCCCTTCAACGACTTTCCCGGGCAGCAGCGAACCACGGCTGGCAAAACCGACGCTGGGTTGGATATCGCGGGTAGAAATCGTTTTTTCGTAATCTTTACTGAAGGTTGCGTTATTGAGAGCTTTGACCTCCTTGCCAATAGTGACGATCAAATCACGTTTAGGTTCAAGGTGGCGCAAGCGTAGCTCTTTGAGATTATCTGATAGCTCCCAGGCACCATCCACTTTGCCGCTCTTTTTATCGACGACATGGATAACACGCGAGAAATCCTGATCCGGGTCGAGGGGGATGGAGAAAGTCAGCACCAGCGTGGCTGCGCCATCGAGTTGTACTTCAGAGAGATCCAGCAATGTCAGTGCTTTACCGGCACTCTGTTGTGCCAGTTTTTGTCGCTCTACCGCGGAGGTTTTTGCAGAATTCGTATTTCCCGACGATGTGTCTTTAGCAACTTCTGAGGACGCGTCTTTTTTCACCTCTATTGGCGCGTTATCGTTGTTGTCGCACCCTGCCAGCGCCAGCATTAACATGCAGGCGGCTATGCGTAACTTTTTCATCTCTCATCCCTGCCACAATGGCCCGTTAGCAACATCGAATAATTATTATGCGTGAGAAATGACGTTATGTAATTCACTATCACGCCTACAGAATCCGAATTTTAGTGAGAAATGTGGCTCAGACAGCCAAATCAGTCTCTTTTGCTTGTCGCTTTTCGGCAAACATCCGACAATTTAGCTTAACCCCGGCAAAAATGGAGATGCCTATGTCCACGACATGGTTTGTAGGAGCCGACTGGCTCGCTGAACATATAGATGATCCGGAAATTCAGATTATTGATGCCCGTATGGCACCGCCCGGACAGGAAGATCGTGACATTGCCCAGGAATATCTCAATGGACATATCCCCGGCGCAGTATTTTTCGATATCGAAGCACTTTCCGATCACACTTCCCCGCTTCCGCACATGCTGCCACGCCCGGAAACATTCGCAGTGGCAATGCGTGAACTGGGCGTTAATCAGGACAAACATCTGATTGTCTATGATGAAGGTAACCTTTTCTCTGCACCGCGCGCATGGTGGATGCTGCGCACTTTTGGCGTGGAGAAAGTGTCGATTCTGGGCGGTGGACTGGCGGGCTGGCAGCGCGATGGTCTTCTGTTAGAAGAGGGCGCGGTGGTATTGCCGGAAGGGGAGTTTAACACCGCGTTTAACCTGGAAGCCGTGGTGAAAGTGACCGATGTGTTATTGGCAAGCCATGAAAAAACGGCGCAAATTATTGATGCCCGACCGGCAGCGCGTTTTAATGCTGAAGTTGATGAACCTCGCCCAGGTTTACGTCGTGGGCATATTCCCGGCGCGCTGAATGTTCCGTGGACGGAGTTGGTGCGCGAAGGCGAACTGAAGACGACCGATGAACTGGATACAATATTTTTTGGACGCGGCGTCAGCTATGACAAACCGATTATTGTCAGTTGCGGTTCTGGCGTAACGGCAGCCGTCGTGTTGCTGGCACTCGCTACGCTGGATGTACCAAACATAAAACTGTACGACGGTGCATGGAGTGAATGGGGGGCACGGGCAGATTTGCCGGTTGAGCCAGTGATATAAGCTTTTTATTGCTGGTCTGGTTCGCGGCCTTTCCAGCAGATTGACTTGTGTTGCATAAGCAACGCAGGTGCTTCACAGCGCTTGCTATCGCGGCAATATCGCCAGTGGTGCTGTCGTGATGCGGTCTTCGCATGGATCGCACAATGAAGATACGGTGCTTTTGTATCGTACTTATTGTTTCTGGTGCGCTGTTTTCCCAGGTAAATAATAACCGGAGTTTCTCTGGTAATAATTTACTGGTGGCTAACAACCTTCAGTGCAGCAAGTAAGCCCGAATGCCGCCCTTTGGGGCGGCATATTTTATATTATCCGATTCTGTTTAAAATCACGCAGGAATCCACCCCAGCGACGTTCATAGAATGGCGCAATATGTTCGGTAATAAAGTGGCTAATTCCTTTTTCCCCTTTTTTCACCTGACAAATATCGATAGGTTCATCGCCCGGTAACGTATCGGTCGCCACGCTTCCCGCCGCCTGAATAATTTCTTCGATATCGCCATCTGCTTCAATACCAATAAGCAAATTAGGTTGTGCCTCTTCGCTTTCTTTAATTGAACAAATAAAAGCGCGCTTCACCGGCTTAATGGTTTTAAATAAGGTGGTGAGCGAATCAATCATTTGTGCTGGCGGCTCTGCGACTTCCGATAATATCAGCGACTCGCCACCTTCCAGCACTTCCTGACTGCTCAGTGGGTTTCCCTCTTCACCGATCAGCAAACTGATTTCACGCGGCATAAACTCTTTGCCGGTGGGCAGTTTTGCATTAAGGAAGAGCGTTTCACCAAGGGTCATCTCAAACAGCGTGCGAACGGGCATCACGACAAATGCCTGTTCGTCTTCAACCGCCTGTTGAAGTGCTTCTAACGAGGTGAAAAAAGGAATGACGCTGGTGCCATCTTCTTTTTCCCAGTGCTGTAAATCAAGTGCACTATCTTCAGCTACTGCCTCGCCCTGCGCCGCTGTACCCGGCACCCAGACAGTGGATTCCAGTAGAGTACGGAAAAAGGCCGGACGGTGTGCCGGTTCGGTTGCTGCTTTTTCCAGCAGGTCTTCAAGTTCATTTTTTGTTTCGGACATAAGAACCACAAATCATTCAACGTTCTGGGCGCAAGTGCCTGATGCGCTACGCTTATCAGGCCTACAAGTGAATCGCAATTTGTTGAATTTGCAATACTTTGTAGGCTGGACAAGGCGTTTACGCCGCATCCAGCATGAACAAATGCACTTTGCCAACGGTCTGATAAAAAAACCGGATGTGGCTTGAACCGCATCCGGCATAAAAGATTACGCAGTTAACAGATTGGCAATCGTGCGCACACCCAGCCCGGTCGCGCCCGCAGACCACTGCTCAACCGGCGCTTTACGGTAAGTCGCTGAGCAGTCAATGTGCAGCCAACCTTGCTGATAGTTCTCAACAAAGTGCGACAGGAAGCCCGCCGCCGTACTCGCCCCTGCCGGATAAGCCGCGCTTCCGGTATTGTTAAGTTCGGCAAAGTTTGACGGTAACTGGTTACGATGGAACTCCGCCAGTGGCAGACGCCAGAATGGTTCATTCTCCTGCGCGGCACTCGTCAGCAAACGCCCTGCCAGCGCATCGTCAAAACTGAACAGTGCGTGATAATCATTACCCAGCGCGGTTTTCGCCGCTCCGGTCAGGGTCGCAGCATCAATAATCAGTTCCGGTTTCTGCGCGCTGGCATCAATCAGGCCATCTGCCAGCACCAGTCGCCCTTCCGCATCGGTGTTCATCACTTCGACTTTTTTACCGTTGCGATAGGTGATGATATCGCCCAGTTTGAACGCGTTGCCGCTGATCAGGTTATCCGCACAGCAGAGGAACAGTTTCACGCGTTTATTCAGACCGCGCGTAATAGCAAATGCCAGCGCTCCGGTAACCGTTGCAGCACCGCCCATATCGGACTTCATCGAGTCCATAAACGCGGTCTGTTTGATACTGTAACCGCCGGAATCAAAGGTGATGCCTTTGCCTACCAGGCAAGCGTATACCGGCGCTTCTTTATCGCCCGTTGGGTTATAGTCCAGCGCCAGCAATACCGGGGAACGTTCTGATCCGCGTCCAACGGTGTGCAGCCCCATATAACCCTGCTCGCGCAGATCTTCGCCTTTAGTGATCCGGTAAGTCACACGATCGCCCGCAACGTTGCTGATCAGATCAACAGCACGCTGCGCCAGTTGTGATGGCCCCAGTTCTTCAGCCGGTGCGTTGATGGTGTCACGCACCCAGTCGATGATCATCAGGCGGTTATCCAGTTCCTGGCGTTGTGCATCGTCCAACTCCGGCCACTCGACTTTACGCGTACCTTTAGGCGCTTTGTAACCCTGCCAGAACGCCCAGCAACGATCCACATCCCAGCCTTCACCGCTTAACTGAACATGCTTAATGCCCAGACCGTCAATCTTGCGCGCCGCACGCTGGATCAGCCCCAAATCGTCAGCCCCGGTCAGGTGCAGGGTAATGCCATCATTATTAATGCTGTAAGTCGCTTTTTCTCCCCAACGCGCATCAGCAGGTTGGGAAGAAAGGGTAATTTTCATCGCTTCTGTCATTTTAGTTATCCTTATTTGTTTAACAGCAAAACGGGCTACCCCCAGGCAGCCCGTTTATTCACTCAGCTTCGTCCAGCCAGACTAACAAAATCGCTTCGAGGATTTTCTCGTTAGATGCCTGCGGGTCGTCGTCGAAATCTTCCAGATCGCAAATCCACTGATGCATATCGGTGAATCGAACCGTTTTCGGGTCGAGATCGGGATACGCATCGTACAGTGCTTCGCCAATTTCGCGGCTATCGGTCCACTTAAGTCCCATACTAACCTCTGTTAATGCTCACGCGCATGGTTGATAGTGTAACGCGGAATTTCGACCACTAAATCTTCATCGGTGACGCGCGCCTGGCAGCTTAAACGGCTTTCCGGCTCCAGCCCCCAGGCTTTGTCCAGCATGTCGTCTTCCTGCTCAGAGCTTTCCGGCAACGAGTCAAAACCTTCACGAACGATACAGTGGCAGGTGGTGCAAGCGCAGGATTTTTCACAGGCGTGTTCAATCTCGATGCCGTTACGCAGCGCAGCGTCGAGAATGGTTTCACCGCTCTTAGCTTCCAGAACAGCACCATCAGGGCAGAGATCCTGATGAGGCAAAATAACAATCTTTGGCATATTAAACCTCGTCCACGGAATGGCCTTTCAGCGCACGACGAACCGACTGGTCCATGCGGCGAGCGGCGAAATCCTGGGTTTGTTTGTCTACGTTTTTAATCGCTTGTTCGATGGCGTCAACATCATCGCCCTGCGCTACTTCACTCAGGTGAGCAGCGGCATCGTCGATGACCTGACGTTCTGCGGTGCTTAACAGCGCGGCATCCGCAGCCAGCGCGCCGTTCAGACTTTCCAGTACGCGCGCCGCTTCGACTTTTTGTTCAGCCAGCATACGGGCTTTTACGTCCTGCTCGGCATAGCTCATTGAGTCTTTAATCATTGAGGCGATTTCGCTGTCGGTCAGACCATAAGAAGGTTTGACCTGAATAGACGCCTCAACGCCGGTGGATTTCTCCATCGCCGTCACACTTAAAAGACCGTCGGCATCGACCTGGAACGTTACGCGAATATGCGCACCGCCAGCCGGTAACGCCGGGATCCCACGCAGCGCAAAACGTGCCAACGAGCGGCAATCCTGCACCAGTTCACGCTCACCCTGCATAACATGGATAGACATTGCCGTCTGACCATCTTTAAAGGTGGTGAAATCCTGGGCGCGGGCCACCGGAATGGTGGTATTACGTGGGATCACTTTCTCCACCAGGCCGCCCATAGTCTCAAGGCCCAGCGACAGGGGGATCACGTCGAGCAGCAGCATTTCACTGTCCGGCTTGTTACCCACCAGAATATCAGCCTGAATCGCCGCGCCAATGGCGACAACTTTATCCGGGTCGATGGAGGTCAGTGGCGGACGACCGAAAAATTCGCCCACCCGTTCACGCACCAACGGCACACGGGTAGAACCGCCAACCATCACCACTTCCAGAACTTCATCAGCCTCAACGCCCGCGTCTTTCAGCGCGCGACGACAGGCCAGTAAGGTTCGTTTAACCAGTGGTGCGATCAGTTCGTTGAATTGTTGACGGCTGATTTCGCCCTGCCAGCCCGCAACATTAACAGTCACGGAATCGGCATCGCTCAGAGCGATTTTGGCCGCAATGGCGGCATCCAGCAGTTCACGCTGAACGCGGTTATCGCTACGGTCAGGAATGCCCGCCTGCTCGCGAATGTAATCCGCCAGCAGATGGTCGAAGTCATCACCACCGAGCGCAGAATCACCGCCGGTCGCCAGCACTTCAAACACGCCGCGACTTAAACGTAGAATGGAAATATCAAAAGTCCCGCCGCCGAGGTCATAAACGGCAATCACACCTTCCTGACCGGAATCCAGCCCGTAGGCGATAGCCGCAGCGGTCGGTTCGTTGAGCAAGCGCAGGACATGCAGGCCAGCCAGACGCGCTGCGTCTTTGGTGCCCTGACGCTGGGCATCGTCAAAGTACGCCGGAACGGTGATAACCACACCATCCAGCTCGCCTGCCAGGGCTTCAGTTGCCCGTGCTGCCAGTGCTTTGAGGATGTCCGCAGAAACGCGCACCGGGTTCAGCAGTCCCGCCGCCGTTTCAATCATCGGCAGACCATTCTCGCTGGCCTGGAATTGATAAGGCAAATGCGGATAGCGTTGCTGGATATCAGCCAGCGAGCGCCCCATCAGGCGTTTAACAGAACTAATGGTGTTGGCGGTGTCAAGCGCTGCATTAGTACGCGCGTCATACCCCACCGAATGCCCTTGCTGTTGATAGTGAACAACAGACGGCAGCAGGTGACGGCCTTCATGGTCGGCTAACGTTTCGGCCTGACCGCTGCGTACTGTCGCCACCAGCGAGTTGGTTGTGCCCAGGTCAATACCGGCCGCCAGACGACGCTGATGCGGCGCAGCACTCAAACCAGGTTCACTAATTTGTAATAAGGCCATGTTTAGCTTCCAGAAATTAAAAATCGAGCAGTTTTTCTTCGAGTTGTTCGGCACTGCTTCGCAGTTTATCGAGAAAACGCAGCTTACGCACGGTATCCGCCGCCGCGTCCCACGCCTCGTTGTCTAACTGTTCAACCATCAACTGATGGCGGGTATCAAACATCTTTTTGACGCGTTTGATAAAGCTTTCCAGCCGCGCTTCGTCTTTCGCCTGTTCGATCTCGTCCAGCTCCTCGCGCAGCTCCAGTTGTTCCATCAGGAACGCGGTGTCGCGCACTGTATGCTGCTCGCTGGCAAGATCAAAACCGTGCAGCGAAAGCAGGTATTCTGCCCGCATCAATGGATGACGCAGCGTTTGCCATGCCTGGTTAATGGTTGCGGATTGCTGGACGGCGGCGAGTTGTTCCGCCTGGCTTCCGCTGGCGAATTTATCAGGATGATACTGACGTTGTAGATCCTGAAAACGCAGGCTCAATGCCTGGGTATCGAGTTGATAACGGGCAGGCAAGCCAAAGAGGGTGAAGTAATCCATAACATTCTCAGGGCTGCGATCCGCCGCAATGACGGCGAATCAGGTAAAACAAACCCCACGCGCAGGCGACCACGGTGGGGTTATCGGTATGCGCATCAGACGTGGAAGCTTTCGCCGCAACCACATTCATCTTTTACGTTCGGGTTGGTGAATTTAAACCCTTCGTTCAGGCCTTCTTTTACGAAGTCCAGTTGCGTACCGTCCAGAAATTGCAGGCTTTTGCCATCGACCACGACTTTCACGCCTTTGTCTTCAAACACGATGTCTTCCGGCGTCGGTTCGTCAACAAATTCCAGTACATACGCCATACCTGAACACCCAGAGGTTCTCACACCCAGACGCAGGCCAAACCCTTTACCGCGGTTAGCCAGAAAGGTATTTACTCGCGCTGCTGCACTGTCGCTCAGTGTAATCGACATAACCAAACCTCAACTCTTATTTTGCTTCACGTTTGCTTTTATAGTCCGCAATGGCGGCTTTGATCGCGTCTTCTGCCAGAATAGAACAGTGAATTTTCACCGGTGGCAGTTCAAGTTCTTCAGCAATATCGGTGTTTTTGATCGCCTGTGCTTCGTCGAGAGATTTCCCTTTCACCCATTCGGTCACCAGAGAACTGGAAGCGATAGCGGAACCGCAGCCGTAAGTTTTAAAACGCGCGTCTTCAATGATACCTTCATCGTTGACTTTAATCTGCAACTTCATCACGTCGCCACAGGCTGGTGCACCCACCATGCCGCTGCCCACGTTTTCGTCGTTGTTGTCGAAGGAACCCACGTTACGCGGATTCTCGTAATGGTCGATAACTTTTTCGCTGTAAGCCATTATAAATTCTCCTGATTCCGATACCGATTAATGATGAGCCCATTCGATGCTGTTCAGATCCACGCCCTGCTTGTACATTTCCCACAGCGGAGAAAGGTCACGCAGACGACCGATGGATTTACGAACTAACTCGATGGTGTAGTCGATCTCTTCTTCAGTAGTAAAACGACCTAAAGAGAAACGGATAGAGCTATGTGCCAGCTCGTCGTTCAGCCCCAGCGCGCGCAGCACGTAGGACGGTTCGAGACTTGCCGACGTACAGGCGGAACCTGAAGAAACCGCGAGGTCTTTCAGCGCCATAATCAGCGACTCACCTTCAACGTAGTTAAAGCTGACGTTGAGAATGTTCGGCGCACCGTGTTCCAGGTCACCGTTCAGGTAAACTTCTTCGATATCTTTGATGCCGTTCCACAGACGGTTACGCAGGCCGCGCAGACGTTCCATCTCGGTCGCCATCTCTTCTTTTGCGATGCGATAGGCTTCGCCCATACCCACGATCTGGTGAACCGGCAGTGTACCGGAACGCATACCACGCTCGTGACCGCCGCCGTGCATTTGCGCTTCAATGCGCACGCGTGGTTTACGACGCACATACAGCGCGCCAATACCTTTCGGACCGTAGATTTTGTGACCGGAGAAAGACATCAGGTCAACTTTCAACTGGCTCAGGTCGATAGGCAGTTTACCCACGCTCTGGGTTGCATCAACGTGATAGATAATGCCACGGGCACGGCACATTTCACCGATAGCCGCAATATCCTGTACCACGCCGATTTCGTTATTCACGTGCATGATAGAAACGAGGATGGTGTCATCACGCATCGCCGCTTCGAGTTCTTTCAGATCGATAATTCCGTTACGCTGCGGCGCCAGGTAGGTGACTTCAAAACCTTCACGCTCAAGCTGACGGCAGGTGTCCAGTACCGCTTTGTGTTCGGTTTTGCTGGTGATGATGTGCTTGCCTTTTTTCTGATAAAAGTTGGCTGCACCTTTAATTGCCAGGTTGTCAGATTCGGTTGCGCCAGAGGTAAAGACGATTTCACGCGGGTCAGCACCGACCAGATCGGCAATCTGATTACGGGCGATATCTACTGCTTCTTCAGCCTGCCAGCCGAAACGGTGAGAACGGGAGGCCGGGTTACCAAAGGTTCCGTCCATCGTCATAAACTGCATCATTTTCTCGGCAACACGCGGGTCCACCGGCGTGGTTGCGGAGTAATCGAGATAAATCGGTAATTTCATTGCTCTATAAACTCCGTACATCACTCAATGCAAGGAATCAGGCTACCGGCTGGATGTACGACCGTGTTTACGAAGTGATAAACACTCCGGCCTGACTCTGAATTCTTTTTATTAAGCGCGTAACTTAACGTCGATCGCGTCTTGTGTGCGGGTACGTGGCGCGTCGTGAGTATGTTGACGACCAGACACATCCAGCACTTCCTGGTTATTGACCAGTTCGCCTAAAGTAATGTTGTTGAGAAAACCGGTGAGACGGTCGCTCAAATCACGCCACAGCGCGTGGGTCAGGCATTTATCGCCGCCCTGGCAGCCGCCTTTACCCTGACAACGGGTGGCATCTACAGATTCGTCAACGGCGCTAATCACTTCACCAACGGCGATGCTGCTGGCATCTTTGCCCAACAGATAACCACCGCCAGGTCCACGTACGCTGGAAACCAGACCATTTTTACGCAGACGGGAAAACAGTTGTTCCAGATAAGAAAGGGAAATTCCCTGACGTTCAGAAATATCAGCCAACGGAACCGGGCCTGCTTCGGAGTTGAGCGCAACGTCCAGCATTGCGGTCACGGCATAGCGCCCTTTAGATGTCAGTCTCATGTCTTACTTCACCTCAAACTCGCCCCTGCCCGGGGTTTTTTATTGTAAAAGTGGGGGTATTGCATAGCAGGGTCAAGTCTGACATTCCCGAGTAAATTGGTCAACTATTTACTTGACTGATTTAGTCAGGTATTTAGCCTTCAGTGCCATTTTCTTATCGTGGCATTTGTACCTGTTGTCGGATGCGGCGTAAACGCCTTATCCGACCTACGGTTCCGCGCACTTGTAAGCCTGATAAGACGCGTTAAGCGTCGCATCAGGCAATGACTGTTATTCGGCCTTATTGCCTTTATTCTGCTGCTCAATAGAAGCCAGAATCCCACGCAGGATATTCAACTCCTGACTTTCCGGGCGCGCACGCGTAAACAGACGACGCAATTTATTCATCACCTGCCCCGGATGGTTTTCACGAATAAAACCGGTTGCCAGCAACGTTTGCTCCAGATGACCGTAAAAACGTTCCAGATCATCCACCAGCGGATACGGCGTCTCTGCATGCTCAACCTGCTCACCGTTTTCCTGGGTCGCCAGCCAGGCCATACGCACTTCATAGGCGATAACCTGTACTGCCATCGCCAGGTTCAGCGAGCTGTATTCCGGGTTCGCGGCAATCGCGACATGATAATGGCATTTCTGCAGCTCTTCATTGGTCAAGCCGACGCGCTCGCGACCAAAGACCAGCGCCACCGGCGTGTTTGCCGCTTCAGCGACGCTTTTCAAACCGCATTCGCGCGGGTCGAGCATCGGCCACGGCAGCGTACGGGAACGCGCGCTGGTGCCAACGACCAGGCTACAACCAGCCAACGCTTCGTCGAGTGTATCGACAATCTGCGCATTACCAATCACATCACTGGCTCCCGCTGCCAACGCGATCGCCTGGGAGTCAGGTTTCACCAGAGGATTAACCAGCCACAGATTGGTTAATCCCATTGTTTTCATGGCTCGGGCAACAGAACCCATATTGCCGGTGTGTGACGTCTCCACCAGCACAATTCGAATATTTTGCAGCATTGTCTTTCTTCGTCTAAAGATTATTCGCGCATCTTATCATAAAACGAAGACAGATGCCGATCTCGCTGCTATACTCTGCGCCGTTTTCCCGTTCTTTAACATCCAGTGAGAGAGACCGATGCATCCGATGCTGAACATCGCCGTGCGCGCAGCGCGCAAGGCGGGTAATTTAATTGCCAAAAACTATGAAACCCCGGACGCTGTAGAAGCGAGCCAGAAAGGCAGCAACGATTTCGTGACCAACGTAGATAAAGCTGCCGAAGCGGTGATTATCGACACGATTCGTAAATCTTACCCGCAGCACACCATCATCACCGAAGAAAGCGGTGAACTTGAAGGTACTGATCAGGATGTTCAATGGGTTATCGATCCACTGGATGGCACCACCAACTTTATCAAACGTCTGCCGCATTTCGCGGTATCTATCGCTGTTCGCATCAAAGGCCGCACCGAAGTTGCTGTGGTTTACGATCCTATGCGTAACGAACTGTTCACCGCGACTCGCGGTCAGGGCGCACAACTGAACGGCTACCGTCTGCGCGGCAGCACCGCTCGCGATCTCGACGGTACTATTCTGGCGACCGGCTTCCCGTTCAAAGCAAAACAGTACGCCACCACCTACATTAACATCGTCGGCAAACTGTTCAACGAATGTGCTGACTTCCGTCGTACTGGTTCTGCGGCACTGGATCTGGCTTATGTCGCTGCTGGTCGCGTTGACGGTTTCTTTGAAATCGGTCTGCGTCCGTGGGACTTCGCCGCAGGCGAACTGCTGGTTCGTGAAGCTGGTGGTATCGTCAGCGACTTCACTGGTGGTCATAACTATATACTGACCGGTAACATCGTTGCGGGTAACCCACGCGTAGTAAAAGCCATGCTGTCAAACATGCGTGACGAGTTAAGCGACGCACTGAAGCGTTAATTTCTCTGGCGGGTGATTTCTCTCACCCGCCCTCGCCTTTCAGGCGCTATTCCGAAATACTTTCTCGCCGCTTTACTTTCCCTCACCGCTCTCCCACCATCTTTCCCCGATTAATGGATTACAAAAAAGTCGCAAGGAAAGGTTATGGTCCTGCCAGTAAACAAGCGCGTTTTCAAGATTCTGTTTATTCTCTTTGTTGTTGCCGTCTGCGTTTATTTAGTGCCGCGCGTCGCTATCAATTTTTTCTATTATCCTGATAACAAAATTTATGGCCCTGACCCCTGGTCAGCAGAATCCGTAGAGTTTACCGCTGAAGATGGCACACGCCTGCAAGGCTGGTTTATTCCGTCATCGACTGGCCCCGCTGAAAACGCCATCGCTACGGTGATCCATGCTCATGGCAATGCCGGAAATATGTCTGCACATTGGCCACTGGTCAGTTGGTTACCCGAACGCAATTTCAACGTGTTTATGTTTGATTATCGTGGGTTTGGTAAGTCTAAAGGAACGCCTTCGCAAGCCGGATTACTGGACGATACACTGAGCGCCATCAACGTGGTGCGCCATCGCAGTGATGTAAACCCGCAGCGACTGGTACTGTTTGGTCAGAGTATTGGCGGTGCGAATATTCTTGATGTTATTGGTCAGGGCAATCGTGAGGGCATCCGCGCGGTGATCCTCGACTCCACATTTGCCTCTTACTCAACCATCGCCAACCAGATGATCCCCGGCAGTGGTTACTTACTTGATGAAAGTTACAGCGGTGAAAATTACATTGCCAGCGTCAGCCCCATTCCGCTTTTACTGATTCACGGCAAAGCCGATCACGTTATCCCCTGGCAGCACAGTGAAAAGTTATATGCTCTGGCGAAAGAGCCAAAACGGCTGATTCTGATCCCCGATGGCGAACACATTGACGCTTTTTCCGATCGTCATGGTGATGTTTATCGCGAACAAGCGGTAGATTTTATCCTCAATACGTTGAGCCCATAGAATTAACCTTAAGATTAAAACCCGATAAAACAGCATGAAATCACCTTAAGACATGGCATTCAACTGGCCATTGCTGTTTATATCGATAAAAATTCTGTGACGCCTGCCCGCATTTCTGATAAATAGCGTTCCATTCACCATTTCCCTAAGCAAACTTTAGCTATCCTTATCAATTATGCTTATGGGAGATCAACAGATGATGTCTACACTTGCTCCACCATCTGCCCTTTCTGCTCCCCAGCGCCGCTGCCAGATCTTGTTAACGCTATTTCAGCCGGGGTTGGCCGCTACCACGGCAACGTTTAGCGAGCTTAATGGTGTGGATGATGATATTGCCAGTTTTGATATCAGCGAAACAGGACGGGAGATCCTGCGCTATCATCAACTCACGCTCACTACTGGTTATGACGGTAGCTACCGGATTGAAGGTACAGTACTTAATCAACGTTTATGTTTATTTCACTGGCTACGACGCGGTTTCCGTTTATGCCCGTCATTTATCACCGGTCGTTTCGCCCCTGCCATAAAGGAAGAATTGAAGCGTCGGGGGATTGCTCGCAACTTTTACGACGATACAAACCTACAAGCTTTAGTTAATCTGTGTTCGCGACGATTGCAAAAATGCTTTGAAGCTCGTGATATTCATTTTCTGTGCCTGTATCTGCAATATTGCCTGCTACAACATCATGCCGGGATCACGCCACAATTTAACCCACAGCAACGTCGATGGGCTGAATCCTGCCTTGAATTTCAGATAGCACAAGAAATTGGCCGCCACTGGCAACGCCGGGCGCGCCAGCCTGTACCACCAGATGAACCGTTGTTTATGGCATTGCTCTTTTCCATGTTGCGGGTTCCCAATCCGCTGCAGGATACCCATCAGCGCGATCGGCAATTGCGTCAGGCTATCGTCCGTCTGGTACAACATTTTCGTGAGCTGGGAAATGTCCGTTTCTATGATGAACAGGGGTTATGCGATCAGCTTTATACTCATCTCGCTCAGGCATTACGCCGCAGTTTGTTTGCCATCGGTATTGATAACACCTTGCCAGAAGAGTTCAGCCGACTTTACCCACGCCTGGTTCGTACAACCCGCGCGGCGCTGGCCGGGTTTGAAAGTGAATACAATGTCCGTTTTTCCGATGAGGAAAGTGGTCTGGTGGCGGTGATTTTCGGCGCATGGCTGATGCAAGCAAATGAAGTTAACGAAAAACAGATTGTTTTACTGACGGACAATGACAGTGAAAGAGAAGCAAGTATTGAGCAACAATTGCGCGAAATTACGCTACTGCCGCTCAATATTAAACATATATCGGTGAAGGCCTTTTTACGAAATGGCGCACCGAGAAACGCTGTGCTGATTATTGCACCTTATACCATCCCGTTACCGCTCTTTTCGCCGCCGCTGATTCATACGAATCAGACCCTGACCGCACACCAACAGGAGCAGATCCGTAAAATGCTGGAATAATCAGCATGAGGGAACCACTTTTGGGCGCAGAAACATTGCCGGAAGCGCCACCAATGCCATCACCCAGAACACGCCGTGCCCCAGATATTGATACAAGAATCCGGCGAAGACGGTCATGATAGCGATACTGCCGCCCATCGCGACGGCAGAGTAAACCGCCTGCAAACGGATCACCTCACTACCCTGACGAGCGGCGATATAGCGCATGGCGGCCAGGTGGCACACGGTAAAAGTGCCGCAATGCAGGATCTGCACCAATATCAACCACGGTAACTCAGTGGTTGCCCCCATAATGCTCCAACGCGCCACTCCGCAAATCGCTGAGATCAACAACATATCGCGAGCGCTACAGCGACGGAAAAGTTTGTTACTCAGCGCAAAGATGATCACTTCCGCCACCACCCCAAGTGACCACAAATAGCCCACCGCCGAAGCCGAGTAACCCGCTGCCTGCCAGTAAATGGCGCTAAAACCGTAATACGCCGCGTGCGCTCCCTGCAATAGACAAACACAAGCCAGAAAGCGCCAGTTCTGGCGAACCAGCGCCAGCCAGGCCGGCCATCCCGTGCTCTCCTGCTGGCGGCTTACCCCTTGTGGTTGAATGGTCGGGCGAATGAGAAAACCAAGTAGCATGGATGCCACGCCCAGCGTCAACATCGCGAGGATCACCCGATAATCAAACACCGTGACCAGTTTGCCCGTCAGCGCCGAACCAATGACAAATGCCACCGAGCCCCACAGCCGCACTTTGCCGTAATCAAGCGGAAACTGCTTTTGCCAGGTATTCGCCAGCGCGTCAGTCAACGGCACCAGCGGTGAGAAAAAGAGGTTAAAACCGACCATTACCACCATCAGCCACGCGACATGCGCGCCAGCCCAGAAGGCAACGGCAAACAGCAGCGTCAGCAACGCCAGCACCCGCAGCGCGGAAATCAGACGAGAAGGATCGCTGACGCGGGGCGCGATTATCAAACTACCGAGAAAACGGGCAACCAGACCGGCCCCTAACAACAGACCGATGGTTTCTGGCGTTAAGCCAATCCCCTCAAGCCAGACGCTCCAGAAAGGTAGAAAAATGCCGTAGCTAAAAAAGTACGTGAAATAACCGAGCGCCAGCCAGCGCGTGGATTGCAAAACCATGAGTCCCTCCCGTCAGGAGGCGTTAGTCTGGAGTTAATCGAATGTTGTTGCAAGTTGGAAAATAAGAATATTCGAGCGAGCTTCCCGGCATGAAGCAGCAAGCACATTGTCAGCGACCTGCGCTATGCCGTTATAGCAAACCAGGATAATTAGCGAATATCTCAACGCCTGGGGCGTGGCGAGGTGCCAGAGTGTGTATTACGTTTAAATCACATCTTTTTGCAAAGGGATTGGTTATGAACACACTACGTTATTTTGATTTTGGCGCAACCCGCCCCGTTTTGTTGTTAATTGCCCGTATTGCCATCATCTTAATTTTCATTATTTTTGGTTTTCCCAAAATGATGGGCTTTGACGGTACGGTCCAATATATGGCCTCGCTGGGCGCACCAATGCCGATGCTGGCGGCAATTATTGCGGTAGTTATGGAAGTGCCTGCCGCGATATTAATCGTGCTTGGTTTTTTCACTCGTCCGCTGGCGGTGCTGTTTATTTTCTACACGCTGGGTACAGCGGTGATTGGCCATCATTACTGGGATATGACGGGGGATGCGGTCGGGCCAAATATGATTAATTTCTGGAAAAATGTCAGTATTGCAGGCGCATTCTTGCTGCTGGCGATTACCGGACCGGGGGCGATTTCTCTCGATCGGCGTTAAAAACATGCCGGATGCGGCGTGAACGCCTTATCCGGCCTACCGCTCCGGCACCCATTGTAGGCCTGTGCATCCGGCATTTTATAAATTACAGCAACTCAACCCGCAACGACATCTCTAAGGTTGTTGACTCCCCCGGCGCAAGCGCAATGAGATCTCCGCCTTCGGGACGATGATGGTCATCCGGCGCATGACTCATCGGCTCCAGGCAGAAGAAATCAAACGCATACCCTTTATCAAACGTCGGATCCGAAACAAAGATGAAATAACACGGTGCGGGCGGCGTCGTTTCCATAGTGATGGCGTAACCCTGCTGTGGCTGCTCAATGCGTGCCTGACCATTCCATCCGGAAAAACCATTGTTCACCCACTGACGCGGCAACGGCGCGAGCTGATTGAAATCCAGCTCCAGCGGTAACTGCGCGCAAAACGCCCCCGCCAGCCACTGTTCCCGCTCCAGCCAGTAACCGCTCGCCTGCGCCTGAATCCGCGTTTGCGACGACAACGGAAAATAAGGATGCCAGCCCATACCAAACGGCAGCGTCTCTGCACCTTCATTGGTGACAGAGAGCGTGACCGTCAGCGCATCTGCCGTTAAATGAAACGTCTGACTTACCCGATAATGATAAACGCCACCGCGATGTTCATACTCCAGACATAAACTATCATCGCTGCGCGTTACACATTGCCACTGGCCCAGCCAGCCATCGCCGTGCAGATAATGCGCGTCCCATTCAACGTTAGGATGTAGCGGATACTCACGCCCTTGCCAGACAAAGCGGTTGCCGCTCACCCGGTTAGCAAACGGCACCAGCGGAAAACAGGAGGCATCGGTTGCCACACCGTTTTTTTTACCCGGACGTAGCAACGCCGTCGTGTCGTGCCAGAAGCCTTCTATGACTCCGCCCTGGTCAGAGATATCCAGCTTTAGCGCCCCATGAAATAAGGTATAGATGGTCATCCGCTAACTCCTTAATCCGGGAAATTAATCACGACTTTCCCACATTTGCCACTTGCCATCAGCGCATACGCCTCACCCGCCTGTTCCAGTGAGAAGCGGTGGGTAATGGCGTTACGCGGCCACAGTTTCCAGTCCGTCAGATCGTGAGCGCATTTTTCCATATGGAACAGGCTGGTCACCCAGGAGCCAATAATCCGCCGTTGATGGTGCATCAGATCGGCGCTGACCTCGAACTCCACTTTTCCAGTTTCCCCGATGTAAACCACGCGTCCCCAGTCGGCGGTGGATTGCAATGCCAGCAAGCGCCCCGCAGCATTACCGGAACAATCGAGCGCAACATCCGCGCCGCCGTGGGTGAGTTCGGCAATTATCTGCGGCAGACCTTCAGTGGTTGCTAAATAACCGTGATCCATCACACCTAACTGTTTCGCCATCGCCAGACGTTCCGGCAACATATCAACGCCGATGATCCGTTTCGCACCGCGACCTTTCGCCAGCATCATCGCCATCATCCCGACCGGCCCCAGACCGACCACCAGCACGTTATCGCTGCCGGAGACTTCGCCGCGCAAAATCCCTTCATACGCCGTGCCAACGCCGCAACTGATAAACGCTCCATCTTCGTAGCTCAGTGCGTCTGGCAGGAGGATCAGATCTTTTTCTTCCGCCAGCAGATATTCGGCATGACCACCGTCACGCTGCCAGCCGTAAGCCGCTTTTCCTTTGCCAGTACAAGAGATAGGAAAGCCGCGGCGGCAGTTCGGGCAAAAACCACAGCCGGAAATGTGATACACCAGCACACGATCGCCCTCTTTAAAATGTCGACAGCCTTGCCCCATAGCCACAATCTGCCCGCACGGTTCATGACCGTTGATAAATCCCTGATACAACGGTTTATCGGGCGCCGCCGCCGTGGCGCGGTGTTGATGATAGATATAGTGGACATCGCTTCCGCAAATCCCGGAGGATTTCATTTTGATCAGTACCTGGTTAATCCCCGGCGTCGGCACCGCAACTTCCCGTAGATCAACGGTCGAATTTCCTGGTAAGTAAGCTGCCAGCATCGTTTTCATAAGTCCCTCATTAACAATACGATTAATTTTCATCCCTGCCGCACCCGCGCCAGGGGCGTTAATATTTAGCGTTTCGCTTTACTGCTTCGCTGGGTCAGCAAGAGATTCGCCAGTACCGCCACCACGATGATGACGCCGCGGACCACCTGCTGGAAAAAGGAGTTAATTCCGAGCAGCACCAGGCCGTTACCGATTAGCGTAATGACCAGAACGCCAAGCAGCGTACCGAACAGGGAGCCGCGACCACCGGAAAGCGCCGTACCACCAACTACCACGGCTGCGATCACGTCAAACTCCAGACCGTTTGCCGCGCCTGCGTTACCAGAACCGAGGCGCGCCGCCAGTAAAATGCCGGTCACCGCCGCTAATAATCCTGAAAGGGTAAAAATAAGAATGCGTACTCGCCGGACGTTAATCCCGCACAACTGCGCCGCCGTGGCATTACCGCCCACAGCAAAAACCGAACGCCCGAAGGCAGTTTTACGGCTGATGAACACAAACAGCGCAAACAACACCATCATGATCAGCGCGGATACCGGCACGCCGAGAAATTGCCCACCCAGCCAGTCCAGTACCTCGTTTTCGTCAATCGGCACAGGCAGGGCGTTAGTCATAAACAGCCCCATACCGCGCAGGGCGCTCCACAACCCCAGCGTGGCCACAAAACTTGGCACGTTAAACACGCCACGTAACACCCCGGCGAGCGTTCCCATCAGCGCGCCTAACAGCAACACCAACAAACACGCCACCGCCAGAGGAACCTCAAATTGCAGTAAAAATGCCAGGCACACCGAGACAAAAGCCACCATTGGCCCAACGCTGACATCAATTTCACCGGAGATAATAATCAGCGTCATCGCCCAGGCGGCAATACCGATGGTGGCGGCATCGCGTAGCACGTTCATCTGGTTATTTAATGAGATAAAGCCTGGTGCGTTCAGGGAGAAGACCAGATACAAAATGGCTATTACCACCAGCAAACCGATCTCATTAATGTGGCGACTGACAAATTGTTTGAGCGAGACGCTCTTGCCCTGCGGCAATGGTAATGACGAAGCAGACATCTTCAGGTTCCTCGGTAAAATTCATCAGTGCACAGACAGAATGGCGGACATCAGCTCATCCACATTGACCGGCGAGTGAAACTCCTGCGAGAACGTGCCGTGCTGTAACAACAGGATGCGGTCGCACACCAGCGGCAACTCCTCCACTTCACTGGAGATAAACACCACGCTTTTTCCTTCTGCGGCCAGCTCGCGGACAATACGGTAAATCTGCTGCTTGGCTTCGATATCGACGCCGCGCGTTGGCTCGTCGAGCAACAGAATCTGGCTGGCGGCATAGACCCAACGACCGATCACCACTTTTTGCTGATTACCGCCGGAAAGCGTACCAATCGGCGTTTCGCTACTGGCAGCCTTGACTGTCATCCGTTGCATCACCTCTTCGGTCAGGCGGCGGATGGTGGACCATTGCAGCACGCCGTTAGCGCTGATTTTTTGCCGGTTGGTCAGCACTGTATTTTCGTCAACGCCCAGCCAGGGAATGATCCCCGCTTCTTTGCGATTTTCCGGGGTATAGCCGATGCCGCGTTTCAACATGTCGCCGTAATCCGGGCGCGTGATTTTCTCGCCGTTGATAACAATTTCGCCCTGCTCAAACGCTTCCAGTCCAACAATCGCTTTCAGCAATTCACTGCGCCCGGCTCCCAGCAGGCCAGCAATACCGAGCACTTCACCACGACGCAGTGAAAAATTGATCTCCGCCAGTTTTGGTCTGTGGCGTAACGCACGAACATCCAGCACGATCTGGTCAGCAATTTCCTGGGCGGCAACCGGCGCAATATCAACGTGATCGCGTCCAAGCATCAGCGACACAATATGACGGGTGGAGGTGTTTTCGAGCATCACATCGCCCGCCACCTGACCATCGCGCATGACGGTGGCGCAGGAAGCGATACGGCGGATTTCTTCCATCCGGTGGCTGACATAAATCACCGCCACGCCCAGTGCCGACATCTTTTTCACGGCGCTGATCACCAGTTCAACTTCCGCACTGGCAAGCGAACTGGTAGGTTCATCAAGAATGACCACGCGCGGCTCGCCCTTCATCACTCGCGCAATTTCCACCAGTTGCTTTTGCGCCGGACTTAGCGTCGATACAAGTTGTTCAGGGCTAACGTCAACGCCCAGCGCCTGTAAACAACGCTGGGCATCCTGCGCCATTTGCGGGTAATCAATCATGCCGTTGCGGCGAGGCCATTGACCGAGGCAGAGGTTTTCCGCCACCGTCAGCCCTTCCACCAGACTTAACTCCTGATAAACCGCGCGTACCCCCAGTTCAGCGGCACGGCGAGTCAGCGTAGCTTCGTCACCTTCCAGCCGCGTCTCGCCAATCCAGATATCGCCGCTGTCCGGGCGTTCGCTGCCGGTGAGCATTCGAATGAGGGTCGATTTGCCCGCGCCGTTTTTACCTAACAGCGCGCGAACTTCGCCTTTATTGAGCGTGAAATTAACGTTATCCAGCGCAACGACGCCGGGATAACGCTTATTTCCTGCCACCACTTTTGCTACCGGGACTGCCTCTGTTGCCGTGAACATAGGGACCTCTGCGAATCAGCTATTAGGGCAGACCATCAACATGCGTTGCCAGCCACTGCTTACCGTCTTCCGTTTTGGTATAGAGATCGATAGGCACCTGAATCACTTTCTCACCGTCGGCTTTTTTATCGATAACCTTCAATGTTTGCGCAAAAACAGCGTTACCCATTTTCTTACCGGAAATATCCACTACCGCTTTCAGCACCTGGTTGTTTTCCAGTTCCTGGGCAATTTCAGTCGTCATATCTGAACCAAAGACGGCAATTTTCCCGGCCTGATTTTGATTACGTACTGCTTTAACTGCGCCGAGTGTCGCGCCGCCCGATTCTCCCATAATGGCGTTGAGATCCGGCGTGGAGATAATCAGTTTTTCACCGACAGAAATCGCTTTATCTAAAACAGTACCTTCCTGATTCGCGACAATTTGCGCTCCGGGAACACGGGCTTTTAATACTTCTTCAAACCCTTTACGCCGCTGCACACAAACTTCAAAAGCTTCGCAATTTATGACGGCAATTTTTGGTTGCTCAATTTTGTTGGCAATAAAATAATCGGCGGCGGCATTACCCAGTTTTTTACCGAATTCCAGAGGATCGCCCACCAGATACGCCGAGACATATTTATCGACCCCTTTCTGATTAATACAGGTGTTGTAGCAAATCACTGGAATACCCGCCTCACTGGCGCGTCGAACGGTGCGGCTACTGCCATTTTCAGACACTGCCGACAAAATAATGGCATCAACATTACGCGCCACGAGGGTATCAACAAAAGTACTTTCTTTTGAAATATCCCCCTGTGCGTTGGTTTCTATTAACTGTACCTGTACTGAGGAATCTTTTGCCGCATCCTGAACACCCTGACGTACACCGGCGTAATATCCCTGAGTATCAAGATATATTGTGCCAATGGTCATTTCTTTTTCCGCAGCCCTGGCGAATAGTGCGCTACCCAAAAGCGTAGCTATTAAAATTATATTACGGGGTGCTCTCATTTTTTCAGGCATAGTGCCTCCTGTAGGGTTTTTATTTACAACGGCTTATTTTAATTATTTAGTGATGAGCGGCAGCGCATACCGCTCAAATATTACAGTTAATAGGGTTTAGTGAACGTAGTTAAAAATAAAAGGCATCACGGTGGTGAATAATGCCGCTTTCGGCCAGGCCGGATTAATCGCCGTCAGTTCAGCGCGCACAGATTCATATTGCGCAATCTCCCCTAATCCCGCAGCCGCCAGCATCGACACCATCAGGCATTTTTCTTTATGCTGCTGTTGTAAATCGCCATACAGCGACAACAAGTCCGGTTGTGAAACAGCAAAGAAATCCGCTTCGATACTGGTTTTCGCCATCTGTTGCGCCCACTGTTTCATTTCACTGAACAGTTGCTGTGCCGTTTGTTGTTCGCCCAGCAATCGCAGTGCCATCCCTTGCCAGAAGAGATAATCGACCGGCTGATCGTTGTAATAACTGTGGATGTTAATGGTGCGATCGCCGGTCGCCGCCATTCGTAAGCAGCGCGTCGCCTCAGCTTCATCGCCCTGCGTTTTCGCGCATACTGCCTGCCAGAACCAGATGTCGTTATCAGTCTGCCCAGGTAAACGACCTTCGCTTAAATTCTCCGGATAATGCAACGCGGCATGAAGCAGTTCGCTTGCCTGCTGCGGCTGTCTGGCATCAAGGTGTTGCCAGGCGCGTAACAACTGGTTGAGGATAAACTGGCAGGTAACTTTCCCTTCCCCGCCTTCCCACGGATGGAATTTGCGCGTGGCGAGAATGTCCGCCGCTTTGTCTGCCTGACCGGTGAGATGCCACAAATTGAGCAGTTCTGCGGTCATGTCGTCGCGTTTCAGGGCAATTTCCAGATTATTTTCCAGACGCGCCAGTCGTTTCTCCGGCGAAGATCCGGTTAACTTATCCAGCAAATCGCGTTCGAAAAGCAGACGTGCATCCTGTGGCGCAAGCTGATAAGCATTATCAAGATAACGCGCGGCCAGTTCATCATCGTGCTGCTTATTCCACGCATGGATCGCCAACCCGCGCCAGCCGTCGGCAAACTCCGGCGACATCTCTACGCAACGCTGCCATAAGGCAATGGCTTTGTCGTAGCAACGCTTGTTGTAGTAGAAGCAGGCCAGTAAATGACGGGCGAACCAACACTCTTCAATGCTCTCCAGTGCCGCCACTTCCTCCAGCGTATTCGGGAAACGGACAAACTGCGGAAAGACATCAATGGCTCTTGTCACCAGTTCGCCACGATCAGCTTTCGGCAATAAGCTCGCTTGCAGATAAAGCGACAACGTGCGTTGGCAGTCCAGTGCGTTCAGCATCTCTGCCGCCAGGGCGGGCATTCCCCAGTTAATCAACTGCCCGGCAGTCATCAGGGCGTTCACGTCGCGCCCCTGACACAGACCTCGCCACTGCGTGAAGGCAGATTCAGAACGACCATCGAACCAGTTCAACCACCACAGGGTGGCGTTCAGCGGATAATCGCGCAGCAGTTTCTCGCGCTGTAAACGCGCATTATCCTGACGGCCGCTTAATACCAGCAGCAGATTATGCAGGCAAAGCACTTCCTGATTAGTTGGGCAGGCGCGCAGGCTTTGTTGGCAAAAATCCAGCCCTGCCTCGAAGTTGCCATTACGCGCCGCCAGTCGTGCCAGACCGTAATAGCCGCCCGCTTTACTGTTGCCGCTCCAGACTGCACGCCAGAAATCCTCTTCGGCTTGTTGATATTGCCCCTGACGTTCGTAAGCACTGGCGCGAATCAAACTTGCCTGTCCGCACTGCGGGTTTTTATTCAGTGCATGTGCGCGTTTTAGCGCCTGACTGGCATATGCCACCGCTTGCGGGAAATCTGCGCGGTTATATTCCAGCATCGCCAGCGCCAGGTTGCAGCGATAATCGAGCGGATCCAACGCCACGCCGCGCAGGTAGTAATCGAACGGCGAACGGCTGGCGTGATGGTATTGCTCCAGATGCTGACCGACAAACCAGGCTTCATCTGTACTGGTAATGTCTTGTGCTGCCAGTGGCGCTTTAGCAACGTCCGGCAACGGTAGTTCTTGCGGCTGATGTTCCTGATAACTCAGTACAATATTGCCGTCAGCATCGGAAAGTTCGATAGTCAATCTGCCCGGATCAATACCGTGTAACACGCCCTGGATGGCGGTCGCTGGTGTCAGGGCTACGGCATCGTCAAGTAACACGTTGCATTTGCCGATTTCGCGGATCGCCAGACGATATCCACTCAACGGGGAGATGGCATACAGCCCCCACTCAATCCCCCGCTCGCTACGCTCTAATTTAATCACCGCGTCGCGGGAGGCGTTTTGCACCATGCCCAGAGAATGATAAGGCAGGAAATACTGCTCGAAACGCTTCTCTTCGTAAGCATCAAGCCAGGTAAAATCGGGCTGGTTGTCAGCAAAAATGCCAGTCATCAGTTCGATATACGGGCCGTTATTGTCGGTCAGGCTCTTATCCCACGCCTGACCAAATTCACTGTGTCCCCAGCTCCACTGTTTTTTACCTGGTGCAATATGGTGGTTGGCAACGTGAAGCAAACCGCCATCTTCATCGTGACACCACGCGCCAACAAAATCGTACTGTGATTTTTCGGCCATATATGATGTTGGAACGGGTACATTTTTATAACGAGAAATGTCCACTCCGGCGGAGTAGTCCACTTTGTAATAGGTTCCGGTGGCAATGGGGAAAGCTGAAACGGCCCGTTTGCCATGATCGAATACCGCAGTCACATCCGGTGGGAAAACACTCTGATGCCCTTCACCACCTTTCACCGCCGGATTGGCCCACCACAAAAAATGACGCGGCGTAGCATTGCCGTTATAGACGCGGCTGGCGATTTCCAGTGCGGCGCGGTCAGGGCGCAGCGTGAAACCGGTCATCACCTGTAAACCGTGCATCGGTTCCGTTTCGCCAGCCCATACAGTCTGTGCGCCATCTTCATGTGCTTCGATGGCGAAATCAACGGGCATAAAGGTGGTCGGGCGATGGTGTTGCGGCCAGTTAAACTCAATCCCGCCAGAGATCCACGGCCCCAGCAGCCCTACCAGCGCCGGTTTTATCACCTCATTGTGATAGACAAAATCGCGCTGTTTTACTTTATCCCACGCGCGATGCACACGACCGCCCAGTTCCGGCAGGATCATCACTTTGATGTAGTCGTTTTCCAGCCATACCGCCTGCCACGATTTCAGGGTTTTCTGCTCGCTCAGCGTATCTGTCACGCCATAGGGATAAACCGCGCCGGACGATCCCTGATAAACGCGATTTTCCAGAAACATGGGATGTATATCCTGCGGCCCGGTTTCATAGGTCGGGATCTCAACGCGCTCTTGCCACACTTTTACTGGAGTCATGGTGCCCTCAATATTAACAAGACATACTGAATTAAAAGATTTGTGGCAGTGTATTGAACAATCTGGCAATGTTTTCGCGGAATAATCACGCAATTAACTAAACAAGGTTTAGTGAAGATGAGAGCCTGCATTAACAATCAACAGATCCGCCACCATAACAAATGCGTGATTCTGGAACTGCTGTACCGGCAAAAACGTGCCAATAAATCGACGCTGGCCCGACTGGCGCAAATTTCAATTCCGGCAGTCAGTAATATTTTGCAGGAGCTGGAAAACGAAAAGCGGGTGGTGAATATCGACGATGAAAGCCAGACGCGCGGGCATAGCAGCGGCACATGGCTCATTGCACCGGAGGGTGCCTGGACGCTGTGTCTGAACGTTACGCCCACCAGCATTGAGTGTCAGGTCGCTAATGCCTGTTTAAGTCCGAAAGGTGAATTTGAACGCTTTCAGATTGACGCTCCGACACCGCAGGCGCTATTGGCGGAGATCGAAAAATGCTGGCATCGCCATCGCAAACTGTGGCCAGAGCGCACTATCAATCTGGCGCTGGCAATTCACGGCCAGGTTGATCCGGTCACCGGCGTATCGCAAACCATGCCGCAAGCGCCGTGGACAGCGCCGGTTGAGGTGAAATATCTGCTGGAAGAAAAGCTCGGCATTCGGGTAATGGTCGATAATGACTGCGTGATGCTGGCGCTGGCGGAGAAATGGCAAAAAAATTCGCAGGGGCGTGATTTCTGCGTGATCAACGTTGATTACGGCATTGGCTCGTCGTTCGTGATTAACGAGCAAATTTATCGCGGCAGTTTGTATGGCAGCGGACAGATTGGTCACACCATCGTTAACCCCGATGGCGTCGCCTGTGATTGTGGACGTTACGGCTGCCTGGAAACCGTCGCCTCGTTAAGCGCATTAAAAAAGCAGGCGCGGGTATGGCTAAAATCACAGCCGGACAATACTCAACTTGATCCCGAAAAACTGACTACCGCGCAATTAATCGCTGCCTGGCAAAGTGGAGAACCGTGGGTCACCAGTTGGGTTGACCGCAGTGCTAACGCCATTGGTTTAAGTCTGTATAACTTCCTCAACATCCTCAATATTAATCAGATTTGGCTGTATGGTCGTAGCTGCGCCTTTGGCGAGAACTGGCTTAATACCATTATTCGCCAGACAGGGTTTAATCCGTTCGACCGCGATGAAGGGCCTGGCGTGAAAGCGACGCAAATTGGCTTCGGGCAATTAAGCCGCGCGCAACAGGTGCTGGGGATTGGCTATTTGTATGTTGAAGCGCAGTTACGGCAAATTTAATGCCGCGATAACGTAACAAGGCTTCCCGAAGGAAGCCTCGCGATGATCACAAACGTAAGATTGCCTGATGCGCTACGCTTATCAGGCCTACACGGATATTGCAATGTATTGAATTTGCAAAGTTTTGTAGGCCGGATAAGGCGTTCATGCCGCATCCGGCATGAACAACGAGCACATTGTCAGCAAACCACCGTTTCGCTTATGCGTAAACCGGGTAGCGAGCGCAGATGTCGAGAACTTTACCTTTGATGCGCTCGATAACCGCTTCATCATTGATGCTGTCCAGCACGTCACACATCCAGCCAGCCAGTTCTTTCGCTTCTGTTTCTTTAAAGCCGCGACGGGTAATCGCCGGAGTACCCACACGAATACCGGAGGTCACAAACGGGCTCTTCGGATCGTTCGGTACGCTGTTTTTGTTCACGGTGATGTTAGCACGGCCCAGAGCGGCGTCAGCTTCTTTACCGGTCAGGTTTTTATCAACCAGATCAACCAGGAACAGGTGGTTATCAGTACCGCCGGAAACCACTTTGTAGCCGCGCTCGAGGAACACTTCTACCATCGCTTTGGCGTTTTTCGCGACCTGCTGCTGGTAAGTTTTGAACTCCGGCTCCATCGCTTCTTTCAGCGCTACTGCTTTACCGGCGATTACGTGCATCAGCGGACCGCCCTGCCCACCCGGGAAGACAGCAGAGTTCAGTTTTTTGTACAGTTCTTCGCTACCACCTTTCGCCAGGATCAGGCCGCCGCGCGGACCCGCCAGGGTTTTGTGAGTGGTAGTAGTGACAACGTGAGCATGAGGAACCGGGTTCGGATAGACGCCAGCAGCAACCAGGCCCGCAACGTGCGCCATATCAACGAACAAGTAAGCACCGATGCTGTCAGCGATTTCACGCATTTTCGCCCAGTCAACCACGCCGGAATATGCTGAGAAGCCGCCGATGATCATTTTCGGTTTGTGTTCTTTCGCTTGTTTTTCCAGATCTGCGTAGTCGATATGACCTGTTGCATCGATACCGTAAGGAACGATGTTGTACAGTTTACCGGAGAAGTTAACCGGAGAACCGTGAGTCAGGTGACCGCCGTGTGCCAGGTTCATACCCAGAACGGTATCGCCTGGTTCCAGCAGCGCGGTGTAGACCGCAAAGTTAGCCTGGGAACCGGAGTGCGGCTGAACGTTAGCGTAGTCAGCGCCGAACAGCTCTTTCGCGCGATCGATCGCCAGTTGTTCGACGATATCAACATACTCGCAACCGCCGTAGTAACGTTTACCCGGATAACCTTCAGCATATTTGTTGGTTAGCTGAGAGCCCTGTGCTTGCATTACGCGCGGGCTGGTGTAGTTTTCGGAGGCGATCAGTTCGATGTGCTCTTCCTGACGTACTTTTTCCTGCTCCATAGCCTGCCACAGTTCGGCATCATAATCGGCAATGTTCATTTCACGCTTTAACATCCGCATCTCCTGACTCAGCTAACAATAAAATTTTTTCGCCTAATTTTGGCGGTCCTGATGGACAACGGCGAACAGTATAACCGAATCATTCTGCGATAACAGGTCTTGACAAAGGAATTTACGCAAACGATTACCTTCAAGCACGTCAAGGCTTTGGTGAATAAAGGACTTACTCCCGGAAACGGATTTCTTTTCAGGTTTGTGATGCAAATTTTTCACTTCATCACATTCCTAATGAAAAACACCAAGGAACCATTTACAGGACAGGGTTATTTTTTATAAGATGCATTTGAGATACATCAATTAAGATGCAAAAAAAGGAAGACTCTATGCTTGACGCTCAAACCATCGCTACAGTAAAAGCCACTATCCCTTTGCTGGTGGAAACAGGGCCGAAATTAACCGCCCATTTCTACGACCGTATGTTTACTCATAACCCAGAACTCAAAGACATTTTCAATATGAGTAACCAGCGTAATGGCGATCAACGTGAAGCCCTGTTTAACGCCATTGCCGCCTACGCCAGTAATATTGAAAACCTGCCTGCGCTGCTGCCAGCAGTGGAGAAAATCGCGCAGAAACACACCAGCTTCCAGATCAAACCGGAGCAGTACAACATCGTAGGCGAACACCTGCTGGCCACCCTCGACGAAATGTTCAGCCCGGGTCAGGAAGTGCTGGACGCATGGGGCAAAGCGTATGGCGTACTGGCAAATGTGTTTATCAATCGCGAAGCAGAAATTTATAACGAAAACGCCAGCAAAGCCGGTGGCTGGGAAGGTACGCGCGATTTCCGCATTGTGGCTAAAACACCACGCAGCGCATTGATCACCAGTTTCGAACTGGAACCGGTCGACGGTGGCGCAGTGGCAGAATACCGTCCGGGACAATATCTCGGCATTTGGCTGAAGCCGGAAGGTTTCCCGCATCAGGAAATTCGTCAGTACTCTTTGACCCGTAAACCGGATGGCAAAGGCTATCGTATTGCAGTGAAACGCGAAGATGGCGGACAGGTATCCAACTGGCTGCACAATCACGCTAACGTTGGCGATGTCGTTAAGCTGGTGGCTCCGGCTGGTGATTTCTTTATGGATGTAGCGAATGACACGCCAGTGACCTTAATCTCTGCGGGTGTCGGTCAGACGCCAATGCTGGCGATGCTCGACACGTTGGCAAAAACAGGCCATAGCGCCCAGGTGAACTGGTTCCATGCTGCAGAAAATGGCGATGTTCACGCCTTTGCCGATGAAGTTAAGGAACTGGGGCAATCGCTGCCGCGCTTTACCGCGCATACCTGGTATCGTCAGCCGAGTGAAGCCGATCGCGCGAAAGGTCAGTTTGATAGCGAAGGTCTGATGGATCTGAGCAAACTCGAAGGTGCGTTCAGCAATCCGGCAATGCAGTTCTATCTCTGCGGCCCGGTTGGCTTCATGCAGTTTGCCGCAAAACAGTTAGTGGATCTGGGCGTGAAGCAGGAAAACATTCATTACGAATGCTTTGGCCCACATAAGGTGCTGTGATTTGATATTGCCGGATGGAGACATCCGGCAACCCCGACGCGGTTTAAATTGCCGCGTCGTCCTCTTCACCGGTACGGATACGAATGACCCGTGCCACGTCAAAGACGAAGATTTTACCGTCACCAATTTTACCGGTTTGCGCTGTGCGAATAATGGTGTCTACACAGGTATCCACAATGTCGTCGGGTACGACGATCTCAATTTTCACCTTCGGCAGAAAATCCACCATATACTCCGCGCCGCGATACAGCTCGGTATGGCCTTTCTGGCGGCCAAAACCTTTCACTTCGGTTACCGTCATACCGGTAATGCCGACTTCAGCCAGTGCTTCGCGGACATCGTCCAGCTTGAAGGGTTTAATAATCGCATCAATCTTTTTCATGCTATTCCTTGAAAAGGTCGCCTGTCTTTTGATCTGCTAAACGTAACACATTACGCCAATTCATTCCTTGAAATCGTTTGCATCCAGTTCGTGTCGGGAAAGCAGTTTATAAAATTCTGTCCGGTTGCGCCCCGCCATTCTCGCCGCGTGGGTGACATTGCCTTTGGTGATTTGCAGCAGCTTGCGCAAGTAGTTGAGTTCAAACTGATTACGCGCCTCAACAAAGGTAGGTAGCGCCGTGTTTTCTCCTTCCAGCGCCTGCTCCACCAGCGCATCACTAATCACCGGAGATGACGTCAGCGCCACGCACTGTTCAATCACATTCACCAACTGGCGCACATTGCCCGGCCAGGTGGCGGTCATCAGGCGCTTCATCGCATCGGTGGAGAACGCACGGACAAACGGTTTATGTCGCTCTGCCGCCTGACGCAATAAATGGTTTGCTAACAACGGAATATCTTCCGTGCGCTCCGCCAGTGCGGGGATCTTCAGACTAACAACGTTGAGGCGGTAATAGAGATCTTCGCGGAACTCACCTCGCGCCATCGCTTTTGGCAGGTCGCGATGAGTGGCGGAAATAATCCGCACGTCGATATCAATATCGCGGTTGCTGCCCAGCGGACGGACTTTGCGCTCCTGCAACACGCGCAGCAATTTTACCTGTAACGGCGCGGGCATATCGCCAATCTCATCGAGAAACAGCGTACCGCCTTCCGCCGCCTGGAATAAACCTTCGCGATTGCTGACGGCACCAGTAAACGCGCCGCGTGCATGACCAAACAGTTCTGACTCCAGCAACTGTTCAGGCAATGCGCCACAGTTAATGGCAATAAACGGTTTGTTGTTGCGTGGGCTGGCGTTGTGGATCGCCTGGGCGAAAATCTCTTTCCCCGTGCCGCTCTGGCCGTTAATCAGCACACTAACGTCAGACTGCGCTACCAGCCTCGCCTGTTCCAGCAAACGCAGCATCAGCGGACTGCGGGTGACAATAGCCTCGCTCCAGCGTCCGTCGGTGGCTGGCGCGGATTGCTCCAGCGCATCGTCAATTGCCTGATACAACGCGTCTTTATCGACGGGTTTGGTGAGGAAACTAAACACGCCTTGCTGTGTCGCGGAAACGGCATCGGGAATGGAACCATGCGCGGTGAGGATGATAACCGGCATCCCCGGCTGCACTTTCTGGATTTCGGCAAACAGTTGCATACCGTCCATTTCATCCATCCGCAGGTCGCTGATGACTAAATCTATTTTTTCGCGATTCAGTACCCGCAACCCTTCAGCGCCACTTTCCGCCGTGACCACGCTGTAGCCTTCGCTGGTCAGGCGCAGACCAAGTAATTTCAACAATCCGGGATCATCATCGACCAATAATAAATGCGCAGGTTTATGGCTCATCAGGGGTGACCTCATTGGTAGATGGCGCGGGCTTTTCACTCTCGTGCGTCGCGTCCGGCGCGAAATTTCCGGCAGGTTTACGGGTCGAGAGCTGACGTTCAATATCGGTCAGATTTTCCAGTTTACGGGTGGTAAGTTCCAGTTGCTGCTGTAGAACGTGATGTTGCTGGCGCAAAGCATCCAGCTCGCTATCGCTGGACTGCTGGAGTTTACTGTAGCGTTGACGCTCTTCCGCCAGTTGCAATTGTAACGCCTGACCATCGCGCCAGAGCTGATACAGCGGGCGAACCTGCGCCGGGATCTCGGTACTTAACGCGTCAATGCGCGCAACTAACTGGCGGCGCTCAAAAGGCGTAATTTTAGCGTCGGCCAGCAAAATTCCCTGTTTAAAGGTATTTTGCCAGCTACCGTCGCCATACTTGCGGGCTTCCTGACGCGATTGCGCTGGCATTAAGCGGTTGGCACAATCCATCGCCCGTAGCCAGTAAAGCGGGTTAGTTTCGGTTGATTTCCCTTGCAGCGCCCAGATGTCACTACATTCAGTAGGAAGATAATCAGCCAGTTGATAAACCGGAATTTTTTCTTCTGCTGGCGTATTAAGAGCTGGTTTATTGTAACTCTGCACACAGCCCAGCAATGCCAGACAAGGCAACCCCGCCAGCCATAGCCGCCGGGGCAAAATTTGTTGAAAAATGTGTCGCATATTCACCAGACTTAGAGCCTTTCCCAGTGGGCGTAATTGTTGCAGGAAGTTTGGACATGGACAGCGCGGAGAAACCGGAGCGTACACGTAGTACGTGAGGATTTCGAGCACTGCCCGGGGCCAAACTGGCAAATAAAATAGCCTAATGGGATAGGCTCTTAGCATTATTTCGTGTTTTTTGACGCAGGCAATTCAATACGGAAACAAACGTCTTGCCCGCTCTCATCGACCAGATACAGTTCCCCTTGCATACGGCGAATACAATCCCTGGCAATGCTTAATCCCAGACCGCTGCCCTTCACCGCCCCTTTTCGCTGGTGACTTCCCTGAAAAAAGGGTTCGAAGATCATGGCGCGTTCCTCTTGCGGAATGGGCATACCTGTATTGATGACATCAATGTAAACCCGCGCGCCATGTAAGCTGCTGTGAAGGCAAATGTTACCGGATTCAGCCCCGTAGTGCACCGCATTGGAGTAAAGATTATCCAGCACGCTCATCAACAACATTGGCTCTGCCTGGCAAACTGTTGCCTGCAGATCGACGTCGGTATGCATCATTTTAGCCCGTGCAGGCAAGCTGTGAGCGGAAACTACCATCTCCACCAGTGGTGCAAGCTCGACGTTCTCCAGTGCCACCGCGCCGTCCGCCTGTTTACGGTTGTAATCAAGCAGTTGTTCGATCAGCTTTTGCAGATTGCGACTGCTGTTATCGAGAATGCTCACCACCTCTTTCTGCTCTGCCGTGAGCGGCCCAACAACCTGATCAGCAAGTAATTCAGTACCTTCGCGCATACTCGCCAGCGGCGTTTTTAATTCATGAGATAGATGTCTTAAAAACTGATGGCGTTGAGATTCCAGCCATGACAGGCGCTCGCTTAACCAGATAATTCGTTGCCCGACCGAACGTAATTCACGAGGGCCGCTGAACGAAACGCTATTCCCCAGAGAACGCCCTTCCCCCAATCGGTTGATCATCCGTTCAATATTTTTTACCGGACCGATAATCATCCGTGTGAAAAGCAGCACCATTACCAGGCTTACCAAAAACAGTACCAGCGATTGCCAGCCGAAATATTGCCCACGTTCGGCAATTTCTCGTTGCAGTTGCTGCCCACGAGAGAACACCACGGTGCGCGTGGCCTGTACCATTTCAGTATTCGCGTTGGCGAAGGCTTCCAGACGCGCAGCAGCGGCGGCATCGGGGCCGCTGTTGTTGCACTGAAGTTGGGCGAGATTGTTCAAATCCTGACGCAATGCCTGGTAGAGTTTATCGTCCGGCAGCACGCCTGCGTGGGCGTCGAGCATTTCGCTGTAACGCTTGCGCTGGCTTTGGTAGACCTTCGCCAGGGTGGGATCGTCCAACACGCAATACTGACGGTAGCTACGCTCCATCTCCAGCGCCGCGTTGGTCATCGCTTCACTGCGCCGGGCATCGATAAGCGTCGTGCGGTTGACCAGCGCCGCCTGATCGCTAAGTACATTCAGGCTTTGCCAGGCTTGCCATGCCAACACTAACAAGGGCAGCAGGATCAGCAGGAATGCCAGCGTTACCAGTTGTCGTAATGAATGGGGAAAAACGGGCCAGCGTTTCAAGGCATTACTCTCGTCAGACGCGAATAACGTGATGCTAACCGAGGGGCTGTTCAGATACAACAAAGCCGGGAATTACCCGGCTTTGTTGTGGAATAAGGCGGTGCCTAACTCGACGTTTCGCCCGATGGTTGATATAGCTACGCTGATATCAGAAGTTGGACGGCAGGCACCTTGTTGTGCGTCATTCGGTTTTTATGTAGCACGTCCCGAAGGGGCTGACATAAGTGGGTGAATGAGCCACTGGTTACTATTATGCATTAACTGTGCCAATAAACAAAATAGTTTGATAACGTACTGATTGTACGTTGTTTTGATAGGTTTATGAGTGCTTCACGATTTGACTATAAATCAGCCGTTGTGTCGCCTAAAAGAGACGGTCAAAGATAAAATTATTAGTCTTAAATAAAATCAACAGGTTAAATGTCGCCAATGAGCGACACGGTAAACCACCCATTGTCGTGATTTACAGACACAAAAAAGCTCCCGGAGTTGGGAGCATATGATAGTGGTTGGTGTTTAATGCCGGATGCGGCGTAAACGCCTTATCCGGCCTGTAAAACCAATGCGTTGCGTAAAATACCCGCAGTCTTACCCCAACTGCTTACGCGCATTGCGGAAAATACGCATCCACGGGCTATCCTCACCCCAGTTCTCCGGGTGCCAGGAGTTGCTGACAGTGCGGAAAACACGTTCCGGGTGCGGCATCATGATGGTGACACGACCGCTTTCAGTCGTGACCGCCGTAATGCCGTTCGGGGAACCGTTCGGGTTAGCCGGGTAAGTTTCAGTGACTTTACCAAAGTTATCAACATAGCGCAGCGCCACCAGCCCTTTGCTTTCCAGTGCCGCCAGATGCGCAGCGTCACGCACTTCCACGCGCCCTTCACCGTGAGAAACAGCTATCGGCATCTGTGAACCCACCATCCCCTGCAACAGCAGCGACGGGCTTTGGGTCACTTCAACCAGGCTGAAACGCGCTTCAAAGCGATCGGAGGTGTTACGCACAAAACGTGGCCACAGGTCGCTACCAGGGATCAATTCACGCAGATTAGACATCATCTGGCAACCGTTACATACCCCCAGCGCCAGCGTTTGCGGACGATGGAAGAAGGTTGCAAACTCATCGCGCACACGGTCGTTGAACAGGATAGACTTCGCCCAACCTTCACCTGCGCCCAGCACGTCACCGTAGGAGAAACCACCGCACGCGACCAGGGCGTGGAAATCCTCCAGGCCAGTGCGTCCAGCCAGCAGGTCGCTCATATGCACGTCGATAGCATCGAAGCCCGCACGGTGGAACGCTGCCGCCATTTCAACATGCGAGTTCACACCCTGCTCACGCAGCACAGCAACTTTCGGGCGCGCGCCAGTGGCAATAAACGGTGCCGCCACATCTTCGTTGATATCGAACGACAATTTCACATTCAGACCCGGATCGGCATCGTTAGATTTCGCCTGGTGTTCCTGATCGGCACACTCCGGATTGTCACGCAGACGCTGCATCTGCCAGGTGGTTTCTGCCCACCAGACACGCAACGTGGTGCGACTTTCGCTGAATACAGCCTGCCCGTTGGCCGTAATCACAAAACGGTCACCAGAAACAGCCTGACCGACATAATGGACACAATCAGCAAGTCCGTGCTGTGCCAGTACGCCTTCTACGGCTTCACGGTCTGCAGCGCGTACCTGAATCACCGCCCCCAGCTCTTCGTTAAACAACGCGGCCAGGCGATCTTCACCCAGAGTTGCGATATCTGCTTCAATGCCGCAATGACCGGCAAACGCCATTTCCGCCAGCGTCACCAACAGGCCACCGTCAGAACGATCGTGGTAGGCGAGCAGCTTACGTTGGGCGACCAGCGCCTGAATGGCGTCGTAGAAACCTTTCAGTTGAGCAACATCGCGCACATCTGCCGGTATATCGCCAAGCTGACGATATACCTGCGCCAGCGCCGTTGCGCCCAGCGCGTTATTGCCTTTGCCGAGGTCAATCAGCAGCAGTGCGTTATCTTCGGTAGAAAGCTGCGGCGTAATGGTGTGACGCACATCTTCCACACGGGCAAATGCAGAGATTACCAGCGACAGCGGGGAGGTCATTTCGCGCTCTTCATTACCTTCCTGCCAGCGGGTTTTCATCGACATAGAGTCTTTACCGACCGGGATCGTCAGGCCGAGCGCCGGACAAAGTTCTTCGCCCACCGCCTTCACTGCTTCATACAGGCCCGCATCTTCACCAGGGTGGCCTGCCGCCGCCATCCAGTTGGCGGAAAGTTTGATGCGTTTAATATCGCCAATCTGCGTAGCAGCAATGTTGGTTAACGCTTCACCGACCGCCAGACGAGCAGAGGCGGCAAAATCCAGCAGCGCAACCGGCGCACGTTCACCAATTGCCATTGCTTCACCGTAGTAGCTGTCGAGGCTGGCGGTAGTAACCGCACAGTTAGCTACCGGTACTTGCCACGGACCGACCATCTGATCGCGCGCCACCATGCCGGTTACGCTACGGTCGCCAATGGTAACGAGGAAGGTTTTCTCTGCCACGGTCGGCAGATGCAGCACGCGTTTCACCGCGTCAGCAATAGTAATCCCTTCACGAACCAGCGCGTCGCCTTTCGCTTTCAGCGTTTGTACATCGCGGGTCATCTTCGGCGTTTTACCAAGCAACACGTCCAGCGGCAGATCGATCGGCTGATTATCAAAATGACTATCGTGCAGAGAAAGATGCAGTTCTTCGGTTGCTTCACCAATCACCGCATATGGCGCGCGTTCACGCTTACACAGTTCGTCAAACAACGGCAACTGATCGGCGGCAACAGCCAGCACGTAGCGTTCCTGGGATTCGTTACACCAGATTTCCAGCGGACTCATCCCCGGTTCGTCGCTAAGAATATCGCGCAATTCGAATTTACCGCCACGCCCGCCGTCACTCACCAGTTCCGGCATAGCGTTAGAAAGACCACCTGCACCAACGTCATGGATAAACAGGATTGGGTTTGCATCGCCCAACTGCCAGCAGCGGTCGATCACTTCCTGGCAACGACGTTCCATTTCGGGGTTGTCGCGCTGTACAGAAGCGAAATCGAGGTCGGCATCAGACTGACCGGAAGCCATAGAAGACGCTGCTCCGCCGCCAAGACCGATGTTCATTGCCGGACCACCGAGGACGACGAGCTTAGCACCAACGTTGATTTCGCCTTTCTGCACATGATCGACGCGGATGTTGCCGATCCCGCCCGCCAGCATGATCGGCTTGTGATAACCACGCAGCTCTTCGCCATTGTGGCTGTTCACTTTTTCTTCATAAGTACGGAAGTAACCGTTCAGTGCCGGACGGCCAAATTCGTTGTTAAACGCCGCGCCGCCCAGCGGGCCTTCGGTCATAATGTCCAGTGCGGTAACAATACGTTCCGGTTTACCAAAATCTTCTTCCCACGGCTGTTCAAAGCCTGGAATACGCAGGTTGGAAACGGAGAATCCAACCAGGCCGGCTTTCGGCTTCGCGCCGCGTCCGGTTGAGCCTTCATCACGGATTTCACCACCGGAACCGGTCGCCGCACCCGGCCACGGAGAAATTGCCGTCGGGTGGTTGTGGGTTTCCACTTTCATCAGGATGTGAGCCGGTTCCTGATGATAATCGTAGCGCCCCGTTTCATGGTCGGCAAAATAGCGGCCTACTTCGGAACCTTCCATCACGGCGGCGTTATCTTTATATGCAGAGAGAACGTGATCTGGTGTGGTTTCGAAGGTGTTTTTAATCATCTTGAACAGCGATTTTGGCTGTTGTTCACCGTCGATAATCCAGTCGGCGTTAAAAATCTTGTGACGGCAGTGCTCAGAGTTCGCCTGGGCGAACATATAAAGCTCGATGTCGTTCGGGTTACGACCAAGCTTTGTGAAAGCGTCTTGCAGATAGTCAATCTCATCTTCTGCCAATGCCAGGCCAAGACGCAGGTTAGCGTCGATCAGGGCCTGACGACCCTGTCCCAGCAAATCAACGCTGGTAACCGGAGCCGGTTGATGATGAGCAAACAACTGCTTTGCATCATCTAACGCAAAAAAGACCGTTTCCATCATGCGGTCGTGTAGTTCAGCGGTAATCTGCTGCCATTGTTCGTGAGTCAGCGTACCGGCTTCAACATAGTAAGCAACGCCACGTTCAAGACGGTTTACCTGTTGCAGCCCGCAGTTATGGGCAATATCGGTCGCTTTCGAAGACCAGGGAGAGATGGTGCCAGGACGCGGAGTCACCAGCAGTAGTTTGCCTTGCGGGGCATGGCTGGCGAGTGCCGGGCCATATTTCAGCAGGCGTTCAAGTTGCGCGTGCTCATCATCGTTTAACGGTGCATTGAGGTCAGCAAAATGGACATACTCGGCGTAAATGTTGTGAACCTGGAGCCTGGCAGCCTGAAAACGTGCCAGCAGTTTATTGATTCGGAATGCCGACAGTGCAGGCGAACCACGCAGAATTTCCATCATAAGTCTCTCGTCTTCTAAGCTTTCGGTGTACCCAAAGGGGGGAAACGGGCGTCATTATAAAGAATCTGGCGTGCTGACGAAACCGTTTGCGTGGAAATAAAATCGCCGCCGTGGATTAGCAACGCGTGCCGCCAATATCTGTAATAAGTTGCCAACTGGCGCGGGTTTACGCAAAATGCCGCTCATTTATGATGAAACCTTTCTACATTATTACGATTTTTCAGGCAGGGAAAAGCACGACGCAGAGAATTAACTAATTGAAAAAATTAAAGATTAATTATCTGTTCATCGGTATTCTGGCACTGCTTCTCGCGGTCGCTCTCTGGCCATCCATTCCCTGGTTTGGTAAAGCCGACAACCGTATCGCCGCCATACAAGCGCGGGGAGAGTTGCGCGTGAGTACTATTCACACACCTCTCACCTGGAACGAAATCAACGGCAAACCCTTCGGGCTGGATTATGAACTGGCCAAACAGTTTGCTGACTATCTTGGCGTTAAACTGAAAGTCACCGTGCGGCAGAACATCAGCCAGTTATTTGACGATCTCGATAACGGTGATGCCGATCTGCTGGCTGCAGGGCTGGTCTATAACAGCGAAAGGGTTAAAAATTATCAACCCGGCCCAACCTATTATTCCGTTTCACAACAACTGGTCTATAAAGTGGGTCAGTATCGACCACGTACGCTGGGTAATCTGACGGCGGAAAAGTTGGCCGTCGCACCTGGGCATGTTGTCATTAATGATCTGCAAAAACTGAAAGAGACTAAGTTCCCGGAATTAGGCTGGAAAGTGGACGACAGAAAAGGGTCTGCGGAGTTAATGGAAGATGTTATCGAAGGTAAGCTGGATTACACCATTGCCGATTCTGTCGCTATCAGCTTGTTCCAGCGCGTTCACCCGGAACTCGCCGTGGCGCTGGATATTACCGATGAACAACCCGTGACCTGGTTTAGTCAATTAGATAACGATAATACGCTTTCTGCTGCCCTGCTCGATTTCTTCAATGAAATGAATGAGGACGGCACACTGGCGCGTATTGAAGAGAAATATCTCGGGCATGGCAATGATTTTGATTATGTCGATACGCGCACGTTTTTACGCGCCGTTGATGCTGTTCTGCCACAGTTAAAACCGCTATTTGAGAAATACGCCGAGGAAATTGACTGGCGTTTGCTGGCAGCGATAGCTTATCAGGAATCGCACTGGGACGCGCAGGCGACTTCTCCGACTGGCGTGCGCGGCATGATGATGTTAACCAAAAATACCGCGCAAAGCCTGGGCATTACCGACCGTACTGATGCCGAACAAAGCATCAGCGGCGGCGCGCGTTACCTGCATAATATGATGAGTAAAGTGCCAGAAAGCGTGCCAGAAAATGAGCGGATCTGGTTTGCGCTCGCCGCCTATAATATGGGCTATGCACACATGCTGGATGCCCGTGCCCTGACGGCAAAAACTAAAGGTAATCCTGATAGCTGGGCCGATGTTAAACAACGTCTGCCTTTGCTTAGCCAGAAACCCTATTACAGCAAGCTGACTTACGGCTATGCACGTGGGCATGAAGCCTATGCTTATGTAGAAAATATTCGTAAGTACCAGATTAGCCTGGTGGGTTACTTGCAAGAAAAAGAAAAGCAGGCAACAGAAGCGGCGATGCAGTTGGCTCAGGATTATCCGGCGGTATCGCCAGCGGAATTGGGTAAAGAAAAATTTCCCTTTCTCTCATTTCTTTCGCAGTCGTCATCTAATTATCTGACGCACTCCCCTTCTCTACTGTTTTCCAGGAAGGGAAGTGAAGAGAAACGAAATTAATCTGTCGCGGATTGCGCTTTTTTCTGCGCTTTGATTTCCTGACGGCGCATTCGGAAAAAATCGCTGAGTAGCGCCGCGCACTCATCCGCCAGTATTCCTTCCGTAATTTCCACTCGATGATTCATGCCCGGGTGGTGAAGTACATCCATTAATGATCCGGCGGCGCCAGTTTTCGCATCACGCGCGCCAAAGACCACGCGACCAATACGGCTGTGGATCATCGCTCCGGCGCACATCACGCACGGTTCCAGCGTGACATATAATGTCGCGTCGATCAGGCGATAGTTTTGCAGCACCAGCCCTCCCTGCCGCAGCGCCATGATTTCTGCATGAGCTGTAGGATCATGGCGACCAATAGGTCGGTTCCAGCCTTCACCGATTACCCGGTTGTTATGCACCAATACCGCGCCGACCGGCACTTCCCGCTCGTCCCAGGCACGTTTCGCCAGCGTCAGCGCATGACGCATCCAGTATTCGTGACTAAATTCGACTTCAGACAAAAAGAAAACTCCGGTTATAAAAGCGCGGCGCATTATACACGGACGCTATGCGTTACTCTATTCCAGTTGCTGGAGTTCGCCGCGAGGCGTTACCCGCCAGCGATGCTGACAGAAATAGAGTAGCGGGTTGTCCTGGTTACTATCACTATAGCCACTGTAAAGTCGCAGCGGCGTGCCGATTTTGCGTTCCAGTTGCGCGACCTTTTCATGGCCGAGACAGCGCATGGTCAGCACCCAGCCGCCATAGCCGCGCTGGATCTGACTGGCGATAAGATTAACGCGTGGTAACCAGGGCGTATCGAAATAAACCGCTTCGACCAACGGCTGAGGGGAACCGGTAATCAACCAAATGTCGGCATCGGAACTTAACAGATAGCTGGTCAGACGTTCCTGCACTAGCGGAAAGACTGTAACATTGTCGCGAAACCAATGCACAAAATCGGCCTGCAACGCCTGTATACGCGCTTCGCTATGACCAAAGGTACAACCCCATAGCAGCAGGCTCATCGGCCAGCGTGCCGCTCGGCCCTTGATTAATAATGCAATGACAATGATCGGCAACAGCGGCAGAACAAGTAGCGCATTCTGCGGCTGGCGGCGCAGTAAGTAGCGCAGAAAACAGCCAAACATATCCTGTTGATGCAATGTTCCATCTAAGTCAAAAAACACCACACGACGCTCGTGAGTTGCCAAACCATACCCCTCTGGACTGATACATCCTGATTAATTTTTGCTACTACATAGCCTAACAGATAGATCATCACTTTTCCGGCATCAATCTATCGCATAATGGCTGACTGGAATTTTTAATTCATGGTAATTGACTGTGATGGAATATAATATTCGCTCGCTTGTGTCTCATATTGCCTGTTGTCGCCATTAATTCATCGCGAGGAAAGATATGAACGGCTTACTTCGTATTCGTCAGCGTTACCAGGGACTTGCCCAGAGCGATAAAAAGCTGGCGGACTATCTCCTGCTACAACCTGACACTGCCCGCCACCTTAGCTCCCAACAACTGGCCAACGAAGCCGGAGTCAGTCAGTCCAGCGTAGTGAAGTTCGCGCAAAAACTCGGTTATAAAGGTTTTCCGGCCTTAAAGCTGGCATTGAGTGAAGCTCTGGCAAGCCAACCGGAATCTCCCTCCGTACCCATTCATAACCAAATTCGTGGTGATGATCCGTTACGGCTGGTGGGCGAAAAACTGATTAAAGAAAATACTGCTGCCATGTACGCAACACTGAACGTCAATAGTGAGGAGAAGCTACATGAATGCGTAGCGATGCTTCGTTCTGCACGGCGGATTATTCTGACCGGCATTGGCGCTTCCGGCCTGGTGGCGCAGAATTTTGCCTGGAAGCTGATGAAGATTGGTTTTAATGCTGCCGCTGAGCGTGATATGCACGCGTTACTCGCTACAGTACAGGCTTCATCGCCGGACGATTTGTTATTAGCCATCTCATACACGGGCGTGCGGCGCGAGTTAAACCTGGCAGCAGATGAGATGTTACGAGTGGGCGGTAAAGTGCTGGCCATCACCGGTTTCACCCCCAATGCCCTGCAACAGCGCGCTTCTCATTGCCTGTATACCATAGCCGAAGAACAAGCGACGAACAGTGCTTCGATCTCTGCATGTCATGCTCAGGGAATGCTAACGGATTTGCTGTTTATTGCACTGATACAACAAGATCTCGAGTTAGCCCCAGAACGCATTCGCCACAGCGAGGCTCTGGTGAAAAAACTGGTTTGAGTAAAGAATGCGCGTATAATGCCCGCCCGGTTTGTGTTGTTTTGAGAGTTTCCTTATGGCGCTGTTAATCACTAAAAAATGCATCAATTGTGATATGTGTGAACCTGAATGCCCGAATGAGGCGATTTCAATGGGCGATCACATCTACGAGATTAACAGCGATAAGTGTACGGAATGCGTAGGTCACTACGAGACGCCAACCTGCCAGAAAGTATGTCCGATCCCCAATACCATTGTGAAAGATCCGGAGCATGTCGAGACGGAAGAACAGTTGTGGGATAAGTTTGTGCTGATGCATCACGCGGATAAAATTTAGTATTTTGCTTCTGGAGCAAAATATTGATTATTTACTCTTGTAAAACGAAATTATTATATTTATTTTCATGTTGCCATTAATAAACACATTCATTAAATAAAACTCCATAATATCTGCGCAGACACTTAATTATCATTATTAAAGGCGCGCCCGGCGGGTTCACCCGACGCGCCTTAATTACGTTTTCTGGTGTTACAAGAACAGAGGGATCAACTGTAAAATAGCAATGACGACTTTAATGCCCTGTTTAATAAGGTATATCGACAATCCGTCATTTGTTTTTCCTTAAACAAGGAATACAGCCATTCAGATTAGCCCTTACATCTCCCCAAAACTGAACGTGCGAGTTACTGGAATCGAGTGCCGCAAGCTTTGATGACACCACTCGTTTCAATGGGGGAATTCAGTAATATAGTGTAGAACACAGCAAAATCTCCAATAACGACGCCAATTCTAATGTATTTATGAAAAAGTGGTCTCGTTAATCTTCTCATCAATATTAAATTCTTCGTCCCGGCTCGCATTTTTATGCCAGAAATTGCAAGTTGCTTATACAGACCAACTAAACTGCTCCATAATCATTTCTGTTGGAATCGTGTGCTGCACAATATTAAAATAGTAAAGTAACCCCCTGCTCCTTACCTGTTCGGGGGTTTTACTTTTTAAAAAGAACGGTACTTTTTTGATATTCAGGAAGGGCTTTTAACTTTCAATGATTACCGTGGCACAAGCGTAGTGGCGTTCATCTGCCAGCGTTACATGCATATGTGCGACGCCCAACTTTTCTGCCAGTTTTAACGCCTCGCCCCACAACCGTAGTCTTGGCTTGCCGAGCTCATCGTTAAACACTTCAAATTGATTAAATGCCAGGCCATTACGGATCCCAGTACCAAACGCTTTTGCCGCCGCCTCTTTCACAGCAAAACGTTTTGCCAGAAAACGCACCGGCTGATGATGCGTTTTCCAGATCTCCCATTCATTATCGCTTAATACACGTCGTGCCAGGCGATCACCGGATCGCGCGATTACCGCTTCTATGCGAGCGATCTCCACGATATCCGTGCCTAAACCTAATATTGCCATTAGCCACGCGCTTCCAGCATCAGGCGTTTCATTTCTGCCACGGCATCTTTCAGTCCGGTCATTACTGCGCGACCAATAATGGCATGACCTATATTCAGTTCGTGCATCTCTGGGATAGCGGCAATGGCTTTCACGTTGTGATAGGTCAGACCGTGACCAGCATTAACTTTCAAACCGAGGCTTGCAGCAAAGGTCGCGGCTTTCTCGATTCGCGCCAGCTCTTGCGCCTGTTCAGCGTCCGTTTTGGCATCAGCGTAACAACCGGTGTGGATTTCGATAAATGGTGCCCCCACCTCTGCTGCAGCTTTGATCTGCTCTTCGTCAGCGTCGATAAACAGAGAAACCTGAATCCCGGCATCTGCCAGACGTCTGCAGGCATCGCGCATTTTGTCACGCTGACCCGCGACGTCCAGGCCGCCTTCGGTTGTCACTTCCTGACGCTTTTCCGGCACCAGACAGCAGAAATGCGGCTTCGTCTCAACGGCAATCGCCAGCATCTCTTCAGTTACCGCCATCTCCAGATTCATGCGGGTATCTAGCGTCTGACGGAGGATGCGCACGTCACGGTCTGTAATGTGGCGGCGATCTTCACGTAAATGCACAGTAATGCCGTCCGCCCCCGCCTGTTCGGCAATAAATGCGGCCTGAACCGGGTCCGGATAAGCAGTACCGCGTGCATTGCGCAGCGTTGCGATATGGTCAATGTTGACGCCCAACAGTAATTCAGCCATGACAATCCTCATCAGTCATTAAATGTTTTCACTGTCCGCTTAGGTATAAACTGCCGGAACAGTTCCCTGCTTTTTAAAGGTTTACCGCCAAGATAAGGCTTAAGGGCCATACGGGTAAAGCGTTTCGCGGCGCGCAATGTGTCTGCGTCAGGAAATTCCCGCGCATGTAACGCTTTCAACTGCCGTCCGGTAAAGGTTTTATTGTCGATAACCACACTGGCGATAAATCCTTTTTCTTCGCGGTAACGATACGTCATGTTGTCATCCACCGGCTCACCGCTACCTGCGCAATGGGTAAAATTGACGCCATAACCCAGATGCCCAAGGAGCGCCAGTTCAAAACGACGCAACGCCGGTTCTGGCGTACCTGTGATCCCTGCCAGTGCCTGGATACAATGCAAATAATCGAAAAAAAGTTCCGAAAAGCGTGTTTCGTATTCCAGTACGCGGGAGAGGAGTTCGTTGATGTAAAGCCCGCTGTAAAGCGTGATACCGCTTAGCGGCAGTGCCAGCGAGACGGCTTCAGCACTGCGCAGCGTTTTGACTTCACCGCGCCCGCCAAAACGAAGCAAGAGGGGGGTGAAAGGCTGCAATGCGCCTTTCAGGGTAGAACGTTTTGAACGTGCGCCTTTAGCAACCAGACGCACGCGTCCCGATTCCTCCGTGAAGACGTCCAGCATCAGGCTGGTTTCGCTCCAGGGACGACTATGCAGTACGAATGCGCGCTGCCAGCCTTCCATCGGTGTAACTCTTAGAGATCGTCAACGTAACCGAGACTACGCAGTGCGCGTTCATCGTCGGCCCAACCAGATTTCACTTTCACCCATAGCTCAAGGTGGACAGGCGCTTCGAACATTTCTTGCATGTCTTTACGCGCTTCAATACCGATGGTTTTGATCTTGGCCCCTTTGTTGCCAATTACCATCTTCTTCTGCCCTTCACGCTCAACGAGAATCAAACCGTTGATGTCATAACCACCGCGCTCATTGGTGACAAAACGTTCGATCTCCACGGTTACAGAGTACGGCAGTTCTGCACCGAGGAAACGCATCAGCTTTTCACGAATGATTTCAGAGGCCATAAACCGCTGCGAACGATCGGTAATGTAATCTTCCGGGAAGTGATGCGTCGCTTCTGGAAGATGTTTGCGTACAATTGCCGCGATAGTGTCGACGTTTAGCCCAGTTTCGGCTGAGATTGGCACGATATCGAGGAAATTCATTTGGCTTGCCAGAAACTGTAAGTGCGGCAGTAGATCGGCTTTCTCCTGCACGTTGTCTACTTTGTTCACCGCGAGAATCACCGGCGCTTTACCGTCACGCAGCTTGTTGAGCACCATTTCATCGTCCGGCGTCCAACGGGTGCCTTCAACGACAAAAATAACCAGCTCAACGTCGCCAATGGAGCTGCTTGCCGCTTTGTTCATCAAGCGGTTAATGGCACGCTTCTCTTCCATATGCAGGCCCGGGGTATCAACGTAGATCGCCTGATACGCACCTTCAGTATGGATACCCACAATACGGTGACGTGTAGTCTGCGCCTTGCGGGAGGTGATGGAGATTTTCTGCCCTAACAGTTTATTCAACAATGTGGATTTGCCAACATTCGGACGTCCGACGATGGCAATAAATCCGCAGTAACTTTTATCGATGCTCATTCCAGCTCCAGTTTTTTCAACGCCTGTTCGGCGGCAGCCTGTTCAGCCTTACGACGGCTTGAACCTGTGCCAACCACCGGTTCGCTCAGGCCGCTAACCTGGCAGTGGATCGTAAATTCCTGATCGTGCGCTTCGCCACGTACCTGGACCACCAGATAAGTTGGCAGAGGCAGATGGCGCCCCTGCAAATATTCCTGCAAGCGCGTTTTCGGATCTTTTTGTTTATCGCCCGGACTAATTTCGTCCAGACGAGTTTGATACCAGTTAAGGATTAATTTCTCGACAGTCTGAATATCGCTGTCGAGGAATACGCCGCCAATTAATGCTTCAACGGTGTCAGCAAGAATTGACTCGCGACGAAATCCACCGCTTTTAAGTTCACCCGGCCCTAAACGCAAGCACTCGCCTAACTCAAATTCACGAGCCAGTTCTGCCAGCGTATTACCGCGTACCAGCGTGGCGCGCATCCGGCTCATATCCCCTTCATCCACTCGCGGGAAACGGTGATACAACGCATTAGCGATAACGTAGCTTAGAATAGAGTCGCCTAAAAATTCCAGACGCTCGTTATGTTTACTGCTGGCACTGCGGTGAGTTAATGCCTGCTGCAGCAGTTCCTGATGATTAAAAGTGTAGCCCAGCTTCCGTTGAAGCCGATTAATTACGATGGGGTTCATGCGATACCAATAAATAAATGCGTCAACAATTCAGCACACGAAACAGACCTGATATGCAGGGTTCTGCTAACAGCTTTTCAGCAGTTTCAGTTGACCTGTATATGGGGACCAACGCTGTTTCGTGTGCCGTGGCGACCAGAAGGCGCCAACCTGAAACTTCGGGGGAATATTCTATACACAACGACAAGGGATGTCGTTAGCCACGGGAGATTTATCTCATAAATAATTCACGTTGCCACCATAACAGTGACAACGTGAACGGATAACGACAATTAGTGAATGCCGCCGATGCGACTTAAACGAACGCCAGTTGGCCATTCGCCTTCCTGTTTATCGAAACTCATCCAGATAGCCGTCGCCCGACCCACCAGGTTAGCTTCTGGCACAAAACCCCAGTAACGACTGTCCGCGCTGTTATCGCGGTTGTCACCCATCATGAAGTATTGGCCCGGCGGGACAATCCAGGTTGCCAGTTGTTGCCCTGGCTGCTGGTAATACATCCCTACCTGGTCCTGAGCGATAGGTACTGTCAGGATGCGGTGTGTAACATCACCCAGTGTCTCTTTACGTTCAGAAAGACGAATACCGTTTTCTTTAGTTTCGTTTTTCGGCACTTCAAAGAATCCGCTGGTCGCTTCCCCACCATTACGACGAGAGAAGGTTTGAACAAAATCGCTCGGCTCCACGTTGGAATACGTTACCGGTAGCGCGTTTTCACACGCCTGACCGGAACTGCATCCAGGTTGAATAGTCAGCTCTTTCGCAACCGGATCGTAAGTGACTTTATCGCCCGGTAAGCCAACCGCACGCTTGATGTAATCAAGCTTTGGATCTTCCGGGTATTTAAAGACCACAATATCACCACGTTTCGGATGGCCGGTTTCGATCAGCGTTTTCTGGTAGATAGGATCTTTAATACCGTAGGCAAATTTCTCCACCAGAATGAAGTCACCGATTAACAGAGTCGGCATCATCGAACCTGACGGGATCTGGAACGGTTCATAAATAAATGAACGCACAATTAACACTAGTGCCAGCACCGGAAATACAGAAGCACCGGTTTCCAGCCAACCTGGTTTTGGCGCAACTTTTTTCAGCGTAGCTTTATCCAGTGAGTCTCCAGCAGCCGCCTGCGCTGCTGCCTGACGTTCCCGCCGTTTAGGTGCGAAAAAGAATTTATCCACGCACCATAAAATGCCCGTCACCAGTGTGGCAATCACCAGAATCAGGGCAAACATATTCGCCATGCCAACTCCTAAAGATTATTTGTTGTCTTTGCCGACATGCAGAATGGCGAGGAACGCTTCCTGCGGCAGCTCGACGTTACCGATCTGCTTCATGCGTTTCTTACCTTCTTTCTGCTTCTGCAGCAGCTTTTTCTTACGGCTGATATCGCCGCCATAACATTTGGCCAGTACGTTTTTACGAAGCTGCTTCACGGTGGAACGCGCGATAATGTGCGTACCAATCGCTGCCTGAATGGCAATATCAAACTGCTGGCGTGGGATTAGATCTTTCATCTTCTCCACCAGCTCGCGACCACGGTTTTGCGAATTATCACGGTGGGTGATCAACGCCAGCGCATCGACACGTTCACCGTTGATTAAAACGTCAACACGCACCATGTCGGAAGCCTGGAAGCGTTTGAAGTTGTAATCCAGAGACGCATAACCACGCGAGGTAGATTTCAGGCGATCGAAGAAGTCGAGCACCACTTCCGCCATCGGGATCTCGTACGTCAGCGCCACCTGATTACCGTGGTAAACCATATTGGTCTGTACACCACGTTTTTCTACGCACAGCGTAATAACGTTACCGAGATATGCCTGCGGCAGCAGCATGTGACATTCCGCGATCGGCTCACGCAGTTCGTAGATGTTATTCACTGCTGGCAGCTTAGACGGGCTGTCGACGTAGATAACTTCTTTCCCCGTAGTTTCTACTTCATACACTACTGTCGGTGCCGTGGTAATCAGGTCAAGATCGTATTCACGTTCCAGACGTTCCTGAATGATCTCCATATGCAGCAGGCCGAGGAAGCCGCAGCGGAAGCCAAAGCCCAGCGCTGTAGAACTTTCCGGCTCGTAGAACAGAGAGGCATCGTTCAGACTCAATTTGCCCAGCGCGTCGCGGAAGGCTTCATAGTCGTCGGAACTTACCGGGAACAGACCGGCATAAACCTGAGGTTTAACTTTCTTAAAGCCTGGCAGCGCTTTTTCTGCCGGATTACGCGCCAGCGTTAAGGTATCGCCTACTGGTGCACCGTGAATATCTTTAATCGCACAAACCAACCAACCTACTTCACCACATTTCAGTTCAGTACGATCAACTTGTTTCGGCGTGAAAATACCCAGGCGGTCGGCGTTATAAGTCTGCCCGGTACTCATGACTTTCACTTTATCACCCTTACGCAGGGTGCCGTTTTTAATACGGATAAGTGAAACAACGCCCAGGTAGTTGTCGAACCAGGAGTCGATAATCAGTGCCTGCAATGGGCCTTCTGGATCTCCCTCCGGCGGCGGAATGTCACGCACCAGACGTTCCAGTACATCCTGCACACCAACACCTGTTTTTGCCGAGCAACGCACTGCGTCGGTAGCGTCGATGCCGACGATATCTTCGATTTCTTCCGCAACGCGTTCAGGATCGGCTGCTGGTAAGTCAATTTTGTTAAGTACCGGCACCACCTCGAGGTCCATTTCCATCGCGGTGTAGCAGTTTGCCAGGGTTTGCGCTTCTACGCCCTGCCCTGCATCGACCACTAACAATGCACCTTCACAAGCAGCCAGCGAACGGGATACTTCATAGGAGAAGTCCACGTGACCCGGGGTGTCGATAAAGTTAAGTTGATAGGTTTCGCCATCGGACGCTTTATAGTCCAGCGTCACGCTCTGCGCTTTGATAGTAATACCACGCTCACGCTCAAGATCCATGGAATCGAGAACCTGTGCCTCCATTTCACGGTCAGACAGGCCACCGCAGATCTGGATAATACGGTCAGACAGCGTCGATTTACCGTGGTCAATGTGAGCTATGATCGAAAAGTTACGTATATTCTTCATAAAGTATGATTATTGTGCCTTAATGCCCGGTTAACCAGGCTTTTAGAAGTCGCTGTTCTGAGCTTAACGTCTGTATTAATAGAAACGCCGCATTCTACACTACAACATTGAGGCGAGGAAATGTTCATACCGTATGGATTGTGGTATCTGGAAACGTCCTCGCATTTGTTATGCAAAATACAATAAAGCCAGTGAAATCACTGGCTCGCGTCTTCCGAAGATGCTTCATATCGCACAAGGCCAGGCGGCAATGCCACACTTAAGATGATCGGTTGCCATTCTGTTCGGGCGGCAAACTTACGTGAGTATCCTCGCGCAATCAGGAATCCACCAACGCCGCCGAGGATTGCTCCGCATAATGCTGCAATATCTGAAGCAAAGAGTAGCTGAAATAACGAAGCGACAAGGAATAATCCCACCAGCGGCGACATATAAACCAATAATGCGGAGCTAAGCAGGCTGCTTTCAGCGATTCCCAATTCAACTTTCTGCCCCGGCACTAACGGTTCATCACAGGATACGACGATGGTATGTGTGGTTTGCGGGCCTAGTTTATTCAACACGCGACTGCCGCAACCTGCGCGGGAAGCGCAACTGCTGCATGAAGCTTTAACATCGCAACTGACCAGCGCCTGCCCGTTTTGCCAGGAGACGACAGTAGCCCACTCTTTGATCATTCCGCTGCCCCAAACTTAATATTCTCGGCAATTCGTTTCGCCGTTTGCGGTGGCAGTTCACCAACGATGGTGATTTCCGCGTTGTCGCGTATGCTGGTGCTGACTGTTCGGCGTCCGGTTCGCAACATCTGATCGGTACTGGATGGCGTAGCGCGGTTAACGTTTACCGAGAAGCTGAACAACCCGTCGGAATAGAGACGCGATTCGATGGGCATGTTATCCATCGTCGGTAACGGACGTCGACTGCTGGAAACTTCGCTAAAGCCCTGTGGCAACCAGGTTGGAGTCCAGTTAAATTTGGCTTTCTCACCAACAGGTACAGAAAGCAGAGGCGGCAAGTTTGCCTTCGCCAGTGTCTGCATACTGTTGCTGATATCCTGATTAACGTTGAAAGCGATCACGCGGAATTGCTCCAGTGTCTCACCATCGCGATCAAGGAGATCAACCCGCATCGGTAATTTCGATTCGGTGTCCATCCACACGATGTAGCTGTAGCGTGTGCCATCACGGGCTACCACGCGGATTACCTCACATAAGCGGTCAGCAATACGGGTGCGCCCCACAGAGATAAAGTCGTAGTAAGGAGAAAGGCGTTTGAAATCGGTATAGATGAGCGATGGCAGAGAATCAACAATGTAATCGCCATTAAGAGTGAACGGTTCAAGACCCGGTTCAAAGTAGCTGATTTCATTGCCGCGCTGTACCACTTCCCGGCGCGGGCCATCCATTTGCAACAACTGTGCAAGAGGACGGTTATCGAGGCGTGCATGTCGATAACGCAGAGACTCAACACCTTGTTTATTGATGCTGATGAATGACAGCTCGTAATTCAGTGACTGGCTAGCCAGGTTCATCTGCTGTAATAACGCCCCGGACGCGGGAGTGGCCGAGGCGTTAGCAGAGAATAACAGGCTACCTGTCACTAATGACATGGCAAACCAAAGTTGCTTCATTACTGCGATTGCGTTCCTAAAGTTTGAATTCCTGGCACCTGTACAGCGGCTTGCTGTGTCTGTGCCTGCTCAAACTGAAGCTGTTCGGAGTGGAGTCGACGTTGCAATTCGTAATCCTGCAACATGGCATTAATGCGACGACGCTGCTCCTGTACCTGCTGCTGTTGACCATTGTTCGCGGTCGCTTCAGAAGGTACTCCCAGGCTTACCGGACTGGCTTTACCCATCATCGGCAGAGTATTAAATACCGGTGTTTCGGGCTGCTGGGACGTTTCAGATTGTCCATTATAGTGCTGGACGCCAACGATAACTGCAAGCGATACGCATGCCGCTACACCCATTTGGGTGAGCTGTGCCGCCCACGGACGAACTTTCTGCCAGAATGGCATTTTCTGCCATTGATGCGGCGCAGGCTGAGCCTCTGGGATCAATATCGTCGGTTGGCGAACGGGCTCTTCTTCAATGGCGGCCATCACGCGTGAAGAGATATCGAAATGGAGTACCTCGGGAGTATCACCCCGCATAGAGTCACGGATTAAGTGATAATTTTCCCAGGTTTTCTGCATCTCCGGGTTGTGAGCCAGTTCGTTAAGCAGCTCACTATCCAGCGTTTCGCCATCCATTAAAGCGGAAAGTTGTTCTTTCTGCATGCCTAATACCCTTATCCAGTATCCCGCTATCGTCAACGCCTGATAAGCGGTTGAACTTTATTATCAATAGCTTCCCTCGCTCGGAAGATACGTGAACGCACCGTACCCACCGGACAATCCATGATAGCGGCTATCTCTTCATAGCTCAGGCCATCCAGCTCCCGCAAGGTTATTGCCATGCGTAAATCTTCCGGGAGGGACTCAATAGTTCGGAAAACTATCTGTCTCAGTTCTTCTGACAACATTAAGTTCTCAGGGTTCGAAATTTCTTTCAGCGCGCCGCCACTTTCGAAGTTTTCTGCTTCAATGGCATCCACATCGCTGGAAGGTGGACGACGCCCCTGAGCAACCAGGTAATTTTTTGCCGTATTAACAGCAATCCGATACAGCCATGTATAAAAAGCACTATCTCCCCGGAACGAATCCAGCGCACGATAGGCTTTAATAAAAGCTTCTTGTACCACATCGGGAACATCACCCGACGGCACATAGCGGGAAACCAGACTCGCCACTTTATGCTGATAGCGCACTACCAGTAAGTTAAAAGCTTTCTGATCTCCCTTCTGGACCCGTTCAACCAGGACCTGGTCCGTTAACTGCTCGCTCATCCGAGGTAAAGTCTCCCCAAACCAAATTTCCACGCGCTGTCGAAACGCCACTCCATTAGCTGCAATTTGAGCAAGCAAAAGATTAGAGTGTCTCGTTTTTGTAAAGTTCCGTAACGCATCTGTTTTTGTTTGTCATGCTGTAGACGGATCATTATCTATCATTATAAGTCTACAGAATCTGAATAACGCATTATCTGTGCAGAAATGCCCATTTAACTGCCTGAAGAGTAACCCAACGGCCTTTTTATTTCACCACCTAATCCTCCGTCGACGAGCAACTTCCCTTTTTTCCGCCTCCCAGAAACAATATGTTTAGCCATTGTAACAAACATTAAAATAGCAGGTGTTTAATTGTACAACGTGATGCTATGCTGACCGGACTGTGTTTAGTAAATTAAACAACAAAAATGAATACTTTCCCTGAATATTCTTGTGATGTGTTGATTATCGGTAGTGGCGCTGCCGGGCTTTCACTGGCACTACGTCTGGCAGATAAGCATCATGTCATCGTTCTTAGCAAAGGCTCTGTTACTGAAGGCTCGACGTTTTACGCCCAGGGCGGAATTGCTGCCGTGTTTGATGAAACTGACAGTATCGATTCACATGTGGAAGATACGTTGGTTGCCGGTGCCGGAATTTGCGATAGCCATGCGGTTAAGTTTGTTGCCAGCAATGCGCGTTCCTGTGTGCAATGGTTGATCGATCAAGGGGTATTGTTTGATACCCAGGTGCAACCAAATGGGGAAGAAAGTTACCATCTGACCCGTGAAGGCGGTCATAGCCACCGCCGTATTCTTCATGCCGCCGACGCCACTGGTAAAGAAGTAGAAACTACGCTGGTGAGCAAGGCGCAGAGTCATCCGAATATTCGTGTACTGGAACGCAGCAACGCAGTCGATCTGATTATTTCCGACAAAATTGGTCTGCCGGGGACGCGACGAGTGGTCGGAGCATGGGTGTGGAATCGCAATAAAGAAGCGGTAGAAACCTGTCATGCGAAAGCTGTGGTGCTGGCAACTGGCGGCGCATCGAAGGTTTATCAGTACACCACCAATCCGGATATTTCCTCTGGTGATGGTATTGCCATGGCCTGGCGCGCCGGTTGCCGGGTTGCTAATCTCGAATTTAATCAGTTCCACCCAACGGCGCTGTATCATCCACAGGCGCGGAACTTCCTGTTAACGGAAGCTTTACGTGGCGAAGGCGCTTATTTGAAGCGCCCGGACGGCACACGCTTTATGCCCGATTTTGATGAGCGTGGTGAACTGGCTCCGCGCGATATTGTTGCCCGCGCTATTGACTATGAAATGAAACGCCTCGGCGCGGATTGTATGTTCCTGGATATTAGTCATAAGCCTGCGGATTTTATTTGTCAGCATTTCCCGATGATTTATGAAAAGTTGCTGGGTCTGGGTATTGATCTCACTAAAGAGCCTGTGCCGATAGTACCTGCTGCGCACTATACTTGCGGCGGTGTAATGGTGGATGACTATGGGCGTACTGATGTTGATGGGCTGTATGCGATTGGCGAAGTGAGCTACACAGGATTACATGGCGCTAACCGAATGGCCTCTAACTCATTGCTGGAATGTCTGGTCTACGGCTGGTCGGCGGCGGAAGACATTGAAAGACGGATGCCTTATGCACGTGGCGTCAACCGCTTGCCGTCATGGGATGAAAGCCGCGTTGAGGATCCTGACGAGCTGGTGGTGCTCCAACATAACTGGCATGAGCTGCGTCTGTTTATGTGGGATTACGTCGGTATTGTGCGCACAACAAAGCGCCTGGAGCGTGCCCTGCGACGGATCAATATGTTGCAGCAGGAAATAGACGAATATTATGCCCACTTTCGGGTGTCGAATAATTTACTGGAACTGCGTAATCTGGTGCAGGTTGCCGAGTTAATTGTTCGCTGCGCGATGATGCGCAAGGAGAGTCGGGGCTTGCATTACACGCTGGACTACCCGGAGTTGCTCACGCATTCCGGTCCGTCGATTCTCTCGCCTGGCCATCATTACATAAACAAATAAAAAGCCTGGGTCAGCGCCGTATACGCTTCAGAATAGTTCTGGTCTGGCCCACGAATCACTAACCGATCGCTAAAGTATTCCCCCGCCAGTGGGGAGAATGCCAGTAGCACCCGATGCGGTAATCGAGCCTCGTTTTCCGCCACGTCCGTCCGTAAACGTAAATGCCATCCCATGCTTAATGCCAGTTCAGTAAAACCATTACCAATCTGCTCCGGCAGCACCACGCAGAAAAATCCCTCTTCGGTAATGCATTCTGCCGCACAAGTAAGCAACGTCTGGTGATCCAACGTAGTGGTATAGCGCGCCTGTTCCCGTTGCGGCGTCGCGCACTCAACCCCCTGCTGATAATACGGCGGGTTACTGATAATTAAGTCAAAACGCGCGGCCTGCTGGGTTATCCACTGCTGAATATCCGCCGTATGGATATTAATCCGCTCTGCCCACGGGGACTGCGCGATATTTTCCTGCGCCTGAGCCGCTGCCTCACTTTCCAGTTCAACTGCATCAATCATCACGCTGTCATCAGTTCGTTGCGCCAGCATTAGCGCCAGTAGCCCGCTACCACTGCCGATATCAAGGCAGCGTTTTACCCCTGCCACAGGAGCCCATGCGCCCAGTAAAATTCCATCCGTTCCCACTTTCATCGCACAGCGATCGTGCGCGACAAAAAACTGTTTAAAAGTAAATCCATTACGACGAAGCACGGATGTAGACTGTGACATGAAAATAAAACCTTGCTGTAAAAACGGCGATAGCACCGGGTAAGAACAATACCTGAGAAGCGATATCCATACAAACAGATGAAGATTGCAGCCGTAACGTCTATAATCAGCGCCCCACACAGAGGTAGAACATGACTGTAACGACTTTTTCCGAACTTGAACTCGACGAAAGCCTGCTGGAAGCCCTCCAGGATAAAGGTTTCACTCGCCCGACCGCCATTCAGGCTGCCGCCATTCCGCCTGCGCTCGATGGCCGTGATGTACTCGGTTCTGCGCCGACAGGCACCGGTAAAACGGCGGCGTATCTGCTGCCAGCGTTGCAGCACCTGCTCGATTTCCCGCGTAAGAAATCCGGTCCACCGCGTATTTTGATCCTCACCCCAACTCGCGAACTGGCGATGCAGGTGGCCGATCATGCCCGTGAACTGGCGAAACATACACATCTGGATATTGCCACCATCACCGGCGGCGTGGCCTATATGAACCACGCGGAAGTGTTCAGCGAAAACCAGGACATCGTGGTCGCCACGACCGGACGTCTGCTGCAATACATAAAAGAAGAGAACTTCGATTGCCGCGCGGTTGAAACACTGATCCTTGACGAAGCAGACCGTATGCTGGATATGGGCTTCGCCCAGGATATCGAACATATTGCTGGCGAAACTCGCTGGCGTAAGCAAACCCTGCTCTTCTCAGCTACGCTGGAAGGCGATGCCATTCAGGATTTTGCCGAACGTCTGCTGGAGGATCCGGTGGAAGTTTCTGCTAATCCATCCACCCGTGAGCGCAAAAAGATTCATCAGTGGTATTACCGTGCCGATGACCTTGAGCATAAAACTGCGTTGCTGGTACATCTGTTAAAACAGCCGGAAGCGACTCGCTCAATCGTATTTGTGCGCAAGCGTGAGCGTGTGCATGAACTGGCAAACTGGTTGCGCGAAGCAGGCATCAACAACTGCTATCTCGAAGGTGAGATGGTACAAGGCAAGCGTAATGAAGCAATTAAGCGTCTGACTGAAGGTCGCGTAAACGTGCTGGTTGCCACCGACGTTGCCGCACGTGGTATCGACATTCCGGATGTCAGCCACGTCTTTAACTTCGATATGCCGCGCAGTGGCGATACCTATTTGCACCGAATCGGGCGTACCGCTCGCGCCGGTCGTAAAGGGATCGCGATTTCACTGGTTGAAGCCCATGACCATCTGCTGCTGGGCAAAGTTAGTCGTTATATTGAAGAGCCGATTAAAGCTCGCGTTATTGATGAGTTACGCCCGAAAACGCGTGCGCCAAGCGAGAAACAGACGGGTAAACCATCGAAGAAAGTCCTGGCAAAACGCGCCGAGAAGAAAAAGGCTAAAGAGAAAGAGAAGCCACGGGTGAAAAAACGCCACCGCGATACCAAAAATATTGGTAAGCGCCGCAAACCAAGCGGAACAGGCGTGCCGCCGCAAACGACAGAAGAGTAAAAATAATGCCGGGTTTTATCCCGGCATTATTTTTGTCTATAGATAACCACCAGCCTGACTGATGGTTATCTATATAGACAAAAAGCGGAAGAGGTCACCCTCTTCCGCTTCTGTAATATCTTGCTACTTAAGCCTTACAGGCTTTCAGTAAAGGTACGAGCGATAACGTCGCGCTGCTGTTCCGGAGTCAGAGAGTTGAAGCGAACTGCATAACCGGATACACGGATAGTCAACTGCGGATATTTTTCCGGATGCTTAACAGCATCTTCCAGAGTTTCGCGACGCAGAACGTTTACGTTCAGGTGCTGACCACCTTCCACGCGAACTTCTGGTTTAACTTCTACTGGAACTTCACGGTATTCAATATCACCCAGTTTGCTTACTGCAACCACTTCGTCTTCTGCAAAACCTGCTTTCGCAACGATGCAACGCGCTTCGCCTTTTTCGCTGTCCAGCAGCCAGAAAGAGTTCAGCAGATCGTCATTAGCGGCTTTAGTAATCTGGATACCTGTAATCATGTGATGCCTCCCCGGCAAAATTATTTGATTTGTCAGCCTGTCGCGGCCAATTGGTAAAACCATTGTTGCTTGAGTGTATATATACTCCTCAAACACCCTTGATTCTTTGATTTAAATCAATAAAAACCACACACTAAACGTGGTCGCAAATAGATTTTATTGTTTTACATCAACTTATGCGGGTGTGAAATTTTACCAATTTACATTTTTTTGCGCTCGATTATGTCTAAAAAATGAGCTTGATTTTGTTCTGTAGAAAGAAGCAGTTAAGCTAGGTGGATTGAAGATCCGCAGGAGAGCGAGATGGCTAACGAATTAACCTGGCATGACGTGCTGGCTGAAGAGAAGCAGCAACCCTATTTTCTTAATACCCTTCAGACCGTCGCCAGTGAGCGGCAGTCTGGCATCACTATCTATCCGCCACAAAAAGATGTCTTTAATGCCTTCCGTTTTACTGAGTTGGGCGATGTCAAAGTTGTGATTCTCGGCCAGGATCCTTACCACGGACCTGGACAGGCACATGGTCTGGCATTTTCTGTTCGTCCCGGTATTGCGACACCGCCGTCACTGCTGAATATGTATAAAGAGCTGGAAAATACCATCCCAGGCTTTACCCGCCCGACGCATGGTTACCTGGAAAGCTGGGCGCGCCAGGGCGTGCTGCTGCTCAATACCGTATTGACTGTACGTGCAGGTCAGGCGCATTCCCACGCCAGCCTCGGCTGGGAGACGTTCACCGATAAAGTCATCAGCCTGATTAATCAGCATCGCGAAGGCGTGGTGTTTTTACTGTGGGGGTCGCATGCGCAAAAGAAAGGGGCAATTATAGATAAGCAACGCCATCACGTACTGAAAGCACCGCATCCGTCGCCGTTATCGGCCCATCGTGGATTCTTTGGCTGTAACCATTTTGTACTGGCAAATCAGTGGCTGGAACAACGTGGCGAGAAGCCGATTAACTGGATACCTGTATTACCGGCAGAGAGCGAGTAAATTTGCGGGAAAATGCCGGATGGCAGAACTGCCATCCGGCTGATTTATCAGGCTTTATTCTGACGCCACCATTCACCAAGCAGAACACCCGTTGCGACAGAGATATTCAGACCAGCAACATTGCCAGTACCGTCAATCTTCACTCGCAGATCGTTTGGATCACGCGCAGCATCTGGTAACCCTTCATATTCCTGCCCCAAAACCAACACCATTTTCGCTGGCAAACTGGTTTTGAACAGTGGTTGGCCCTGTTCGCTGGAAGTGGTCACCACGGTGTAACCCGCCTGACGGAAATCATCCAGCACATTGACAATGTTGTCGCCAGTAATCGGTTGCACATGCTCTGCGCCACCTTCTGCGGTACGGATAGCCGCACCCGATTCCAGCAACGCCGCATCCTGCACAACAACACCTTTCACGCCGAAGTGCGCACAGCTACGCATCATCCCGCCCAGATTATGTGGGTTAGATTCATTTTCCAACGCCAGTACGCAATCCTGTGCACCTGCCTGGCTTACCCACTGCTGCACGGTTGTGCCGTTGCGCTTTTTGATCAGGAAGCAAACGCCGCCGTGATGTTCCGTGCCTGACGCTTTTGCCAGCTCGGCTTCATCTACCACGTGGTACGCTTTGCGGTTTGCCGCCATCCAGCGCAATGCTTCTTTAAAACGCGGCGTTACACTCTGGATAAACCAGGCGCGAACAATCGCTTCCGGACGGCTCTGGAACAGTGCCTGACATGCGTTTTCGCCGTAGACGCGGGTTTCTTCCGCACGCTGACGACGCAACACTTCCGGATCAATAAAACTTTTACCACTGATGCCACCGTGATCGGCCTTTTCCGGTGCCTCATCACCCGGCGCGCGGGAAACAGTTCGCCACGGCGACTCTTCCCACTTGCGGTCACGGGGCTGACTCTGTTTGTCATCGCGGGCGGGGCGACGGCCACCGTCGGCACGAGATTTTCCTGGACGCCCGCCCCCTTTCCCGGTTCGCGGGTTGTGGGTTCGTTTATCAGAATCATCATCACTGCGGACATACATCACTTTGACCTTGCCGCTTTTGCTTTTCATTTCATCGTTCATGCTTTTCTCCACCAGCGCTGCGCGAAGCGCGCAGATTACCCGAAGTGCGCGCGGTTCGCCATGATTTCGTTCCAAAGCCTGCGACTATCATACCCATTGAATAAAACAGATTGTTGTCTGGAACAATGCCCTCGATAATATGTAACATATTAGAAACATACCGGCGTCGTTGCCGATAAGTCTCCTTACTCATCCCGAGGTTAGTTATGAATACCGTTTGTACCCATTGTCAGGCCATCAACCGCATTCCCGACGAACGGATTGACGATGCGGCAAAATGCGGACGCTGCGGTCACGACCTGTTTGACGGAGAGGTGATTAATGCGACCGGTGAAACACTCGACAAATTGCTGAAAGACGATCTGCCTGTGGTGATCGACTTCTGGGCACCGTGGTGCGGCCCTTGCCGTAACTTCGCACCGATTTTTGAAGATGTTGCACAAGAGCGTAGCGGTAAAGTGCGTTTTGTAAAAGTGAATACCGAAGCTGAACGTGAATTAAGCAGTCGCTTTGGTATTCGCAGTATTCCGACGATCATGATTTTCAAAAATGGTCAGGTTGTCGACATGCTTAACGGCGCAGTGCCGAAAGCACCGTTTGATAGCTGGCTGAACGAATCTCTTTAATCTTATCGGGGCGCATCTTGTGCCCCGTTTTCTCCTCTGCGACAATGGCATTTTTTCGACGCTCTCTTATGACCGAAAACGCTGTTCTCCAGTTACGCGCCGAGCGTATTGCGCGCGCAACACGTCCTTTTCTTGCCCGTGGTAATCGCGTTCGTCGTTGCCAACGCTGCCTTTTGCCAGAGAAATTATGCCTCTGTTCAACCATCACCCCAACGGAAGCAAAAAGCCGCTTTTGTTTGCTGATGTTTGACACCGAGCCAATGAAACCCAGCAATACTGGACGTTTGATTGCCGATATCTTGCCAGATACCGTCGCGTTTCAATGGTCACGTACCGAACCATCGCAAGAACTGCTGGATCTGGTGCAAAACCCGTATTATCAGCCAATGGTGGTTTTTCCTGCCTCGTATGCGGATGAGCAACGAGAAGTGATCTTTACGCCTCCTCCTGGTAAGCCACCGCTATTTATCATGCTCGATGGCACCTGGCCGGAAGCGCGGAAGATGTTTCGTAAAAGTCCGTATCTGGATAATCTTCCCGTCATTTCCGTCGATCTTTCGCGTTTGTCTGCCTATCGCCTGCGTGAAGCCCAGAGTGAAGGCCAATATTGCACCGCTGAGGTAGCCATCGCACTTTTAGATATGGCGGGTGACACCAAAGCCGCAACGGGCTTAGGCGAGCATTTCACTCGCTTTAAAACGCGCTATCTGGCAGGAAAAACGCAACATCTGGGTAGTATCACAGCAGAACAGTTAGAAATCGTTTAAAATCATTCGGTCACTTCTGCGGGAGACCGGTATGAGTCAGCGAGGACTGGAAGCACTACTGCGACCAAAATCGATTGCGGTAATTGGCGCGTCGATGAAACCCAATCGCGCAGGTTACCTGATGATGCGTAACCTGCTGGCTGGAGGCTTTAACGGACCGGTGCTGCCGGTGACGCCAGCCTGGAAGGCGGTACAGGGCGTGCTGGCATGGCCAGACATCGCCAGTTTGCCTTTTACTCCTGACCTCGCAGTGCTATGTACTAATGCCAGCCGCAATCTTGCTCTTCTGGAAGAGCTTGGAGAGAAAGGCTGTAAAACCTGCATTATTCTTTCTTCACCGACATCACAACACGAAGACCTACGCGCCTGCGCTCTGCGCCATAACATGCGCCTGCTTGGACCAAACAGTCTGGGATTACTCGCTCCCTGGCAAGGGCTGAATGCCAGCTTTTCGCCAGTGCCAATTAAGCGCGGCAAGCTGGCGTTTATTTCACAATCGGCTGCTGTCTCCAACACCATCCTCGACTGGGCGCAACAGCGTGAAATGGGGTTTTCATACTTTATTGCGCTCGGTGACAGCCTGGATATCGACGTTGATGAATTGCTCGACTACCTGGCACGCGACAGCAAAACCAGCGCCATCTTGCTCTATCTCGAACAATTAAGCGACGCACGACGCTTTGTGTCGGCTGCCCGTAGTGCCTCGCGAAATAAGCCGATTCTGGTGATTAAAAGCGGACGTAGTCCGGCGGCGCAAAGATTGCTGAACACCACAGCGGGTATGGATCCGGCGTGGGATGCAGCTATTCAGCGTGCCGGTTTGTTGCGAGTGCAGGACACCCACGAACTGTTTTCGGCGGTGGAAACCCTTAGCCACATGCGTCCGTTGCGTGGCGACCGGCTGATGATTATCAGCAACGGTGCTGCTCCTGCCGCACTGGCGCTGGATGCCTTATGGTCGCGCAATGGTAAACTGGCAACGTTAAGTGAAGAGGCCTGCCAGAAACTACGCGATGCCCTGCCAGAACATGTAGCAATCTCTAACCCGCTTGATCTACGCGATGACGCCAGCAGCGAGCACTATGTCAAAACGCTGGATATTCTGCTCCACAGCCAGGATTTTGATGCGCTGATGGTTATCCATTCCCCCAGCGCCGCTGCGCCTGCCACAGAAAGCGCACAGGCATTAATTGAAGCAGTAAAACATCATCCTCGCAGCAAGTATGTCTCTCTGCTGACTAACTGGTGCGGCGAACACTCCTCGCAAGAGGCGCGACGTTTATTCAGTGAAGCCGGGCTTCCGACCTATCGCACACCGGAAGGAACTATCACCGCTTTTATGCATATGGTTGAGTACCGTCGAAACCAGAAGCAGTTACGCGAAACACCGGCGTTACCCAGCAATCTGACCTCCAATACCGCAGAAGCGCATATTCTGCTACAGCAGGCCATTGCCGAAGGAGCGACATCGCTCGATACCCATGAGGTTCAGCCAATCCTGCAAGCATATGGCATGAACACGCTTCCCACCTGGATTGCCACTGACAGCACCGAAGCTGTGCATATTGCAGAACAGATTGGTTATCCGGTGGCGCTGAAATTGCGCTCGCCGGATATTCCGCATAAATCGGAAGTTCAGGGCGTGATGCTCTATTTACGTACGGCTAATGAAGTCCAGCAAGCCGCGAACGCTATTTTCGATCGGGTAAAAATGGCCTGGCCGCAGGCACGGATCCACGGCCTGTTGGTGCAAAGTATGGCTAATCGTGCTGGCGCTCAGGAGCTGCGTGTAGTCGTGGAACACGATCCGGTTTTTGGGCCGTTGATCATGCTTGGTGAAGGCGGTGTGGAGTGGCGTCCTGAAGATCAAGCTGTCGTGGCGCTGCCACCGCTGAACATGAATCTGGCTCGCTATCTGGTCATTCAGGGAATCAAAAGTAAAAAAATTCGTGCACGCAGCGCACTGCGTCCACTCGACATCGCGGGCTTAAGCCAGTTACTGGTGCAGGTTTCCAACCTGATTGTCGATTGCCCAGAAATTCAGCGGCTGGATATTCACCCTTTACTGGCTTCCGGCAGTGAATTTACCGCGCTGGATGTCACGGTGGATATTGCACCGTTCGAAGGCAATAACGAAAGTCGCCTTGCTGTGCGCCCGTACCCACATCAGTTAGAAGAGTGGGTAGAATTAAAAAACGGCGAACGTTGCTTGTTCCGCCCGATCTTGCCGGAAGATGAGCCACAACTTCAGCAATTCATTTCGCGAGTCACCAAAGAAGATCTTTATTACCGTTACTTTAGCGAGATCAACGAATTCACCCATGAAGATTTAGCTAACATGACGCAGATCGACTACGATCGGGAAATGGCGTTTGTGGCTGTACGGCGTATTGATCAAAAAGAAGAGATCCTTGGCGTCACTCGGGCGATCTCCGATCCTGATAACATTGATGCCGAATTTGCCGTACTGGTGCGCTCGGATCTCAAAGGGTTAGGCTTAGGTCGACGCTTAATGGAAAAGTTGATTACCTATACGCGAGATCACGGACTGCAACGTCTGAATGGTATTACGATGCCAAACAATCGTGGCATGGTGGCGCTGGCCCGCAAGCTCGGGTTTAACGTCGATATCCAGCTCGAAGAGGGGATCGTTGGGCTGACGCTAAATCTTGCCCAGCGCGAGGAATCATGAGTAAGGTACTGGAAATGTTGACCACTTAATCGGGACTGGTGTTATTATTGCCCGCTTATGTCGTCTGCATTGCACAGAGGACCCTTCAATGAACAGAGAAGAAATGCACTGTGATGTTGTCAAAATTTAAGCGTAATAAACATCAACAACACCTTGCCCAACTACCCAAGATTTCTCAATCAGTTGATGATGTCGATTTTTTTTACGCTCCCGCCGACTTCCGGGAGACACTGCTGGAAAAAATAGCCAGCGCGAAGCAGCGCATTTGCATTGTCGCCCTGTATCTTGAGCAGGATGACGGTGGCAAAGGCATTCTGAGCGCGTTGTATGAGGCTAAACGGCAGCGTCCGGAACTGGATGTGCGGGTGCTGGTCGACTGGCATCGTGCACAACGTGGGCGCATTGGCGCTGCGGCATCTAATACCAATGCTGACTGGTACTGCCGCATGGCGCAGGAAAACCCGGGCGTAGATGTTCCGGTTTATGGCGTTCCGATCAATACCCGTGAAGCCCTGGGCGTTCTGCACTTTAAAGGCTTTATCATCGACGATAGCGTACTTTATAGCGGTGCCAGCCTGAACGATGTTTACCTGCATCAGCATGATAAATACCGCTACGACCGCTATCATCTGATCCGTAACCGTAAAATGTCAGACATTATGTTTGAATGGGTTACACAGAATATTATGAATGGTCGCGGTGTTAACCGTCTGGATGATATTCACCGTCCGAAAAGCCCGGAAATCAAAAACGATATCCGCCTGTTCCGCCAGGAGTTGCGTGATGCTGCTTATCATTTCCAGGGCGATGCCGATAACGATCAACTCTCCGTAACGCCATTAGTGGGTCTGGGAAAATCGAGTCTGTTGAACAAGACTATTTTCCATCTTATGCCGTGTGCCGAGCAAAAACTGACCATCTGCACACCATACTTCAACCTACCGGCCATCCTCGTGCGCAATATCATCCAATTGCTGCGCGAAGGGAAAAAAGTCGAAATTATTGTCGGTGATAAAACCGCAAATGACTTCTACATTCCGGAAGATGAACCTTTCAAGATTATCGGCGCACTGCCGTATCTCTACGAGATTAATCTGCGTCGTTTCCTGAGCCGTTTGCAGTATTACGTCAATACTGACCAGTTAGTGGTCCGGTTATGGAAAGATGACGACAATACCTATCACCTGAAAGGGATGTGGGTTGATGATAAGTGGATGCTGATCACCGGTAATAACCTGAACCCTCGCGCCTGGCGTCTGGATCTGGAAAACGCCATTTTGATCCACGATCCGCAACTGGAGCTTGCGCCGCAGCGTGAGAAAGAGTTGGATCTGATCCGCGAGCATACTACCATCGTTAAGCACTACCGCGATCTGCAAAGTATTGCCGATTATCCGGTGAAGGTTCGCAAGCTTATCCGTCGCTTGCGTCGTATCCGTATCGACCGATTAATTAGCCGTATCCTGTAATCTGAACCCCGTCCTGTACGGGGTTTGTTTTTTGGAGGCCACGTTGCGTATTCTTTTTGCCTGTTCGCTATTGTTGCTTTCTGGTTGCAGCCATAGGGCTAACGATGGCTGGAGCGGACAGGATAAAGCGCAACACTTTATCGCCTCGGCAATGCTTTCAGCGGCTGGAAATGAATATGCACAGCATCGGGAGATAAGCCGCGACCGCAGCGCCATGTTCGGGTTGATGTTCTCTGTAAGTCTGGGCGTGTCAAAAGAGCTGTGGGATAGCCGCCCCGAAGGGAGCGGCTGGAGCTGGAAAGATTTTGCCTGGGACGTAGCCGGTGCCACCACCGGTTATACGGTCTGGCAAATGGCTCATCACTAAAGACGCATCCCCTTCCCTTTATGATGTAGCATCAAAGAAACCAGAAACGCGACTACGGCCATCAATGTCACATACCAGAAGAATGCCGTTTCCATTCCTATCGATTTTAGCGACAACGCCACATACTCCGCTGAGCCACCAAATATGGCATTCGCGACCGCATATGACAGACCAACACCTAATGCGCGAACCTGTGCCGGGAACATTTCCGCCTTCAGGATCCCACTAATTGAAGTGTAAAAACTCACAATCAGCAGGGCACACATCACCAAACCAAAAGCCGCATAAGGTGAGGAGACGTTCTGCAATGCCGAAAGAATGGGGACGGTAAAAATAGCGGCCAGAGAGCCGAAACATAACATTGAAGTCCGACGGCCAATCTTATCCGACAATGCTCCAATTATCGGCTGGATGAGCATAAATACAAACAGCGCCGCCGTCATAATGCCGCTTGCTACGTTGGCGTGCATACCCGCAGTATTCACCAGATACTTCTGCATATAGGTGGTGAAGGTATAGAAACAAAGAGAACCCGCAGCCGTAAAGCCGAGAACCATGATGAATGCACGGCGATTGCGCCATAATCCCTTCATTGAACCCGCTTCTTTTAGAGCTCGCGTTTCTTGTTGCGAAGTTTCATCCAACTGACGACGTAACCATAACGCCACAACGGCTAACACCGCGCCTAATGCAAAGGGAATACGCCACCCCCACTCTCTAAGCGCGATATCTTCCATTGTATGCTGTAAAACCACCACAACCAACAATGCCAGAAGTTGCCCGCCTATCAACGTGACATACTGAAATGAAGCGTAAAACCCTTTGCGTCCTTCTACTGCAACTTCACTCATATAGGTGGCGCTGGTGCCATATTCTCCACCTACAGATAATCCCTGGAATAAACGCGCGAGAAGTAACAACGCCGGAGCCCAGGTGCCAATTGTTTCATAGCCTGGCAAGCAGGCTATGACCAGTGATCCAAAACACATCATACATACCGATAGCAGCATCGATTTCTTACGGCCATGTTTGTCAGCAATACGACCAAATAACCAGCCGCCTATTGGACGCATCAGAAATCCTGCGGCAAAAATACCGGCAGTTTGTAGTAGTTGAGTGGTTGTGTTATCTGAAGGGAAGAAGATGTGGGCGAAATAGAGGGAACAAAATGAGTAGACATAGAAATCGAACCACTCAACCAGGTTACCTGATGAGGCCCCTACAATTGCCCAAATGCGGCGACGAGTATCACTACTTGTCAGTTTGCCGTCTGCCGTTACAGTGTTTTCTGCCATGCCATTATTTCTCCTGCCATAATCCGATGCTTTTGTCGGTTGTTATTTATTTTTTAGTAAGACAAATGTTATACATTTGTTATTTTGCTTGCACAACCATAACTGAGAATTTAGTTAGCAGAAGAATAATTATTGCGGATATTAAGGATGGATTGCAGGTGAGGCGATCGTATGGAAGCGGGCAGGTTGGGGAAACCGTATCCGCTACTGAATCTGGCGTATAGGGGGGAATAATGCGCTGCTGACCCCTACCGTAACCCTGCGCAGGACAGATAAGGCTCGCCAGCATCGCATCCGGCATTTTTTCCGCACCAGCGCAAAAAGGCCATCCTTACGGATGGCCTTTCGCTTTATTTGATGCCTGGCAGTTCCCTACTCTCGCATGGGGAGACCCCACACTACCATCGGCGCTACGGCGTTTCACTTCTGAGTTCGGCATGGGGTCAGGTGGGACCACCGCGCTATCTCCGCCAGGCAAATTCTGTCTATTAACCCGCTTTCGCCGGCTAATCTAATCTGTATCAGGCTGAAAATCTTCTCTCATCCGCCAAAACATCTTCGGCGTTGTAAGGTTAAGCCTCACGGTTCATTAGTACCGGTTAGCTCAACGCATCGCTGCGCTTACACACCCGGCCTATCAACGTCGTCGTCTTCAACGTTCCTTCAGGAGACTTAAAGTCTCAGGGAGAACTCATCTCGGGGCAAGTTTCGTGCTTAGATGCTTTCAGCACTTATCTCTTCCGCATTTAGCTACCGGGCAGTGCCATTGGCATGACAACCCGAACACCAGTGATGCGTCCACTCCGGTCCTCTCGTACTAGGAGCAGCCCCCCTCAGTTCTCCAGCGCCCACGGCAGATAGGGACCGAACTGTCTCACGACGTTCTAAACCCAGCTCGCGTACCACTTTAAATGGCGAACAGCCATACCCTTGGGACCTACTTCAGCCCCAGGATGTGATGAGCCGACATCGAGGTGCCAAACACCGCCGTCGATATGAACTCTTGGGCGGTATCAGCCTGTTATCCCCGGAGTACCTTTTATCCGTTGAGCGATGGCCCTTCCATTCAGAACCACCGGATCACTATGACCTGCTTTCGCACCTGCTCGCGCCGTCACGCTCGCAGTCAAGCTGGCTTATGCCATTGCACTAACCTCCTGATGTCCGACCAGGATTAGCCAACCTTCGTGCTCCTCCGTTACTCTTTAGGAGGAGACCGCCCCAGTCAAACTACCCACCAGACACTGTCCGCAACCCGG
>NZ_KE138678.1:0-14877 GCF_000408325.1 Escherichia sp. KTE52
CACACAGATTGTCTGATAAATTGTTAAAGAGCAGTGCCGCTTCGCTTTTTCTCAGCGGCGCGGGGTGTGCATAATACACTTTCCCGCTACAGAGTCAAGCATTTTTTCGCTTTTCTCTGTCGAAGTTCTCAGGAGAACCCCGCTGACCCGGCGGCTTATTTGCCGTTGTTCCGTGTCAGTGGTGGCGCATTATAGGGAGTTATTCCGGCCTGACAAGCGAAAAATATAAAAACTTTATCGTTCGCTCAATTTTCAGGCAAAACACCCCGAGCATGGTCTTTTCCGTCTAACTTATAGACAGAAACGAGCCCCGAAGGACTCGTTTTATCATTTACTGGACGGCGACAATGCGGTCTTCATTAACTTCCAGGCGAATGACTTTGCCAGGAACCAATTCACCAGACAGTATTTGCTGCGCCAGCGGGTTTTCGATCTGTTGCTGGATAGCACGTTTCAGAGGACGTGCACCATAAACCGGATCGTAACCATTCTCGCTCAGCAGTTTCAGTGCCTCGTCAGAAATGTGGATTTCATAACCACGTTCTTCCAGACGTTTGTACAGACGTTTCAACTGGATCTGGGCAATCGAAGCGATATGTTGTTCACCCAACGGGTGGAAGACCACAACTTCATCAATACGGTTTATGAATTCCGGACGGAAGTTATGGCTAACCACGCCGAGCACCAGCTCTTTCATGCGCGCATAATCCAGTTCACCGAAACGTTCCTGGATCAGATCGGAGCCGAGGTTAGAGGTCATAATGACCACCGTATTACGGAAATCGACCGTTCTCCCCTGCCCATCAGTCAGACGTCCGTCATCCAGAACCTGCAACAGAATGTTGAATACATCCGGATGCGCTTTTTCCACTTCATCCAGCAGAATGACGGAATAAGGACGACGACGCACCGCTTCAGTCAGGTAGCCACCTTCTTCATAACCCACATATCCCGGAGGTGCACCAACCAGACGAGACACCGAGTGTTTCTCCATAAACTCGGACATATCGATACGAACCATCGCCTCGTCACTGTCGAACATAAAATTCGCCAGCGCCTTACAGAGTTCGGTTTTACCTACACCCGTTGGACCGAGGAACAAGAACGAACCAATCGGGCGATTAGGATCCGCAAGCCCCGCACGGCTACGACGAATGGCGTTAGATACCGCATCAACGGCTTCGTTTTGGCCAATAACACGATGGTGCAGTTCTTGCTCCATACGCAGCAGTTTTTCGCGCTCACTTTCCATCATGCGAGAAACAGGAATGCCCGTCCAACGCGCCAACACTTCAGCAATTTCTGCGTCAGTCACTTTATTACGCAACAGACGCATGGTTTTGCCTTCGAGCTGTGTAGCCGCTTCCAGTTGTTTTTCGAGCTCCGGAATTTTGCCGTATTGCAGTTCGGACATCCGCGCCAGATCACCTACACGGCGCGCCTGTTCAATGGCGATTTTCGCCTGTTCCAGTTCGGCTTTAATGGTCTGGGTGCCAGAGAGTGACGCTTTCTCTGCTTTCCACTCCTCTTCTAACTCAGAGTACTGGCGTTCTTTGTCACTCAGTTCTTCATTGAGCATATCCAGACGTTTTTTACTGGCTTCATCAGACTCTTTCATTAACGCCTGTTGTTCCAGCTTAAGCTGGATAATTCGACGATCGAGTCGGTCAAGCTCTTCCGGTTTTGAGTCAATCTGCATACGGATACTGGATGCCGCTTCATCGATCAGGTCGATGGCTTTATCTGGCAACTGACGGTCAGCAATGTAGCGATGAGACAACGTCGCCGCTGCAACAATTGCCGGGTCAGTAATTTGCACATGGTGGTGCAGCTCGTAACGTTCTTTCAGGCCACGCAGAATAGCAATGGTGTCTTCCACCGTTGGCTCGGCAACAAACACTTTCTGGAAACGACGTTCCAGCGCCGCATCTTTTTCAATGTACTGGCGATATTCATCAAGGGTGGTCGCGCCCACGCAGTGCAGTTCACCACGGGCCAGTGCCGGTTTCAGCATATTCCCGGCGTCCATTGCGCCATCGGCTTTACCTGCGCCCACCATGGTGTGCAGCTCATCGATAAACAGAATGACGTTGCCTTCCTGTTTCGACAGATCGTTCAGCACGCCTTTCAGACGTTCTTCAAACTCACCACGATATTTCGCCCCAGCCACCAGCGCGCCCATATCCAGCGCCAGTACGCGGCGGCCTTTCAGCCCTTCCGGTACTTCGCCATTGATAATACGCTGCGCCAAACCTTCAACGATGGCGGTTTTACCGACACCAGGTTCACCGATCAGTACCGGGTTATTTTTAGTACGGCGTTGCAGTACCTGAATGGTACGACGAATTTCTTCATCACGACCAATTACCGGATCGAGTTTACCTTGTTCGGCACGTTCGGTAAGGTCAATGGTATATTTTTTCAAAGCCTGACGTTGGTCTTCGGCTCCTTGATCATTCACGCTTTCACCTCCACGCATTTGTTCAATCGCTTGAGTAATGTTGGCGGTGGTCGCCCCTGCTGCTTTCAGGATGTCGGCCAGCGTGCCGCGAGACTCAAGTGCCGCCAGAACAAACAGTTCTGACGAGATAAAGTTATCACCACGTTTTTGCGCCAGCTTGTCGCAAAGATTAAGAACGCGCACCAGATCCTGTGAAGGCTGGACATCGCCCCCTGTACCTTCAACCTGCGGTAAACGATTTAATGCCTGATTGATATCTGTGCGCAATTGGCCAGCATTAATGCCAGCGGATGTTAATAAAGGACTAACCGAACCCCCTTCCTGATTCAGCAGGGCGCTCATTAAATGAAGTGGTTCGATGAATTGGTTGTCGTGCCCGAGTGCAAGTGATTGGGCATCGGCAAGAGCAAGCTGGAATTTGTTAGTAAGACGATCCAGACGCATAACTCCTCCCATAACGGATCAAAGTTGCTACTGGAGATTAAATGAGGTCATCCCTCAATTATTCAAGGTTATTGACCAGATTAATGTGAAAAGAAAATCACGCGTACCGGATCGTCTTGATTCTTTAGGTTATATCAGCCAAATGAAACTTGCCATACGACCCGTGCACTTGTCGCGACGATAAGAGAAGAAAGTCTCATTTTCAGTGTATGTACAGCGATTACCACCGAAAATTTGTTCAACACCGACGTTCGCCAGACGCTGCCGGGCAAGCAGATAAATATCCGCCAGATATTTATCACCACGCTGAATGAAAGCCTCGCTCGCTTTGGCATCTACTGCCATAAATGCCTCGCGAACCTCCGGCCCCACTTCAAAGGCGCGCGGACCAATTGCAGGTCCCAGCCAGGCAAGAATGTTTTCTGGCTTATCAGCAAAACAAGAAACTGTCTCCTCCAGCACACCAGCGCAAAGTCCACGCCAGCCAGCATGAGCAGCGGCGACTTCCGTTCCCGCACGGTTGCAAAACAGCACAGGCAGGCAGTCGGCAGTCATCACAGCGCAAACCGTGCCAGGTGTGTTGCTATAAGATGCATCCGCCCGTTTAGAGGCATAAGGTTCGCCAGTAAGCCTTAGAACATCTTTCCCATGTACCTGCTCAAGCCACACCGGTTTTGAAGGCAAATTGCCCGCAGCAAAAAGTCGCCTGCGATTCTCCTCAACGTGTTCCGGGTTATCACCACAATGGGCCCCCAGATTGAGAGAATCGTAAGGCGGTAAGCTAACGCCGCCAATACGGGTAGAGCTACAGGCCGCAACACCTTTTGGCAACGGCCACTGCGGGACAATCAACTTACTCATAACCAGTCCACTTCATCCTTATGCTCTTCGAAATCGGCGCGCATCACCTCAATCAGTTCAACCATATCTTGTGGGATAGGCGCGTGCCATTCCATTTCGATACCGGAAATCGGGTGATAGAGACGTAGCATCGTTGCGTGAAGCGCCTGACGATCAAACTTACGCAGCGTGGAGATAAACGCTTCCGACGCCCCCTTCGGCGGACGCGGGCGACCACCATAAACCGGATCACCCACCAGCGGATGAGTGATATGCGCCATATGCACGCGGATCTGATGCGTACGTCCTGTTTCGAGACGCAACCGCAGACGCGTGTGCACACGGAAGTGTTCCATGATGCGATAGTGAGTGACCGCTGGTTTGCCCATCGGATGCACCGCCATATGGGTGCGTTTGGTGGGATGGCGGCTGATTGGCTCGTCCACCGTGCCACCCGCAGTCATATGACCAATCGCTACGGCTTCGTACTCACGGGTAATTTCACGCCGTTGCAGAGACTCCACCAAACGCGTCTGAGCTGGAACCGTTTTTGCCACAACCATCAAACCCGTCGTGTCTTTATCCAGACGATGGACAATGCCCGCACGCGGAACATCTGCAATTGGCGGATAGTAATGAAGCAACGCATTCAACACCGTGCCATCAGGGTTACCCGCGCCAGGATGTACAACCAGGTCGCGCGGTTTATTAATAACAATGATGTCTTCATCTTCATAGACGATATCCAGTGGGATATCCTGCGGTTCAAAACGCGCTTCTTCTTCAATTTCGGCGTTGATGGCAACCTGCTCGCCACCCAATACTTTTTCTTTCGGCTTATCACAAACTTTGCCGTTAACCAGCACGCGCTGGTCGAGGATCCATTCTTTTATCCGCGAACGTGAATAATCCGGGAACATTTCGGCCAAAGCTTGATCTAAGCGTTGACCGAGTTGGTTTTCGGACACTGTTGCAGTGAGTTGTACTCGTTGTGCCATATATACTGCTTCTTCGTTTATCGTTGGGGTTTTACGGCTTTGCCGTTTAATATAGTGTGCTATTGTAGCTGGTCTTAACCGGGAGCAGGAACAGAGAATCTCCCGTAATACATTTTGAGGAAAGTCAAAACGTCATGACGCGCATGAAATATCTGGTGGCAGCCGCCACATTAAGCCTGTTTTTGGCGGGTTGCTCGGGTTCAAAGGAAGAAGTACCTGATAATCCGCCAAATGAAATTTACGCGACTGCACAACAAAAGCTGCAGGACGGTAACTGGAGACAGGCAATAACGCAACTGGAAGCGTTAGATAATCGCTATCCGTTTGGTCCGTATTCACAGCAGGTGCAGTTGGATCTCATCTACGCCTATTATAAAAACGCCGATCTGCCGTTAGCACAGGCTGCCATCGATCGTTTTATTCGCCTGAACCCGACCCATCCGAATATCGATTATGTCATGTATATGCGTGGCCTGACCAATATGGCACTGGATGACAGTGCGCTACAAGGATTCTTTGGCGTTGACCGTAGCGATCGCGATCCTCAACATGCTCGAGCTGCGTTTAGTGACTTTTCCAAATTAGTTCGCGGCTATCCGAACAGTCAGTACACCACCGATGCCACCAAACGTCTGGTGTTCCTGAAAGATCGCCTGGCGAAATATGAATACTCTGTTGCCGAGTACTATACAGAACGCGGCGCATGGGTTGCTGTCGTTAACCGTGTAGAAGGCATGCTGCGCGATTTCCCGGATACTCAGGCTACACGTGATGCTCTGCCACTAATGGAAAATGCTTACCGTCAGATGCAGATGAATGCACAAGCTGAAAAAGTCGCGAAAATCATCGCCGCAAACAGCAGCAATACATAACAGAATTCTGAAACACAAAACGGCAGCCCTTGAGCTCTAATGCCGATCAGTTAAGGATCAGTTGACCGATCCAGTGGCTGTGTAAGAATCCGGAAACGCTCACTCGTTTCCGGATTTTTTTATGCTCATTGGACAGGCACTTGATTTGGTATCCCGTTACGATTCTCTGCGTAACCCACTGACTTCTCTGGGGGATTACCTCGACCCCGAACTCATCTCTCGTTGCCTTGCCGAATCAGGTACTGTAACGCTACGCAAGCGCCGTCTTCCCCTCGAAATGATGGTCTGGTGTATTGTTGGCATGGCGCTTGAGCGTAAAGAACCTCTTCACCAGATTGTGAATCGCCTGGACATCATGCTACCGGGCAATCGCCCCTTCGTTGCCCCCAGTGCCGTTATTCAGGCCCGCCAGCGCCTGGGAAGTGAGGCTGTCCGCCGCGTGTTCACGAAAACAGCGCAGCTCTGGCATAACGCCACGCCGCATCCGCACTGGTGCGGCCTGACCCTGCTGGCCATCGATGGTGTGTTCTGGCGCACACCGGATACACCAGAGAACGATGCAGCCTTCCCCCGCCAGACACATGCCGGGAACCCGGCGCTCTACCCGCAGGTCAAAATGGTCTGCCAGATGGAACTGACCAGCCATCTGCTGACGGCTGCAGCCTTCGGCACGATGAAGAACAGCGAAAATGAGCTTGCTGAGCAACTTATAGAACAAACCGGCGATAACACCCTGACGTTAATGGATAAAGGTTATTACTCACTGGGACTGTTAAATGCCTGGAGCCAGGCGGGAGAACACCGCCACTGGATGATCCCTCTCAGAAAGGGAGCGCAATATGAAGAGATCAGAAAACTGGGTAAAGGCGATCATCTGGTGAAGCTGAAAACCAGCCCGCAGGCACGAAAAAAGTGGCCGGGACTGGGAAATGAGGTGACAGCCCGCCAGCTGACCGTGACGCGCAAAGGAAAAGTCTGCCGATGACGGACGCCATGCGCTTCCCCGGAGGAGAAATGGCGGAACATCTGAAAGGTTACTGGCCGAATCAACTGAGTTTCTCAGAATCATGCGGAATGGTGATGAGAATGCTGATGACATTACAGGGCGCTTCACCGGGACGTATACCGGAGCTGATGCGCGATCTTGCAAGTATGGGACAACTTGTGAAATTACCGACAAGAAGGGAAAGGGCCTTCCCGAGAGTGGTAAAGGAGAGGCCCTGGAAATACCCCACAGCCCCGAAAAAGAGCCAGTCAGTTGCTTAACTGACTGGCATTACCCCGGCGGCCTAATTTTCCTTATGAGTTTAAAATCGCCTTAGTGGAACAGTCACTGCAGCCCGGAGCCTGTGTGGCGCAGATCGCCCGTGAAAACGGAATCAACGATAACCTGCTCTTCAACTGGCGCCATCAATACCGGAAAGGTGGCCTGCTGCCTTCCGGAAAGAATATGCCTGCACTGCTTCCCGTGACGTTAACGCCGGAGCCGGATAATAAAATCCCGGCTCCGGCACAGGAACCAGAGCAGATAAATACACCGTCTGACAGTCTGTGCTGTGAGCTGGTTCTGCCGGCCGGAACTCTCAGGCTGAAAGGTGAACTAACACCGGCGTTATTACAGACACTTATCCGCGAAATGAAAGAGAGCAGCCACTGATGATATCTCTCCCTGCCGGTTCGCGTATCTGGCTGGTTGCCGGTATCACCGACATGCGAAATGGCTTTAACGGCCTGGCCTCAAAAGTTCAGAACGTCCTGAAGGATGACCCGTTCTCTGGACACCTGTTTATCTTCCGCGGACGCCGGGGTGACCAGATAAAAGTGCTGTGGGCTGACAGTGACGGACTGTGCCTCTTCACCAAACGCCTGGAGCGGGGCCGCTTCGTCTGGCCGGTCACCCGCGATGGAAAGGTTCACCTTACTCCGGCTCAGTTGTCCATGCTTCTTGAGGGCATCAACTGGAAGCACCCGAAACGAACGGAACGCGCTGGAATCCGTATATAACCCGTTGTAAAGTGAGGATATGGACACCTCACTTGCTCATGAGAATGCCCGCCTGCGGGCACTGTTGCAGACGCAACAGGACACCATCCGCCAGATGCCCGAATACAACTGCCTGCTCTCACAGCGGGTGGCGGCTTATGCTTCTGAAATCAACCGGCTGAAGGCGCTGGTTGCAAAACTGCAGCGCATGCAGTTCGGTAAAAGCTCAGAAAAACTTCGCGCAAAAACCGAACGACAGATACAGGAAGCACAGGAGCGAATCAGCGCACTTCAGGAAGAAATGGCGGAAACGCTGGGTGAGCAGTATGATCCGGTACTGCCATCCGCCCTGCGCCAGTCTTCAGCCCGTAAACCGTTACCGGCCTCACTTCCCCGTGAAACCCGGGTTATCCGGCCGGAAGAGGAATGCTGTCCTGCCTGTGGTGGCGAACTCAGTTCTCTGGGATGTGATGTGTCAGAACAACTGGAGCTTATCAGCAGCGCCTTTAAGGTTATCGAAACACAACGTCCGAAACTGGCCTGTTGCCGGTGCGACCATATCGTGCAGGCTCCGGTGCCTTCAAAACCCATTGCACGCAGTTATGCCGGAGCGGGGCTTCTGGCCCATGTTGTCGCTGGAAAATATGCAGACCATCTGCCGTTATACCGCCAGTCAGAAATATACCGTCGTCAGGGAGCTGAGCTGAGCCGTGCCACACTGGGGCGCTGGACAGGTGCTGTTGCTGAACGGCTGGAGCCGTTGTATGACGTCCTGCGCCAGTATGTGCTGATGCCCGGTAAAGTCCATGCCGATGATATCCCCGTTCCGGTCCAGGAGGCGGGCAGTGGTAAAACAAGGACTGCCCGGCTGTGGGCCTACGTCCGTGATGACCGTAATGCCGGTTCACAGATGCCCCCGGCGGTCTGGTTCGCGTACTCACCGGACCGGAAAGGTATCCATCCACAAAATCATCTGGCCGGTTACAGCGGTGTGCTTCAGGCCGATACTTACGGTGGTTACCGGGTGTTATACGAATCCGGCAGAATAACGGAAGCCTTGCAGCGTATCGGTGAACTGTATGTCATGAGGCAGAAGTCCGGGGATGTTCAGCAGAACAGCGTCTGGCGACAAGAAAAGCCAGAGCTGCGCCACTGATGCAGTCACTGTATGACTGGATACAGACTCAGATGAAAACACTGTCGCGTCACTTGGATACGGCAAAAGCGTTCGCATACCTGCTGAAACAGTGGGAGGCCCTGAACGTGTACTGCAGTAATGGCTGGGTGGAAATCGACAACAACATTGCAGAGAACGCCTTACGGGGAGTGGCCGTAGGCCGGAAAAACTGGCTCTTCGCGGGTTCCGACAGCGGTGGCGAACATGCGGCGGTGTTGTACTCGCTGATCGGCACATGCCGTCTGAACAATGTAGAGCCAGAAAAATGGCTGCGTTACGTTATTGAGCATATCCAGGACTGGCCGGCAAACCGGGTACGCGATCTGTTGCCCTGGAAAGTTGATCTGACCTCTCAGTAAATATCAATACGGTTCTGGCTAGCCGCTTACGTGCTGACTGAAAGCAAACCCGAAGGAAATTATATAGCTGTCGGGCACGACAACGTCCAGAAGCGTAATGCGCAGCCTAACAGGGTGGGGGGCCGTCACGACATATCGCTCTCAGGCCCCACCAGAAACTCGGAGGCAAACTTGCGTCGGTATCTGAACGTATTCAATTTCGACCAATTAACACCAGTCTTGAGCACCTTGGCCGGAACTCCACCAAGCACCGCATTTGAGGGAAACACCTGACGTGTGACAATCGACCCGAAGGAAACTATGCAGTTGTCGGGCACGACGGCGTCCTTGAGACACGTCACGCGCTGACCAAACCAAACGTGGTTTCCCACCCTGATGCCAGACTTAGGCTCATTCAAGGGCTTCTTCGTTTCCAGACTATAAATGGTATGCCCATCACTCGGGCGGAACAGGAGCTGTGAAGAGCCCAGAAAATCGTCTCCAATCCGAATATTCACGCCTGGTTCAGGTTTACACACCAAGTCCGCGCTGCGAACGTCGAAGTTCCGGCCAATGTGCACTTCGTTTTGGTTCAAGGTCAGAATCTTGAGCGACACCCAAACGGTTACATTGCCGAGGATCACAACTCGGCAAGACTTACAGGGCTAACATTGAAGTTAGCATTGCAGAATTTAAATTTATGATGATGCTGGAAAAGCACAAGTCATATAACACGTTTAGAGAATTTAATCAAAAATACTCCCCCCCCCATAATAAAAGACCTGAACCCCACAGCAATATGAAACTGGCTATTGGTAAACGAGGTCGACCTACGGATACACTGATATTTCAGATGGAGCTGAGCCAGCCGATCGAACTGGGAGATAACGAAAAAAAATACTCACCAAAGACAAACAATTCAAGATCTGTTATATAAGGCACTGGAAAATGTCCTGCAAAGCGCGTTAATCGCCAAAATCCAACTGACGAAATTTGATGCTAAGTTTTTATATGATATGCAAAGTAAATATCATCTTAATGCTTCTTTTCATGGCTGACAGATAAACAGCAAGCAAAACTCGAAAAAACGTTGAGAAAATACCGTGAGTTTTAAAGAAATAAAAAAAATCCCCACCAGTGGTGGGGAATGCGAAAAAATATGCGGAGATCATCTTAATTTGGATTTTTTCCTGCTCGTCCATCCCTGCAGCAAACGCAGGATGCACATAAAATGATGTTTATAAAAAACAAATATTGTTTCCTTCATAATAAACTCGCTACTGCCCAAGTTAAAATCTTCGCTGGTACGCGCCAATTCCTGTTAATTAAGCCCCCCCTTAGCGCCGTCTGGCTGGCTGCCATGTGAACGTTTCCTCGGCGGTACGATACTTTCTTGTCCGTTGCGCTTTTGCGTTTCTTGCTTGCCGCTCTGCAAAAATCATACATAGGCTTTACAGTCAGCCAGTCCTGCAGTAAGTGATACATCAGTATTCAGACTGAAAGTGAAATATCTACTCCTGTTCATCCTTCAATATCAATGGTCGGACTGGATGCCGGCGTGGCTAAACTTGCCACACTGTCAGATAGCACAGTCTTTGAGACTGTAAACAGTTTTCAGAAAAACCAGAAAAAGCTGGCGAGACTTCAGCGACAGTTAAGCCGCAAGGTCAAATTCAGCAACAACTGGCAGAAGCAGAAACGCAAAATACAGTGTCTGCATTCCCGTATCGCAAATATCCGCAGGGACTACCTTCACAAAGTCACAACGACAATCAGCAAAAACCACGCAATGATAGCCATTGAGGATTTGAAGGTCAGCGACATGTCAAAGTCAGCAGCAGGTACGGTCAGTCAACTATATAAGTCTATCTAAAGGAACATAATATAACTGAGCAAATCTTTTTTTATAATCACCTAAAGCATACATGATAACCAATGATTTTGATTTGCTATCAATTGCTAAACCTTCAGGTTCCCAATGTTTTTCTTTTCCACTTTTAATAGCATCTTGTTTTCCTATTGTTACATTATTAAACTTTCTTATAAGCTTTCCAGTTAAGGTGTAAATATAAAGCCTTTTGCTTTCTCTGTTTTTACCTCCGCTCAACAAGTATATATATTTGTTGTCGGCAGTAATAGCTTGTAATACATAACCATCCTTGGTTAACCCTTCATCAATAAACCATTCTAAGTTCTCTTCCGATGAAATATCTATTGAATTTCTGAAATCTACTTTTTCTGTATCGTAAACCCTTAATAGCTCCCGTGTCTTTAACTTACTCCGCACTATTAAATATTTAGCATCTAAGGTTAAGGTAGGCATTGTACTTAGATGTGGTTTATAAGGGGCATCAAATACTTTTGTAAATTTCATATCGTGAGGGAAAGCCTGATGGTTGTATTTAAAGTGAGTTACAAACCATCCTCTTGAAGTAAATGCTTCACCGGTTGAAGATACTAAATACCCACTATTGCAATCATAAGTCAACCCCTGGTGACCAATAAAATCTGTTGGTTTCTGAAAGGAATGAGCTGTAATCTGATTGGATTTCTCATCAATAAAAAAAACATTTACAACACCTTTTTCTGGCTTCCCTGACATATGTAGCGTATATAAGTTTCTTCTTTTATTGTCAATGACTACCCCCTGAACAACATTATTTCTACCTGAACCCAATCGATACAATTTTATTTTTTTTAACACATAGCTATCATCAATTAAAATATCATTATTTGATGTGGCATTTGTGTTTACAATGCCTTCCCCAAACAAAAAAAACAAAAACAAAAACACATAGTGAATCTTAAATATTTTGATCATGGCTCCACCCTATCTAATAACAATAGTATCCAGTAAACTCATTTTTGTTGTCGACATAACACCTCAAAGTTCAATCGCGATCGCATACTAGTTGCCCATCCCAGCAATTGATGGGGTTTTGATGGTTTGTTTGCACCACAAATAAAATAATAAGTATTTCTCAAATGGTCTAATGTTAAACACACAATGTCGCCACATTAGCGTGCAACATGACATTGTCAAAGAATTAATCATAATGCCAGCATTGCTTTCTCACGAGATCTATATAACGCCAAACCAATGAACAGTATTATTAATGTGGGTATTGTCAGATAGTTCATGCTTACTCCGTCACTGATATGGCCGGGCATGTCGGCCTCACGGTTTAATTTCACTATATGCACTAATGAGTTCCAGAGAATATAACCCCAATATTGTTTTGGGATTGCATTCAAGGGGAACATGACACAAGAAGTGAAATAGAGTGGTTTGATTAGTATCGGTAGAACCTTTTGCATTTCTGGAAAGGCTCTACCTACAACCATGAAAATTAAGCCAACGCCACATAACAGAATGATTAACAAACGCCAACTGAGCACTAGTTGTAATAGATTTGTTATTTCGAAATATTCGCCTGTCATCTAGACAATGAATATAAGTAGAATATAAACAGCAGTATAAATTAAAGTCTCAAGCAAGGCACGTGCGATGATCGTATCGATGGGTTTGCTGGCCAATAATTAAACAACACCTGATTCGTTTGCCTTTATTTTTACTTTTCACATAAGGTTAATTAATCATTCTGAAGAATGACGTCTGCAACTCGAACCTATGCATTCCCATGCATCGATAGCCCCTTCATTTTCCATAAATAAATTTACAAGATCATTGAACTTGTTTTCATAAAAATTGGTAATAGAAACACAAAGTTCCTCTACATTCGACGAAAATGGGAAGGGCGTTGAGTCAATTGGAAAATACAGTTCCCGTTGACTAAGATATGAATCGACGTCGGCTGCATAAATAAATCCAGGCCGTCTTAGAAGCAAAATGTCGTAAATCCAACTTGAATAATCAGCAATCCCTGCAAAAGAAGTAACCATTAGCTCTTGAATATCTGGATAGCTCCCAGCATCAATAACTTTAGAAAAATTCGAATAGTTAAATCGATTAGATAAATGAAAATGAGCATTGAAAACTAGCGTTAACACCGTCATCAGAACTTTAAAAAACTCTCGCCAGAGCGAATAACGTCTTCACTCGTTGCACATGCTGATGTGGCCTTATCTGCGAACCCTATGAGCAATGGAGCTTCGTTGGCAGTAAAGCCCGGCAGCGCAGGCTCTGGTACGCGTACCATACAGGCGTGCTGGCCTGCAAAACACTCTGTTTTTCACGTTCTAGTGAGCTTCACGAAAAAGTCATAGGAGCGTTTTATTGAAAAATACATGTTCTACTAATTGGAGGCGTCACCATATCTTCCGGGCACGCTACCGCACCGGCCTAACAACGACCAGCACCGGGTAATTTCACAGAAATCAACTAATTCTCCCCCTCCTTCTTGAGCACCTTGCACAGAACTCCACCAAGCACCACATTCTAAATAACTGCTCGAAATAGTAGCTCACTCAGGGGGAACTCTGTCCGGTTTATGTGATCTGATCAATCGCTGAATATCCAAAATCACCAGCCGGACTGAGCAATGCCGATTATAGCACCAATCTCTAGAACCGAACGACGCCTGATGCAGAAAACTATCCATAAAACAAAGGACAAAAACCACGCCCGGCGGCTCACCGCCATGCTGATGCTACATCGTGGTGACACCGTCTGCCATGTTGCCAGAACGCTCTACTGTGCCCACTTATCGATTGGTCGCTGGATTAACTAGTTTCCTCAGGAGTTCCGAACTGCTGGCGATAAAACCCCATGAGCTCACCGGTTGCCCACTACATGCTTCAACCATCCGGCGGTGGGGACCTGCTGCCGGACGGGTATGGCGCAGAGTCGCGCCGACACTGCGTGTCCGTGCCTCACACAAAGAAGAAAAAATGGCCGCTATTCATGAAACGCTGGCGAAATGCAGTGCGCCCTCCCCCCTTGTATTACGAAGATGAAGTGGAAATTCATCTCACCCCGAAAATCGGCGCTGACTGGCAGTTACGCGAGCAGCAAAAGCGCGTTGCCACTCCGGGCCAGAATGAAAAGTATTATCTTGCCGATGCACTGCATAGCGGTACGGGAAAAGTCAGCTACGTTGGTGGAAATAGTAAAAGCTCATCCTTATTTATCATACTGTTAAAACATATAGAGGCGACATACCGGTGGGCAAAGACAATTACGCTCATTGTCGATAACTACATCATCCACAAAAACAGTGAAACGCTGTGCTGACGTAAGCGCCTCATCTGAACCGTCTGGTCTGTTTCCTCCGGCTCCGCAAAAATAATGTCCATCATTTTTAATGGACACTATCGTATGGAATACTGAACCTGGATCACTGAAGCTTTACGTCTTCACTTTGAAGAACATTTACCACGGATTGTGGCCGGACGTCGCCTGGGCGTACCAAAATCAACAGTTTGTGGTATGTTCGTGCGCTTCCGCAAAGCTGGCCTTTTATGGCCTCTGCCCGCAGGTATGTTGGAGCGAGAACTTGATGCCCGTCTTTACGGGAGTGCCTCCACAGTACCTGTCGTACTTACTGAAAACTCCGTTATGTCCGAAGTCCCGGTGGTAAAAAAACGTCCCCGGCGGCCTTAATGCCAGTCAGTTAAGGATCAGTTGACCGATCCAGTGGCTGTGTAAGAATCCGGAAACGCTCACTCGTTTCCGGATTTTTTTATGCACATTGGACAGGCCCTTGATCTGGTATCCCGTTACGATTCTCTGCGTAACCCACTGACTTCTCTGGGGGATTACCTCGACCCCGAACTCATCTCTCGTTGCCTTGCCGAATCAGGT
>NZ_KE138678.1:16622-56882 GCF_000408325.1 Escherichia sp. KTE52
TACACACCAAGTCCGCGCTGCGAACGTCGAAGTTCCGGCCAATGTGCACTTCGTTTTGGTTCAAGGTCAGAATCTTGAGCGACACCCAAACGGTTGCATTGCCGAGGATCACAACTCGGCAATTCTTGCCCACGACGATCGAAGTCTTTTGGAACGCATGGGGACGATGGATCTCGAGCTCCGATGTTTCATCGGCGAACTCCACGGTAAGACCGGGGATGTCTTCAGGATTAGCGTTCGGGATAAGATTTCCAGCTTCGTCGTAATACTTAAATGAGAAGTTTCTACTAACACTAACGGTACGCTGGTCTGGTCTGGTCTGGTCTGGTCTGGCAGCATAAAACTATCCTCTCTCAGGAAAATAAATACGTTCATGAAAGTGACCGGCATTATCTTTTAATTGGAAAAAAATGAAAAGCCAAAATTGGTGATGCCTCCAATGAGTTGGATTAGATGTATAATACGAGCTTTGTGTAAGTTCACAGAGATATTGCAATTACCTCCGGATAAGTAAGGGGAGATTGCACTATGCAAATGCAGCATCTGATGGTTGGCTATCCTAAGTACTACCAAACGGCCGATTATGCGTTGAGGCTTTCAGTGATGGCTGATATAGCAACAATGAGAATGAAGGCTCTGCACTTCTGGGATAAACACGGTATTTCTGCGGCTTCTGAAGCCTTTGGCGTGTCCTGCCGCACGCTTTACTGGTAGCGTCAGTTACTGAACAAGGAAGGACCTGAGGGGCTAATCCCGCACAGTAAGGCACCTCTGGTGCGACGAAAAAAGCACTGGCATCCCGATGTGCTGAAAGAGATTCGACGCCTCAGGACAGAGCTGCCAAACCTCGGTAAAGAGCAGATTTTTGTTCGCCTGAAGCCCTGGTGCGAACAGCGCTATCTGGCCTGTCCTAGTGTTTCCACCATTGGCAGAATGATCGCTGCCGCACATGATAAAATGTGGATGATACCTGTGCGTCTGGGATCACGGGGGAAGGCACTGCTTGTCAAAAAGCGGTCTGCCAACCCCCGCAGGCCAAAGCACTACCGCCCGGTAAAGACAGGTGAGCTCATTGGGATGGACGCCATTGAGCTCAGAATGGGCGAACTGCGTCGCTATGTCATCACCATGATCGACGAATGCAGCAATTACGCGCTGGCGCTGGCTGTGCCGTCGCTCAACAGTGATATCGTCAATCATTTCTTCAGCCGCGCAGCCCGGCTGTTCCCGGTCGGTATCAGCCAGATAATCACAGATAACGGAAAAGAGTTCCTGGGAAACTTCGACAAAACGCTGCAGGAAGCCGCTATCAAACACCTCTGGACCTATCCCTACACGCCAAAAATGAACGCTATCTGTGAACGTTTTAACCGGACGTTAAGAGAGCAGTTTATTGAATTTAATGAGATTTTACTCTTTGAAGATCTGGCGCTATTTAATCAGAAGCTGGCGGAATATCTGGTGCTGTATAACAGCAAAAGGCCCCATAAGGCGCTCGCGCTAATGACACCCGTGGAATATATTTTAAGAGAGAACAAAAATTGCAATATGTGGTGGACCCATACACTATTCTAACGACTTTCGTATCTGCAACAATCCTTTTATCGCACGGCTAATTCCTTTGATTAGCTCTTATCGCCTGAAAATAAATTTTTAACCTTTCCGTTTGATTTAAATTCCAGAAATGGAGACTTTGTCATGTCTTACAATCGACAGCCTGTCGCAGAAGATCCTATGCAGATATGGGGCGCTGTTGGTACCCTTCTTACCCTACTGCTATTCGTCATATGGTTATTCTTGCCGGAAGTGGTTTATGCCAGCTGCCTAATACTTCATACCTTATGGGGATTGGTCGACTGGGGACCATTTCATAACTATGCAGCACCACGATACAACCTGCTTGCCATGACCGGTAACAACGCCGCCAACATAAGCTATAGCCAGTAGGTTAACGTCATGGAGCAGACCATAGGTATTCTGTGGATGTACCTCTTACCTGTGACACTCTGGTGTTTGTAGGAATGGTATCAACATCCGGGACAAAGCCATTTCACCCGCAGACCAGTAGATATTACCCGACTGCCACACATCTTTGAAACCGTCCTGATTGATAAACAGGAGCATAACGCTGACCAGATACTTACAGCTATTGATTCCTGCCTGCGCCTTGAATACCTGATGGAACGCCGCTTCAGCAGAACGCCTTTGTTCCGTGCAATAATCGCCAGCGTAGTGCTGTTCGTAATGGCAACGATTGCCTTCTCTCTGTTCCGCTATCTTGATCGTGTATTCTGGGATGATACAACGCCTGAAGCAGTACAGACGGCAGGTGAGCCACGACTGCTTCCCCCGCACCTGAATCACACCGTGTCATTAAATGAAGGCATTCAACTCCCGGTTCCCCCGAAAAAAAACGTCCAAGTACCGGAGAAAACAATCACAAGCAAAAATCCGGAAGCCGCAACTGCCCGACATAATCTGGCTACTGTTCTGAAGCGGAACGCCGATCGGGGAATGTTTACCATCAACCTGTCATCCGGTCATGAACGAACCCTGTACGCATTTCTCGATCCTGCCTGTCCTAACTGCAGACTTCTGGAGCCAGCCTTAAAACGCCTGGCCAGCGACTTCAATGTTGTTATCTACCCGGTTTCAGTTATTGGTGGAGAGGAATCCACCGACCGTGTGGCACCACTGCTGTGTGAAAAAGATGCTCAGAAACGTGCTGCCGGCTGGCACCGACTGTATTCCGCAGATAACAGAATGATGACGCCATCAGAAGAAACAACGCCTGCAGATGAAACATGCCTGAAAGCAGCCAGAGCTGCGATTGATGTTAACAATGTCGCCTTCCGTAAGTTCGGATTTGCCGGTACACCATGGGTGCTGTCCGACACGGGCTGGCATCTGCCTACTGGAATTCTGCAGGAAACTGGCACGCTTAATTTATTCCTGAAAACCACCGACAGCGAGTCTGGCCATGAGTGAACATCGCGTTAACCCCGAGCTTTTACACCGTACAGCCTAGGGAAATCCTGTCTGGAATGCACTCCAGAGTCTCAATATCTATGGCTTTTGCCTGGTGGCAAGTCTTGTGGCCAGTTTTATCTGGCCACTTGCATTACCGGCATGTCTGTTGTTCACACTGATAACGATGCTGGTATTTAGTCTGCAGCGATGGCGCTGCCCTCTTCGTATGCCCATGACGCTGGAATGTGCTGACCCGTCACAGGACAGAATGATTAAAAGAAGCCTTTTCAGCTTCTGGCCAACTCTGTTTCAGTATGAGGTAATCCTGGAGTCACCGGCCAGCGGCATATTTTATGTTGGTTATCAACGCGTCAGGGATATAGGTCGGGAGTTGTGGCTGAGTATGGACGATCTGACCCGCCATATAATGTTTTTCGCCACCACCGGTGGTGGTAAAACGGAAACCATCTTTGCCTGGGCGATTAACCCGCTTTGCTGGGCAAGAGGATTCACCCTTGTCGATGGCAAGGCACAGAATGATACGGCAAGAACGATCTGGTATCTGGCCAGACGCTTTGGCCGTGAAGACGATGTGGAAGTCATCAACTTCATGAACGGAGGAAAATCCCGCAGTGAAATCATTCTGAGTGGTGAAAAAACGCGTCCTCAGTCAAATACCTGGAATCCCTTCTGTTACAGCACTGAGGCATTCACAGCGGAGACAATGCAGTCAATGCTGCCCCAGAACGTCCAGGGGGGCGAGTGGCAGTCCCGGGCCATAGCCATGAACAAGGCACTGGTATTTGGTACTAAATTCTGGTGTGTGCGCGAAGGCAAAACAATGTCACTGCAGATGCTCCGAGAACATATGACTCTCGAAGGGATGGCCAAACTTTACTGTCGTGGCCTCGATGATCAGTGGCCGGAAGAAGCTATCGCACCATTACATAACTACCTTCAGGACGTTCCCGGTTTCGACCTGTCGCTGGTCAGGACACCATCAGCCTGGACGGAAGAACCCAGAAAACAGCATGCTTATCTCTCCGGGCAGTTTTCTGAAACTTTCAGCACATTCACGGAAGCATTCGGGGATATTTTTGCTGAAGATTCCGGTGATATCGATATCCGTGACAGCATTCACAGCGACAGGATTCTGATGGTAATGCTCCCCGCTCTGGATACATCAGCGCATACAACGTCTGCTCTGGGACGAATGTTTATCACCCAGAAAAGTATGATTCTCGCCCGTGATTTGGGCTACCGCCTCGAAGGAACTGATTCCGATGCACTGGAAGTCAAAAAATATAAGGGGCGTTTCCCTTATCTGTGTTTCCTTGATGAAGTGGGGGCATACTATACGGACCGTATTGCTGTGGAAGCCACTCAGGTGCGTTCACTGGATTTTGCTCTGATTTTGATGGCACAGGACCAGGAACGTATAGAAGGACAGACAACAGCCACGAATACGGCAACACTGATGCAGAACACGGGGACAAAATTTGCCGGCAGGATTGTCAGCGAGGGTAGTACGGCCAGAACGCTGAAAAGCGCCGCCGGTGAAGAAGCCAGAGCGAGAATGAACAACCTGCAGCGTCAGGACGGCATATTTGGTGAATCATGGATTGACAGCCCACAAATCAGCATCCTGATGGAAAGCAAGATAAATGTTCAGGAGTTGATTGAACTTCATCCTGGCGAGTTCTTTTCTATTTTCCGGGGAGAAACCGTACCATCAGCCTAATTCTTCATCCCTGACGATGAGAAAAGCTGCAGCAGCGATCCCGTTGTTATAAACAGGTATATCAGCGTGGATGCACCACGCCTGGACCGTCTCCGCCGTCTTGTTCCCCGTACTGCTCAACGTCGAATCCCGTCACAGGAAAATGTCAGTGCCATCATTGGCGTCCTGACTGCAAAACCCTCCAGAAAAAGACGAAAAATTCGCACAGAGCCGCACACGATCGTGGATACATTCCAGCAACGCATTGCAGGACGTCAGGCGGCTATAGCAATGCTGGAAGAGTACGACACGGATATCAACGCACGTGAAAGTGCCTTATGGGAAACAGCGGTGAATACGCTTAAAACGACCACACGGGAAGAGCGACGAATTCGCTATATCACGCTGAACAGACCAGAACTACCTGAAACAAAAGAGGAAAATCAGATATCAGTGAGAGCAGAAAGAGCAGGTATAAACCTGTTAACGCTTCCACAGGACAATAACCACCCGACAGGGCGTCCTGTAAACGGGTTTCATCATAAAAAAACCAACCGTCCGGACTGGGACGGAATGTACTGAACACAGGCCGTGCCGGATTCTGGCACGGCCTTTTTTATTCTGAAAACAACATAGTTAAAAAATAATATAATCATCATTAGACTATTACATCCCACACCAGAATTCATGTTATCTGTATTATAATTTCATAATGCAAAAATCTTAGTTCTCCTGCCCCCTGTTATTTAGAGTCCTGAGATGTTTATAAATAGTGTTAGCACTAATACCAAGAACCGACGAGGCAATTTTCGTTGTAACAGGGAACTTAAACAACCCAATAGAATTAAGCTCTTTTATTATTTCAAAATTCTTGTTTTTACTTGGTATATTCTTGTTGGAGTAAACCATATTTTTAACAGGTTCAAGGTGACTAAGCACAAGATTATTGATATCCTGAGTGAAATTTTCGTTTTTACAGTTTGACGATTTTGCAAAGTTTTCAATAAATGCATTAAGAGGCATATCCAGAGCGAAATTCATACATATCATTCCTACTGGTTCTTTGCTTTTATTCAGAATAAGTGATGACGACGATTTAAAAGGGCGAACGCCTTTATGGTTGAAATAGACGTCCCACATATTGTTTGTTGAGTTAAATTCTGCCAGTTTTTCCAGTGCTATATTTGTTACAGGTGCCCCCTTCTCTCTCCCCGTTACATGCCCGTTGACGATATGAATAACGGAATGATGCAGGTCCTCAAAACTGTGCAGGACGATCTCGCAATACTCTCCCAGGAACTGACCAAGACTGTCGATGAATGGAATATATGAAAGCAAAAGCTGCCTGTCATCATCTGTAAACTCATGATTAATAATAGGTTTCATATAATCACCTCATGAATAAAGTAAATCTGAATACTATACCAGATGCAGAGCAGAGTCCGCTAAAGAGCACTAAAATAACACTAAGTAGTAATTTTATTCACTTAGTAAGCAAATGTTCCACTAAGATCACATTTTACAAATGTGCAAAAAACTACAATCAGTCTCAAATGCTATGGAGGTTCGCCATGAAACTAGGCCTTGAAACTGAGTCATATCATCTGTTCTTTCAGCAGGGGGTGATGGATATTTTCGACTTCATTGCTAAAACCAGTGAACTGGGGCTGGATGGGGTTGAAATAAATATCATTCCGGATGTTGGTCTGCATCCGGAATTTGGTGTCCTGAACAGTATATCTCCCGAATATCTGTCAAAAGTCAGAAAAGCCATTGATTCTCATGGTCTTTATTGTGAGATAGATACCCGATTTACTACCTGTGAAGCTATCACCAGAGCAGTGGAAATTGCATCTGCACTTGGCGCAGACGTTATCCGGACTTATATGTTCAGGAGAGGGGAATATAACCCTCTGAAATATCCTGAAATAGTAGCACAGTTAAAATCACTGACATCCTTACTCAGTAGGAAGAAAATTAAACTGGCAATAGAAAATCATGAAGATGAAACTGCCGATGAGATAATCGAAGTTATCAAGTCTGTTAATTCTGAGTGGGTGGGAGCACACTGCGATATAGGTAATGGAATGATGGCATGGGAAGAACCAGTAGAAACAGTTCGTAAACTGGCTCCTTATGCTTACAGCACGCATTTCAAGGATCATATTGTCACACGCAACGGTGAAGACCTGGTTGTCTGTGGGGTTCCAGTCGGAGAAGGAAGCATTGATATTGATACCTGTTTCAAAACCCTGGTTAATGAGTCCTCTTTAACCAGAATAAACATCGAAACATGTTTTCCATATGCCTCACCTTTTGCCCGTCCCAAAGGTACTGGCGGCGTATATTCTCTGGAAGGGACATTCTCCGTAAAAGAAGCACCATTTGAACACCTGAAAATAAAGCCACTTGATTATTACTACCCTGCAAAAATATCTGACTCTGTATTACAGGAACTAATGGCAGCCCAGAATCGCTGTGTTGAGGTTTCTGTTCAGACTCTGAAGAATTTAAGAAAAAAACATTGTTAACAAATTAAAAAGGATACTTTTATGATCATTGATACTAAACATGCCCCCAAAGCTATCGGTCCCTATGTACAGGCAGTATCCGCTGGTAATTTATTGTTCATTTCCGGATGTTGCCCTTTCAAACCAGAAGACGGAACCGTAAATGGCGACACTATAGAAAAGCAGACCAGGCAAGCGATGGATAATCTGAAGGCAATTATTGAATCTGCAGAAATCGGAATGGATAACATCGTAAAAACGACCTGTTTTATCAGTAACATGGATAATTTTTCACAATTTAATCTTCTGTACAGTGAATATTTCTCATCAGATAAATACCCGGCCAGGTCCTGTGTTGAAGTAGCCCGATTACCGAAGGACGTGCTGATAGAAATTGAAGCCATTGCGGTTATCAAATAATGGGGGGATAACCAGATGAATAAATGGATGAAGCTATGCTTCCTTATTCTTGGTGGTGGGACAATTTTCAAGTTGTCCAGTATGAAGGACGTATTTTATGTTCCTATGCAGGCTGACTGGGGGTTGACTAATACACAGATTGGATTTGGATTTACAGTATATGCTGCTGTTCAGACTATCGGACTATTCAGTTCATTATATATAGCAGATCGTTTTTCCAAAAAAATACTTCTTCCCGCAGGTTTAATCGGCGTGGGTCTGTGTGGGGCTTATCTCACAACATTACCCCCCTTCTCTGGTTACCTTATAGCTTTTGGTGCTATGGCTTTCTTTGGCGAAGTAGTCTATTGGCCCGTACTACTTAAAGCTGTTCGCCTGCTGGGGAACAGGGATGAACAGGGACGTATGTTCGGCTTTCTGGAAGCTGGACGAGGAGTTGTGGATGTATTAATTGCGTCCGGCGCTTTATTCGTCTTTGTGCAGTTTGGTGAAGGAAAAGCCGGCATGCAGGCTGGTCTTGTCTATTACACATTAATCACTATTACTGTTGGAATTATCACCTACTTTATTGTGGATGCAGACGACAGGACCATTCCACAGGATGACGAAGATGTTAATAAACAGATATTCAAGGGGATAAAGAATGTCGTTAAATCACCGAATCTGTGGCTGGCCTCATTTTGTATATTCTTTGTGTACTCCGCATATTGTGGGCTCACATATTTCATACCATTCCTGAAAGATATCTATGCCCTTCCCGTTGCACTCGTGGGTGCTTACGGGATTATTAACCAGTACGGACTGAAAATGGTGGGCGGGCCAGTTGGCGGTTATCTCGCAGATAAAATTTCCCATTCTCCGGTCATCTATCTGAAATGGACTTTCCTTATTTCAGCAGTTGCTATGCTACTGTTCATTCAGCTACCACACGACTCAATGAATGTTTATCTTGGAATGACTGCAACTCTTGGGTTTGGTGCAATCATTTTTTCACAACGGGCAATTTTCTTTGCACCAATGGATGAAATCGGTACCCCCAGGGAATTTGCCGGTTCAGCAATGGCTTTTGGGTGCATTATTGGTTACATGCCTTCCATGTTTGCTTACACGCTTTATGGCTCGCTGTTAGATAATTTTTCTGGCATACAGGGCTATAACTATGTTTTTTCTGTAATGGTGGCATTTAGTCTGCTGGGATTCATTTGTGCGACTCTGCTTACCCGAAGGATGAAGTTGAGAAATGAGTAATAGCGTCAGTACATTGTCGATATTCTCCGTTTAACGAGGGGGTATTTATTCCAGTGTTTTTTCCATTGTGTTGCTGAACCAGAAGAGAAGCAAACTCCCGGAACAGAATAATACGCATATAGCAGTGGCCGTGCCGGATTCTGGCGCGGCTTTTTTTTAACCTGGAGAAGGCGGTTCCCAGCGTTTATCCTGCTCCGGCGGAGGCAATGATGCGTCATCGTTGCTGTTCGCCGCGATATAATCGCGGTAGTAGCGTTCACTTCCTTCACGGTGATGATCCACGTCCGGTCGCGTAATCCTGTAGTCTTCGTGACCGGTACGGCCTGTCACATTATGCCAGGCAACCATTTCAGCAAAGACCTGGTTAAATTGTTTGTCGTTTCCTTCTGGTTCAAAACCCATGCGTGGATCACGCCCGAATAATACCGGTGCAATCAAATCCAGTTTATCTGCCAGCGCATTGCGGTCATGGTGATTACGGAAAACAACCCTGTCACCATAATCCGTACAGACAAACTCTCCCGTCCGACGGTCACGGAAACGAACACTCCCGTTCTTCTGCAAACGGGCCTCGAGATCACCGGTATTACCGTATACCGGCGTTCCGCCCGGTTCACAAAGCACGACACAGCGGTCTGTCGTCGTTGTGCGTGACTTGTCTTTACGGCGATCGCGATAATCCCAGCCTCTCAACTGCGATACAGCAGCCCAGTCTCCCTGAGCAGCCTGAATTTCGACCCACTGGCGGTAAGAGGGTGGATACCACTTCCCGTCAGCAATAAGTTTCTGTCGCTCATCCCTGATGTCTTCTTTCAGCCTGATCAATGCCTGCATTCGCTGAACTTCTGCAATGTGATAATGCAGCTTACGTAATGCCGGATCATCGTACTGCGCACGAATGTGTGACTTCCGCAGACGGCATGCCTGATGAATTTCCCGACAACGTTCCCCATAACGCAGATCTGGTTTACGCCATTGTTCACGCCATGCCAGATAGCGGGCACGCAGGTCAGCACGGGCCTCAGCCCTGGCTTCACGTCGCTGCCGGCGCAGCATTGGGTCACGTTTACTGCTGACCCCGTACCTGTCACTGACAGCCAGCTCCGGGTTATAGCGACTTTCAGGTTGCACCCTGTCAAACAAATCTGCTGGGGCACTCACAAAAGGTCCGGCCTGTGGCTCCGCACGCCCCAGTGTCAGATCAGGATGAATGCTGCTGGCTTTCACCGGCGTTTGCTCATGATTAAAGGCATCAACGACAACAAGCCCGTGATGTTGTTTCTGTAGCATCAGTCCCTGTTGTGCAAACAGCTCATGACAACGCTGCCAGGTAAACTCACCCTGTATGATCATTTCTTCAATCTGAGGGCTACAATGGCTGATGCTGTATCCCCACAGACTTTCTTTGTCAGAAAACAGTTCGCGTTTGATAGCCCCCTGCGGCCCCGTGCCTGTACGCATACGGTGCCATTCTTTATCGGTCGCAGGACAGCTCTCCATACGACGACCACGGAAGCGTTCTGTTGGCGTAACCTGGCGGAAAATATCTGTTGGTACAGGCTGCCAGCCACCATCGAGTTGATTCACATTGTCGAGCGTCAGCAGTGACCATACGCTGTCAGCACGAACGGGAGTCTGGTTATGATCATAACCGTCACAGATAACCAGGTGAGCATGCTGAACACGCATCCATAATCCCGCTTCAGCCAGTGTGCGGTGAATAGCCTGGCAGTTTTCCAGCCGTCCTTCCCGTGCCATTTCCGGCAGACATTCTCCAAGATGACGACAGGCATACTGCTGCAGACTTTCTGTTTCAGCGATTTTTTCCGGGCGAACATCAGCTGCAATGAAGTCCGGATTATAGCGTCCTGGTGCTTCCACCTGGCTGAAAATGTCTTTTGGTACTGGCGTGTAGTCACCCATTTTTTTCATGAGTTTTTCTGCACACCAGGAGGGACCAAACGAGTCAAGCTGTACACCTTCCCTGTTGCGATCCCAGCCATCCATCACCAGAAATTTTCCGTCCATCTGAGACAGGTACAGACCATCTTCCGCAAGACGACGATGCAGGGATAACCAGTCATGTACAGGTTCACTGCGTAAACCAGCGACCGCTGTCTGCGCGACATACTCGCGAAAAGTTTGTTTTTTTCCGCGTGTCCATGCGTTCTGGCGATCACGTTCAACGGCAGTTTTGCGAACGATACGATTACCCGGTGCATGCACCCAGCAACCGTTATCCGGAGCAAAACCATGCTTCAGTTCAAGCTCACGGCAGGCACGACTGAGTTTTTCCTGACTCCAGGATAAACGGTTCAGATAACCCGTTTCAGGATGTACCCGGTTAACAGCCACATGGACGTGCAGATTATCTGTATCGGTATGCACGGCAGAGACATACTGATGGTTGGCAAGGCCGAGTGATTTCAGCGTATGACGTACACTGTCATAAATCTGTTCCGGACGCGGGCTTTCATGTGACTGCCAGGAAAGGATGTAGTGAAAAACAGGGTCAGTGTCATCTTTTGCATAGTGAGCCTGCCGGGCAATGTACTCCATATCTGCAGCGGCAGTTTCAAGAGATGTACAGTTGTGAAAGCAGGTGACACCATAAAAGTTGACCCATTCGCAGCCGTCCTTCATGACATCAACCAGCGCCACGAATGACTCATTTCGAAGACGTGTCGCATAATCAACAAGGCGACTGAAACGGCTTCGGTGTGGTTGTTCAGCCTGCGAAGAAGAAGATAAATCCAGTTCCTCATCGGTCATGTCATCCCGGACAGAGACGTAGGACACCAGGTCTTCGAACGAAGACTTGCCGTCCCTTCTCTTTTTCGGAATGACTGCATTCACCGGAGAATCCTCAACCTTCCATTAACTGTTTACGCAATGTATTTGTAAGTTCGGTTATGGCAACAAGCACTTCTGCGTACTCCTTGTCACCGGTTCTTTTTCCCTGAACAAACAGATGCTTCTGCATCCTTCCCAGTCTCATTAACTCCTTCAGAAAAGCATCATCTGTCCGGGAGTTAATTCGCTTATTCAGTGCTGCATTTCGGATGTAAGCAGATACAGTAAGTCCGGAATCTTCAGCATTCTTACAGATAGTTTCATCCTCATCCGGTGAGAACCGGACCGCTCTCAGGATCGTCTTTTGCCGTCTTTCACTACCACTTCTTTGACGTTTATCACTCACGGTCAGCTCCTTACTGGGGTGTCGGGGCGAAGCCCTGACCAGGAGGCAATTGTATAATCGCGCATGCGCGGTTATACAATTGCACATCCTGTCCTGTTTTCAGGGTATTATAGCCTGTTATTTTTGTGCATCATAGTCTTATGCCGACGGCAGAGGCAGGGTGCAGTCCTGCCAGGAGTCAGTTTTTGATGATAAAATCAGACTTCAACATGAAACGGAGAGAAAGCACTTCGTGACATTATTCGGGAAGCAGAATCGAAAAAAATCATCCCGCCGTTCTTCCTCTAAAACAGCACCTAAAAAGACAGATTCAGATAAGAAAGATGGCATCGATATGAACAACAATTGATGTGACAATGTCACATCGTGTTCTGAGATTATGATGATTACAGAAAAAAAAGCCCCGGCATAAATACCAGGGCTTTTCTGTTTAATCAGACTCGTGGCGGCAATGTACCAGGATAATGTCGGGCAATAATATCATTCAGTTTTTCAACAAGGTCCGGACGCTTAAAGACAATGTGTACGGTCCCTTTCTGGTAGCCACGCACCGTAAAATATTCCCCTTCTAACAGCTTACCAACATTGTCGCCGTTCCCGAGAAATTCACCATACTGTGCCCCAATGCTGTTCCGGAAGTCAGGAACGTTGCGCCCTTCCAGCAGATAAAATGGACGTACCAGGTCATCCAGTGCCTCCCGTCCGCTGCAGTCCAGTGTCACATGACCGTTACTCCAGCGGTACAGCAGGTTTTCAATAATGATTTTCTTATCCAGACGGCAGGGATTATTGGTTCTGTAATCCCATGACAATTTCCGCCAGACATCAGTCAGTCCCTGTTCAAATGTCTGCATTTTGCTGGCATTCAGATGGCGGAATGTTGCCAGCACATTGTCCAGGGTGATTTCAGGACAGGTGTCGCTCATCAGCTGGCTGTTCCACTCATCACGCTGGCATGAACTCATGAATGTGTACATGCCCGTATCCGTCATCAGGCGATCCCAGATTTTCCGGTCGGCAAGACGGGTGATATTCTTTTTTGCTTCTTCCGGTTTATCCATGCATCGAACGGAGTCAGTCACGCACTCTTCAAACCCGTAGAGAAAAATGTCACCTGACGCATAGAGCAGAATCCTGCGCGCTGTCGCCAGGCATTCCATCGCCTGCATGAACAGTGCAATACCTTCGTTACGCTGCGCGATGATGCGGTCGATAGCCACAGACGGAATAACATCTGTCGTGCCGGCAGTATTCAGGTCAGCAGTGGGTAAAGTCTGATTCATCACATTGCCTCCTCATCGTCACGACTGCCGGGTCAGCCAGGTCATTTCCTGGAGGAGCGAAGCTCCTTCTGCCGTCCGGGTCTTCGGGGATTTCCCCGCAGTGGACCTTTCCGACGGGGGACGCTCACCACGTCACGAGGCAGTTGTCCGGGGGCAGACGCAAAAGTTTTTGACGCCTGCGGCAAAAAGTTTTGCGTCTGGTATATCTCTCCCCTGGACGACTGAAACGGGATGTGGTCGTGTATGTCCCCCCCCCCGGAAAGTCCGTCTGCGGAGAACAAGCCGCAGTGCGGCGGCAGACAGGCAGAGACAGCTGCGCCATCAGGCGCAGTGGCCTTACACACCGTAAGATGTGCAGGGAGCGCCGCATCCGGCGCGACCGGAGAAAACCGACGGCACAGCAATGGCATGTGGAGGTCACTGGTACACCACTCCCGTCCAGGTGAAAACAGAGAAAACAACACGACATCTACAATCAAAAAAATGAAATTTCTTCACTTTTTCACATTTATTTTTCGCGCTGATTTGGTGATTATGATGATAAAATAAAGTGAAGTTTTTTCACTTTTTCAAAGGTATTTTATGACCGGCTGGGAACTGCGAATCAGGCGAAAAAGCATGCTCTGGTCACGCGAAAAAGCGGCCAGAGAATTTGGCGTGACGCAGAGAACATGGCACGCCAGGGAAAATGCGGAACAGGTGGACGTCACCGTCTGGAGGACCACCCAGGCACTTTCAGTCCGTGACCTGCTGCCTCACATGCAGGGGATGCGCAAGGCAGATATCATCAGGCGACTGGAAAATGAACCGGGAGAAACGGCAGGGAATGTGTGAGCGTGATTCACAGCCTGGCAGAATGCCAGGCTACTGCTCATCAGGAAACAGTTTTTCCAGTTCTTCACCGGAAAGTCCGGTTGCCTCCTGAATCCGTTCCGGCGGCCAGCCCATATCCCGAAGCCAGCAGGCTATTTTCCGCGCCACTTCAAGAGCTCCTTTTTCAAAACCTTTCTGTATAAGACGTTCTGCAAGCGTCATGCTGTTTGCTCTGCTCCTGCTGGCAAAAAAGCCCGGGATTTTGCCGGGCTTTGTGGTTCTCATCAGTGAGTGATTTTCTTCAGTTCGTCATCGGAAAGTCCGGTAGCCTGCTTAATCTGCTCCGGCGTCATCCCCATTTTCTGAAGCTGGCACGCAATAGCCAGGGCTTTTTCAAGCGCTCCTTCCTGGCGACCTTTTTGCTCAAGACGTTCAGCGATAGTCATCAGTTTATCCTCATGCTGCGGCAGACGCTCAGCCAGCGCCCGCATAAATTCCGGTGATACAGTGTCCCCTGCGTTAACGATATAATGAATCAGAACACGCACCTGCTCATCTGAAATTTCCACCATGACCTGCGGGAGTTTGTCCAGCAGCTCCATCATGTCACGATGGCGGATATGCTTCATCAGCAACGTCAGTGCGGCCATCCGGCGATGATTCATGATTTCATCGTCATCAACGACAGTGATATCAACCAGCGGAAACGGCTTTGTGTATATTTTAGCCGCAAGCGCCGGATTCTCAAAACAGTCCAGCCAGTTCATGCTGTACGGGTACGGGCTGCGCTCACCATGATAGAACAGCACCGGAATCACCAGTGGCAATGTTTTGTGCTGCTCCAGATGTCTCTGCATCGCCGCCACACTGTAACGTAACATGCGGAAAGGCATGTACAGATTTTCGGTGCTCTGGTGCTCGATGAGCGTATAAACATAGCCGTCTTCACCCCCGGTGGTTTTCACACTCCAGAGGATATCGCTGGCGTACTGATGCAGGTCCGGCTCAACAAAGGTGGCGGGTTCCAGCTTCAGCGTGGACAGGTCGCACAACTGCCGGTACTCCGCCGGAAGATGCAGTTCCAGAAAATCTCTGGCGACGTCGGGATTCGCCAGGAACGACCGGAACGCGGCATCATGCGGCGTGGGCGTTGTGGTGTTTTTCTTCTTACTCACGGTTCCTCCTGGTGAGATGTCTGAACGTATCCTGCCGCCTGCACAGGCAGACGGCAAAGGTTAATCAGTGGCAGACCCGTTCAATTTCAAGCGCGCGGAGCAGGTGGCCCCATTCGCTGACTTTCATGGCGGGGATACGTACCATAAGCGCTAACTTAAGGGTTGTGGTATTACGCCTGATGCCTCCATCAGGAGGCGGTTTGCGCGAAACAACGTCTGACGCACCAGACGTTCCGGCAGGGTGTCAGCATTAAAGCTGTACCGCCGCTCCATCTCATTCATGGTTGTACGCAGGTCGCACATAGCATTGGCCACCTCCGCCACTTCGGCGCGAAGTTTTTCGTGTCCGGCATAGTTCATTTACGCAGCCTCCGGCATAAACCAGTCATCATTCGCGGCCCCCTGCTGCATGGCCCGTTGTACGGCAGCCAGTCGTTGCTGTCCGGCACGGTGATACTGCTCAAGCAGCTCGATACCGATATACCGGCGTCCGGACTGGAGGGCGGCAACGCAGGTTGAGCCGCTGCCTGCAAACGGGGCCAGCACAATTGCGTTCGGGTGTGTGAAGCTCTCAATCAGCGGTTGCAGGCTGGTAACGGGCTTTTCCGTCGGGTGATGGCGATTGCCCGAATATTTCCAGCCCAGCACGTCCGGCAGAGGGTTTTGTGGCAGACGTGGACGGCCTTTTGCCAGGATGTAGGCGCATTCGTGGCGATAGCCCACATATGCGGCCTTCGATGTGTAGTTTTTGGTGAAGACCAGGTGACCAACAACGCTGAATCCCGCATTTTTCCAGGCGGCCATAAAGCGATCGACGCGGTTCCAGCCATAGAAGCTCACCATTAACGCGTCTTTTTTCAGCACGCGGTACATTTTATTACAGGCCGGTTGCAGCCATTCATCGGTTTTATCGCCAGCAATGGTACGCCCCTGACAGTCACGAAAACCGACGAGGTACGGCGGGTCAGTCAGTATGAAATCAATGGCGTTATCAGGAATACGGGCCATAACATCGATGCAGTTACCGAGGACAAAACGGGACATAACAACACTCCTTCTCTTACAGAAGGCTCCGAGAGGGCCCCCCTGTGGTGCCCGTTCCCCGCTGCCTGTGGGCTGTTCACCGCGTCCGGTAACGGGTCAGGCCGACCGTGGAATACCGCAGCCGTCGTCTTTTTGACGGCAAGGCTATGCCGCGAAAGCGGCTTGAAGGGCGTTAATCAGAAAAGGGCGACGGGCTGGCGAACACTGTCACCGACGCCAGCCGGGAGCGGTAAAAGCGCCCGTCCCGTGCGCGCCGGACGCGGGACACTGACCACAGGCAGCGTTTATGCCGCGCCGCGTCAGCCGGCGCAGTAAAAAGAGGAGCACGGCGACATCCTTTGTCGGAAAAGAAACGGGCGGTTGCCCGCCCGTCTCCGTCATACTTCATCCGCCATAATGCGCCACATTGTCGACTATCCACGCAGGTCCGGTGACTTCCGGCAGCTCATCGTCATCTGTCGGGGAAGACCATTCCAGTTCCCCCCACAGCACATCGACGAGCTCTCCACGCTCATACAACTGCCAGCCACAGAAATCACAGCCCTGTTCGGCATACCAGTGCTTCAGCGTGCAGCTGAAACGGCGGCTTAATTCTGCAACAACGGCATTCTCCGGCTGACACCACGGCGTATCAAAATCCACCTGAATGAAGTTTTCTCCCTGACTGCTGATATTCAGTCCATACCCCACAGGCCACTTCACGCCATACTGTTCCGTATACCAGTGATATGCAGAAGGAACATCGTTCAGTACACCGCCATTGAAGCCGTTCACTTCAACATCCAGGCGGGTGGGCAGAACCATCCGCAGGTCAAACGGCATGGTTTTTTCCGGCAGTACGTTGTCACACAGACGGTTCCACCACGTCGATACTTCCTCGTTACTCCAGAAATCACACCAGTCACCTCTTTTTGGGGTGAAAAGAGCGGTAATGTTTTCCCTGTCATTATCCGGTAATCCTTCCCAGCGACGCTGGCCAGTACCGCTCTGTAACCAGAGTTCATGCAGCATCAGGCAGTTTTGTTCATCCAGTAGCACACCGTTCTGCAGGTGCGTCAGCCAGCGGGTGAACGCGATATTCTCCGGCGATACAACGCCACGTCCGGCAGCCGTCAGTCCGGGGCATGGTTCAAACCGCACATCTTCAGTGGTCTGCAGAAATCCGGCACTTCCGGCCAGAAACATCTGAATACCTTCATTTGTGGCGCGGCGATAAAGCGGCGTGACGGCACCGCTGGCCAGTCGTTTAATCGCAGCAATCTGTGCCGGTTCGGCAGAAAAATACATACGGTTGGCGCACCAGTTTTGCATGGGAATTCTCCTCTCACATGCGACCTGGGTAACTAGGTATTTTGTCCACAGAACTGTGCGCAAAATGCTATGGATAAGCAGGACACAGTAGCCATACAGCCGCACACCGAGACTACTCCGTTCTACGGGCTGAAACGATATGTCAATAGTTGTTCTTGACAGGCATTAATGGAATTGTAGTCTCACGCTGATAATCTGATCGACAATACAAGTGGGACCGTGGTCCCAGACTGATTATCAGTCCGACAATACGTGTGGGACCGTGGTCCCAGACTGGTTATCAGACCGACGATACGAGTGCGACCGTGCTCCCAGATATAATATTCAGACCAGTTAGTTATGTTTTCTAGCCTGTGCTAAAGAAAATAAAGTAAAAACAGACACATGTAGACTAAAACGTGCCGCATCAAAGTGCCGTTTTTTCAAGTTCCTTAAGAATGGCTTCAATTTTCTCTATACAGTCAGTTGGAACACGAGATCTATCTAGGTTTAGCACCATTTTATCGCCCTTGTACAACACTGTCGCTCCAGGAGCAAACTGATGTCGTGAGCTTAAGCTAGTTCTTGAGGCAGATGACGTTTTAAGCACAGACGTTAAAAGAGTGATGACTTCTTCAGCTTCAAATATCACTCCAGCTTTTTTCTGCTCGTGAAGGTTAGATGCCTGCTGCTTAAGTAATTCTTCTTTATCTATAAAAGCTCTTTGAAGGGCATCACCTGACCGGGCAGATAGTTCACCGGGATGAGAAAAAAGAGCAACAACTGATTTAGGCAGTTTAGCAGTGTTGATACAGCGGGTAATAATCTTACGTGAAATATTTTCTGCATCAGCCAGCGCAGAAATATTTCCAGCAAATTCATTCTGCAATCGGCTTGCATAACGCTGACCACGTTCATAAGCACTTGTTGGGCGATAATCGTTACCCAATCTGGACAATGCAGCCATCTGCTCATCATCCAGCTCGCCAACCAGAACTCGATAATCACTTTCTGTAAGTGCAGCAGCTTTACGACGGCGGCTCCCATCGGCAATTTCTATGACCCCAGACACTCTTCGACCAAATGCTGGTGTCTGCTGACCTGTCAGTAGAAAAGAAGGGATAAGATCATCCAAGGCGTCTTCGGTAAGCAGTTCCTGGTCACGTTCATTACCTGACCATACCCGAGAGGTCTTCTCAACACTATCTCCCCGGAGCACCTCAAGGGTAAATTTCACGTCCCGACCACATACAGGCAAAGTAATAGCATTGCCACGAGCCATAGCTCCTACGCGCGCAATTAACGAATCCACCATCGGTGCAGCTGGTGCCGATGACGAAGTATCCTCAACCGGTTGAATCTTAAGCGTATGTTTTGGAATTACAGGCGCACGCTTCATTATCTAATCTCCCAGCGTGGTTTAATCAAACGATCGAAAATTTCATTGCAAACAGGTTCCCAGATAGAAAGGGCATTTCTCCAGGCACCTGTTGAAGAGCGTTGATCAATAGCCTGTTCAAAAACAGTTCTCATCCGGATCTGACCTTTACCAACTTCATCCGTTTCGCGTACAACATTTTTTAGAACCATGCTTCCCCAGGCGTCCCGAATTTGCTCCTCCATCCACGGGGACTGAGAACCATTACTATTACTGTATTTGGTAAGCAAAATACGTACATCAGGCTCGAACCCTTTAAGATCTACGTTCTTGAGCAAATCACGAAGCATATCGAAAAACTGCAGAGCGGAAGTGTAGTCGAACAACTCAGCAGGCGTGGGGACAATCAACACATCAGCAGCACATACGACATTAATCGTACCGATACCCAGGTTAGGCGCGCTGTCAATAACAATGACATCATAGTCATGAGCGACGGTTTCAATGGCCAGCCGGAGCATCAGGTGTGGATCGGTGGGCAATTTACCTTCATCAAATTTGCCCATTAACTCAGTTTCAATGCGGTGCAGAGCTAAACAAGAAGGAATAATGTCAAGCCCAGGCCAGCAAGTCGGCTTTATTGCATAAGTGACATCGTCCTTTTCCCCAAGATAGAAGGGAAGGAGAGTATCCTCTGCATGAATATGAAGATCTGGCACCCAGCCGTGATACATCGATGCTGTTCCCTGGGGGTCGTTACCTTCCACGAGCAGAACACGTAGTCCCTTCAGAGCCAGATCCTGAGCAAGATGAACAGAAACAGAGGTTTTGTAAACGCCCCCTTTATGAGCAGCAACTCCGATCACCGGTGGAAATACGTCTTCAGCACGTCTCAGTCGCGTACCAAACACGTCACGCATATGATTAATTTGTTCAATTGTATAACCAACACGTTGCTCAACCCGTCCTCGTATTTCCATATCCGGATGCGGTAGCCGGCCTGCTTTCTCAGCATCCCTAATAGCCTGAGAAGAAACCCCAACTAAATCCGCTGCTTCACCTATTCTCCAGCGTCGGGTGATTTTCCTCGCTTCCGGACTGTCATCATTAAACTGTGCAATGGCGATAGCCTTCGTCATTTCATGACCAGCGTTTATGCACTGGTTAAGTGTTTCCATGAGTCTCATTCTGAACATCCCTTAATCATCACTTTGCAAGTTTTTATTAAATCTTGCATTTTATTGCAAAGCAACAAAAAAAATGCAAAGACATCAAAAAACCGCAAAGTTGTTTAAAATGAGAGCAACAAAACAAAAAATATAAGAAGAACACACCTTATCGATCGGCATAGGGGGCAGCACAAGGCTGCCCCCTGCCACACCACCCGGCATGCAGGTTCGCACCGGGCGGTTCGAGAAGTTGAGGTTATGCGAGTCTAGAGAAGCCTAAAGCATCAAAGTAGTCGACTGTAAGTATACGGTTCAGCCCAGCTTCGCTGTGTCTCCACCAGTGCCCCGCGCCTGCGGAGGCGATTATAGACAGTTGTTCCCGTGCGGCAGCGCTTAAGCTGGATAGACCGGAGTCGGTGACGTATCTACGAATCCAGATCTTTGAATATCTTCGGGGTTTGTGCCAGTCGAAAGTAGGACTTCCAGCCTCGAAGGTATATCCGCATCTGTCCGGCAATCTGGGTCATGCCCTAGCCTCCAACGCATCAGGTGATGAGCCGGATACGCCGTGTGAACGTATCGAGCGCCTTCGGAGCAACAGCAATCTTGACGGTGTTTCCTGACCAGCGCCGAAGGCAATAGCCGAGAAACTTACGCCCGAATACCAGACCTACTTCGGTTTTCTTCTCGTTCATGCGCAGGTGCAACTGCTCATACATCTTGCGCATCCAACGCAGTACTCGTTCGCCCGCCTTCTGACTGCGAACGTACACGTTGCAGTCGTCGGCGTTGTCAACACCACGATGTTTGACCGTCTTATATCACTGGCGCTGACAACACGACAGAGTTATCAGGCATGGTGTCAATCTGTTCACAACTTTTCCATTGAAGCAGCCCACCACCGGTGATAACCAGACTTTGCCTGTAGTTTGTATACACAATCCCTAGCATTGAAACAAACATATGAAGTGTACTTCGGATATGACCGTACGTTCAGGAAGTATGGCAGATTGAATCGAAAATTACCTGTAAATACAGACATCAGAAAAAACAGTGCTCGCCGCAGACCGGTGACCGGGCAAAGCCCGCGAACCGGCGAGGAAGCGCAATGTATCTGTAGTCACAGTGAGCAGGTACGCTCTAACGGTTGTGTATACTGTCTTCCTGTAATGATTTATCCACATATCCAGAGCCCCGATCCAGTAAACAGATCCATGAATGATCAATATAGGATCCATTAAAAGATCCTCACATCGCTGCAAGCCTTGTCACTTATGGGCCGGGACCACGTTCACATAAGATATGGCATGTTATGGATAAACTGTAACAGGTTAATGATAAGCTGTATTCAGTAATGCATATACTGAAGTAAGTTAATGACATAAACTATGGTCAGTACACCAGGCTCAGCTGTTAAATACAGGCTGCAGGTTTTTCTTCAGTCAGTTAGCGGAGTTCTGACACACGATTTTCTGTTTATTCTTTTACTGTCCACAGGCTGGAGGCTTTCTGGAGAACGAAAATTCAGACATCAAAAAACTGTTCGGCGAGGTGGATAAGTCGTCCGGTGAGCTGGTGACACTGACACCAAACAATAACAACACCGTACAACCTGTGGCGCTGATGCGTCTGGGCGTCTTTGTACCGACCCTTAAGTCACTGAAGAACAGTAAAAAAAATACACTGTCACGCACTGATGCCACGGAGGAACTGACACGTCTTTCCCTGGCCCGTGCAGAAGGATTCGATAAGGTTGAGATCACCGGTCCCCGGCTGGATATGGATAACGATTTCAAGACCTGGGTGGGGATCATTCATTCCTTTGCCCGCCATAACGTGATTGGTGACAAAGTTGAACTGCCTTTTGTCGAGTTTGCAAAACTGTGTGGTATACCTTCAAGCCAGTCATCACGCAGGCTGCGTGAGCGCATCAGTCCTTCCCTGAAACGCATTGCAGGTACCGTGATCTCCTTTTCCCGCACCGATGAGAAGCATACACGGGAATACATCACCCATCTGGTACAGTCAGCCTACTACGATACTGAACGGGATATTGTTCAGTTACAGGCTGATCCCCGCCTTTTTGAACTGTACCAGTTTGACAGAAAGGTCCTTCTTCAGCTTAAGGCGATTAATGCCCTGAAGCGCCGGGAGTCCGCCCAGGCACTTTACACCTTTATAGAGAGCCTGCCCCGGGATCCGGCACCGATATCGCTGGCACGGCTGCGTGCCCGCCTCAATCTGAAGTCTCCTGTATTTTCCCAGAACCAGACGGTCAGACGGGCAATGGAGCAGTTGCGCGAGATTGGATATCTTGATTACACGGAGATCCAGCGGGGTCGGACAAAATTCTTCTGTATTCACTACCGGCGTCCCCGGTTAAAAGCGCCGAATGATGAGAGTAAGGAAAATCCGTTGCCACCTTCACCTACGGAAAAAGTCAGTCCGGAGATGGCGGAGAAGCTTGCCCTGCTTGAGAAACTGGGCATCACGCTGGATGACCTGGAAAAACTCTTCAAATCCCGCTGAACATAAACTGTAGTCAGATAAGAGAGACTCTTTACTGACTACAGTTTATATTCAGTTTCCTGCTGTACGGTCTGTGGCTGAGCTGCCATCTGCCAGTTCCTTACATAAGTCGCCCCGTAACCCGATGCAGAGGCATTGCTCACTTCATAAAACATGGCTTACTCACTACAGCTTATCTACCTGCTCCAGCTTATGTTATGTCTGTTCTGCTTACCACTGCTTATATAAGGAAGCGTGTATGCCATCACTTCAGGGGAGGCAGTGTACGCAGGATCTCTGCAGCATCCCGCCCGTCACCTGTGAAAGGCACTGCCAGCGTGGCAGCCATATCCAGCGCAATCTGGTATAAACCTCCATCGAACGTGGATCCCTGTGACCAGCCAGTGCCTGGATGACTTTCCGGGGCTGGCGGTGATAGAGCATGTGCATGATATAGCTGTGCCGGAAGGTGTGTGGTGTGACCGGAATCGAAAAGTGTACCCCGTCTGCTTCGGCCCGTCTGACAGCCTGTTTCAGCCAGTTGCGCATGGTTTCGTCGGTCACGGCCCATAATGGTTCACGACGACGGGGCCGGGTGATGATCATCCAGCTTTCCATCTACCTGACATAGCTTATATCTGTCAGCGGAACCAGGCGGACTTCATCTTTTGGCGGGCGTCCGCGTCGCGCACGCACTTTTTCGGACAGGATCCGCACAAACGGTCTTACACCATCCAGATCAAATGATTCCGGCGTCAGCATCCGGGCTTCGCCAATACGCATTCCGGTATTCCAGAGGGTGGCGAACAGCATATGGTGACGCTGATCCGGCATATAGAAAAGAAGGGCACTCACTTCCGGGGCCAGCAGGTAGGCCGGTGTGACCCCCGTGGAAGTGGCCATTCTTCTCAGGGAGAGCGCTGTTGCAAAATCCCCCCCCCCGGCGCAATGGGTAACAGGGAAACGCGTTCTGGTGAATTCTGCAGGGGAATGACATTGTTCATCAGTTATTTTTCACGTAGCGCACACACTGGTTATGGATACAGGTATTTTGCACCTGACAGGCCAATTCTGCCATGACAATAAATCGCAGCGCGTGGATCCTTTTCTTGTCTTATCACGCATTTTGCGGGTAAAGCCAAATACATAAAGGATCCTTTTTCTGTTCAGATCTTCCATGAAGCCAGTCATGGCGCGGGTTGATGGCGGTTTTATGGTTTTTGGGAGAAATACAAGAATGGCGCATTGTCAGTGGAGATTTGCTTCATCTCCGGCAGGGCCTGATTATGCGCCATCCTTATATTATAAGAGAGCCGCTCGAGAAGCGAAAATTATTGTATCTTAGGAGCTTGTATATAGATTTGTGTAATTGCCTGATTTTGATATGTTCAAACCAGCATCAAATAAAGGTTAATTTATGGACGAAAAACACTTACAGGCTCTGGCTAACGAACTAGCCAAAAACATCAAAACCTCCTCCAAACTCCTAAAGACCTCAGCCAGTTTGAGCGTCTGCTGAAAAAGATCAGCGTTGAAATTGCACTCAATGCAGAGATGGCTCATCATCTTGGATACGAGAAAAATCATCCCCGTATTACCAGGATGGATAACCAGATCCTCTCGTTGTATATATCAGAGGGATGACCTCCCGCAAGATAGCAACTGCGTTCAAAGAACTGTATGACGCAGATGTTTCACCGGCATCTGATATCAAAGGTCACCGATGCCGTGATGGAGCAGGTTGTCGAATGGCAAAACCTCGTCCTGAAAGTTCAGTAGGACAGTCGCGTCATCAACAAATCGGTTTTTCTGGCTCCTGGCATCAATATCGAAGGTCAGAAGAAACTGCTGGGTATGTGGCTGACTGAACTAAAAAACCGCGGTCTGAACGACATCCTCATCGGTCTGTGTTGATGGCCTGAAAGGTTTCCCGAACGCCATCGAGTAGCTGCGCTCCCACCACTCCATTATTCATAAAGGTATAATGGCGTCATCCAACCGGTTTTCTTTAGTTGCAAGTGCTGGTGTTTTACATTCGGTTTTCCATGTTTATATATCTTATACTTTCCCGAAAAAAGAAATAATTTCTTATAATCTGTCTTTTCTTGCTGTATGGGATGAGGTAACTGTATTCATGTTGCAGGGATATCCGGCTGCAACTATTTCCATTACTTCAGGAATCCAGTTAGTAGCTGGTATTTTCACCATTGCAGGATAAAAAAGCTGGGGAGAGGGGAAAATATCCACCACATGACAATGGCGTAAACAAGTTGCGTCTACTTCTGATGAAGGTAAAAGAGTAGCCGCAGCCAGCCCTGATTCCAGCCAGTCGATTATCATACCCGGCTGGGATATATGCATTAACACTTCTGGTGTTACTCCTGTCTTCCTGAATAAGTCAAGCAGCTTTTCATAGATGCCAGAATCCTTCGCCCGATGCAACAATATCAGCGGGAAGCTGGCCAATGTTATATAGTTAACAGGCGTGTCAGGTATGTATGGCAAACATTTTTTACTGATTACGGCCACAGGTTTTATGGGTTCAAAAGAAACAACATCATACCCTTCATCACGATACGGTCGTTGGATCAGCGCCAAATCAATTGTACCTTCATTAAGTAAATCTTCCAGGTGACTTGAGTCTGTAACTGATATGCTCACTTCTATATCTGGATTACGCTCACAAAATGCCAGCAGTAGCGACTTGAAATAAGACTGAAAAAGGTGCGTAATTCCCAGATGAAGTTTGGGATTATTTTTTTGCGCAATAGCCATAGTCTCCCGCGTAGTATCTTCCACCTGACGCAGGATCTCGCATGCTTTACGATAGAGAAAAAAACCCGCTTCTGTTGGCTCTATACGATTACCTTTGCGTATAAAGAGCGGCGCTTTCAACTCATCCTCCAGTTCCTGAATACGTTTACTAAGTGGTGGCTGCGCCATATTCAACACTTTTGCAGCCCGACTTACTGAGCCCTGTTCCATCACCCGACAGAAGTAACGTAAACGCTTTAAATCCATAAATCCCCTCAGCCCCGTGTGCTGCAGATGTAGTGGTCAACAAAAACTGGCCACAGCTTTAGAGTTTTTCCAGAACAATCGTTCTGATTCATTCGGCGTCAAACCACCATTATATTGATGAGGTCTGAGCTGGCTGTAATATCCTGTGATGTAATTCGTTATTGCCGTGCTGGCTTCGCTAAAATTCGCGTAGCCATTATCCGGTACCCACTCTGTTTTCAGGCTTCTGAAGAACCGTTCCATTGGGCTGTTATCCCAGCAATTTCCCCGGCGACTCAGGCTTTGCTTTATCTGATATCTCCACAGTAACTGTCTGAAGTTCCTGCTGGTATAGTGACTGCCTTGATCCGAGTGATACAGTAAATTAGCCGGTTTCCCCCGTGCTTCCCAGGCCATCGACAGGGCTTTACCTGTCAGTGCGGAATCAGGGAAAAATGACATCGCCCAGCCAACCGGTTTACGGGAAAACAAATCGAGTACAACAGCCAGATAAGCCCAGCGTTTTCCCGTCCAGATATAAGTCACATCACCGCACCAAGCCTGATTAGGCTCGGTAACAGCAAACTGGCGATCCAGATAATTAGGGATCTCAATGTGTTCCTTAGACGCCTTCTTATAACGATGGCCAGGTTGCTGACAGCTGATAATATTGAGCGCTTTCATCAGCTTTGTTGCCCGCCAGCGCCTCAGTTTTATACCTTTGGTGGTGACCATTGCGGCAATGCTTCGCGCTCCTGCTGAACCGTTACTTTCGTGATAAACTTCACGCACAAGGCTCAGTAATGCCACTTTCGTGGCGTCAGGCTTCCTGGGCTGCCGCCAGTATTTATAACTGCTGCGATGAACCCCAAACACGTTGCACACAACGGCAACAGGAAACCGCGCCCTGAGTTTCTCAACTAATGAGAATTGTTCAGGGAGTCTGACATCAAGAGCGCGGTAGCCTTTTTTAATATATCCCTTTCCATTTCAACGCGTTGAAGTCTTTTCTTCAACTCACGTATTTCAATCTGCTCAGGTGTCATGGGTGAAGCTATGGGTGATTTTCCCGCTCGCTCTTCTTTCAGTTGTCGAATCCATTTATCCATCGTGGATTTGCCGACATTCATCGCAGTGGCAGCGGCGGCAACGGTGTAATGCTGATCGAGTACAAGCTGGGCAGCCTCGAGGCGAAACTCGGGGCTAAAATTGCGTCTGTTACGTCCGGTCATAATGTCACCTGTTTTGACTATGAGGTGATGATATCACCTCTATTCAGGTGGCCAAATTCACTATGCTACTACAAGGGGAGTGTACATCAGGTTTTCAGCCCCTCACTCTTTTTTGATCTACTCAGATACAGGTAAACGGTATTTGTCGCCTTTTTTGTCGGATATTAAGGTACGCCGTCATCAGTCTTACTGCTAATCAACAGGAGCAACTCAATGAAAAATAATGTTCATGACCTCCGTTCTGCACTGGAACTACTAAAAACATTACCTGGTGAATATGTCGAAACCGATACAGAAGTTGATCCACATGCGGAGCTTTCTGGCGTTTATCGTTATGTCGGCGCAGGTGGAACCTGCCAGCGCCCGACCCGTAAAAATGGCCCTGTAATGATGTTCAAAAAAATCAAAGGATTTAACGACATCAGTGTTGCTATTGGCCTCAACGGTTCCCGTAATCGCGTCAGCCACTTCCTGAATTGTCCCCCGGAGCGTCTGGGGCATCGGCTGAAAGACTCCGTACAGACACCAATTCCACCAGTCCTGACGACAGCTCCGGCAGCAGCACAGGAAGTTGTTCACCTCGCGACTGATCCCGATTTTGACCTACGTAAGCTTTTACCAGCACCGACAAATACTGAAGAAGATGCAGGCCCATACATTACTATGGGGTTGTGCTACGCGTCAGATCCGGAAACAAATGAATCTGATATCACCATTCATCGTCTGTGCGTTCAGGGCAAAGATGAACTCTCCATGTGGCTTACTCCTGGGCGTCATATTGATGCTTTCCGCAAAAAGGCAGAAGCTGCAGGTAAACCGTTACCAATCTCCATCAGTATTGGCGTTGACCCGGCGATTGAAATCGCCGCCTGCTTCGAGCCACCAACAACGCCTCTGGGCTTTGATGAACTGAGCATCGCTGGCTCCCTGCGAGGCCATGCCATTGAAATGGTACAGTGTAAAACCATCAACGAAAAAGCAATAGCTCACGCAGAAATCATCATTGAAGGTGAGCTGTTGCCAAATATCCGTCTGCGTGAAGACCAGAATACAGATACAGGCAAAGCGATGCCGGAGTTTCCGGGCTATACAGGTGAAGCTAAAGAAGCAATCCCTGTCATTAAAGTAAAGGCTGTCACACATCGTAAAAATCCTATCTGGCGAACCACTGTAGGGCCTGGAGAGGAACATGTGAACATGGCTGGCATCCCGACAGAAGCAAGCATCCTCGATATGGTTGAACGGGCAATGCCGGGAAAATTACTGAATGTTTTTGCACATTCCGCTGGAGGTGGCAAATTGCTGGCAGTGATGCAGTTCAAAAAGTCAGCTGCTGTGGATGAAGGTCGCCAGCGCCAGGCCGCCCTGCTCGCCTTTGCTGCGTTCCCTGAGCTGAAACACGTCATTCTGGTCGATGAAGATGTCGATATTTTCGATAGCGATGATGTACTGTGGGCTATGCAAACGCGTTATCAGGGCGATGTTGATACTGTCACTATTCCAGGCGTTCGCTGCCATCCGCTGGATCCGTCTCAGGTCCCAGATTACAGCCCAAGCATTCTGCAACAGGGGGTATCCTGTAAAACCATCTTTGACTGCACGGTTCCATTCCATCTGAAAAGCCACTTTGAACGTTCTAAATTCAAAGAGGTTGACGTGAAACGTTTCCTGCCGGATTTCGAATAAGGAGAAAGCCGTGGCAACAAAACGTATGATTGTTGGAGTTAGCGGTGCATCCGGATTTCAGTACGGAGTAAAGACACTGGAACTTCTAAAGAAACTGGATGTTGAGATTCATCTCGTAGTTTCTAAAGGAGCAGAAAAAACCTGCCATCTGGAGACAGATTATCGACTTGACGATATTTTTGCCATGGCGGATGTAGTCCACCCAATTAATAATCTGGGCGCAGCAATTTCCAGTGGCTCATTCAAAACGCAGGGAATGATTATCGTCCCCTGTTCAATGAGAACACTGGGGGCTATTGCTCACTGTATGACCGACAATCTGCTGACGCGTGCCGCGGATGTAATTCTAAAAGAGCGTCGCCGTCTGGTTCTGCTGGCGCGGGAAACCCCTCTTAACCTGGGACATATTCGCAATATGGCTACAGTGACCGAGATGGGAGGCATAATTTTCCCTCCTGTACCCGCATTTTATCAGCGACCACAGACGGTTGAGGAGATAGTGACCCATAGTGTCAGCCGTGCTCTCGACTTATTTGATTTAAATATAAAAGACCTTCCGCGCTGGGGGGAAGGTCTTCTTAATTACAACGAATAAATTTGTCAGGATAATCCTATGTTAACAGGACCATATGTGAATGGCGTAGCAGTAATAGTGGGTGGTTTGTTTGGCGCGCTTATCGGTACACGCATCCCCGATCGAGTAAAAACGGCACTCCCCCTGACCTTCGGGCTTTGCTCGGTTGGTCTTGGTATTAATCTTGTAATCAAGGTGAAATACATGCCTGCGGTGGTGCTGGCAATGGTTATTGGAGCCATTATTGGCGAGATGTTTTTCCTGGAAAAACAGATTGGCAGAGTTGCCGGAACAACCCGGGGACTGATAAACCGCATTTTCCCACCCGTTCAGGGATTAACGCATGATGAATTTACTGAGAAATTTGTCGCAATTCTGGTGCTATTCTGTGCCAGTGGCACCGGTATTTTTGGCGCTATGCATGAAGGGATGACCGGAGATCCATCTATTTTATACATAAAAACTGTGCTGGACCTTTTCACTGCGGCAATTTTCGCTACCATGCTGGGGTTCTCTGTAATGACTATCGGGGTTCCGTTAATTATCGTACAAGTAGCTCTGGCTATGCTGGCTGTATATATATTGCATCTGATTACACCAGATATGATGGCCGACTTTTCCTGCGCGGGGGGATTGATAATGGTCGCGACCGGACTACGTATTTGTAATATTAAAGCTTTTCCCGTCGCCAATATGCTACCTGGCTTAATTCTGGTTATGCCTATTTCTGCCCTGTGGGCCAGTTTATTTGCATAAATAAAAATCAACATAACTGTGCTCACTGACGCAGTAAAGGACAGATGAGCACAGAATTATCCAACGTATTTTTATATATTATCAGGAGCCATGATGAAGGGACGGGAATATGTTCTTTTACTGAATGAGAAAGGAGAATTCATTGGCACGGAAGAAAAATATGATGCACACACACCCCACACCCCTCTCCACCTGGCTTTTTCCTGCTGGCTCTTCAATAGTGAAGGCCAGGTTTTGATAACTCGCCGCTCACTTGGAAAAAAAGCATGGCCAGGTGTCTGGACAAACTCGGTATGCGGACATCCACAGCTGAATGAATCTTTCGAGCAAGCCATTACGCGCCGCTGTCACTTTGAAGTCGGAGCAGAAATTACTGATATAACTCCTGTTTATCCAGAATTTCGCTATTGCGCAACAGACACTAATGGAATTATGGAAAATGAAGTCTGCCCGGTATATGCAGCTAAACTAACAAACACAATAACCCTGAACCCGGACGAAGTGATGGACTGTTACTGGGTTTCGTTAGATGCACTGTATCAGACATTGATAACCTCGCCGTGGGTGTTTAGTCCATGGATGGTGTTGCAGTTCGGTTCAGAAAAGACACGAAAAAAACTGATGAGTTTTGTAAAATAGGACGTTAATCCTCTGTGTATTTTCATGGCATCCGTTCTGAAATTAATCGAAGGCATTCACTATATTGAATGGTTTTCCGTATTTTTATTTTCTGATAGTGGAATATATCATTATCAGATCTGTTTATATAAATAACAAATAAAACATTACCAGCAACAGAAGCGTGGCAGCGAATATAAAAATCATATCCAAATATATCTTTGGAGAAAATGAATAATAAGGGGGAAGGCGAAGTTCCATATTAATATCAATGATTAATGATCGTGCTGGCTATCAATCGGATGATACTGTGTTCGAACTGCCTGTTTTCGATAGCCATAACGGGGGCTGTTTCGCGGCTGAACGCGCCAGGCCCCGCCCCACATCCGGGACGGGGAAAGCGTCAGTCGGAGGAATTTAAAAACTGATAGGGAGAAAAAAATTTATCTCCCAACCATTGGGTTAAATTATCCATTTTATTAAAAATAACAGGGTGATAATTTTCAGGTATATTTCTATCTCCATGTCCATTATATACTGCAATTTCAGGATATGGATAAACGGGGCGAACTTGCATAACGGATGGTTCTTTACCCTCATGTTCTGATGACTGTGATTCCTTGCCAACTATCAACGATGTTGGCTGACCGAATGTCCCAGCATCGTTATTATTACGTTGTACAGTCAATATCTCATGGGGTGGAATATTTTTTTCCACCCATGCCATCACTGGGCTGAGCAAATCAATGCTATCCGGCCCTTCACCGCCACCACAATGATATACTCCTGGCAGTAAATACAGCCGCTCAAATTGGCTGGTTACTGTCTTACCCATAGTTTTCTGAACAGCAAGATGATAATTGATCGTGTTCAAAGGGCTGATATGCTGGTCTGCCAGGCCATGCCACAAAATTAATTTTCCACCACGTTGATAGAATGCGTGAAGGTCAGGATTCGTTGAATCATAAAAGCGATGTAGCTTACTCAATTTATCAAAATATGATGCATCAAATTTTATTCTGCGTAACTCAAATTTCTCAGGTGTATCTTCTTTTTTAAACAGCACATCATTAGCATCCTGGCCAATTTTAGTACTGAATAGAGAGCCTTTTTTACTTTCAGGTATAAAGATACCTTCCCATGCTAATTCAGACCCAGGCAATGGCCCACCGGCAAGCAAAGATAAACCACTTTGAGGGTCTTTTGGCCCCTGATAAATTTTATTCAACACGTCCAGCTCCTGAGCTGTGAGACACTGGCTGGTATCAGATTGTGCGGACGAACATAAAAGATTCTGCAGATCAGGGCTACAGGAAAGAGGATTACTGATCAGGCCATCTTTGTCACCATCAAGAGCATCACACTGAGACACTACCGCCTTATGAATCAGCGTTAATTTATCCGCAAGAAGAATGTGGTTGCCGTCATTATCAGTATTAATCTGTGCCAGCCAGGGATGGTATATACCATTTTGTGTCTGGAAGTTCATCGCCGCAGCTCCTGCAATGATGCCATCAAAATCATCAGGATATCGTTGAGCTGCCATTAATGCTTCCCGTCCGCCATCAGAGCACCCGGTAAAGTAGGAATATCTGGCGTTTTGACCATAAAATGCCGTGATTAAAGCCTTTGTTGCCTGAGCAGTAAGATGGACACTGCGGTAAGCAAAATCTGTTCGCAACCGCGAATCTTTACCAAAAGAACCATCGGCTACAGTATGTCCCATGTCTGTTGCTGAAGTAACAAAAGAGCCATCTGTTATATGAGTACATCCGTCAGCAGCACCGACTTCATCTGATATTCGTCCACACAAACCACCGCAGCCAATCTGAAGAGAACGCTGACGCCAATTCTCTGTTGGTAAACGAACCTCAAAGCCAATCTGAGGAGCCAGACGCCCTGTAACAATGCAGACTTTACGCTTTTCATCCAGAGTCGCTTTCAGAACCTGACTTCCCTCCCCGGCAATAGAGGTTAAATCAGTTTGTTGTAGCGTGGAGCAATCAGTGACTGGAGTTATTCCTGGCAAATCTTCATAGTTTTTGGGGGAAACTGGTGTCACCGGGAAGTGCTGATTTGCGGATAATACGGATACAGGAAAAATGAGAGAGCCAGTAAAGAGTGCTAATGATATAAAGCAATTCAATTTTCTATTCATATATACTCCGTTTGTAAAGTGATGAGAGAAAAATATAGATCCATTATATTATTACACACAATTATGAAAAAAATATGGAGTCAGCTTTAACAAAAACAAATATTATACAGTTTTAATATTCGTTGAAATTACCCACACTCTTTATGGTAAGTTTTTTCAGGACACTATCCGGATATTTTTTCTTGAACAACTATTTTATCCACCTTTATTTATCCATTCATTTCCATCATGCAACATGAAACGCTCTTTCGTTTTCAACGGGGCTTTGTTCAACTTCTCCGTCACTATCTAATTATCTCACTGGAAAAATTATAAACATTGACACGTTCACATTTATCTGCCGCAACAAGTACAATTATTAACATATCATTAATCACCTGATAAACCGGCCCCCGATACGCTGAATTTAATTTTGTAGCAGTCCTTTAACCCATGTAGTTTTGCTGAAAGTATGTGAGGATTTTCAGTGCATTTTTTACTTTTTTCGGATCTGCGCGTCTCCTGCCGTCGCCAGGAGAATGTTGGCTGTAGAGCTGACAGAGGCCGGATGTGCCGCGGCATAGTGCTATATGCATGCAATACACGCAGAATATACACTTGCCCCCACTGGGTATCGAGTTCATAAACCAGAACAAATACGGGTGAATGACCAGTTCCCGGAGCTTAGTGGTTTACTGAATTTTGCCACCTGAACAGAGGTGATATACTCACCTCTGTTCAGGACGGGTCACACAAATGAAAAAGCTATGGATGTCGGCCTTTCTACGATGACAAGATGAGTCAGACAACTGCATGATGAACATCAGGGAAAAACACCAAAAGCCTCCCCGATAACACCAGAACAAATCGAAATACGTGAGCTAAGGAAAAAGCCACAACGAATTGAAATGGAAAACGAAATGTTAAAAAAGGTTACCGCGTTCTTGATGTCAGGCTCCCCTGAACAGTTTTCGATAATCGGGAAACTCAGGGCGCATTATCCAGTGGTCACTCTCTGCCGCGTATTCAGGATTCATCGCAGTAGCTACAAATAGTGGAAAACATAATCTCATTGCAGTTGAATAAAAATATAATCAATATTTTTATATAATAAGTGGTTGTATTATCCAGAAAACACATCATGAGAAGATGGTTGTTAGCATGTTAAAATGTTAATTAACATTAATGTTAGATAATAATTTTTTGTTGGCGAGTTCAAATGTTTTAATTTCATCATCTGATAACCCGCCCCATATTTTCTTTAGAATTATATTTTGAATGTTTATTAGTTTTTGAGCAAGTGTAACTCCGTCATGGGTTAAGCAAACACTTTTGCTTCGACGATCGTTTTTATTGTTAATTCTTTTGGCAATATTCTGCTTTTCTAATTTGTCTATGATGTGTGTGATATTTGTTTTGGAGAATTGTAACTCCTTGTAAATATCAGAAGGGGACTGACAATAATCATCAGACATATATAATGAAATTAACACCATAAATGTTGAGGTGTTTATTCTATACTCGCTCAATTCCTTTTCTATAATGCTCTTAGTTTTATCACTTACTCTAATATATAAGTGTATTAACAGACTCTCCTGAGCCGGATATGCCGGGTTTTTGATTTTTTTGTAGTTTGTTATAGTTTTTAATAAATCTATATTATTCATAATTCCACCACATGGCAAAAGAAAACTCATGAAGATTACTCAACCTGAGTGTTACAGGATGTATCGTGAACGCTGGAAAATTTAAGTTCCAGCCTGTACCGTAATCAGATAATCGCAGCAAAGGGACAAAGCAATAGTCCCTTTGCTGCACAGCATCAGAATGAATAACGAATATTGGCGTTTATCGCATCATCTGTGTTGTATTTACCAAATGCAGAGCGTTCAACTTCCAGCCCCAGACGCGTATTGTCGCCAAACCGGGCATTTAACCCCACACCGTAAAGCATACGACCGTCTTTTCTGCCATTAATCTGATGTTCTCCCGCTGCATCCTTCAGGTGAACGTCAGCACTGTCCGTCAGATCGAACTCATAATGCAGGCCGGCACGGGCTGTCAGACTCCAGTCCTTACCACTGAAGGTTTTACCGGAAACAACGCCGGTTCTGCCCACCAGAGGATTGACGCTGTCACGACGCATTGAGACATCCATTCCACTGTCGTTCCAGTTAAACGTCTGGCCCTGCAGTCTTCCCCAGACAAGTTCCGCCTGAGGTTCAACAAACGTCGTATCTGTCAGATGATAACGGTATCCGACTTCTGCACCTGCATACAGTGAATGGCTGCGGAAGTTCTGTTTACCGGCTCCGGCAAAGTTCAGGTCATATTTGTTTTCATTGTGAATATATTTGGCAATCAAATCAAAGTAAGCGCCGGACCGGAACAGACCACTGGCATAGAGACCGCCACCCCATGATTTTGTTTTACCGCTGTACAGGCCTGCTGACGCATCTGTGTCAGTGTAGGTGGCCATCACGCCGGTAAACAGGTCCATACTTCCCAGTTCGTGCTTACGGTCAGCCCCCATCTGCAGCAGGGTATAGTGGTCAGTGAAACCGCCATCAGCAGAGCCGGAACCGTTCAGCAGACGCACCCACGCACCGGCTTCGCCGTTAATATCCCTCAAATCGCCCATGCGTTTGTTCAGGTTGTTAACTTCAGTGATGAAGTTGTTATAGCTGATGTGCATGAATGTGGCGGCAGCCTTACCCTGGCCGTCGTTACGTGTAACCTGGTAACCATCGAGGACCCATTCTTTTTTCCCGTCCTCTTTTTTGACACTGAGGGTGGGGGTGACATCACTGAATCCCACAACCCGTGTTGATGCCCTGAACAGGTTATCAGTTGCCGCTTCAGGTGCGCTGACCAGTGGAATATCAAGCGTGTCCTTGTCAGAAGGTTTTTTCAGGAAGTTAACCCAGATGCTGTTGTCATGACCTGTTGCAGACTTGTTTATCACCAGTTTGTCTGCCTTGTTGAGGTCTGTACGCATGACAAATGCTGACTGAACCGCGTCCAGATTATCTGTTGTCAGTGTCGTGAACGGTGATGTTCCCCCGTTAAAGCCGACTATTGTTCGGTTAAGTTTCAGATTTCCTGCCGTGGAGTTTCCGTTCATCGACCACTGGGTGTCTGTCATGCTGACGGTAGCATCCGGTGCATTCAGGCTCCCGCTCCAGGTATTGCGATACCCGTTAAACAGGCTGTACAACATCTGATTCTGAAGAGTCAGGTCAGGATTCAGTTCCCCTCCGATGGTGACAGTCCCTTTATCCTGAACATTGATATTACCTGACAGCATACTGAATGGCCCCACGTTCAGGCGGGCATCGTCTCCCTTCAGGTTCCATGAACCGGCATAATCGTATACAGGTAAAAGTGTGTGAGATACCTCATCAGGACGGCTGTTCAGATTCAGGGTGGCATCAGAAATATTCACCGGACCGTCAGAAACAAAACTCTGACTGGCCAGAGCATTTGCTCCCTTGTTCAGGTTCAGGGCGGTACTGGTCAACGTTGAGTTCCCCAGAACGGCACTGTCTGAGGAGATATTCACGGTACTGTTGTTCGCCTGTATTCCACCACTGAATATCTCATTGATATTCAGTACTGACTGATTATCCAGGTTGACGGTGCCGTTGAAGACACTTTTATCTGCATCTTTAGTTGCAACAGATGTGCCTTCTTCAAGGGTAAAGGCTGTTCCCTGGCCATCTTCTTTGTCGATAAATACCCGACTGTCGCCCAGCGTGACGCTGGAATTATCTGCCTGGATGGTTGTGTTCAGTGTGGCATTGCGGCCCAGACCAAAGTCTGTATCTTTTAACACGAGCGAACCAAAGCTGAACGACCTGTTCTCCCAGTCATCCTGGGTAAATGAGGTGGGCTGTGTCAGAACGGAATTGTCGCCCAGAGACGAGACTGTATTTGCAATACTCTGAGACGTTGAAGCATGGATAACCGGGTGGCCCTGAATGGTCAGACGACCGTTTTCCTGACCGAAAGAACCTTTGGTGTCTGCTGAACCATCCAGAACCAGCGCGCCTGTTGTTCCCGGGAGAACTTTATTGGATACATTAATGTTTCCTTGTAGCTTACCGTGATACAGATACCCTTTATTATTAATCCTGTCTGCAAGCAACGCCTGTGCATTGTTCTGGTCATGTCCGACATATTCCCAGTGTTCGTTACTGACCTGACCGGTAGGGAACCAACCATAACTACTTGTTTTCAGGATAAAATAATCGACGGTATGAGTATAGGGATTATTATAAATATATAATGAACCTACTGTTCCCCTGTTTGATGATGACCATTCATTAACTTTTACGTCTGCCGGACGCGTCTGATAATCCAGAGTGATATTAGCCGTTTTATCACTGCTGTTACCGAGAGCTGCACCATAATCGGCGGCATTCAGCTTATGAAATGTCAGGTCATTCCCGTTAACATCCAGAACACCACCCCGGTAGCCCCAGGATATATTGTCCGGATTAACCTGCCGGTTATCTGCCAGCACGACTGTCGGGCGGCCGCTGGCAATATTCACGCTACTGAATGCCTGAACGTGTCCTGAACTGTCAGCCTGCTGATTGAGGACAACGGTACCATCCCCGACTTTCAGGCCGCCCTCATTAACACCGGTGCCCTGTACAACCAGGGTGCCTTCGCCGATTTTATGCAGGTTGTCACCTTTCACACCATTAACCTGCCAGTTTACGGAGGCATCCTTGTCCACAATAATACCGGCCCCGGTCCAGGTACTTCCGTTTGAAGTGGTGACAGTGTAGTCATCAGTAAATGTCAGTGAACCGGCACCCTGCGTGACAGAGTTTTCCAGGTTAATCTGACCATTATGTCCCAGGAATGTCAGATTTTTACCTGCGTTCAGGTCAGAACCTTTTTGTCCGTGCATAGCATATTCATCGGAACCCTGTGTCAGAGAGCCAGTGCCGGTACTGCTGTCAAATTTCCATTGCAGGGGTGCGTCGGATGAGGCATTAAAAAAGACGGGGGCGTCATTATCCTCTGAATAGACCTGTGAAAGAAAACTCTGAGGGATAAGAGAATATATCAAATTGGTACCCCCTCCTACTCCCGAGTAAACACCGACCAGTTCCCACTGCCCTTTGGCCGTATTCCAGCCAAATAATGGAGACCCACTGTCGCCAGCCTCTCCAAAAGAGGGCAGGATGCTATGATCATGTATGTTGCCCCCCATATACAACTGAATGCCGTCTGAGCCGTGATAAAAGAATGATGCCGGGAGTATTCCTCCTGTCAGATAACCATACCCACCTGTTACCCAATGTCGCTTACCCTGACTATCCTGAATATACTGACTTCCCGAACCAGCCCTGTAGAATGCCGAGTATTTTGAAGGGTTCAATATATCAGCCGTTGATGAGCTGGTTACGGTAGCCGGAGCAACCTCAGTTACGAGCTTATCCAGTCTTGGTGTGTGGAGATCCGATGAGCTGTGTTCATTACGATCCACAATATGGTAGCTGTTCTGACCATCACCGAAGCTGACGCTCTGATATCCTTTATTATGTTTTACACTGGCTATATATTGCGGGTTAATTAATGTTGCAACACCGGGATTTGAGCTTACATTCACACTGCTAAAATCAACCATGGGCGCTTTATCAAGATATCCTACTAATTCCCCTTTATTATTAAAAATAGGAATGTTCGTTGCGCCAGCCTGAAACTGCCCTTTATTTTCTGCAAAGTCTCGGTATGTCTGGTAAGGATTATTGCCACCAACCGTTGATGCAACAGCAACGGTTGGGAGTAATGCAGATAATACCAAAGAGGTAATTAATGAAAGTCTTTTTCCTCTGCGGGTACTCCCTTTACATACCCTTCGGGCCAGTTCAGAGACAACCTTTACTGTGTTAGTAATATAACAATATTTTAGAGCGTATATTTTATTCATAGTAAATGATTCCGGAATGTATATTCCAAAGTTACATTAATAACCATAGACAACTTCAAACGAAAGCATTGTTGAATTGCGCGCTAATTATTAATTAGCCATATAATTATAAATGTGATGTAGTTCACGTTTATTTTTGTTAAAAACTACAATTTTTTGTAGTTGATTTATTGGGTGATTTGTTGCTGGCGTATCATTTGTGTTGATGATTTGTTTGTTCATGGTGGCAAAATGCTAATTACATCCATCAAGCGTTTTGACTTATAACTTAAGGCTCTGGAATTAGTGACACTAATGTAACTACATAAAAAGTGATATAGATGAATATTAACTAACAATACTTTTCTATTTTTATTACAAATTGCGCAGCAATTCTGAATGGATATATATTCTCATACCATCACCTATTTTTTCTGAAGTTCAGGTTAGGTTCTTACACTCTGTTTCAGCATCTCTGTCTGACCTTGTATTTAGTATTAAATGCTTAATTCTTCAGTTGTTGGTGGTAACTATCGTGACAACTTTTTAATCTATCGGGAGACACTTCCATCTTCGTTGGTCACAACAGTCTTTTTGATGAATTTACGATGGGCTTCATTATCCAGTTCAACGAATCCCACCACCTGTAATTGATGGTGAGGGGAATTGATAAAACACTGCTTTAATCAAAAGATTATGATAGATACACGGGCAGTAATACTGTGTCTGGTGTGCTCCCCCGGTCATCAATGATGCCAGGAGTGGGGAATTTGACGATTGTCCGGAGATTTAAAGTACAAAGAACAGGTGCTTTGTCCTGAGAATAAATGCTCTGGCCTGTATATGGGAAATACCTCAAGTCTCCCCTGGGATGCCTGGTTATTTCTTCACGCTAACAATGGTGATTACCGTCTTATATCACTGACGCTGGCAACTCCGACTACGCAAAGAAGCATTATCATCGCTGACAGGGCGTATGGCATTGCAGGACGGGAGGGGGACTGGTGAAATCCGGACGACCACACAGGCTTACGTCGGGCTTCAGCGGTTTTCTCTTGCGCCATATGAAACCACAGCGTACCGTCTTACATGCCATTGACGCACATTGTTTGGGTTATCCTGTTGGATAACACCATTAAATATTTACTGCCAGTCCACGTAACCTAAGCGTCTGCAGGAGACGCACAGATTATGTTGTAATTTTGTGTTGGAACAACTTCTGCAACTTTTTGAACAGAGAAAACCATTTATTATGACGCAAGCCTAAAAGTAGTAACACCAGACCAGCGTAACCTACTGATTGCATTGAGATAATCTTTACTAACCACAGATAATGTATGGGGCCAGGATCGCGACAAGATAGACGAAGTTATGCAATTGTTGCCAGCGTTTGCCTAAGTTTCGCTGCATCGCCTGCGTGGAAGTAAATGTTAAAGCCAGTAAAATCAGCCAACTGATAATTCCAAGCGTTAAATAAGGTCGGGTGATTAATTCCTGACCCAATAGCGTCAGATTATTCACTCCCAGTTCCAGCAAGGCATAACTGGTTAAGTGCAGCGTTGCCCAGGCGAAACACCATAAACCCAACAGGCGGCGAGTGCGAA
>NZ_KE138678.1:57267-69176 GCF_000408325.1 Escherichia sp. KTE52
CGTGGTTAATTGCCCACATCAGCCAGACAAACGGCAAAAATCCGGCAAGATGCAGGCAAACTTTCAGCCATGTCACTTGTTTTGCTGTCAGTCGCACTTAGAAATTCTCCCGTAAATCCAGTCCACGATAAAGCGACGCCACTTGATCGGCGTATCCGTTAAACCACAGCGTTGGCTGACGTTGTACATCAAGAATGCCACCTGAACCGATAAACCGTTCGGTAGCCTGCGACCAACGGGGATGATCAACATGTGGATTGACGTTGGCATAAAAGCCGTATTCATCGGGCGCAGCCAGATTCCAGGTGGTTGGCGGACGCTCCCGGGTCAGCTTAATACTGACAATCGATTTAATCCCTTTAAAGCCATATTTCCACGGCACAATCAGCCGTACCGGTGCGCCATTTTGCGGCGGTAGCGCCTTGCCATAAACACCAACGGTCATCAGCGTGAGCGGATGTATCGCTTCGTCGAGACGTAATCCTTCTGTATAAGGATATTTCAGGCCGCCGCCAATAAACCGGTCCTGCTGGCCTGGCATCTGTTCCGGCGCATAAATGGTTTCGAAGGCGACGTATTTCGCGTTACTGGTCGGTTCTGCCAGTGCCAGCAATTTGTGCAGCGGAAAACCAATCCACGGCACCACCATCGACCACGCTTCTACACAACGCATACGATAAATCCGCTCTTCCAGCGGGAAACGACGGATCAGTGCATCATGATCGAGGGTTAACGGTTTAGCGACTTCACCGCTGATTTTCAACGTCCACGGATCAGTTTTCAGACTGCCGGCATTTGCCGCTGGATCGGCTTTGTCCAGTCCGAACTCATAGAAGTTGTTATAGCCGGAAACTTTATCTTCCGGCGTCAGTGGCAGGTTATTTTGCCAGGTGGCAGGCCTGCTGAATTCTAATGGCTTTCCGGCTGGTGCGGATGGGCGATCATTCCCTTTAAACCAGTTAAGCACATCCGCATGGGTGGCGTTTGGTAAAGAGAGGGCTGCAGCGCTGATACCTAATGCTTTCAGAACTTGTCGACGTTGCATAAAAAAAGCCGACTCGGCGGTAATATCAGATTCTTTTAATTTCATAATTCATCACGATGTTTTGTTATTTATCAGCAAAATCTACCCTGTCAGGAAAAGCCTTTCCTGACAGAATCAGAGATATGGCATCTATATATTTATGAATTAACTTCCACGATAGGTTGAATATCCATGCTGACTGAGTAATAAAGGCACATGATAATGTTCATTCAGTTTATTAATATGAAATTCAACGGGGATCTCAGGAAAGAAACTTTCAAGATTTTGTTGCTTGAAATAGTCCCCGGTTTTAAATATAACACGATAATCGCCCGTGGTCGCAGTTTGTTCGGGCCACAGCCCCTTAATTCGTCCATCTTTATCTGTTTTAGCGGTATTAAGTTGTAACCAGCCATTATCCGCTTTCTTTTCAAGAGTGACTGTCACATCGGCAGCAGGTTTTCCTGTTTGCTGGTTCAAAATATGCACGCTAAGAATGTTTTGTTGTGTGGCATAAACTAAAGAAGGTAATGAGAATGCAGCCGTTGCCACCGAGAGTAATAAATAACGCTTTAACATGTTTATATCCTTGTCATATAAATGAGTTTTGAGGATAGCGAAAAAACGTCTCGGTAACCTTACAGCAGGATTACAATTTTGTAATGAACCGGCTATTTCTATAACATATGATTTATGGCATATTATTTTCATGAAGATTCTACTTATTGAAGATAATCAAAGAACCCAAGAATGGGTAACGCAGGGGCTTTCAGAAGCGGGTTATGTCATTGATGCTGTTTCTGATGGCAGAGATGGGCTTTATTTTGCGCTGAAGGATGATTATGCATTGATCATTCTGGATATTATGCTTCCGGGTATGGATGGCTGGAAGATCTTACAAACGTTACGAACGTCAAAGCAAACTCCCGTTATTTGCCTTACAGCAAGGGATTCTGTCGATGACAGAGTCAGAGGGCTCGACAGTGGGGCAAATGATTATCTGGTAAAACCCTTTTCATTTTCTGAGTTGCTGGCAAGGGTTCGGGCACAATTAAGGCAACATCACGCCCTGAATTCAACATTAGAAATCAGCGGGTTAAGAATGGACTCTGTCAACCAAAGTGTGAGCAGAAACAATATCAGTATTACTCTGACGCGCAAGGAGTTTCAGTTACTTTGGCTACTGGCCTCCAGAGCTGGCGAAATTATACCCAGAACGGTTATTGCGAGTGACATTTGGGGAATCAATTTCGATAGTGATACCAATACGGTGGATGTTGCCATTCGCAGGCTCCGCGCAAAAGTTGATGATCCTTTTCCTGAAAAGCTAATCACCACAATCCGGGGGATGGGGTATTCATTCGTAGCGGTAAAAAAATAATGAAAAGATTATCTATAACTATCCGTTTAACCTTGCTTTTCATATTACTGCTGTCTGTAGCTGGCGCTGGAATTGTATGGACTCTCTATAATGGCCTGGCAAGTGAGTTGAAATGGCGTGATGATACAACACTCATTAACCGGACAGCGCAGATCAAGCAGTTGCTAATTGATGGGGTAAATCCAGATATTTTACCTGTGTACTTTAACCGGATGATGGATGTTAGTCAGGATATCTTGATCATTCATGGTAATGGCATCAATAAAATTGTTAACCGGACAAATGTCAGTGATGACATATTAAATAGCATACCTGCGACTGAGACAATCAGCACAACTGGCATTTACAGAAGTATTATTAATGATACAGAGATAGATGCTTTGCGAATTTATATTAATGAAATTTCGCCAATATTAACAGTTACTGTAGCTAAATTGGCTTCAGCAAGACATAACATGCTTGAACAGTATAAAATCAATAGCATTATAATTTGCATTGTCGCCATTATATTGTGCTCGGTACTTAGCCCGCTGTTAATCAAAACGGGATTACGAGAGATCAAAAAGTTAAGTGGTGTAACTGAAGCATTGAATTATAACGATACCCGTGAACCTGTTGAGGTTAGCGCACTACCGAGTGAACTAAAACCTCTTGGGCAGGCGCTGAATAAAATGCATCATGCTTTAGTAAAAGATTTTGAACGACTTAGTCAATTTGCTGACGATCTCGCTCATGAACTTAGAACGCCAATTAATGCATTACTTGGTCAGAATCAGGTCACGCTCAGTCAAACAAGAAGTATCGCTGAATATCAAAAAACAATCACTGGAAACATTGAAGAGCTGGAAAATATTTCGCGGTTAACAGAGAATATACTTTTTCTTGCCAGAGCAGATAAAAATAATGTTTTGGTGAAACTGAATTTGCTTTCTCTCAATAAGGAAGTTGGAAATTTGTTAGACTATCTTGAATATCTTTCAGACGAGAAAGGTATTCGTTTTAAGGTCAAGTGCAATCAGCAAATTTTTGCGGATAAAATTTTACTGCAACGAATGTTATCGAATCTTATTGTTAACGCTATTCGATATTCACCAGAAAAATCGCTCATTCATATAACCAGTTTTCTTGATTCCAACGGATATCTTAATATTGATATCGCCAGTCCTGGAAAGAAAATTAATGAGTCGGAAAAAATCTTCCGCAGGTTTTGGCGGGGAGATAACTCGCGTCATTCCGTAGGTCAGGGACTTGGTCTTTCTTTAGTCAAAGCGATTGCCGAATTACATGGGGGAAGCGTTACATATCACTATATAAATGAAAATAATGTATTTCGAATCGCCTTACCACAAAAATATTAATTTATGATAACAATTTATCTTTTGGGGTTGGCATATATTCTAAATGTGAAGGCGAAAACTGTCGCTGCGGGGGGAAATCTGGCAGGATGACAGTTGGCTGCCTGCTGCATAAGCACAGTTTATCACCGTCTGGCAGACACTTCTGGCAACGGCAGTTACATACGACCGTTATTTACCTATTACTGCCTGACAGTTTTTCTGTCCCTGCCACCGATTATACTGAGCAGGAACTGGAGCGGAACAGCTATTGCATCAGCAGACCTGCAGCCACCTTCTTTCTACGCGCCAGCGGTGAATCGATGAACCAGGCTGGCATGTACTTCCCATTGTATCTGATACTGGAGGCAGGTCAGTAAGACCAATCCGGATGCGCCCTTTGAACCAGAACTGAAACGTCAGGCTGTCATGGAACTCTGTACACGACAGGTATCAGCCAGTGAAGTTGCCAGGCGTATTGGTGTCAGCTGTACGGTATTGATAATTGTTTCAGCATCGCAACCGCATCAGACTCCGGCATCGCAAACTGCACCCGGTGCCGTGCAGCCACATCCAGTGCAAACACCTTCGTGTAGACCTCTGTTGAGCTGATGGACTTATGCCCCATCAGGCTCTGCAGGACCTTCAGTGGTATACCGGCATACAGCATGTGCATCGCATAGGAATGGCGGAACGTATGTGGCGTGACCGGGACAGAGAACGTCACACCATCAGCGGCAGCGGCGGCAACCGCCTCCCCAATCCAGGTTCTGACCGTTCTGTCCGTCACTTCCCAGATCCGTGCTTTCTCTGTCCTTCCTGTGCGACGGTTACGCCGTTCCATAGGTATTTTCAGTGTTGCCACCATCGTCTGCAGCTGGCTGACGTACCAGGTGTCGGAGAGAGGAACCAGCCGGTGAATCTGCTGACCGGCTGGCATTCTTCCTGCCGTCTTGGCGGACTTTTCGGTTCGTTGTTTCAGGGTCGCAAGCTGCACAAACGGATACGGAGGCGCGAGCGAAAAATCCCCCCGCGTCAGCGCCAGTGCTTCATTAATACGCGCGCCGGTGTTCCACAGAGTGGCCAGCAACATCTTGCGACGCAGATCCGGGACATAATGGAGCAGGGCACTCACCTCGGGTGCCAGCAGATATTTCGGAAGTTCATTATGAACCATCGACATCTGGCGAAGTGCCAGAGCTGCCGGATAATCAATGGCAACAGGAAGTTGTGCAGACTGTCCGGCAGAATACACTGCCGGTACCATGGCAGCAGACTGGCTGTGAATAATGGAGCCTGACATTTATATTCCCCAGAACATCAGGTTAATGGCATTTTTAATGTCATTTTCCCGGTGACTGAGATCAGCCACTTCTTCCCCGATAACGGAGACCGGCACACTGGCCATGTCGGTGGTCATCATGCGCCAGGTTTCATCCCCGACATGCACCACCGGATAAAGTTCACGGGAGACTTTATCTGACAGCAGGCGGGCACTGGCCAGGGGGATCACCATCCGCCGCCCGGGCGTGTCAATAATGTCACTCTGGACATCCACAAACAGACGATAACGGCTCTCTCTTTTATAGGTGTAAACCTTAAACTGCATTTCACCAGTCCCTGTTCTCGTCGGCAAAAGAGCCGTTCATTTCAATAAACCGGGCGACCTCAGCCATCCCTTCCTGATTTTCAGCCTGCCAGCGTTCTGCGCGCAGTCGCCGGGCTTCGTTCTGCATAGTCGTACTGACCAAACCGGAGATATTCACGTCATACGCCTTGAGCAGCTGATAGCTGTCGCTGTCAACTGTCACTGTAATACGCTGCTTCATAGCACACCTCTTTTTGACATACTTCGGGTATGCATGTCAGTATATATTCTTATTCCGCAAAAATCAGCGCGTAAATACACATACTGTTATCTGGCTTTTAGTAAGCCTTATGTATTTTACCTTTCGTTATGTTAACCAATAAAAATTAAAATCTGACTTATAAAAACAAAGCGTAATTACCGGAGAGCCGCTTCTGTCAGATCCGACTTTCCGGAATATCACAACTTTCCGGAAGTGTACCACGCTGAGGAAATCATCATATCGCTGTTTTCCACCCCTGCGCGGCGCATCACAGGTCAGGGAGAAGACACAACATATAGTGTCACTAGCAGCTGAATGCAGCACTACATGTTGTACTTACAGGAGGTGGCGTTGTGTGGGGGGAGAAGAAGATCCGTGACAGCCGGAAACCGGATCTGCGCGGCGGGGAACGGGCAAGCAATATGATAATTAAGCAACATACATAAAATCATATCTGATATGGTATTTATCATTAAATATAAGACAATATCCGATATTATCAGAAATCAATAACACACAACTCATACAGGATATGATTTTTACCTGTCAGAACATTATCAGATGAAGCGTGCAGGATGGATGAAGAAAGGGTGTTTTCACTCAGCTATGAACAACTGACCCGGTTTGCGGAAAAACGCATCCGGGAATGCAATCTGGACAGCCAGGGCGTAACTTATCTCTGCGAGTCAGCCAAAGCCGGAGCCGTGCTGATCTTCTGGCATGAACTGGCCATAAATGGCTATACCTCAATGAATGCCATAAAGAGACAGGAGATCATTGACGCCGACCATCAGCGCCTCAGAAAGCTCATCTGGCCGGAGGATGACTGGAAATGACTCAGAGCCGCCGACCGTCGCCACTGCAACGGAGAGTGCTGATTGTGCTGGCTGCCCTTGATGAAAAACGGCCGGGCCCCGTGCTGACGCGGGACATAGAACGGGTGCTGGAGCGAAGCGGGGAGGCCCCTGTCTACGGGCCAAACCTGCGCGCCTCCTGCCGACGCATGGAAGCATCAGACTGGCTGCGCACCCTGCGCGCCCCGAATCTGCAGCTGGCTGTCGAGCTGACGGACGCCGGCCGGGCCGTGGCACAGCCTCTGCTGCAGGCTGAACAGGAGCGCCTCCGGGCAGAACAGCGCGCGGCGGAAGTCGTCGTACTGCCGCTGGTCCCGGCAGCAGATCTGCCCGCAGACGGCACGTCTGCCAAAGACCTGCCGGTGGAGCTGGACGGCATGACGTATCAGGCCTGCCGTGGGGATTTTGTGGTGCGTCTCGACGGCAGCACCTGTCTGCAGTTATGGAATAAAGAAGGCAGGGTGGTACGCCGGGAGGGCGATCCGCTGGAAGTGGCGCAGTGGCTACAGGCCTGTCACGATGCAGGAATAGAGGTTCGTGTACAGGTTAATGAAAGCGTCACCCCGTAAAAACATGCCTGCACGGTTTACACGTCATCCCATGGTGGCAGCAGGTTAACTTTCCTGCGCCACCAGTGGAAAGAGGCTATGCACAGTCTGGTCAAAAATCCTGACGTTGACATCAGTCACTCCCGCAGGACAGCCATCCTGGCTGGCAAGCATGTCATGTACCTCTGGCAAATAAAAGCACTTTATCGGACATCAGTGCTTACACACATAATATTATCTTCCGCACATCATCCCGGATATTATTTCCCGTCGTTTTCAGGAATCAGTTATTATCCGCGAGCCATGGTTACCTGAGAACATCATAAATGATACTAATATTTATATACAGGCAGAGATTCAGTCACGCAGGGTATTATAAAAGGAAAGATTTTATTTTATGTCTGACGAGTCAAAAAACCACCTATATCAAACATTGTGAATTAATTGTAATCACAGATATTTTGAATATATACAATTCACACATAATGAATATCTTTACACAGCCCCTTATGACTAAAAATCCTCAAATGTGTTGTCAATCAGATAATAATAAATAAACTATTAAATCTTCTTTCATTGTAGCAAATATTTTCACTCATACTGAAAGCTATCCAGCCTTTAAGGATAGAGAATAATAATTATTAATAATACAAAATAATAACAAAAAGTAATACTTTCATATATTATGCATGACAATTAGCTCTCTGGCTTTGTACGAGCAGCTACGAGATGGCCCTGCTGGATGTGGTGCCAGAAAGAGCAGCAACTGTACATTACTATAACAAAATGGCTGCCTGTCTGTGCTGATACCAGATAGGATGGTTCCGTTCCCCCTCCTGTGTTCAGGGAAATGGATTTGGCTATCGGAATATCCTGCCATATCACACTTCATTAAAAAACTTATTAAAACTGGTGTCAATATTTGTCTTTCAGGCCATTTGCACAGAAAGCGATGTGCTGTGGATGAAAGCAGATAAGATTATGGCCAACAATTACACACATGATGTCATGGCTCCGAGAGAGAAAATTTCAGAAACAACAACTGAGGAAAGATGATTTTACTCAGCCCATAGTTGTGCCGGAGGAGAAGGATCATTACCTGGTAATGGATATTTTTCTCGTCAGTTGTTGCATGGAAAAACGATTGAAAAGATGGCTACAAGCGAGCTGTATTAAGTTGTTTAATTTGTTATAGGAGTCCGCAATATGCAAAAAATCAAGATATCAAAAAGAATAAAGCCTCTTTGCTTAATAGTTCCTTTGCTGTTATCAGTATCATGCCACAATATTCCGCCCCCCCCTAAATTAACCAACTATATAGACCAAACAAAATCACTATTTCCAATAGAAAATTATCCTCAATCTGTCGATAACTGGTTCCCTTCCGGCCCAGAGAGGCATATTTCCGTCATAGATAAAACAGCACAGTTACGCCATTTTTCTGACCTGAAATCACACTATTTTGGAATGAAAGCAGGCGAAAAATCTCCCTGGAACATGTTTTATATAGCATCCATCCTTAGCCAGGGGGTTGAAGCAGATCGTGATGCTAATATAAAAAAGTATCTAGGAGAGAAAAGTGTTTTCTGGGGGGCAAATTTTAGAGTCCACACGAACACCTGGAAACAGCAGATAAGGGATAACGCGACGGCCAACATTGACCGGACTTATGCCCCTTCGAGACGGGGAATTACCATTAGAGAAACCCTGGTCAGACTTCTTCCGACTCTCGACCCGGCTTATGATAATCCAGGTCAGGCTGGGCAAGGCTATCCTTTTGATAATTTACAGGAATCATCAATCCGTCCCGGCACCCCTGTATTTGTCTTATCGACAAGCAACGACGGTCGCTGGAAATATGTTTTATCTCCCACTGTCAAGGGTTGGATATATAGTGAAGATATAGCAATGGTAGATCCACAGTTTGTTACCGAGTGGCTGACTCTGGCTAATAAAAATCTAGGAGCGTTTATAAAATCATACTCCGTTCATGAAAAAGACCTCTACTATTTTACGGCCCTCCCAGGAACTATCCTGCCATTCAGGAATAAACGCAACGGAGTTTTTGTGGTTGCAGTGCCTGTACGCAACTATGATGGGCGCGCACAAATTCGCTACGTCGAACTCAAGGAAGATGAGTTTGTTGCTATGCCATGGAAAATGACTCCCAATAATATAGCTATACTGATGAAAGCAGTGATCGGTAGACCCTATGGCTGGGGAAATTATAACTATTACAATGACTGCTCTGCCGAAATACAAAATCTTATGATTGCATTTGGGATATTGCTTCCCAGAAATTCTGCAGCACAAATACAGACGGCTTCCCAGCTTGTCAATCTCAGTCAAGCCAACATCAATACAAGACTGCGTTACCTCATGGATCATGGCAGACCTTTCACCACTCTTGTATACATCCAAGGACACATCATGCTGTATATAGGCAATGCTGTAATCAATGGGCAGCATGTACCAATGACATATCAGAATATATGGGGTTTGCGTCCGGCGGATTCCAGTAGCCGAAGCATTATTGGCGGTGCCGTTTTTTTCCCACTACTGGCCTCTTACCCAGAAACTCCAAGCCTGGAACCTCTGGCTGGCAAGGCTCTATTTAAATTGGGCTTTATTGAATAATTTTTGTTATATTTTTAACAAAACCATAAAGTTCATGAAGTAAAACGGGAATATCGGATAACCCCAGGCTCTAACAATGGTCAGGCCTCCTGACCATTCCGGCAGACGTACAAGTCTTTCTCACCTGGCAAGTTGCTATTTAGTCTTGAGTTGCTATTTAGTCTTGATAATTCGGTCTTCTTCATGTCATGTGTATGGTTTATCGCAAAATGTCATGGACAGCACATACAATCATCTACATTAATAAAATCAACAAGAGGAGGAATCAATATTAAACATGTCTCAACTAAAATTATAAGCACCAAAACAACACAGAACTTTAAATTTGCGCGCATAAAGCTTTTGAGACACTTAAAGAAGTATCTACGTTGCATTAAGTATTTGTTATCAGCCAGCCATCCACGAACAACAATTACGTTTTTTAAAAAATCGAGGCTAAAAACATAAATAACAAGCAATAATATCAAGCGAGCAAGATGTAATACATTAAACAACTCACCACTATCACCACACATTTTGAGCAAACTCCTGACGACGAGACAACAGGAGCCATTATAGCAACCACAAGCCAGCAGCAAACCAAACAGTCAATTATTAATCATTATTAACACCCATACAACAAGCACATCGGAAGGATTACTATACTGCTAATGCAACAGAGGGACTGGTGTTCCTGTAGCCCAGCACACATCCGCCATAAAGTATAAGCGCTCAAATGCGTAAAACCATACTCCTCCCTGGCAACAAAAAATCATGGCTTCAGCAAACAACATCAGCTACTAATAGCCAAATAATAATAAACAACTTTACAGTAAAGGTAATAAATAACTAATAATAATACATGCATAAAAAAAACTATCTGGACATAAAAATTCTTAATCTCTATATTTTCGCCATCGAAAAAGGAGAAAGGCCTGAGCAGCATGAAAACCGTAAGTTCGCATAACGTTATTCTTGACGTACTAAGAAATACAATGATCATAGATGGGGAATATAATCCTCTTTCAAAAAACGAATGTTTTTTAATCAAATATCTTTATGAAAGACAAGGAACCTCAATATCAAGGGATGAGTTAACACAACATTGCTGGCCAGGAAGGGTAGTATCTGCAACATCGCTTCCTGTAGCAATAAAACACATAAGAGATGTTTTAAAGAAAATAAAAAATGAAGAAATAATAAAAACTCATAAAGGTGAAGGATACTCTTTTCTTCCCGGAGTAGTTGAAATAAAAATTATCGATTCTTCTCCCGGGGACAAAACAAAGAACACAAAGAACACGGTAAAAACAGGACATCACAAACTACAAATTCGAAATTTCTTAACTGCAATAACAATAGGAACAAGTGTGTTTTTTTGGGGGGCGCTCAGCTTCGTTATATATACAAGATACACTAATAATATAAAGCACTGGCACACAAATAATGGTTCACTGATAATTTCAACATCAGAAACAATGAGTGAATTAATAGATGCCGTACACGAAGGAGACTCTATCTTTATTGATGACATGGAGTCAACACTTATCTGTGATAAACAAACATGCAACTTCATAAAATGAAAAATTCATTTGCAATAACTTTTATTATTTCGATTTTTGCTGCATTATTAACCATCAATAATGGCAACAATATAACATTTTTTTCTGAGAGAACATACAAAAATATAACAGAACACACAGATATAAAAATAAATGGAATTGGTTTTAATATTTTACATTACATGTCAGATAACAATGCAAAACTAATTATTTCAGAAACTCTTTCTGGAATAGCTATAAGAACAAGCCCGCACGGATATCTGTTAATACCAACTCATAAATATAAAACATCCAGCTCAGGCTCATTTCAATCTATAGGCTCAGTGTTATCTCTATGCTCCTACCACGCCGGCAATCATGATATTATGTTTTTTGACGGAAGCAGAGGTGTATTAGAAAACAATAATCAACTGATACCATTGCCAACTATATTTTTAGGTCAGAAGAATCACAGCAAGCATCCCCCAAATATAGCTCAAGAAAGAAACACAGAGCATAACAATGAAGAAAACAACAATTATAAAGAACTGACAACAATCAATTACTAATATTACGAGAAGCGGTGTAACAAAGGATGTTCACCGCAAACATTATTAACTAAAAACATTCAATAATAATGAAAAAGATTTTACCCTCTCCCCCTGCACACTGCATAAGATTAAAGATCTATGGGCATAGTAGATATTGCTGACAACATAATTTACGCTAACTTACAGGAATTACTAAACGAAAGAATAAAA
>NZ_KE138678.1:69390-102037 GCF_000408325.1 Escherichia sp. KTE52
ATACCATTAGTGTGGTGATGTAATAGATTATCTCAGTTCCACCGCAATACCAGAAAAAAATAAGATGCCTGGAGTGACAAAGTGATTGCGAATCTTTTGTTTTTCTGTTCATATCAGCCAGAAACAGAAAAACAGTAACGACAACATCAGGAATATCAGGGCAGCATAAGCCCCCGCTATCCACCTTCCCGGAATCATGATTCTTCGTTTTCCTCTCATCAGAAATACACCACCACCGGCGTCAGATTACCCTGCCAGCGTTTTACCGGCTCCTCTGCACCGGGGAAATTCACCCGCACATCACTCAGGAATGTCACCCAGGCACCGGCAATATGCTGTCTGCCATTATCCTGTGACAACAGCGATTCTGCCCCCGAAATAAACGCATCATAACGTGCCGTTGAGCCGGCATAGTCCGGAGTCCATTCATAACCGTTCACCTGCCATAACTGGCTCTTCACCTGCCGTTCTGTCTCCGGTGTCACCTGAAGCAATGTCACCGACGGCTGCAGCCCAGGACGGGAGGTTGTCAACGATGTGGTATGTCCGCCAAGAATATAAAAATCCTGCCAGTGGTCCGGCGGAATAGTCAGGGGTTGCTCCAGCACACTGGCTGAAGTCAGAAAAAACAGAGCCGGAAACATACCGGACTTCAGACGATGAATAATATTCAGCACCGGACCGTCCTCCTGCTTACTGGTACTCAATACTTACCGGCAGTGATACCCGCCAGCGTTCCGGCATCATGCCGTTCAGACGTAATTCACCACTGCCTGCCACAGTCTGTGCACCATACGCACCTTCAACCTGACGCAGGGAGGCATCACTGAAATGACTCACTCCCGAATAACCACTGATGGTCATTGTCTGCAGCCAGCCGGGGCCTTCGCCACTGAACATCTTCTGCAGAACCCCCGGTATATCAGAAGTCTTCATGGCTGCGCTTTCACCAGGCAGGCCATTCACATTCAGGTCGTCATACACACCGGCATACGCCGGCTGTCCGTCCTTCACATGGCGCAACACCCCCGCAGCCTGCATTCTGAAAACAAATGTGCCTGCCCGGACGTTATTATCTCCGGTGACAGGCAGCGTCACCTCCGCCACGCCTGGTGCTGTCCATTCAAGCGAAAATCCCTCAGTACCCTTTCCGTAACTGACCCGGGGAGAAAGCCCCTCACGTCCTGCCGGTGTGGTCAGGGTGGTTTTTCCCAGTAAAACGGTCATCGCCGGCAGTGCGACCGGAATTGCCTGCTCACCGTCACGAACACCGCGGCTCTGTTTAACCTCCAGACCTTCATTTCCCTGTCCGACTTTCCATACCCACGGATTACGGGTGCTGGTCACCGGGCCTTCCAGCTTAAGCTCTCCGCTGAAATCTTCTCCCGGCGTGTTCCAGGCCAGTACACAGGAAGGCAGGAGGCTGGCAGCAAACAGAAACAACGTCACCTTTTTCACTTCTCTTCTCTCCTTATATCCCTGCAACCATCACTGTACCGTGACCGTCACATTCAGCCCTGCCTGCCATGCTGCAGGTGTACCCTCCGCCGGCAACCGCAGTTCAAAATCCGACACTACAGAGGCATATGCCGCAGCCAGATTCATCACCCGACCGTCAGCCAGTATCCCCTGAGAGATGACCTGACCATTGTCTGCGGCACTCATGCCATTGCCAAAATTCTGATTCATCAGTAACAGAGAAGAGAGTCGGGCTTTCAGCCCCTGTGGCAGGCTTCCCGCATGTACATCCGTCACGCTCTGTCCTCTGACCAGCGACATCCCGGCCGGTACGGATGCCCCGTCTTCCTGTCTGCCTGCGCTGACTGCCATCCCCTGATTCAGGGTGAAAGAAAGCTGTCCCGACACGTTTCCCGTTTCCGGATCACGTACCGGGACAGAGGCGCGAAAACGTTGCGCCGTAGTGCCACAGCCTTCCTGCACAGTAAAAGGTTGTCCATTGCTGCTGAAAGTAATAAACGGAGTAAACCCGGGACCACCGCGCTCTGCCACCTCATGCAGATATCCCTCCAGAAACGGCATAGCCCCTTTATCACGTAAATCAAAAACAAGCTGTCCGTTCTCTGTACGTGCATCAGCAGTATCCACAGCCCAGGTCTGGTCCCGCGAACTTATCTGCCAGGTCCATTTAGGAGCTTCGTCAGTGACAAAACCATTAAACTGAATTTCGCCACCATCAAGAATATCTGCATGTGGTGCTGCCGAATAAAACAGGGCCACCGAAATAATGGCAAAGATAAGGAGTTTATAATTATTCATTACTTTCTTAATTTATCTTCTTATATAAAAATTCATATATACACAACACATTAACAGCAAATAATGTATGTTATTGTATTAACCTCCTCCAAGTATTTCACCCAGAGGAGGTAACTCAGTCAGAAAACAGTTTGCATCAACACAAAGTGTTCACTAACTTATAAATAAGAAATAGTAATCGGCATAGAGGCTTGCCAAACAGTGCTCGTTTGTAGCGGGCTGTTCAGTTTAATTACTATATTTTTACCAGATGGAAAAGCTGACGCATACATCCCATTGTATCTGTGATTATTTTCAACTGGTTTCACTACATGCGGAGTCTTCAAGTCACGACCGAAATCTTTCCAGTGTGCGTCAATATCTGAGAAAACCCTCTTCATAAAGTTATGGGCCTCTTTATCATTCCATACCCCTTTAGCATTTTTAGCAACACCGCCATAGAACAAATCTCCTTTTGTATTTGCAAAAGGCATGACGCGGTCTAAGTCGGTAATCGTCTCTCCTGCACGACCCTGAGCAACGGTAATGTCCATACTTTCTGCAGCAATCCATAACGGTACGGTCATAGTACCAATAACATCCCCATGTTCAGATTTAACATCTAACTGAGTGTCAACTGCACCATTCGATATATTATCCACGTTAATAGCTTTTCCATAGTCGATATTAGGACTCAGCCCCTGTTTACCGTAAAATGTATCTCCCTTAAGCCGAAGGCCAAGCACGGGGATATCTTTCTTTAACGCAATAGTCGCCGATTTAGCGCCTTTTTCAAGCATTGCATTCAGATCTTTTACACCTGCTCCAACTGCCACATCCCACGGAAGTTTTTCTCCGGCAATAGCCAACTCTCCTCCAAGGTTCAAAGTCCCCCCACTTCCTCCAGGATTCCAAGCCATAGCAGATCCGGATACTACAGCAGAGGCAGCCACAGCCAGTGCAATCAGTGTCTTTTTCATAAAATAAATTCCTTGATATTTCATAAATAATAAACTGAAATCGGTAATCCTTATTTTTCCGGAATTACCGCAAAACCATCCCCTGCGGATTCATTTAAATAACCGCATTTCATTAAACACTGTGTTTAACTCAGAATAGCTTTACGTTATTCCCGTTTAAAAATACGGTAAATCCCTTTACCAATATGACCCGTTCCGGAGTCACGGATGTATTGCATCTGTTGTCGGAGATGAATCCTCAGTCTTCCACCTGCAGCGCTATCTGCAGATTTCCCCGGTAACTGACCGGGACTTCCAGCTCTGCCGGTGCATCCGTTCTTAACTCAACCAGTTTCTGTGCCTCCGGCACGGTTATCACCACATCCTCACCCTGCTGTCTGGCGCTGAGTGCCACTTTCTTTCCGTCAACCATCAGGGCCGTCTTCAGGGTGATACGGGCTTCCCCGTTATCCGGCAGAGTCTGTTTCACCGTGATGTTTGCCAGTCCGCCGGAGGCCGGGCGGCTTTCTGCATGCCGGATTATCAGCTCTGCAGGTAACGGGCTGTTACTGCCTGAGCGGTACAGCACCGGGTCTGTCGGTGTACGGGTCACCTTCACCACGCTGTTGCCTGACACCAGACCATTAACCACACCCAGATACTGCGTTTTCTCGCTGTATTCAGCGGCCAGTGCTGACTGAATACTGAGTGCACTCAGGGCCAGGGCGACTGCCATCATTGTTTTCTTCATTTATTACCCCTCTGTTCCGTGTTCCGGAGGGCGGTTATTTCTGCTCTGCGGTATCTGCTGTCTCAGTTTTTGCTGCTTCCGGTGCTGTCGGTTTCTTCTTATTAATTGTCCAGGTCTGCAGGCTTCCCCAGTCATTCAGGGAGTCCACTTTCACCACATTTCCCTTCACCTGTACTTCATCACCCGGCATAAACATCAGCAGTTTCTGAGCTGTTTCGTTATCCGTGGCAATTTTCTTTCCGTTTCCGTCCAGCAGGCTGCCAATCGCAAAAATGTATGGCGTAGTGTTCACCAGCATGGTTCTGCCATCCGGGCGGCTCTGCAGGCTGATGCCTTCTTCTGCCCCCTTGCGGCCTTCAAGCAGTGCCTTCGGTCGGTAGAACAGTTTCAGCTTCGTGCGCAGCGCCACCGCAATACCACTGCCCTCCAGAGCCGGCGGAATATCCTGCAGGTTCAGCCAGTACACTGACTCTTTATCCTTCGGCAGATGGTCCGAGGCCATGATGATACGCAGTGTCTGCTGACCATTCGGTTTCACCTTGAAGAAGGACGGCGTCACCACAAAGGTCGGACGGGTGTCCTTCTCCACGATATTGTCCACCCAGGCCTGACCACCAAAGGTGCGCGCCTTATCATTGTTGGTGACCGTGATGGTCAGCGCATCCTTGTCCCCGCGAAAGATATAGCGGGTCTGGTCTGCCGCCAGGGAAGCCATCGCACTCTGACAGGTCATCATCAGCGCCAGTGTCATCCCCAGCGCTTTCGTCACCCGGTTGGTGAAAAACGTCGTTACTGCGTTACGCTTACTCACACGTAATCTCCTGTAGTTTCTCAGTATCCTGCAGTTTCGCCGCAGGTATCCGGCACTGCCCCAGGGTGATATCACCCGGCGCATCCACCGCGTTAATCATCAGCACACCATTGTTGGCCACAAAGCCCAGTGGCGTGTTCTTACTGTCCCGCGCCCAGGTTCCACCTGGTACAAACTCACCGTTACGCTGCTTCACCTGCAGCAGGTAACGCTTAACTTTCAGGGCATCAAACGGCATCCACACCACCGCCTTGTCCGTCGGCACCACCTTCTGACTGGAGTTCGTCAGTTCGGTGCTCAGCGGCAGTGTGCCCGCATCAATCGTCACCGTGTTCCAGTCATAGCTGTTCAGCGGGACCACCAGGTTGCCGTCGCTGTCAGTCTGTCCGTCACCGGACGTCACCTTCACTCCGGGGGTATCCTTCACGTTCACCACGGCCACGGTATCCCCGGTCGTGCGGCTGAACATAATGTCTTTCGCCGCCGGAACGGCCAGTACCGAACCGCTGCCCGAGACAGAACCACTGGTTCCGCCGGACTGCGAGTGGTTCAGGGCACCATTCAGATAAGCCCGGTCACCACTGTACGACGCGTTCAGATAACTGCTCACACCGCCACTGCTGTCACGACCACCGCCCAGGCCATAGCTGAAACGGTCATTCAGCGAGCCGGACACGCCGGTGCTGACGCCCGTACCACCGCCTTTGCTGGTGCTCACCGACGTACTGCTGCTGTAACGACGGTCAAACAGTGTGAACGGTACCGACACTGACGCCGATGCCGACCAGTTGTTTTCTCCCCGGGTGTTCCGTGAACCGGACCAGCCCAGGTTAAGACTGACGCCCTTAATCTGTGTGCTCAGGGTGCCGGTAATCCCCGTGTCCTTACCGTTGTCATCGCTGTACCGGTAACTCCCGGTCATGGATGCGGGGTAATAGCTCCGCTGCCAGCCGGACACCGACAGGCTGAACAGCCCGCCCACCGGCTGACTGACACCGGCATTCCATTCCTCCTTCGTCCGGCGGCCGTGCTTCTCCCGCCCCCACAGCGTTGTCGGGTCAAAGGAGGACATGTCCTCATATTCCTCACTCTGCCGTGACCAGCTCACCCGCAGTCCGGTGTTCGTCATCTCCAGTTGTTTACCCCAGGATAACTGCACCTTATTTCCGCTGCGGCTGCCGTCACGGTATTTTGCCGTGGCATAAACGCCGTCAGCAGACACCGCCCCCAGGTAACTCAGCCCCAGAACAGCCCCGGCGCTGACGCCCTGCCAGTCCTGGTTAAACACCCCGCCGGTGCGCAGCGTCAGCCCGTCCAGACCGTAACCGTATGACGCCGCAAACACACCGCCTTTCAGGTCACTGTCATCGTCAGGCAAACCGGCTGCCACACTGAACTCGTGCTGCCCGGGGCTTAACTGCCCGGCCATCACCGACAGCGGGAAGTTCTGCACATGTTCCCGGCCATCCTCGCCAGTCACCGTCATCTTCACATCCCCACTGGTGTACAGCGGCACATCCGTGATGGCGAACGGACCTGCCGGCACCATCTCCGAATGCAGCAACCGTCCGTTCTGCGTCAGTGTCACCCTCGACGGCCCGTCCGCAATGCCGCTGAAAACCGGGGTATACCCCAGATTGCCCGGCTTCATGCTGTTGTTCCGGCTCAGCGACACGCCGTACGTTCCCGTGCTGCCCAGCAGACTGTCCCCGGTGGATGTTTTCCCGACCGCCAGGTCCGCACTCAGTGCGCGGATGGCCCGGGTGGCCGTAAACATGTTTATTGTGGCAGAGCTATCCCCGCTGTCACCGCCACTGGCCGTGGCAGAAGAACTCACCACCCAGCGCCCGATATTGGCTTTCAGGTCCGCAGAACCAAAGGCCGAAGTGTTATTACGGCCGGTGTTGGCGTTCGCGTTATAGTTCACGCGAAATGCACTGGTCCCGTAATCCCAGTCCACATTCTCCGGCATCTTCACCAGCCCCTTCTGGGGAATGGACAGCGCCAGACTCTGGGTGGAAACATCAAAATCCACCTTCACTGACGGGGCTTTTGTCAGCACATAGCACTTTCGTGTGGCGTCATACCCCTCACGAAAGTAATCTGCACTGACGTAAATCCCGGCCTTCGTCAGCCATGCCTCTGTCAGACACAGTTCATTACTGTCCTGTGGTGTCACATCCAGTATATGTTTCCCGGCCTCCTTCCCGTTCAGGGACAGGTCAACCAGATAACGCCCCGGCGCATAGCTGCCGTTCAGGGCTGTCCAGACATCCGGATTAACCCCGGCACCGCCCTGGATAAAGGACATATCCAGTTTTTCACCTGCAATACCTGTGGCACTGGCAAAAGCAGCTGATACGGCAAGTGCGAATACAGCCCGGAAAAATACGAACAAAATTGATTCAGCGGCTGCCTTATACGCCTGCACACACAATCCTTTTCTCCGTTACTGATACGTGACCACAAAGGTCAGTGCCCCCGAGTATTCCCCCGCCTTCACGTTCGCCGGAAACACCGGCTGCGCACGAAAACGGAACTGCCCCTTAGCAGCAAACTCCACCGGATAATTCACCGAATGTCTGTCCAACGTCAGACGTCCGCGATAATCAGCCTGTGTATCCACCGCCCGCACATCCACGCGAATACCCTCACCAGCACCGCGGGTGACCACGCCTTCTGCGTCAAGCTGACCCGGGTTACCAAAATCCAGGGTGGCGACCTGCCCGGCCTTAAAGGCAGAGCAGCCCTGAACCGTGGCGCCGGACTCATACAGACGCACAGTGAAATAACGTGGCGCTACAGAGCCCCCCGTGGACTTGCGATAAGTGCCGAATGTCAGCCGAACACTGTTACCGGAACTGTCCGCATCCACCACCACATGACAGGCCGAAGCCACAACATCCATAGAAAATATTGTTTTTTGTCTCCCTTCCGCCGCCTCTGTAAAAGCCAGGAGCCATGTACAGGCGATAAAGAAGAAGCAAATAAAACGCGAAAAAATAAAAACACCTCCAGGGGGGGGCATCATTTCTTGCGGCGAATATTACCCCCCCCCCCTCCAACAAAAAAATTATAAAGCATTATTTAACATTAATTCTTTTAAAAACAAATGGTTATAAAAAATCACAAGGTGCATCACACAAAAATTAATTTGCGCATATATAAGCACTAGCCAGCATTAATACGCGTTGCTTCTGCAAAAAAACATCCTGAACACCATGCTTCAGACTGAAAAAAGTGTGCGGCTATGTACTGAATCAGAGGGACGCTCTCAGTTATTACAGTGAGGACGATCTGGCAGAAACGGATAATAACCATACGGAAGGAGACCTGCGTGCTGTCTGAACGGTGTTGCACAGAAAGCGTTGTCTGCACCATGTTCTGAGAGTTCTACCGGACAGGCCCACCAACTGGGTTGATACACTTAGTCATAGCACTCATCCACCACCGGTAAACACTTACGAACTATTTTTTACTAATGTAGCTGAGAGCTAAAGCAGGATACTTATGATTAAAAATCATAGAAGGTAAACTGATGATATTTTATGTACATCAATCAACGGAGGCGTTCAGGATGGGGTGAAACGTCATGATTCCAGCATGAGGATAGTTGCCGGAAACCTGACCAGTTTGAACAGACCGAGCATTGTCAGATTTCCGGCGTTGGATTACAGGCAATTCCAACTCTCAGCCCCGGATAAGTGGGTACCTGCATATACGAAAATACACAGATAAACATCTCTGCTTATTAAACAAGAATACAAGTTATGTGATTTTCTATCCTGATGGAAATATCACCAGTATTAATAAAACCGAATTATCCAGAAGGGTATTTTCCTTTTATCAGATGAGCACAATGCACTGTATGCCGTGTAAACGGCATGGAAGGCGGCACGCTGTGGTTACATGTGATACCGGAGTAAAACCGCCGAAGCCCGGCGTAAGCCGGTACTGATTGATAGATTTCACCTTACCCATCCCCAGCCCTGCCAGACCATACCCGCTTTCAGCCATGAGAAAGCTTTTGTGCGCGGTCGGAGTGGTCCCGACAAGGGTTTACCCGAAGTCGGGGCGTATCTCCGCGTTAGCGGGCCGTCAGGGCCGCTTACGAGCGTGTACTGAGTACTTCCAGCCAGAAGACTGGCAGCGATGATGTTGTGTAGTTACAACATTCATAATTAAAAGCGACTCTGTTCCGGCCTGAAGGGCCGGGGCGGGGCCGCTTTTCAGTTATGAAGAGGGGCTTTGTGGTTTCAGTTCTGCGCGGAACCGGGGTTTTTCCGGTGTTATGTCTGAATGTTGTAACTAAATCAGCTCCGGTCGGGGCCCGCCGCTTGCGGTGGGAGGTGCACATCTGTCTGTCCACAGGACAGGCAGTGAATAGGTTTTCTTTTTAAATGAATGTAATTAGGTAGTTTAAAGGAGATATAAACAGGTGTTTAAAAGATACATTGCACCCTGTAAGGCTGGCGGCTGGCGCTTTATGACATGAACGGTTGTAACCTTATAAAGAAGTCCTTTGCAGTTAAATGTGGATAAGCAAAATTACCCGTCTGTGAGGCGTGTTTTGTATCAAAAACAGGGGGAACCGGATGCACCAGAAGGTGAATGGCGAGGTTGTTTTTGTATGATATGCTGCTTTTTTGTTCGCTGGCAGGCTTCAGGCGTGCGAATGCCTCCGGTGCGGGCCGGATTATTCAGAAGAGGTCACTTTCAGGGGGAAGCTGTGGCCAGCCGGCTGTAATTACGGTTACGTGACAGAATCATGCGCTCCTTCACACGACGCTCCACTTCGCGTTTTACCGCCTCACGATTGGCAGTGAAGCGCCCTTCCGAGATTTCACGCGTCAGCTGTCGTTTCACCAGGGTGATGATATCCTGGCGTTCCCTGTTCGCATCACGATGCGCACGGGCACGCTTTATTCCCCGGGACTTAAGCTCTGTCTGGTAACTGCGGAAACGCTCACGCACAAAACGCCAGGCTTTCGCTATCAGTTCATCCATACCCAGGGTATCCAGCCCCTGCTTTTTGCGCTGTCTGTTTTCCCATTCAACACGACTGCGGCGCGCAGCTGCCACTGCATCCTCAGACACATCAAGGGCGGCAAACAGCGTCGGTGTGAACGTGATATCGGTCGGAATGTAGCACCCGATAAGCGGATCATATTCCGTCTGGTAGGTAATCAGTCCCAGCTCTGCAAGGAACGTCAGGGCCCGGGTGGCCCGGGTGATGGAGAGTTTTCCTGCACCGGACTCTGTCGCCAGTCCGCACTCAATGGCCAGTGTGGTGATGGAACACTGGACGCGGTTGGCCAGCGGGTCATAGTGGAAACACAGCCCCTGCAGCAGCGCATCAATAGCCCGTCGACGCAGCACCGGTGGCATGCGTCGACGCAGACCACGCGAACGGGCATGCGCCACATGAATAGCGAAATCAAAACGGGAGGTGAAGCCCACAGCCTTTTCCATCAGTTTTTCGCAAAACTTCAGCGTTCCGGCACCTTCACGGGGTGTAAACACCGGATTCGGGTTCTTTACCTGGCGGTAATACGTTTGTTGAAGATCAGTCACACCATCCTGCACTTACAATGCGCAGAAGGAGTGAGCACAGAAAGAAGTCTTGAACTTTTCCGGGCATATAACTATACTCCCCGCATAGCTGAATTGTTGGCTATGCGGTTTTTAGATGGCCCCGGTAATCTTTCTGTACTCGCCAAAGTTAAAGAAGATTATCGGGGTTTTCGCTTTTCTGGCTCCTGTACATCCACATCAGAACCAGTTCCCTGCCACCTTATGGTGTGGCCAGCCATAAAATTCCTTAAACGATAGTAATCTAGCACTGACAGGAAAAACTAGCAAGAATGTGATCCCATCACATCATATTCCGGTAACAGACCTCTTTCTCGATAAGTCTTTCTATCAACTCTGCCTGAGTTACCCCTTCCTCTGCGCACAGACTGGTAAGGTAGTTTTTCAGTTCTGGTCTGACGAAAACTTTGATCTCTTTACATACAGCTCGTTTGCGCACAGAAGCTGCTCTCTGTCGTTCTGCTTCACTCAAAGGTTTACCCTTTCTGTATGCTCGTTTTGCGCCAGATGAGGAAGTCACTACATTTTCTGTCTGCGACATCTCGCCTCCTCAATTCTCAAACAGGGATCGTTTCGCAGAGGATACTACAGTTTTTTTTAATCAGCGACTTGAAAGTTGTGACGATGATCTGTGTTGGCGCACAAATCATGTCTGATTACGACCGTTTAATGTGATTTTGATGATGAAATGACTGAAAAACAGGAAATGCCTGAACTTGTGTGCCGGCTCCGGGCGGGACCGGCTGTTTCTGGTATATCGGGTGTCTGCCCCTGAAATACCTCACACTTCCGGAAAGCGGGGACTTCCGTCCCCGCCCGGCAGCTTACTTCCGTGCTTCGTAGGCCAGAGTTACCTGCACCACTGTATTTCCCCTGTGAATATTCAATTCACATAACCGTTCCCTGAATATCAGTGAAAAACACAACACCGTGGCGCACACGGCGAGCAACCCGATAAGGGCATATTTCGTCATAAACTTTGACCTCTCTGCAAGAACTGTCTCTTATACACAAGTCCCCCCCGGGGATTTGTGATGTCTGTCAGTCTGCTTTAGGGGGGCTCTTTCCATCCGGTACTTTCCTTCCTCCCCGGTAGCCATTTTTTGAACGTTTTCTTCACCCGTTGATCTTCTCTTATATTTCATTTTATTCGGCTCTGTTATGGTACTTTCTGATTGTTATTCATGGGCTAACGAGCAGTTTGGACATGCCCGTCTCGGCGATCAGCGTCGTACACGACGCCTTGTGTCACTGGCCTCTTCTCTCGCTCAGCATGCAGGTCTTTCTATTGTGAAATCATCCCAGTCCACTGCTCAGGTTGAAGGTGCGTACCGCCTGATACGTAACCCGTCTGTGTCCCCGCAAGCCATTGCCGAAGCCGGATTTACCGCCACTGTAAGGGCATGTGAGGCTCATCCGCTGCTCCTCGCACTGGAAGACACCACCACCATTAACTTCAGCCACAGTACGGCATCTGATGACCTGGGGAATACCACCACTAACCCGAAGACGCGCGGGCTGCTGGCTCACTCTGTCCTGATGTACGCCCCCGACAGCGCCCTGCCAGTCGGTCTTATCGAACAGCAGCGCTGGAGTCGGGTCACGGACACCTACGGTGTTAAGCACCAGCGAAAAGAACGTCCCTATGAAGAAAAAGAAAGTTACCACTGGCAGCAGGCTTCGGAGCGTATGGCCGAACGGCTGGGGGAGATACAGAAACGGGTAATCACTGTCTGTGACCGGGAAGCGGATATCTGGCATTACCTGCATTATAAAGTCAGCCACGGACAGCGCTTCGTGGTGCGTGCTGCACAGAATCGCCGACTGGAAGAAGCACCCGGCAAGCTCTTCGAACTGCCGGAAGTCCTGGCAACCGCGGGAAGCCACACGCTGAATGTGATGCAAAAAGGCGGGCGGGCCGCCCGCCAGGCCCGGATGTTCATCAGTTACAGCGAAGTCAGCATAAAAAATCCCGACAACAGCGGCCAGGCGCTCCCGCTCACGTATGTCTGTTGCCGGGAGCAGGCAGAGGACGGTGCCTGCTGGCATCTGCTGACGTCAGAAAAAGTGGCGAGTGCCGCCGATGCGCGACGTATCGTCAGCCATTACGAGCGACGCTGGCTGATAGAGGAATACCACAAGGCGTGGAAAAGTGGTGGTACATGTGTGGAATCGCTGCGAATGCAGACCCGGGATAACCTTGAGCGCATGGTGGTTATCAAGGCGTTTATCGCGGTACGGGTGCTGGGCCTGCGGCAGGGAGGTATCAGTGAAGAAACACAAAATGACAGCTGTGAGAAAATACTGACGCCGACAGAGTGGAAACTGCTGTGGGTTAAGCTGGAAGGAAAACCGCTTCCGTCACAGACGCCGACACTGAAATGGGCCTGTCTGAAACTGGCGAAACTGGGGCGATGGCATGACAGCAAACGCACAGGCCGCCCCGGTTGGGTAGTTATGTGGGATGGCTGGTTCAGACTTCAGGATATGGTTGAGGGTTACCTGGTGATGAAGTCTCTTGATCAGGAGATCTGATCAAGAGACAGCTGCAAGAAAGAGGCTACAATCAGTAGTGTTAAGGTACTTCATGCAGACCTCACGAGTTAATGGATTAACGAGTGGGGTCTTCGCATTTCTGGAACCTGCGTCTTGCCTGAACCAGAAAGGCTCAGACACCAGCCTTTCCGACAGGCTGTAAGAGATAATTTCCCTGTTAAACAGATCGAGAAGAGCCTGTACATAGATTTGTGTAATTGCCTGATTTTGATATGTTCAATCCAGCATCAAATGAAGGTTAATTTATGGACGAAAAACAGTTACAGGCTCTGGCTAACGAACTGGCCAAAAACCTCAAAACCCCTGAAGACCTCAGTCAGTTTGATCGGCTGCTGAAAAAGCTCAGCGTTGAAGCCGCTCTCAATGCTGAGATGACACACCATCCTGGGTATGAGAAAAATCAGTCCAGACCAGGAGCTAACTCCCGCAACGGTTATTCCACAAAGACCGTTATCACAGGCGACGGTCCACTGGAACTGCGTACTCCGCGCGATCGTGACGGTACCTTCGAACCACAACTGGTAAAGAAAAATCAGACCCGTATTACCGGGATGGATAACCAGATCCTCTCGTTGTATGCCAAAGGGATGACTACCCGTGAGATAGCTGCTGCGTTCAAAGAACTGTATGACGCAGATGTTTCACCGGCACTGATATCAAAGGTTACCGATGCCGTGATGGAGCAGGTTGTAGAATGGCAAAACCGACCACTGGATGCTGTTTACCCCATTGTTTATCTTGACTGTATCGTCCTGAAAGTTCGGCAGGACAGTCGCGTCATCAACAAATCGGTGTTCCTGGCACTGGGCATCAATATAGAAGGTCAGAAAGAACTGCCAGGTATGTGGCTGGCCGAAAATGAAGGGGCGAAGTTCTGGCTCAATGTGCTGACTGAACTGAAAAACCGCGGTCTGAACGATATCCTCATCGCCTGTGTGGATGGCCTGAAAGGCTTCCCGGATGCCATCAACACAGTATATCCGGAGGCCCGCATCCAGTTATGCATCGTGCATATGGTGCGCAACAGCCTGCGCTTCGTGTCATGGAAGGACTACAAAGCCGTCACTCGTGACCTGAAAGCGATTTATCAGGCTCCCACGGAAGAGGCAGGTCAGCAGGCACTGGAAGCGTTCGCTGCGGCCTGGGACAGTCGCTATCCTCAGATAAGCCGAAGCTGGCAGGCTAACTGGCCGAATCTTGCCACGTTCTTCGCTTATCCAACGGACATCCGCAAAGTGATCTATACGACGAATGCCATCGAGTCGCTAAACAGCGTGATCCGCCATGCGCTCAAAAAGCGTAAAGTGTTCCCGACAGACGACTCGGTGAAAAAAGTGGTGTGGCTGGCAATCCAGTCTGCGTCCCAGAAATGGAGGATGCCGTTGAAGGACTGGCGAATGGCAATGAGCCGCTTTATTATCGAGTTCGGTGACCGCCTGGACGGTCACTTCTGAGAAAAGGCATTTACACAGAATCTTAAACAGGCTCCATCCGTCCCCCATTTTTCGTTGGCTTTCGATGCACTGAAACTCCGGCTCAGGATATTGGGCGCAGCCTTGCCTACTTCCCCTTTCCAGGAACGATATTTCTTCACCCTTATCACAGAGCGGAGCGACAGCTCTGCCATCAGCCGCTGCACTGTTTTATGATTTACCAACACTCCCTGTTTTCTCAGTGAGAGCGTGATCCTGCGGTAGCCATAACGCCCTTTGTGATAGTGATAAATCTCTCTGATCTTGCCTTTCAGTCCGGCATGCCTGTCCACTCGCTTCAGGACATTCATATTGTGATACCACGTACTGCGAGACATACCCGCTGCACGCAGAAGATCACCGAGCGCATGCTTAAGCCTTAGCTCACTGATTATCCGGGCTTTCTGCCGTTTTTCTCGCTTTGAACTAAGGCCTTCAGCTTTTTTAGATAGGCATTCTCTGCGCGAAGGTAACGGAGTTCCGCCCGCAGTTCTTCGGGAGATAACTTTTCCAGTTCTGCATCGGTAAGTGGAGGTGTTTTTTGAGGTTTGTCATGTCCTTGCTCCGACCTTTTGGCTTTGCCATAAAAAACTGCACCTTAATCAGTTGGGTGTCCAACTTTTGGGGTGCAGTCTATCAGGAGGTGGGGTTTTACTTTTTATATAAGCTTAATTAATATTCTGAAGAATGAAGTCTGCAACTCGATCCGATGCATTCCCATCATCGATAGCCCCTGCATTTTCTATAAATAAATTTACAAGTTCATTGAACTTGTTTTCATCGAAATTGCTAATGGAATCACAAAGCTCCTCTACATTCGACGAAAATGGGAAGGGCGTTGAGTCAATTGGAAAATACAGCTCCCGTTGACAAAGATATGAATCGACGTCGGATGCATAAATAAATCCAGGCCGTCTTAGAAGCAAAAAGTCGTAAATCCAACTTGAATAATCAGTAATCCCCGCAAAAGAAGCAACCATTAGCTCTTGAATATCTGGATAGCTCCCAGCATCAATAACTTTAGAACCATTCGAATAGTTAAATCGATTAGATAAATGAAAATGAACTCTGGTTATAACAACAAACTTTTTACCAAACCTCGTTTCAAACCGATTTATTATCTTGTCGAATTGTGTGAGATACATCGAGATATTATTTTTCTGCGTTGCTGTACCGTACAAATGCTCATCCCTAAAAGTAGGAGCGTAAAGAATAATCTCAGAGTCATCTGGAATCCCTAAAACACGTCGAACACGAGCACAAATATTTTCTTTTGTTTCGCTATCTGCAAAAAATATATCATTGCGAGGGTGTCCTAACATTTCAATTCTTGCAGTCGGCCAAACACTGCCCCGGTAAACTTCAGTCTCGAATTTGGAATTCGAAACCAAAAGATCTGTAGTACGGTCCGCCGCCGTACAAACCGATTCACTCCAAACATTGGTAAACTTTTTAATGCCCAGGGAACCGTGCCATGTTTGAACATAAATTTGTTTCTTCCGTTTTACAGGCATCGTAGCTCGTACATTGTTGTCCACCAAAACTTTAGCATTAGACATATAATACCAAGCGGCAAATGAGTTTTGTTGGATGACAGTAACTTCATCAGGGTAGTCTGAAAGATTAACTTTTTTCTTATTTGCAATCCAAATGATTTTTACATTTTTATTTTTTTCTTTTAACTTCCGGATCAGAGCTTCCGTCACATATTTTGGATTGCAAGTGTAGTGCTGCTGAAAAGATCGAAAAACAACTGTCTTGTTGGCTATAGGCAAGATCTGACAAAATTTTTTAAAACCAGACAGAAGTTTAGGTCGAACAAGCTCCGTGTATGCTAAGCGGCCTTTCCTTATAAAGAGACCTCTGCGTAAAATGCCAAAAAAAGAGAAATACGAATGATGAACTGCATAATTTGTCATATCTTTATAGCTTGTTCCAACTCGCAGGAACGAATTGAGAATCTCTTCACGCCCGTTGTTCTTAAAAATCTCAACAATCCTCAGCAGCCTTGTACACCCTTTTGAATTAACTTTAGTAGGAGATTCACAAACCATTACTTTTGTTTTGTTTTTGATTCTCTTATTTATCTCCATAAATGACGCATTATTAGGAGTGACAATCAAATCATATTTTTTTACAAGGTCGCGAATCTCTACTGACTCCCAGAAACTATGGCTATAAACTTCAGAACCAGGCACGGCAATATAAATAGCATTCTTTGCTAAAGGCGCTTTCGCCGAAAGCTTAAATTCAAGCACAACACTAGCCCCTTTCTCATGTTTACGGGCAAGTCTGTGTCCCTCTGCACTAACACCGATCTTGACAGGATAGTTGATTATAGCCTTCCTATCTTGGGCATTTTTAACTGGAACAACCTTGAAATACGGCCCAAAAATTTCTAATAGTTTTTTATCGAATTCATCGAAAGTTGCCTGTCGCCCTCGCACAAAAAGGAGGGGAGTATTTTTCTTTTTCTCAACGGCCACGCCATCTTTTGTCTGCTGCAGTTGTTCAGACAATACTTTCAGCATTTTTTTCTCAACGGCCACGCCATCTTTTGTCTGCTGCAGTTGTTCAGACAATACTTTCAGCATTTTTTTCTCAACGGCCACGCTATCTTTTATCTGCTGCAGTTGTTCAGACAATGCTTTCAGCGTCTTTTTCTCAACGGCCACGCTGTCAAACAACATCTGAGACAAATTTTTCACAACATAGTGTCTCGGTGTTAGGTCGTAGCCGTTATCTCTGATTTCCCGTAGGGTCGCAACTTTGCAGAAACCTGTCTGGTCTTTATATTTGGCCAATTTACTATCACCACGCGCTATCCGTGCTGTCAATGCTTTCGGAGAGCTGCGCCAGGCATGGTAGGTATCGGCGATGGTAGCAATATCTTCCGGTGCTAACTCTTTCGTTGTGTGGCGAATCATGGTGCCGAGATGACGCGCATCAATAAACAGTGTCTCACCGTGACGAGACCGGTAACCTCTAGTCTCATCTGCAGCCTTCGATTTCGTTATCAACCATAAACATACCGACATCTGTGTGGTGTAAAACAACCAACCGGGGAGGGCTATCATACAGTCGATAACATCATTCTCGATAAGTTGAGCGCGGATTTCACCTTCGCCACTGTTGTTAGAACTCATCGACGCGTTTGCCAGCACAAAACCTGCTACGCCATTAGCTGACAGTCTAGAAAGCATGTGCAGAATCCAAGCGTAGTTAGCGTTACTGACAGGCGGTATTCGATAACCATCAAATCGAGGATCTTTAATTAATTCTGATTCGTTACGCCAGTCTTTCTGGTTGAAGGGCGGGTTAGCCAGAATATAGTCGGCTTTTAGTTCTGGGTGCTGGTCGCTAAAGAAGGTGTCTGCTGGGCGTTTGCCGAGGTTCGCTGAAAGACCGCGAATGGCGAGATTCATTTTTGCCAGTTTATACGTTATGTCATTCAGTTCCTGTCCGTACAGCGAGATATCTTGGCTTTTCTCCTGATGATTCTCGGCAAACTTAACCGACTGTACTAACATCCCCGCCGAACCACAGCACGGATCATAAATTTTGCCTTGGAAGGGTTCGAGCATTTTCGTTAACAGGGTTACCACGCATTTTGGCGTATAGAACTCCCTCCCGCCTTTGCCTTCAGTTGCAGCAAACCTGCCGAGAAGGTATTCATAAAAACGTCCGAAAAAGTCTTCTTTCGACAGCGATTCAACGTCTGTTTCATGCTCGAATGGTTCGATGTTATCGATAGCGTCAATCAGTGACGTCATTTTTTGGGGCTCGAGGTTCTGGCGACTGAAGTAGTTGTTTGGTAGTCCCCCTTTCAGGGACGGGTTACATTTTTCAATAGTCGAAAGAGCTGAATCTATACGCGCGGTGATATCATCCCGCTTTGCATGTTGCCGAATAAACCCCCATCGGGCTTTTTCAGGCAGCCAAAAGATTTTGGTTTTAGGTAACCAGAAGATATTGTCTTGCTGGTAGAAAACGGTCAGATCAAGGAAATCATCCAAACCGGCGGTAATCATTTTCTGGCGTTGTACTTCAAACTCATCGCTAATTAGTTTTAAAAATACAAGACTTAATACAACAAGCTTGTATTCGGAATATTTTATGTTGCCACGAAGCTGGTTTGCTGCATCCCATAATGTTTCTTCAAAGCCTTTATTTGAACCAACTTTTTGAATTAATACTTTATCCATGATATTTGAAATTAATTTTTAGTATAACATTTTTGACATTATCCACGCCTAAAGGACGTGGATGCCGACGATATTTCGCTGTCGGATGAATCATTTCGGTTCAATGGTGCCGGGGTTCACAATACCGCCAGAACATTGAAAACTGGCGTTAACACCGTCATCAGAACTTAAAAAACTCTCGCCAGAGCGAATAACGTCTTCACCCGTTGCACATGCTGATGTGGCGCTTATCTGCGAACCTTATGAGTAATGGAGCTTCGTTGGCAGTAAAGCCCGGCAGCGCAGGCTCTGGTACGCATACTATACAGGCGTGCTGGCCTGCAAAACACTCTGTTTTTCACGTTCTGGTGAGCTTCACGAAAAAGTCATAGGAGCGTTTTTATTGAAAAATACATATTCTACTAATTGGAGGCGTCACCCTTTTAGCGGCCGGCAGCTCATACCATTTGTGCGTTTCAGGGGGAATTTTATCAGTAGGTTATTAATACATGCCTTCACTATCCCCCTCTTCTTAATGCAATTTACTTAAGTGGAGCGGCACACCATTTCATTGGGCAGCTGATTTTTGATAACTTAACTACCCAAGTCCTTAATGGGTGAGCTTGTTACGAACACTATTTTCTCTCCCTTTTAGATACACCAATTTCAAATTGTAAAGTCAAGCATTATCTTTCCGTTCATTGGATTCCCATTAAGCGTCTTCACAGCATCAACATAAGTATCAATATTTCCCTGTACAGCAATCATTGAAGTAAGGTCAATTTTTCCATCCAAGAAAAGCTTTGTAGCAAGTTCCCACTCTTTACCAGGCCACTCACCAGAATAGTTCATCCAACTGCCAAGTATACGGAGTTCCTTACGCAGAATAAAACCAAATATTTTTTCGGGAAGCTTCAGGTCATTATGGAGAGTGCCAACAAGAGCAATTTGAGCTTGGGGCCCCGCGATATGAATAGCCAATTGAACTGCCGCCGAATTACCTGCAGTTTCCAGAATCAGTTGTGAGAAACGACGTGTATTTAGAGCCTTGTCAATCATCTCAGCAGACATTTCTGCGCTATTATATGTATATGTGGCACCGATTTTTTTCGCTAGTTCAAGTCGCTCTGGATTTATATCAATCGCGGTTACTGACTTCGCGCCTAGCGCTGCGGCACACTGCATCGCCAATAGTCCAATAGTGCCGGCTCCAATAATTATAACTTCTTTACCTTCAACTCCTCCAGCCAGCTTCATTGCATGCAGCCCAACTGTTACCGGCTCAAAAAATGCGCCTTCGGTTGGAGTGATACCTTCAGGTAACAGGAATAGGTTATTTCGCGGAACGACAGTATATTCACTGTTACCACCATAACATCTGGAACCAATAAACTGATAGTTTTTGCACTGGGACCATAATTGTCTTTCACATTCAGGACAATTAAAACAAGGCTTGAGTGGGATACAGGAAACGAGGTCGCCCTGTTTCAAGTCTTTAACAGAAGAGCCTGTTTCCTGTACGATACCACTAAATTCATGTCCAAGAATAATAGGGTAAAAATGAGCACCATTATGAAAGATCCGAGGAATATCTGAGCCACATAACCCAGAACAGCAGACTTTTACCAGCACATCATCAACAGATGTGATCTGAGGTACTGTTTTTTCTTCAATGCAAATATTACCACCAGAATTTATTACCACAGATTTCATATAATTACTCCGAATATAAATAGCCATTAGCAGAGAACTGGTTCTCTCCCTCTTTAGTCCTCATTGTTTTTTGTAGGGTACAACGTATTAAATTTTTCCTTCACTGCCGCAGACGCCGATAATACGCGTAACGACTTCCTTCATGGCGGCTTTTGCTGGCTGCATATAATGGCGAGGATCATTTGCCGCCGGATTGTTGTAGAAATATCCTTTTAACGCATTGGCAAAAGCAATTTTCAGTTCTGTCGCAACATTCACTTTGCAGATACCGCTGCGGATACAATGCTGAATGTCCTGTTCCGATAATCCCGAAGCGCCATGCAACACCAACGGAACATCCACTAACTGACGAATTTGTTCCAGCCGGGCAAAGTCTAGACGTGGTTCATTCGTGTACAAGCCATGTGCTGTGCCTATTGCTACTGCCAGGGAGTCAATTTGTGTACGTTGCACAAACTCTGCGGCTGCAACAGGTGATGTATAAGCAGAATCTTTTTCATCCACCAACAAATCATCCTCCTGTCCGCCAAGGCGGCCTAGTTCAGCCTCGACGCTGACATCAAAGCTGTGGCAAAACGTAGTGACTTCTTTCACTCGCGCGATATTTTCTTCAAACGGCAGATGAGAACCATCAATCATGACTGAGCGAATTCCTGCGCGTACTTTATTAAAAATGTCATCGCTATCTTCATGGTGGTCGAGATGTAGGACTAATGGCAGGCGGTACTCATGAGCTAGAGATTGTACTAACGAAATTAAACTTCCCACGCCGCCATAACTATAAGTACTAGGTGTTCCCGCCAATATAACGGGAGAGCGAAGTTGTGCGGCGCTCTCAGCGACAACCTGCAATGTTTCAAGGTTATGAATATTGAAAGCGGGGACTGCATATCCCTCTGACTGGGCTTTTTTCAGCATGTTTTTGCTTGAAATGATGTACATCGCAGCTCCTGTTTTTCGGCGTTCTTCTTACAAAACGAAGAAAGAGAATTCGGTGATGCCACCAGTAAGTTGGATTAGATGTATAATATGAGCTTTTGATGTTCTTTATGGTCAACGTTAACATTCATTGTCCCTGTTGTCAGTCTGCTCAGGTCTGTCGTCATGGGCAGAACCCTGAATGCCATGACAGATTTCGATGCCGTAACTGTCACCGCGTGTTTCAGCTCACTTACACTTATGAGGCCTGTAAGCCGGGCATTAAAGAACTGAGCACTGAAATGACCGTCAATGGTGCCGGAGTTCGCGATACCACCAGAACACTGAAAACTGGCGTTAACACCGTTATCAGAACTTAAAAAAACTCTCGCCAGAGCGAATAACGTCTTCACCCGTTGCACATGCTGATGTTGCGCTTATCTGCTAACCCTATGAGCAATGGTGCTTTGTTGGCAGTAAAGCCCGGCAGCGCAGGCTCTGGTACGCGTACCATACAGGCGTGCTGGCCTGCACTTTTGGCTCACGTACAGAGAAAACCTGTCGTGAATTACTGGCACTGCTCATGCCCTTTAACATCGGAACGGTGATCACTGATGACTGAGGCAGCTATGACCGGGTGATGCCGAAGGGAAAACATCTGAGCGGCAAAATCTTGAGCGCAATAATCTGACGCTCCGTACCCGTATTAAACGTCTGGTTCGCAAAACGCTCTGTTTTTCACGTTCTGTTGAGCTTCGCGAAAAAGTCATCGGAGCGTTTTATTGAAAAATACATATTCTACTAATTGGAGGCATCACCAAGAATTTTATTGCTAGTGCAAGCAATAATAAATCATTCTAAAATTGGAACACAGCCATAGGCATAATCACGAAGAACATCCTGAATCTTATCAATAATTAATAGACGAGGCTCTGGTTTAAGAATTCCATTCATGACGCGATCAAATTGCTTGGGAAGGAACTGACTGAGCAAACCGAGAGGTATCTCCATAGTATCGAGATTTGCAATCAGTTTATCTACTGCCGCACTAATCCTTGCATTCGGCCAGTAATAACGAATACGATCTGAAAGGCTATAACGGATATCGACCATAGCCTGAGAAAACTCTGAGTTGTAATATTTTTTCCAGTAATCAGGTTCATCAAGCATTACCTGCTCAATAACAGCCAAAACACGACTTTGGGCTTCTGGATAAATAAGCTCTTGTTCAATCTTTGCAAGAGCAAAAATAGCTTCACGCAATGCAAAAGTAAGTGCTGGCCCCACTTTAAGAATAGCGAAATGATCCTTAACTAATGCACGATATGCTGTTCGTGTTTGATAATCTGTCGAATGAGCTTCATACACAATGGGAGTGTTTTCAATGAAACGACTCAGCTTAGTCGCTTTAGAGGATTCATAATGAATCACATGACTGTGATCGAATTCTACTCCGGGCTGAACAACCAAGCCGATAATGCGGTTAATAGCATCATCAAGTCCAATTTTTCGGAACGCATCGTGATGAAGTTGGATAGTTTGTGCAGCATCCTGAGAGTGCGTAATATGAACTTCATCTATAGTAGATGATTCACCACCAGGAACAGGAACTTCAGTCCCAATGACATACGTTAAGGCAACCTTTTGTTCTGCAGTTGCTACATTTTCTGCTACCCGACATAGTTCAGCAGCTCGAGCAGCAATTACTTCCGGTGGCAAAGGAACAGGGTCATCTGCACAAGACATTGAGGCGTCTAAGTGAATTTTACTGAAACCAGCCTTAACATATTCAGCAATTAAGACTAGGGATTTCTCCATCGCCTGTTCTGCCGGTTCATTCTGCCAGCAATTTGGACCGAGATGATCCCCCCCTAGGATTAGACGTTCTATAGGAAATCCAATTTTTCTAGCAATTCCTTCAACGTAAGTTCGAAAATCAGCTGGTTTCATACCTGTATAGCCGCCGAACTGATTCACTTGGTTCGAGGTAGCTTCGATTAATACCTTACGATTATTATTCAACTCAAAACGTAATGCAGCCTCAATGACCAGTGGGTGTGCCGAACATATAGAACAAATACCTATATCAAGACCTTTTTTATGTTGCTGGACTAAATGCTTCATATAACCTCTGTAATATATTTGACATCCTCCATGCCCTTAAGGACGTGGATTCCGACGATATTTCGCTGCCGGAAGAATCGTTTCGGTTGATTCCTGTTTCAACGGATGACAACGCCATCCCTCCACAGGCATTAAGTTTCCGTGTGTCCCACGGAACTGATTTCCGTCATTGCGTTGCCGAAGCAAAACGCTGGTAGCAGCATGATGTTACAAAAAAAGTTAGGCGGAAAACCGCGCTTTATATCCTCGACCCGGGTGATACCTCCAATAAGTTGAATTAGATGTATAATACGAGCTTCTGATGTTCTTTATGGTCGCGTTAACATTCATTGTCCCTGTTGTCAGTCTGCTCAGGTCTGTCGTCATGGGCAGAACCCTGAATGCCATGACAGATTTCGATGCCGTAACTGTCACCGCGTGTTTCAGCTCACTTACACTTATGAAGGCCTGTAAGCCGGGCATTAAAGAACTGAGCACTGAAATGACCGTCAATGGTGCCGGAGTTCGCGATACCACCAGAACACTGAAAACTGGCGTTAACACCGTTATCAGAACTTAAAAAAACTCTCGCCAGAGCGAATAACGTCTTCACCCGTTGCACATGCTGATGTTGCGCTTATCTGCCAACCCTATGAGCAATGGAGCTTCGTTGGCAGTAAAGCCCGGCAGCGCAGGTTCTGGTACGCGTACCATACAGGCGTGCTGGCCTGCAAAACACTCTGTTTTTCACGTTCTGGTGAGCTTCACGAAAAAGTCATCTGCATTTATTTTTTAAAATATTGCTGAGACTCTTTAAATATTTCAAAATCATCTGGATATGTTATTTTTAAATTAATAACGGGGCTCCAAACAATAGCCAATTTTTCGCCGATTGATTGCACATGGTTACCAACACAAGTAAACTTGTTAATGTCCATATTTTTATCTGTGAATATCTTCCTCAGAAAATCAAACCTAAACCCTTCAGGGGAAGCACCTACACCAATTCGTTCTCTTTTTAGGGTATTGTTCACGAACTCATTATCACAATCATAAACCGTATCCCAAATATGAGTCACTATCGTTGCCGACGAACTTTTATCTAAAATACTTAAAAGCTGACTCACAGCAGACACATCTAAATATGGGTGAGTTACATCGTGAATTAAAACAATACCATTCCATCCATTTTTTCTTTCATCCAAAAAAAGGACTCCATTTTTAATGGACTCCGCACGAGTTCTACCGCCATCGATAATATTGATAGGGAATTTATATTCTTTTTTATTCAGCTGTTTTTTTACATGTTCAGTCCAATCACTATTACTAATAAGAACGACCTCATCAATTATATTCTGCATGTTGTATAGATTAAGAATAAATTGATAAACGGGGGTATTGTTAACCTCAAGTAACTGTTTGGGAATCTCCCCCCCCATTCTTGTTCCGCTCCCCCCCATCATTAGAAATAAAACTGTTTTCACAATAGCTCTCTCTTTATAAAACGAACGAAATTATCGCAAGCATTTCCATCACAGCGATCCATTTGCTGCTGAAAAAGTTCATTTGATGATTTGGTCAGAGTTAGATTAGATAAAAATCTATGTATATCATCATAATCCTTACAAATATTTACCCCAGGTAGCTCAGTCTTGGGAATCCATGTGTCCGCATCACTGTCATAAAAATCACCTATAAGGATGGGCTTTGAAGTTATACAAAAATCAAACATTATTGATGACACATCAGTAACCAAGGCAACAGGTATATGTATTTTCTCATATAATTTTTTTTGTGAACAATCAAACCAATTCGACGGTATTGATTGAGAAGGAGGTGTATCCGGATGGGGTGAAAACCAGACTTTGTACCCTAATCTCTGCGCAATAATATCAAAAAACTCAAAATTCCATAGATAACCTCGAGTCCCATTGATCAAGGAATAACTAGGGGCAAATAATATTATTCGTTCATGGATCAATTGATTTTTAATATCATTCTCCCGTCTAAAAAGAATATCAGTTCTCGGTAATCCGATCCTCAGTAGTTGCTTATGTGTTACATTGTAATTAATGCATATATTTTCATCAAACATTGATGTAGTTGATAACACATAAGAATACTGACCATAAAGTTTTTTTTCTTTATCTGGAGTTCTTTTTCGATATGATGGACGTGAGTAACCCATTTTTTTTAGACATCCGCCACCATGACCAACATAGACAATCTTTGTTTTTTTAGAAATTAAAATTTTTGACACCAGATAATGAGAGCAGTCAACAACGAGCACTTTAGACTGAGCGATAACAAACAAACTTCTTATTCTGTTCCAAAGCGTATCTGGACATCTAAAAAGAATTGTGTTTTTTGTTTTAATACCAGATTTTTTTACAGCTTCGTGCAAAGCATTTAAATTTAAATAAATATCTCTATCAAAATTTGAGGCAAATGTGATTCTTCTTTTCCTCAGAAGAGAAGAGAACAAGACATAAATAACCCGCAATAATAAATCGTTCATCGATATATTTGCTAACACATTAAACTTACAACTGTACTTTACAGGGTGATGCCACCAGTAAGTTGGATTAGATGTATAATATGAGCTTTTGATGTTCTTTATGGTCAACGTTAACATTCATTGTCCCTGTTGTCAGTCTGCTCAGGTCTGTCGTCATGGGCAGAACCCTGAATGCCATGACAGATTTCGATGCCGTAACTGTCACCGCGTGTTTCAGCTCACTTACACTTATGAGGCCTGTAAGCCGGGCATTAAAGAACTGAGCACTGAAATGACCGTCAATGGTGCCGGCCACCAGAACACTGAAAACTGGCGTTAACACCGTTATCAGAACTTAAAAAAACTCTCGCCAGAGCGAATAACGTCTTCACCCGTTGCACATGCTGATGTTGCGCTTATCTGCTAACCCTATGAGCAATGGTGCTTTGTTGGCAGTAAAGCCCGGCAGCGCAGGCTCTGGTACGCGTACCATACAGGCGTGCTGGCCTGCACTTTTGGCTCACGTACAGAGAAAACCTGTCGTGAATTACTGGCACTGCTCATGCCCTTTAACATCGGAACGGTGATCACTGATGACTGAGGCAGCTATGACCGGGTGATGCCGAAGGGAAAACATCTGAGCGGCAAAATCTTGAGCGCAATAATCTGACGCTCCGTACCCGTATTAAACGTCTGGTTCGCAAAACGCTCTGTTTTTCACGTTCTGTTGAGCTTCGCGAAAAAGTCATCGGAGCGTTTTATTGAAAAACACATATTCTACTAATTGGAGGTATCACCATATCTTCCGGGCACGCTACCGCACTGGCCTAACAACGTCCAGTACGGTAGGTGCTCTAGGTAAGTTCGCCAGAAGGATTCTGGCACTTTGTCTCTCTTAACATAGTCGGTACTTATTTCTATGTTTTTTATTTTAATGGCTTAGTGCTGGTATATCAATTGGTAACACTCAAAGGCAGGAACAACCATTCTACGACAGCCACAACTGTGGGCCTTCCTTTGAGGGCATTGATTTAATGCATCATGAGAAAGTAACCGTTCAACGATGATGCCTTTAGTAAGTTGGATTAGATGTATAATACGAGCTTTTGATGTTCTTTATGGCCAGCGTTAACATTCATTGTCCCTGTTGTCAGTCTGCTCAGGTCTGTCAACGACCAGTATGGTAGGCGCACCGGGTAATTTCACAGAAATCAACTAAATTCTCCCTCTCTTGAGTACCTTGGCCGGAACTCCACCAAGCACCGCATTTGAGGGAAACACCTGACGTGTGACAATCGACCCGAAGGAAACTATGCAGTTGTCGGGCACGACGGCGTCCTTGAGACACGTCACGCGCTGACCAAACCAAACGTGGTTTCCCACCCTGATGCCAGACTTAGGCTCATTCAAGGGCTTCTTCGTTTCCAGACTATAAATGGTATGCCCATCACTCGGGCGGAACAGGAGCTGTGAAGAGCCCAGAAAATCGTCTCCAATCCGAATATTCACGCCTGGTTCAGGTTTACACACCAAGTCCGCGCTGCGAACGTCGAAGTTCCGGCCAATGTGCACTTCGTTTTGGTTCAAGGTCAGAATCTTGAGCGACACCCAAACGGTTACATTGCCGAGGATCACAACTCGGCAAGACTTACAGGGCTAACATTGAAGTTAGCATTGCAGAATTTAAATTTATGATGATGCTGGAAAAGCACAAGTCATATAACACGTTTAGAGAATTTAATCAAAAATACTCCCCCCCCCATAATAAAAGACCTGAACCCCACAGCAATATGAAACTGGCTATTGGTAAACGAGGTCGACCTACGGATACACTGATATTTCAGATGGAGCTGAGCCAGCCGATCGAACTGGGAGATAACGAAAAAAAATACTCACCAAAGACAAACAATTCAAGATCTGTTATATAAGGCACTGGAAAATGTCCTGCAAAGCGCGTTAATCGCCAAAATCCAACTGACGAAATTTGATGCTAAGTTTTTATATGATATGCAAAGTAAATATCATCTTAATGCTTCTTTTCATGGCTGACAGATAAACAGCAAGCAAAACTCGAAAAAACGTTGAGAAAATACCGTGAGTTTTAAAGAAATAAAAAAAATCCCCACCAGTGGTGGGGAATGCGAAAAAATATGCGGAGATCATCTTAATTTGGATTTTTTCCTGCTCGTCCATCCCTGCAGCAAACGCAGGATGCACATAAAATGATGTTTATAAAAAACAAATATTGTTTCCTTCATAATAAACTCGCTACTGCCCAAGTTAAAATCTTCGCTGGTACGCGCCAATTCCTGTTAATTAAGCCCCCCCTTAGCGCCGTCTGGCTGGCTGCCATGTGAACGTTTCCTCGGCGGTACGATACTTTCTTGTCCGTTGCGCTTTTGCGTTTCTTGCTTGCCGCTCTGCAAAAATCATACATAGGCTTTACAGTCAGCCAGTCCTGCAGTAAGTGATACATCAGTATTCAGACTGAAAGTGAAATATCTACTCCTGTTCATCCTTCAATATCAATGGTCGGACTGGATGCCGGCGTGGCTAAACTTGCCACACTGTCAGATAGCACAGTCTTTGAGACTGTAAACAGTTTTCAGAAAAACCAGAAAAAGCTGGCGAGACTTCAGCGACAGTTAAGCCGCAAGGTCAAATTCAGCAACAACTGGCAGAAGCAGAAACGCAAAATACAGTGTCTGCATTCCCGTATCGCAAATATCCGCAGGGACTACCTTCACAAAGTCACAACGACAATCAGCAAAAACCACGCAATGATAGCCATTGAGGATTTGAAGGTCAGCGACATGTCAAAGTCAGCAGCAGGTACGGTCAGTCAACTATATAAGTCTATCTAAAGGAACATAATATAACTGAGCAAATCTTTTTTTATAATCACCTAAAGCATACATGATAACCAATGATTTTGATTTGCTATCAATTGCTAAACCTTCAGGTTCCCAATGTTTTTCTTTTCCACTTTTAATAGCATCTTGTTTTCCTATTGTTACATTATTAAACTTTCTTATAAGCTTTCCAGTTAAGGTGTAAATATAAAGCCTTTTGCTTTCTCTGTTTTTACCTCCGCTCAACAAGTATATATATTTGTTGTCGGCAGTAATAGCTTGTAATACATAACCATCCTTGGTTAACCCTTCATCAATAAACCATTCTAAGTTCTCTTCCGATGAAATATCTATTGAATTTCTGAAATCTACTTTTTCTGTATCGTAAACCCTTAATAGCTCCCGTGTCTTTAACTTACTCCGCACTATTAAATATTTAGCATCTAAGGTTAAGGTAGGCATTGTACTTAGATGTGGTTTATAAGGGGCATCAAATACTTTTGTAAATTTCATATCGTGAGGGAAAGCCTGATGGTTGTATTTAAAGTGAGTTACAAACCATCCTCTTGAAGTAAATGCTTCACCGGTTGAAGATACTAAATACCCACTATTGCAATCATAAGTCAACCCCTGGTGACCAATAAAATCTGTTGGTTTCTGAAAGGAATGAGCTGTAATCTGATTGGATTTCTCATCAATAAAAAAAACATTTACAACACCTTTTTCTGGCTTCCCTGACATATGTAGCGTATATAAGTTTCTTCTTTTATTGTCAATGACTACCCCCTGAACAACATTATTTCTACCTGAACCCAATCGATACAATTTTATTTTTTTTAACACATAGCTATCATCAATTAAAATATCATTATTTGATGTGGCATTTGTGTTTACAATGCCTTCCCCAAACAAAAAAAACAAAAACAAAAACACATAGTGAATCTTAAATATTTTGATCATGGCTCCACCCTATCTAATAACAATAGTATCCAGTAAACTCATTTTTGTTGTCGACATAACACCTCAAAGTTCAATCGCGATCGCATACTAGTTGCCCATCCCAGCAATTGATGGGGTTTTGATGGTTTGTTTGCACCACAAATAAAATAATAAGTATTTCTCAAATGGTCTAATGTTAAACACACAATGTCGCCACATTAGCGTGCAACATGACATTGTCAAAGAATTAATCATAATGCCAGCATTGCTTTCTCACGAGATCTATATAACGCCAAACCAATGAACAGTATTATTAATGTGGGTATTGTCAGATAGTTCATGCTTACTCCGTCACTGATATGGCCGGGCATGTCGGCCTCACGGTTTAATTTCACTATATGCACTAATGAGTTCCAGAGAATATAACCCCAATATTGTTTTGGGATTGCATTCAAGGGGAACATGACACAAGAAGTGAAATAGAGTGGTTTGATTAGTATCGGTAGAACCTTTTGCATTTCTGGAAAGGCTCTACCTACAACCATGAAAATTAAGCCAACGCCACATAACAGAATGATTAACAAACGCCAACTGAGCACTAGTTGTAATAGATTTGTTATTTCGAAATATTCGCCTGTCATCTAGACAATGAATATAAGTAGAATATAAACAGCAGTATAAATTAAAGTCTCAAGCAAGGCACGTGCGATGATCGTATCGATGGGTTTGCTGGCCAATAATTAAACAACACCTGATTCGTTTGCCTTTATTTTTACTTTTCACATAAGGTTAATTAATCATTCTGAAGAATGACGTCTGCAACTCGAACCTATGCATTCCCATGCATCGATAGCCCCTTCATTTTCCATAAATAAATTTACAAGATCATTGAACTTGTTTTCATAAAAATTGGTAATAGAAACACAAAGTTCCTCTACATTCGACGAAAATGGGAAGGGCGTTGAGTCAATTGGAAAATACAGTTCCCGTTGACTAAGATATGAATCGACGTCGGCTGCATAAATAAATCCAGGCCGTCTTAGAAGCAAAATGTCGTAAATCCAACTTGAATAATCAGCAATCCCTGCAAAAGAAGTAACCATTAGCTCTTGAATATCTGGATAGCTCCCAGCATCAATAACTTTAGAAAAATTCGAATAGTTAAATCGATTAGATAAATGAAAATGAGCATTGAAAACTAGCGTTAACACCGTCATCAGAACTTTAAAAAACTCTCGCCAGAGCGAATAACGTCTTCACTCGTTGCACATGCTGATGTGGCCTTATCTGCGAACCCTATGAGCAATGGAGCTTCGTTGGCAGTAAAGCCCGGCAGCGCAGGCTCTGGTACGCGTACCATACAGGCGTGCTGGCCTGCAAAACACTCTGTTTTTCACGTTCTAGTGAGCTTCACGAAAAAGTCATAGGAGCGTTTTATTGAAAAATACATGTTCTACTAATTGGAGGCGTCACCATATCTTCCGGGCACGCTACCGCACCGGCCTAACAACGACCAGCACCGGGTAATTTCACAGAAATCAACTAATTCTCCCCCTCCTTCTTGAGCACCTTGCACAGAACTCCACCAAGCACCACATTCTAAATAACTGCTCGAAATAGTAGCTCACTCAGGGGGAACTCTGTCCGGTTTATGTGATCTGATCAATCGCTGAATATCCAAAATCACCAGCCGGACTGAGCAATGCCGATTATAGCACCAATCTCTAGAACCGAACGACGCCTGATGCAGAAAACTATCCATAAAACAAAGGACAAAAACCACGCCCGGCGGCTCACCGCCATGCTGATGCTACATCGTGGTGACACCGTCTGCCATGTTGCCAGAACGCTCTACTGTGCCCACTTATCGATTGGTCGCTGGATTAACTAGTTTCCTCAGGAGTTCCGAACTGCTGGCGATAAAACCCCATGAGCTCACCGGTTGCCCACTACATGCTTCAACCATCCGGCGGTGGGGACCTGCTGCCGGACGGGTATGGCGCAGAGTCGCGCCGACACTGCGTGTCCGTGCCTCACACAAAGAAGAAAAAATGGCCGCTATTCATGAAACGCTGGCGAAATGCAGTGCGCCCTCCCCCCTTGTATTACGAAGATGAAGTGGAAATTCATCTCACCCCGAAAATCGGCGCTGACTGGCAGTTACGCGAGCAGCAAAAGCGCGTTGCCACTCCGGGCCAGAATGAAAAGTATTATCTTGCCGATGCACTGCATAGCGGTACGGGAAAAGTCAGCTACGTTGGTGGAAATAGTAAAAGCTCATCCTTATTTATCATACTGTTAAAACATATAGAGGCGACATACCGGTGGGCAAAGACAATTACGCTCATTGTCGATAACTACATCATCCACAAAAACAGTGAAACGCTGTGCTGACGTAAGCGCCTCATCTGAACCGTCTGGTCTGTTTCCTCCGGCTCCGCAAAAATAATGTCCATCATTTTTAATGGACACTATCGTATGGAATACTGAACCTGGATCACTGAAGCTTTACGTCTTCACTTTGAAGAACATTTACCACGGATTGTGGCCGGACGTCGCCTGGGCGTACCAAAATCAACAGTTTGTGGTATGTTCGTGCGCTTCCGCAAAGCTGGCCTTTTATGGCCTCTGCCCGCAGGTATGTTGGAGCGAGAACTTGATGCCCGTCTTTACGGGAGTGCCTCCACAGTACCTGTCGTACTTACTGAAAACTCCGTTATGTCCGAAGTCCCGGTGGTAAAAAAACGTCCCCGGCGGCCTTAATGCCAGTCAGTTAAGGATCAGTTGACCGATCCAGTGGCTGTGTAAGAATCCGGAAACGCTCACTCGTTTCCGGATTTTTTTATGCACATTGGACAGGCCCTTGATCTGGTATCCCGTTACGATTCTCTGCGTAACCCACTGACTTCTCTGGGGGATTACCTCGACCCCGAACTCATCTCTCGTTGCCTTGCCGAATCAGGTACTGTAACGCTACGCAAGCGCCGTCTTCCCCTCGAAATGATGGTCTGGTGTATTGTTGGCATGGCGCTTGAGCGTAAAGA
>NZ_KE138679.1:0-1862 GCF_000408325.1 Escherichia sp. KTE52
AATCCATAGAGAAATCCAGGGCGCTGGATCGTTTGGGCTTATTCACTGTGGTAGCACTACGTAACCATGCAAATTTTTTTGCCAGTTTTTCAGCGGTACGATACAGAGCCTGCCGTTTTGCGTACCCCTCGTCTGAACGACGCTTTGCAGCTCTCGCTTTTGCTGCCGCCAGGCAGTGGTTGGTATGTTCTTCCCTGATTACTGTCAAGCCATTATCCGCTTGAGAACTATCTGCTGGTGAAGCCTTTGGCTGAACCGCGCATGATCTTTCTCTTCTTTTGGCTATAGAGTGACTCTTATTTTCTATTGGCTGTTCATTTTGAACATGGGGGGACTTGTTCAATTTGAACAGGGGGTTCCCAGTTTCAAAAAAATAACGAACCTTTGAAATCAACTGCTTAACCAGTTTTGTGGCGTTGGCAAATTTGATGCCCTGCTTACTCCCTATCTCCATTGCTACATGAATGAAGTGGAGAAATTGTGTTGTAAACCGGTACACGTTACACACCTGAGCATTGTTACTCGCTACCTGATGCTGCTTAACAAGCATTCCGCACTTCGTCGCTTCGGTAAATGCCCGGCGCACAGTAGAAATGCTGCGTCCTGTAATCACGGACATATCAGCATATGAGCGACGGATCATGTATTCATCGGTAGCTCCTGCCAGGTTGGCAAACTCGGCAATAATGGCGCTATGTGAAGGGGAAAGAAAACCGCTATGACGAGCAAAAAAACTCAACTGATGACCTTTGATTTTTTTGTGGTATTCAGTGTTGTTTTTATACTCAGAAGTGTTGAAAGTAACTGAAACTGAATTTAAAATACTCACCAGATAGTTCCGTGAAAAATCTATCTACCGTATAAATCTATGCCAGTGGATTTATACACCCAAAAGCCGCTACTCAGCGGCTTTTGCTTTTTTTGGCAGTCGCTACCGGAGCAGTGACCGCGATCCTACTCGATCACGTGCCGTCGGATCAACAGTGTATAAAAACACACTGTGTTAGAAAATTAATCCAGCTTTTATCTCACATCCTCTTAGAAACAAAGATCAGCGGAGTCACCGTCTTATTCTCTTTCACCGGTATTTCTTGTTGTTTATTGGCTGATATTGGCAAACCATAAGTGGCATTAGCCCCCAGGGATTCAAGCATCGCTGCGACAATGCGTGCATCATCCTCTGACTGCATACGGCAGAGCGCCCGGCGCTGCTCTGTGCTGATAAAAACAGGCATTTCCTGGATAGCATCACGCAAAATACGGCGGCATTTCTTCGCGTTCTCCCCCTGGCTTTCCATCATCGCGGCCTGGTCACGTAGTTTGTCGCGAAGCTGCATATTTTCCACTTCAAGATGTATCAGTTCCGACTCCAGAACTTCACGTTGTGCTGATTCGAGTATGGCTTGCTGACTCTTCATTGCTGAAAAGTGGTGAACCAGATCCGTAGCAGCATTATCGGTAAAACCTTGTTCGATAAGTGCCGCATGAATCGCCGCGTCGCGTTCTTCTGCTGATTCAAGCATCAGGCTTTTCTTGTCGAGGCTGATATAGTTAGGCACAGTTACGTAATCAAAACCGTGAAAAGACTTTACCAGGGATACAGAGTAATCTGGACCAGATGTAGCCCATGACCAACCACCTGCGCCAGAATTAATCATACCCTGAACAATACGTCCGGTGTCCGTATCCAGTATTTCCTGTGTATGGGTAACAATGCCGTTGTCGTCAATTGAAATGTCGATAGTCCTGTTTGACGGCACGTTCTCCAATACAACAGGCTTCCCATCTACCATCACAACAGAGACTTCCGGCAAGTCCAGGCTTTTCGTTTTGTTATAGTGCATCGCCCGGCGACCATGACC
>NZ_KE138679.1:4387-15400 GCF_000408325.1 Escherichia sp. KTE52
TGCGGGTATAGATTGCGTATCAATGGTGATCCCGTTCTTCCCATCCCCCATGACGGGTATCAGATGGTTAAGTACAGATGGGAGAGCATTAGAATTAATCGACCGTTGCGCTACGAGGTCGCTATGACGCTTCAGTGCCTGGCTGACCCCGCGCGTATAATTCGCCGCATTTACCGGATCTATCGTGTTCGTTGTGAGTGCAATCAGGCGATCAATTTTTGCAGCGTTGTTTCGCGTTGCTTTCAGCGCAGCAAGCGCGGCACATAAATTCAGGTAGGGTTCATAACTGTATTCAAGAAACGACGTACCGTAGTTCTGCGTCTCCATTAACGGCTTGTCCTGCTGTTCACTAAGCAAGGAATAGCCTTTAGTGCCGTAAGTTACTGGCATTACTTTATGCTGAGGCGTCCAGTACGGGTTTTTCATGGAAACCAGATTCCACGGTTCGGTTATAACTCTGCGCAAAGTATGCGTATCCAGAATATAATCACCGCTGAATCCGACAAGTTGGCTACCGCGATAAAACTCCTGAACGAAATGAGGGAGCGTGTAATAGCTCGACTCAATTCCAGTTATCCCCTTCCCTTGCTCTGCATATGGACGGATATACGACACACCGAAAATAGCCATGATCATGGCCCACGATGGCAGGCCATCATTAATCATTGAGCTTAAATCAGCGGTCAATTCCTCACATCGACTTACAGCCTCCTTATCCGCCCCATTTTTCGGAGAGAGAATAAATGCGAGGCCTGTTTTTTTTGATGGAGCCAGAGAATGCGCAATGTGAATGTTTAATGCTGTGGAGATAGTCGGACTTTTCGCCATCGTCTCCAGTATGTTGTATTTTTGCAGGCGGTCACTCGGTAATTCTGCCGATATAGATACAGTATCCGCCGCGCTTGTCATGCCATCGCTATTGCTCCCCAGGATGCCAGGACGCAAGGCGGACAGGCCAGAACGAGCAACGACGCTATGCCCGCTCGCAAATACGACCGGATCGGCAGGCGTAACATCACCACCGCTGAAGGCTTTCTTCAATGCCGACATAAAGCCCTTGTTTTTGTCTTTCGTTGCCATGATTCACCGCAAAAGGTTTCCGATTTCGTGGCAGCTTATCCAGTGTGTGATTTCATCAGTAATTTTTCGTTGTTTTCACCATATGCTGATGTTTTTTCATATGCAGAAATGCTTTTCCAAAAACGCAACCACCAAACACAAAAGTTATATTTATAAACATTTTTGTTGTGTTTTATATCTTTTGTGTTGCCATTCTTATCGCCCACGATGGATAAATCGCATAAGGAAACTTGTGAAGTATTCAGCAAACAACCGCCGAGAACCCTCGCCCAATGCGGGCGGGGAGGAAAGGCGGAAAAGCCCACAGGGCTTTAAAAATATTATTACGGTGTTAGCATAAAAACCTGTACCAATGAGCAGTGACTATGTTAAGAGCAACAAAAGTACGCATCTATCCAACACCGGAACAGGCAAAGTATCTCAATGCCCAGTTCGGCGCGGTACGCTTTGCGTACAATAAAGCTCTTCACATCAAAAAACACGCTTACCGGCGATATGGGGTGAATTTAAATCCGCGCAAAGATTTGAAGCCGTTGCTGTCTGTAGCGAAGAAGTCCCGTAAGTATGCCTGGCTCAAAGAATTTGATTCAATGGCATTGCAACAGGCGGTAATCAATCTTGATGTGGCATTTTCCAACTTTTTTAATCCGAAGCTGAAAGCGCGGTTCCCGACGTTTAAACGCAAACACGGAAAACAATCGAGCTATCACTGTGTCGGGATTAAGGTGCTGGATAATGCCATCAAAATCCCCAAACTGGCCCCGATAGAAGCACGCCTTCATCGTGAACTTCATGGAAAGCTGAAAAGCATCACTGTCACCCGTTCTGCAACGGGGAAATACTACGCTTCCATTCTTCGTGACGATGGCGCTTCCGCACCAGAGAAACCCACGTACCTGAAGGAAGAAAAGATTACAGGTCTGGATATGGGGCTGGAGCACTATGCCATCACTTCTGATGCTGTAAAAGTTCCGAATCCTCGCCATCTCATCAATGCAGGTCGTAATCTGCGACGCAAACAAAAAGCATTATCCCGTAAGCAAAAGGGAAGCGCGAATCGTAAAAAGGCCAGAATCCGTCTTGCGGCCTTACACGAACGGGTGGCGAATGCCCGTGCTGATTTTCAACACAAGCTCTCTCGCGCGATTGTCGACGAAAACCAAGCGGTAATTGTGGAGACGCTGAAAACAGCCAACATGATGAAAAACCACAATCTGGCAAGAGCGATAGGTGATGCTGGCTGGCACAGCTTCATCACAAAGCTGGAGTACAAGGCAGCGACAAAAGGCGTTCACCTGGTAAAACTCGACCAGTGGTTTGCCAGTTCGAAAACGTGCCATTGTTGTGGTTACAAAACGCCGGAAATGCCACTTCATAAACGCATCTGGCGATGCCCTGAATGTGGAGGAGAACATGACCGCGATATCAATGCGGCACTCAACATCCGGCAAAAAGGAATACTGGAACTAAAGGCGGCGGGACTCGTCGTTTCTGTCCATGGAGGCCAGCGTAAATCCGTCGAACAGACGGTTGCGGCCTGAGAAGTGGGAAGCCTTGCCCGACAGGGCGGGGAGCAGTCACGAAAGCGCCTGGTGGCGGCAGTCATCAGAAAGCGAACCTGAACGGAAAGCGGTCGTTTTTCCCGGGCCACGGTTCAAAGGAAATGCCTGAACCGCTACGCAAGAAAATAATGAAGGACCAGGGGGCTTTAAGCCCCAGCCTTTTTCACTAGGAGCTTCTTTATGTTTAACTTTCCGGTAAAGCTGGAGCGCGACGACAGAACCGGCGCGTATGTCGTATCATGCCGCGACCTACCATTGTTTAATTCCGTGGGTGAATCAGTTGAAGAAGCGTTGCTTGAGGCTGGTTATGGATTGGTCGCAGCGGTTGCGATTGAGATTGAAGAACGCCGACCTGTGCCCACTGGTAGCGAGCCAAAAGAAGGTGAGTACGTTGTCTCTTTGCCAGTGCTACCAGCAATGAAGGCTGCACTCCACAACGCGATGATAGAAACCGGCACACGCAAAGCAGAGTTGGCGCGCAAACTCGGAAAAAATGGAACACAGATTGATCGGCTTCTCGACGTCGAACATTCATCAAAAGTTGAAACTGTCGAGCTGGCACTGCATCAACTGAATAAAAATATCGCCGTATCTGTCACACCAATGCGGTGACTGCTCCCCGCCCTGGCTGGGCGAGGATTTACGGGGTATTTGTTAAAAACGCTCTATTCAAAGAAGAAATACCGAATCCCCCGGAGGTTATCCGGGGTGTCCAGCAGCCAGGTCAGGTTTTCAGCCTGAAATCACTTTGTTCTGTTTTGTCTTCGAACATCATGAGGTTAAGCCCTTCCCCCCCTCCCCCATTTTTACAGGATAAATATCAACCGAATTTATCTCATCGACATCTCTAACAGAAAATCAGTGCTACACCCAGTTTATTAAACTTGCAGTTTAATAAAAAATTAGTATCATGGTAGATATCGGAGGGTGATGATGAAAACATCTTATTTGACAATTTTGGCATTTCATATTCGAGACCTTCGCGAGGAGAAAGGAATCACCCAATTAGACATAGCAAACAAGCTAGGTATGACAAGTGCTGGTTGGGGGAAAATTGAAAATGGTAAATCGGCTCTCTCAGTAGAGAATATGTTAAAGTTTTGTAAGGTTGTGGATATAGATCCATGCGTCCTACTTAACATATCTACAGAGTCCGCACGGGTGTTAATTGAAAAAGGCTGGGTAGTATCTTATTCACCTGTTGAGCGTGATAATCTTATAGATGGGAAAAATATATATACCAAGCTACATACAATGAATAATATTATGAGGAAATTTGTTGGTGAGCATTTGGAGGAAATATTAACAAAAGAATATAAAGACAGCATAACAAAATGCTCAACAATTTATATGGTTATTGTCAATAAGTTAGGTGTAAACATTATTTAAGCAAGTGGAGTGTGGATATGGCTTATCGCGCAGATAGAGATTTAACATTTTTATCGCAGTGCAGCGATTGTGATCTAGATGATCTGGTCAATCTGTTGATTTATGACAGCGATGGGAAAAAACGCTGGACTGAAGAATTATCAAACAACCCACTATATAAGCAATTTAGACCTCAACATAGCTTATACTGGCGTGAAATTGCAGCCGAAATCCAATGCTATGGTGGAAATACATTTGCAACATTGTTGCGTGGTGGAAAAGGAGTTTACTATAAAGAAATTCTTATTGATGTATGTAAAAGGCTAAAAGTAAACTTTAATTCTGAAAGCGAAGTGGGTGTGATTGAGAGAAATCTTCTTATGAAGATTTTAAGTGATGCTTTAGATAAGATGTCGCAGCAAGACATAAAAGAACTTGCTTTAGAATTTGGCTTAGTAAACTTAAAAACATTCAATCGTGAAGCGATGCTGGCTGCAATACAATATATTTTTAATAGTGGCGGATTCCGATCATATCAAATTACAGTTATGTTAGCCAATGTTATACTAAAGGCATTGATCGGTCGTGGTTTAACAATTGCAGCAAATGCTACTTTAGTTAGAATAGTAAGCCTTTTAGCCGGTCCAATTGGATGGGCAATAACGGCCGCATGGACGTTAGTTGACATTGGGGGCACAGCTTATCGCGTTACAATACCTGCAGTGATCCAGATAGCCGTTCTCAGAAGTAAAATAAACAATAATATAAAGGTTGACGACATTATTTTCTGATTAAAAATGGGGCATTGCTGCCCCTTTCTTTCACGCTGCGTACCCGTTAGCTGAAACCCAGTTTACGGTCTGTTCTTTGGCCTGATCGAGTGTCAAAAATTCACCAATATATTGAGATATGCCTCTCAAAGCATCGATGAACTCCATTTGTGATGATTTAGTAAATGCACCACTAAGGAAGTCAGCAACAATTTTAGGCGTTTCTTGTGCCGCCGGTTGCACTTCCTCTTCTTGCTGTTGTGCTGGATTATTCGATGAACCAAGCCCCAGCTTCATCATCACTTCAACTATCCGCACGCCAATAGTGACACGTTGTACCGCAGTCGCGCTTTTTTGCGCTGACATCAGCTCAGACAGTTCTTTGCCTAAGCTAAGGCGCTCCGTTACTGATATTTTCACCACACGCCCCCTTGTTGTATCTCTGCCAGAATGTTGATCAGGTGATCGGCTGCCGCACCAACAAGTGACTCGTTCTCATCATATCGACCTGCGTTGATAAGAACATTAGCTGCCTCCTGAATGCGATCAAACTCCGCTCTAATCACCGTCAAATCACGGGACGTAAACTGCAACGGCACGGATTTCAGATATTCCAGCGCACTGTCCGCCTCCTGATCAGCCTCACTAACTACTGGCCCATCTGAACCTGTATCAGACTCTTGGGGGGATTCAGGTTCAGACTCAGGTTCTGGTTCTTGTACAGCTTCCGGTGCCTGATCTAATGTCTGTTCAGCTTCGACTACTTCTGATTGATTCTGAAGCGCGTCATAGATATCCATTATAAAAAGGTTCTCCCCATCTCCAAGTGGATAAGCGACGTTAGGAAATGCTTTGCGGAAGAGGATTTTTATCTGCGCCTTAAAGGTTTTCAAGTCGCTTCCAAACAGATCAACATAGCCATCAATATGGTTCGACATACTGGACGCAACCAATTCGCCTGCAATCTCTTTCAATTCATCGTCACCAGGGAGATATAGCAACTCGTACTGACTGACTTCTTCGTCTGTCAGTTTGCGGTCATACGTAATGATTCCGTGACGAGCATATTCGTAATACGGATCAGCCTGATCAGGACGGTCAAGTACAGCTTTATTTCCTTCAGGAACCGCACCAACACCCGCCGGGCGAGATTGGAGCGCATAGCGATATTTACCAACTTCCAGGTGATCAGGATGTGATTCTGGTTGTGGCTCCTGTTCAGGCTGCGGCTGATCAGTTGGCTCAGGCTGACCAGGCAACACATCCACTTTGTATTGATCAGCATTATGTTCACGATAGGCTTTAAGTAATTTGGTTGCAGCGTCCGCTGAACTCCCACCTTTAACAGCACTGACATCAATACTGAAATTGCCTTCTGGTGCCTCAATCGTGACAAAGCTATCACTGCCTGACGTGACATACTTAACTACAGCACCATTATCCAGCGTTGTTTGGCCTTCTGTAGCAAGATTATGTTTTATGTGTCGCAGTTGATCATTGAAGGCACGCTCTTTAGTTCCTTGGCTCTTAGCTGACAATAAATTATCGCGTTTAGCCTGCAATTCCGCGTTAAGGGCTTTTTGTGCGTCTAATTTATTCTGCATATCATTGAGTGTTGAGCGTTTCTCTGCCAGCCCCCGCTGTGCGTCTTCAACCTGCTCAATCAGCACAGAACGTTCTTCTGCCAGCTTGTCGGCTTCATTGAGATACCCCTCAATATCAGCCTTCATTTTGTCCTGGCGCTCCTTTGCTTTTTTGAATTTTGCACTGTTACGCTCAATGAGGTTAGAAAGCGCCTGACACACCTGGCTCAGAGATACATCACGCCCACCGATTGGCGCAACAACATGCGTAACGTTTCTTTTGTTAAGAAGAAACTGAAACGCAACCAGCTCGTCATCCCCTTTAATTCTTGTGCCGTCTGCGGTTGGAGAATGGAAAATTATGCTTGTCGTTTGCCCATCGGTTAGAGGTATTTGTGCTGTTACAACAGGGATATTAGCAACCCGGCGCACGCGCCCAATGATTGCCCCACCGATACTATTACGTCCGTCTTCATATTCACCTGCCTCATCCGTACCCGCAGCAATGTTAGTGCCATTCAGGCCGCGATTAAGCGCCCGGACAAATGCTCGCATTGTTTGTGCTAACCGCAATTTTGTTGTGGTTATAGCTTCGAACATTGCCTCATTGGTAGTTACCAAAATTTCGTTGCCCATATAGGCCAGCTCGATATCTTCCAGCGTCGCAGGCTCGATAAGTAAATCATCCTCGGTGATATCTTCCGCCACCCAACGATTAGGCGTATATCCAGTGAGCGTATCTGCAAAAGTGGACTGGATATTTATTCGAATAGGTTTCTTTATCATGCATCTTCCTCCAGGCGCGCTATTTCTTCTTTCAATACGCGAGTTTTCGCCAGTTCCTGCGCCATCTCGGTTCTAATGATTTCAGTTTCTCTTGTTGCGCGGTCTGAATTACCTTGCACCTGATTTAATTTTTCTTTGGCCCTTTCAATATCCTCGCGGATCGCATCGCGAGATTCCTTTGCCTCTGCTAGTTTCTGCGCATTGGACTTAACGCCTTTTATTTTCTTATTTCCATCATCAATATCTTTCGCCGCACGAGCTAACTTACGCGCCAATGATTTCTGAAATGATGATGCGCCTTTATTAAATAAAGCAGCCAGTGATTGCCCTAAAGCCGTCAGCGTTTTAACAGGCTTGAAAGGAACAATTTTTCCGTTCAGTTTTACACCAGAAATATCACCAGTATCATTAACCTGAACGTCCATCGTCTGCTCATCGATTCCGATAAGGGTAAACGTGCGCGTCATGATCCCGTCTTTCTTCCTGCCATTACTGGCGGGGATCACCCTCGCTATCTTGTAGCCTCCTTTACCGATTTCTTTGACGAGTTTTGCCAGCCCCTTTTCGTTTAACTCATCATAATTAAGAAGAACATAATTAGACTTATTTGACATTCCAGTCTCCTTCACACTTTTCAATCATAAACTGGCGTTCTATGCAGTCATTGATAGGGAAAATGCGATAAAGCGGATTCAGGCGGCAATTACCGTTAGTCAATGTGACCTTTAGATCCCACTTCGCTGGCTCAAGATATTTCGTGTCGATGAGCAAATATTCTTCTCTCTCACCGCGTTTTGAGGCGTCAACTGGTCTTGTTTTCCCCGAAATAACCACAGATGGATTTTTCAAGTCCTGCAACCAATATTCGATTTGTGCATTGCTTACCCAGCTTCGCTTAACGCGAAGCGACACAGGAAACGCTATAGCAGACTCTTTCACTACAGCTTCGCCAATGCTCAAAATATCAACGCTCTTGCGACGAAATAAGAAACGGTCAATAACGGCAACAAATGCCATGATAAAAATGAAATAATTTCCAAAGTCACCCATTACTTCTCTCCACCTTTTCCCCCACTCGCTATTACGCTTAAGAGATTCAAGACGTTACTAGCTCTGGACTTCAAGCCCTGTAAAATTTCACTTCCGTTGTTACTGGCAATCAGAACAACGCAGTAAATGATGCCTTCAGGCCACTCATAGCTATCAGCCACCCAAAACCCCGCAAGCCCGGCAGTTACCGCAGTAAACAATTCACTCGCGAGATTGAGCAGTGACGCAGATATGCGCCCGTCTCTAACTCCGAGAAGGAATACGCCGGTTCCACTTAGCAGGGATGTTATGACTGCTACAGCCAGATTTTCATAATCTGCAAACATACCCCTCCAGAAATGACGTTTAACGCCGCTTCAACTTATCCAGTTTGTTATTTCCCGACTAAATGCCGTTCACACAAAATGGATGTATATGATGGCCCGGTGCTTCGTAAGCCTCGTCACTCAGAGCGTGGAGGATGCCAAATTCGCGTATCAACAAATGGTCCAAACACGGCTTTAAAGAGAAATACGCTTGAATGCGCAAGATGTGAGCTGATTCTTGAAGACAAAATGATGACATGTGAGTCTTCACAAGCGTCATTCAGTGAATATAATGCCACCCTCTCAGATACCACTAACTGAGTGTTCATTTTGCCCGCCGTCATTGACTGGACGGCGGCTTTTTTGTACCAAAGGATTGTATTACTAAAAAAGGTCACAAAAGCACTCACTAATAAAGCCCTCAACAAAAGAGGGCTTGAAATATCAAAAAAGCAGTGCTGATTGGATTGTTATGATTGTTTATGCAGGCATCTCAGGCCATGAGATATCTGCATCAACAGAAGTGTCAACTCTATTAAGAAGAACTCTATACCTCTTTAACTTTGTCAACATTTCTATTTCCTCATCAGTGGCAATATCCATATCAACAGCATCCTGAAGCGTTGATATTTTTATGCTCACATCATTCATAAGACTACTTTTGGTGTTTTCAGCAATGCTGACTCTATCCTCTAAGCTCATAGGTTGTGGGTCACATAACATTGGATAACCATCGCCATTTGCAATTATTATTTTCCCATTGCCATACCCTGATAACAATTCATCATATAAGTCATCAGGTATATGTACAGCATCGGACGGCCATGAACCGTTTTTATCGTAATCTTCTTTTAGTCTATCGTCGTAGAAACCACCAGTATCTTTGCTGTAATACTTTGCCATTTAAAAGCCTTCATTCTAATTAACTATATTTTTAATACCCATAAGCAACATACTGTGCATATACTTTATCAGTGGAGCTACTTTTTACTGTAAAACCAGTGGCTGAGTTGTTATATGTATAAAGAATTGCATTAACAGCATTCCCGCTATTAGGTGAAATCACAACTACCGCACACGCCTCAGGAAAAGCAGTCGGAAATTTAACTACGCTTCCTGGAGTAACAGCCGCTATAATCCCCCACTGCATCATCACCTTAGTTGATGTATCCTTATGCCATCCATGAATGTTGGCATATGCTGTGTTTTTAGCCTGATATTTCGTGTTGAAATTACTATAGTTACCAGGGGTAATCTGACCAGCGGCAGATAAATTCCCCATAACCCTTACATGACCATCAGCACGTCCTAATTCTACGCGACCATCACCGCCATCTATCTTTAATGGAGTGTAAACGACATCACCATTAACATTTTGCCCAGTGGTTGATATCTGGAAACTATATCCAGTATTAGTTATTAGGAATCCATAGTTATTATTATAAGTTAGGCGTATAGCATTTTGGCTGCTGGATATAATTTCACCGGTAACAGTACCACCTTTTGTTGCTAGCGCACCAACATGACTTGCCGTTAATGTGATATCGGCGGAACCATCAAAAGCCACGCCACTTATTTTTCTGGCTGTTTTTAACTTGGTAGCTGTAGCTGCATTACCACTTGTATTTTGATTCCCGGCAATATTGACGCCCGGAAGATTGATGTTTGCGGTGCCATCAAACGAAACCCCGCCTATTGTGCGCGCTGTTTGTAGTTTCGTTGCAGTTGCAGCATTGCCGGTAGTGCTCTGATTACCTGTTTTATTCACGCCTGGCAGGTCGATATTTGCGGTGCCATTAAATGAAACACCACCAATAGTTCTTGCCGTTTGTAATTTCGTTGCAGACGCCGCGTTCCCAGTTGTGTTCTGGTTGCCCGTGGTATTTACACCAGGGATGGAATCTTTCGATGTGTAGACCTGCGCCCACTCAGACCAACTGGCTGTATCAGTATCTCGTCGCGAACGTACATGCACAGGCGCATGAGCACCACTTGTACCGCTCCAACCTATGAACAACTCGCCTTCACCAGCGGCTGTTGCGCCCTTAAGATGAAGCACATTCCCGTAAGCAGAAGGATAGCCGTTGTTGTACGCCTCATACATCTGCAATCCAGTAGTAGCACCTTGCGTTGTACTGGTGAGCGCAGTAACACGCCCTCTGGACGTAATTGTTGGTATCGAAATGTTCGCAGAACCATCAAACTTAACACCGTTGATTGTGCGGGCTGTTTGCAGTTTTGTAGCGGTTGCAGCATTACCTGTTGTGTTCTGGTTACCAGCAATGTTCACACCCGGCAGGTTGATATTGGCAGTGCCATCAAATGCCACCCCGCCGATTGTTCTTGCCGTCTGAAGTTTCGTTGCGGTTGCAGCATTACCGGTTGTGCTCTGATTACCCGTTTTATTCACGCCAGGCAGGTCGATATTGGCGCTGCCATCAAATGCCACCCCGCCGATTGTGCGTGCCGTCTGAAGTTTCGTTGCGGTTGCAGCATTGCCGGTAGTGCT
>NZ_KE138679.1:15565-95215 GCF_000408325.1 Escherichia sp. KTE52
CTGAAGTTTCGTTGCGGTTGCAGCATTGCCGGTAGTGCTCTGATTACCTGTTTTATTCACGCCTGGCAGGTCGATATTGGCGCTGCCATCAAATGATACTCCGCCGATCGTTCGAGCTGTCTTGAGCTTTGTGGCAGTATCTGCGTTTCCCGTCAAATTACCAGTAATACCACCGCCAACTTTTACGCCGTTACCGATGGACACCAACCCAGTTCTTAAGTTTATAGAAAATGGTCTTAATGGCCCGATGTCACCATTTTCACCCTCCCCTTCATTTGTCGGAATAAGATGAAGATATTCCTCGGATCTCCTGAAGATAAGGCCAAAGGCCTGGTTAAATATTCGAAGGGCATTTATTGTGCCAATTTTTAGCTGCCCCCCCATTGTGTCGCCAGAACGCTGAACTGCGTTACCTGCTTGAGAAGCAATATCCGTTAAGCCAAGATCTTCAGGGGTCAGAGTAATATCTGCCGACCCATCAAATGCCACACCGTTAATCTTTCTGGCTGTTTTTAATTTCGTCGCAGTATCGGCGTTCCCGGTCAGCGTACCAGTGATCCCCGCGCTGAAAGTCTGGCGTGCACTCCAGGTATTAGCTGTGCTCAACAGGGGGATCTTTTCTCCGCTGGTTCCGAGTTCTCTTAAACCAAGGTATTGGATAACAGCCAGAGTGCTTGTTTTAGCCAGAATATCGCGACCGACTGACGTTAAATCAGTCTGGGCTACAGTGTCTGTTCCGGTAAAGTACGGTAATTTATTTGCACCCGTCGCCAGGCCAGCGAGCGCGGTTAAGGTTGCGTCGAGAGGCTGCTTACCTGCAAGGGCATTTGTCATTGTAGTCGCAAAGTTCGGGTCATTGCCCAGCGCCGCAGCAAGCTCATTAAGAGTATCAAGAGCTTCTGGTGATGAGCCGACCAATGCAGAAATAGCGGCACGAACATAAGCGGTTGTTGCAATCTGAGTGTTGTTCGTACCTTGTGACGCTGTAGGCGCTGTTGGCACCCCTGTAAATGCCGGGCTTAATAACGGTGCTTTAAGAGCTAAAGCAGCATTAATCGTCTGGCTAAACTGAGGATCATTGTTAATTGCATCTGCAATTTTTTTCAGCGTATCCAACGCAGAAGGAGAACCATCAATAAGGGCGGTTATTGCGGCCTGAACAAAGGCAGTGTTTGCGATTTGTGTACTGTTTGTACCTTGTTCCGGAGTTGGAGATTTAGGTATACCAATAAACTCCGGGCTATCAACCGGAGCTTTTAGTTTGTTTAACGTGCTGATAGCAAGAGGCGTTGCGGCTTTATATTCTTCGTCACTATCCAAAGCACTGGAGAACTCAACACCAACAGCACGATTAGCGCGATATTTAGTGCTAATCATATCTGCGGTAACGGCTTGAGCATTGTCAGGCACGATCACGCGGCATAGCTCAATCTGGTTAGATGCTATTTCCTCATCAACGAGAGCAATAATTCTCGCTGCGCTAATATCCGATGAACTATCTACCTGGCTGGTTTTCACTCCATGTTCGTAATTAGCTTCAAGAACGATGATTGTCGTTACACCAGCTTCTACAGGAACAAGAACATCACTGACTTGCTGCACGGATATCTGACATTTACCCACATCAATTGAAGCCGCCCCTCTTCCCTCTGTTTTCTCGGATGTAATCCGCACAAACAGGCCATCCCCTGGCATCGGTTCAAACCCACAGTACACACCGGGGAGAACGATATTTTTCATCTTCCTGTTTAGAGCTTCGGTGCTATACAGCTCAAAGTATTGCATGTCTGCAATTAGTGGCGCGGAAATGTCCGAAGATAAGGTGACAATGTTCTTTACTTTATCTGCGCACATAATTATCCCTCGACCTGTTCAATGGTCATGAGCAAGCTGTATCGCTTACCTTTGAATAAGGTGTCCTGTTGAGTACAAACAACCCCAAAAGCCTGATCCTCTGCATCTACGAGAACCAGCGTATTGAAATCGTAAGGTGTATCGTCCGGCATCGTTTCTTGTGGAAAAGCGGCATTAATCGTAATGACACCATCGAGGCTGGAAAGAATGAGATTGGATTCAGCAAAATGCTGTGCATCACTTAACTTGAAGTCGAGCGGAATATCAGAAATAGTCCAGCCACCAGCACTATTTACCGTCACAAGCTCGGACTTGCACCAATAAGCCTTTGTCATAACAAAACGCTCACCTCTGCCGATTGCAGACTCTGCACGGCGAGAGTAGTAGTAAGAAAGGAGTTGCGCCTTGTAAATACTTGAATCGCTTTGAGATTTTAAAGTTTCAGCCATAAGAACATAGCCCCTTTAACAAGCAATAAATCGAAGGGCAGTATGTTCAGTTTGTGATTTCTGGTGGTCTTTTGTTTTGAGAAATGGCCCCACCCAGGTTGGCGGGGCCTGGTTTGCTAAGGTGCAAAATTATAATCCAGCGCCCAGGCGTCGAGCGGGAGTTCATCGAGATGAAGCACTCTTTCCGTCGTCCGGCCTGGCCTTCCTGCGAACTGGATGCCGTCTAATTGAATGATCGTATCGCTAATAGATAGTTCATCGACCATCTCTTGCGTCGTGTACACCCCCTCAATAAAGGACACTTCCGCAGATAAGCAATTCAGGATCTCCGCCATTTCCGGCAATGTTGCGCTCAACTGGAAAGAAACACCATCAAACACGATATGCAATGGCAATAGCGGCGCTATAACCGTATCAAAATCAGCAAGTAGCTTCTGTACAGCAACGTCTCTGTCATCGCTATCATAAGCTCGATACAGCTTATTTTGGTTGACGACAACCAGCCCTCTGGATGTCAGGAAAAACTCACCATATTGTGCCTGAGCGGTCGGTATTTCATTTGCGGTCGCGAAGAATGAACCATAGGGATGTTTTTCTGTATCGACAGGCGCATACAAAGGTTCCCATGAGACGGGGATTGTGCCAAATTCACGCCAGAACGTTTGCTCTATCGGCCTTACTGTTCCTTTGAAGTGCACCTCATCCAGTCGTTGAGCTAATAGCATTGGCCTGCGTGTTTTGTCCGTTTCTGTGATAACAAAGAAACGACCATATTCAGCAATGCGAGTGTCCATATCCTCGCTTGCCATTGTGAAAAACGATTTACGGTTGCTTATTCGCGTGAGAATAGGTTCAACCGATTCATTCCACACGTCCTGAATCGTATCAACAAAGGCGGCCCACAATTTAGAATCCTGTTTAAATTGCGTCAGACGCTCTTTTAGCCAGTTATTCTGCATTGTGACCTCTTACGGATAAGTTATGCTGAACGTTGATGATTTCACGTCCAGAAAAACAAAATCATTAAAGTACACAGCTTCTTTCATGTTCTGCGTAGCCACGTCATAAGACAGGAACATATCCAGCGATTCGATTACTCGCCAGATATCTTTCACTTTGACCTGTGCATAACATTGCTGTGAGTCGTCATCACTCTGCAATAGCTGGCTAAATGACATGGAGTCTTTACCGAAGTTCTCCTCCAGTGCCGCTTTAATTGCAGTTAGCGCGTCATCCACCAGCACACTCTTTTTTACGATACCGGTAAATTTGATGTTGAACGGCTGTTCATTGGTGGCGACGTATTCAAACTTCTTATTCAGCTCATTAGGGATACTCTCAAGGGCTGATAATATCTCTGTTTTCAGAGCTTCCTGTGTTACGCCGGGCTTATGCCCACAAAAGAAAATTTTGTTGATATTACGCACATCAAAGCCCGTTATTTTCTCCTGTAGCGCCTCCCCCCACACGTTAAGCCATGACGTGCCACTGACCACGTTCTGAATGAACTGGCGGTAATCACCGCCCCAAACAACCTGCTCATCGTAGGCCACATAATACTGCGCCCTGTTTCGGGTTTCCTCGGTAGTTTCCATGCCACCACCGCCAGAAATGATCGAATCGGTTTTTACTTCCAGTGATTCGACATACCCGGAGATGTTCCCTGCTGGTTCAAGTTTCTGGCCTTCAGCCAGCGTGTAATCACCGAGGCTTGCCATAATATCAATGCGTACCTGACTCCCTGCCGCTGGCATCATCCCCATTGATCCATCACCGAAGCGCACGCCGATCTGTTCTGTCGGCTTATAAACCAACACATAATGTTTACTGTTATCCCTGGACATGCGGAACAGGGGGTTATGTGTCCATTTTTCCTCGACACCATTAGTTATCACGACAACTTCCAGGCTGGCGACTTCTGCTGTTAACTCACGGGATAGTAACAGCGTCAGGAATGGTGTTTCTTGCACCACGTCGAACGTTACGCTGACTGCTTCATGCTGTTTTACTTCTATGCCGGATACTTTTTTACCAGCAGGGATAACAACACTACTGCTGGTTGCAATTGGTGTCTGGTCACTTGTCAGTAATTCAGCCCCGCCGGGTAGCGTAATATCCCTGTCGGTTTTGTTGGTGATGGAAACAGTGCCGTATGACGCATCGACCAAACGACCGACATAGCCACGGTCTTCCGCTGCCGCGAGAATACTTGCTCTACGCGTCGCGGTGGAAATGAATCCTTCTGTAAGTGCACGGCTTGCAAATGTACGCGCAATATAAACAATCTGCGCGCCCAAAACGGACTGCATTTGAATAAACTGGCTGTTTACAAATCGCGCCCACCAGGGGTTTTCGTTCAGCTTGGCATTAAACTTGTCCAGTAATTCGGTAATACTCACGCTGTATCTCCGCTATCTTTCTGCATAACAACATTCACAGTGCCTCCTTTTGCCTGGAAGCTAATTAGTAACTGGTCTTCCGAGACAGCCGAGCAGCGGATCGCCTGGAGTCCAAGTCCTGGCAAGTCCTGCTGTAGCTTTGTCATCATTCGCGCTTCAATTGCCACTTCAACAATGTGTGACGTATCAGAACCGAAGGGTTCGTGTTTGAACTCCTCCATCGGATTCCCCCATGACGGCAATCCGTAAACGCTGCCATTTGGTGTCCGTAGCCATTCATCGAGTCGGGCTATCCAGGCGTTTGTGTCGCCTTCAGCGATCACCACCCCGCTCTCGTTTGTCTGAAGGCGGGCATCAATCTCATAAAGCATCGGTCTTAATCCTCCAGTAATTTGTCAAGAGATGGGTCATTGATAGTCGTGCTGGCACGCTGACGAGGTTGTGGTTGTGATGTGTTCACAACTTTGTCCTGATCGCCTTTGCGGTTGTCTTTGCTTACGCCAAGAATCTCTTTAAGAACGGAATAAACGTTCTCCAGTGCTTTCAACATAGCCGGATCGTTATTTGCGGTATCTGTTGTTAGCATCTGCCTTATTCCGCTTCGTGCGAGGTCCGTGACGGTTGGTAGCTGAGGAGGCATTGCAAGGAACGGTTCTTTAGCAGCCACGCCCGAAGCAAACAGGCTTTGATTGATTGCGCCAGTCGTGTCCCTGATCGTATCCGCCGTTTTCTGTATGCCACCATTCAGCCAACCGCCAACACTCCTTGTTAACGGACTAATAGCGCGAGCAACATCGGTATTCTGTCCAGAGGACTGCAATACAAAGTCATTTAACATTCCGGTGCTATCAATACCGCCCACAAGTCGCGAGAGGTTATCTCCAACGGCGGGGAGGACGGCGGAGCCTACCTGGTTAAGCCCTGACACAGTTGAATCAAATAGCGAGCCAAAGAAGCCCCTGTCCTCACCTTCAACCACCTTGTAGCCGTTGTCGTAAATCTGCACACCCGCCGGTGTCGATGTGGCACGCTTCTCGCTGATGGTTGCCGGACTCTCCGGAAGCAGGTCAATGGTTTCTGTATCGCGGTTAACTTTGCGCTTTTGCTGTATAGCCGTAGTGATATCGGCGATCTGTTCCGCCTTCTGGAAACTAAAGTTTTTGCCCGTTGCTCTGGATGTTTTTTCAACAAGGAACTTATCCAATTGCTTGGCTTTTGCTGCTAACGAGGACATCTCTTCCGGAGAACTGACAGGGCCGAGATTTAGCCCCATATTCGGATCTCCCCCAACTATCCCGGCGATGACGCCCCCAACACCGGCTGCACTCATTAACCGCTCCGTCAATCCGGCTGCGGCGGAAGAATTGCCACTAGCTTTCGCGTGGCTGATCGCTTGGGCATTTTCCTGTTGAGCTGCCTTCGGTTTTTTAGCTGCCTGTGCGTGTTGAACCACGTCAGTAGGGCTAGGCATTACAGCCTGGGCTACGCTTGACGCAGGAATAGCAGAAGATGAGCCGTTGGCGTATTTGACTTTGCTACCGACACTATATTGGGAGTTGCGAGCGATTAGAGGACCGCCCTTTTCCTTCTGGATTTTATTAATGTGTTCCAGCGTTTCATCATTGAATTGCCCTTCCCAACGCCCAGTTTTAGCGTTGAATGAACCAAGAGCTGTTTTGATGAAATTGTTGTTAACCGCCGGGTTACCCCCCTCCTTCGTCGCAATAGCGCGAACAAGGTGCGTCATAACTTCAGGGTTGCTAACGTCTATTTTATCGTTGGGGGACACCCCTAGATATTTGCTGACGTTTTCAATGTACTGATTGGTGTTGTTCTCTGTTGGTGGTGCCCATTTTGAAATGATGCTGGATACTGTTTGCAGCTTCTGATACCCGGCGGCAGCACTTGTACCGTTGTAATAACTCGATACCTGGTTTGCCAATGCCCGAATCCCTTCTTCGGGCGTATTAAACCGCGCAAAACGCTGTTCGCCTTTCGCGTTCGGCGCTTCCAGTACCGCCCCCTCCTGATTTGCAAAAACCAGGTTCCCCAGGTTGTTATTCCGGTAATTCCTGTTCTTGGCGTTGCTTCCGCCTATATTCAGATCAGCCGTTATTGTATTTTTTTCAGGCGCTTTAAATTCGTCTGGCGATTTGTAGCCGTGTTCACCCACGCCATCCTCACCTCTGCGCCCGCCCTGTAGCTGTCGGGCCAGATCATTAATTGCGGCTACCGTTTGCTTGGTGCCATCTTCAACGGCTTTCTTAACCTGCGCAGTGCCTTCGCTGCTTGATGAGAACGATTCTTTTAGGCTGCTGAATGCGTTCTTCGACGCGTCGATAGAACTATTTATGCCGCGAGCGATATTGCTGGTATCAAGACTCTGAAGTTTTTGTCCGACACCTTCAAAGCCTAGCGCGGACATCCCCTCGCCAATGAGGTTAGCCGCTCCCGTCACCAGACCGCCCATATCCAGGACGTTAGCAGCGGCGTAGGCGCTCTTTTGCTGTGTTGTAACGTCCTGCCCTTCCTTCAGGTTATAAGTCGCCCTCTGCGCTTCTGTGTCGCTGTAGCCGTCTACGGCATCATAACCAACCATAGCCACCTGGCCGATGACTGGAATCGCCCTGAATCCGGCCCTTGCGGCAACACCTCCGGCAGCTTTGAGAGCCACTTTTCCAGCTTCTTTTTTCGCGATGTTTTCACCAGTGGCAACGGCAACCTTACCCGCCTCTTTCCTGGTAAGGCTTTCCCCAGCGGAAGTTGCCGCTTTACCAGCGTCTTTCCCTGCCGCTCCACCAGCCGCCGTTTTGGCTACGCTTTCTTCAGTGACCTTACCTGCTCTGGTTTTAACTGAAGATTTATCACCCGATGATTTTGGTGAGGTACTACCCTCGTTCCCACCAGCTTTTTTTGTCCGATTTTTTTCCTCGCCCGCACTGTTGTTTTTGCCTGGCTGATTTTTTTTCCCCTCTTTGCCTTCCTGACTCCTGCCCGTCTCAGTAGGTTTGCTGGTGTTTTTTCCCTTCTTGCCCTTGTTTTCTTTACTGTCTCCAGTGCGGCCCGTGTTGCCACCACGTGCACTGCTACGACCGCGTGTAGGGGATATTTTGGTACGTAATCTGCCACCGCCGAGGAGGTCGCTCAGTTTTAGCCCACTCTCCTGCGACTTTCGTAGCTTCCGGATCTCTTCGGATACAGTTTCCAGCTCATCAATTATCTGGCTGTCGTTGCGTTGAAGAACTTTCGTTTGTTCTTCGATCGCACGCACAGATTTTTCTTTAACGGCTTCAGTAAATGCCTTTGCTGAACCGGGCGCGTTATCTGGAGTCTTCCTTTCATTGTCAGGTGCCGGGTAAGTAATGGCGGGGGCTTTTGCGACCACCGGTGCGCCAGCCGCCTTGTCGTTGCCATTATCTATCCATTCTTTCAGTGATTTAGCCTTACCAGTAATCTCGCGGCTGATATCAAATACGCCCCGTGCTGCCATCCATAGTGGACCACCAGCCCCTACCCCGGCAGCATCGGTTACAGCTCCATCGTCAGCTTTCCCTGAACCATCAACCCCCATAATGGAACCGAGTTTTCGCAGGAACCCAACCTGTAGTTTTGCCTGTGCGCGTAGCTCATTCTGGCGTGCGAGATCCTCGTTTTTTTTCCGAGAGGCAAATCGTCCGTTGCTATCCCGTAACGGTGCACCAGCGATGCTCTGGTTTTCTCTAACTGGTTGTTCTTGCCTTGCAGGCTGAATGTCAGAAGTGAGCGACTGAATGCGCTCAGGTGATGACTTCGTGGCTTTGCCTTCAGCCAGCGGTGCTGTTTTTGATTCCGAATGAGCGGTGCGGTGATCTGCTGCTTTTTGCGGATTATCTATCTCGCTAGTGTTGTTTATACGTAATCTCTGTTTCTTGGCAGGGAGCCGGTCTTTATACGGCCCCTGTGTGAAACTGTTGCGTTGCGCCCCTGCTTTCCCTGTTCGGGCCAGGCGACGACTTACGCGTCCTTGTGGTGCGTCGCTGGTATCAGGATTGTGTCCGTAAGACTCAAGTGCTTTTTTTATTTCTGAAAGCGCAGCTAGCTCTTTCGCGTTTGCCGTTTGTATTGCGTCGATTATCGCTATTCGGTCTTTTTTATCGTTCAAAATAACCTCACTTACATCGGCGGTGATCACCCTGTTTTTTTGGCGTGGGCTTTGTATTTCTCTTCCAGTGCTTTTTCCATATGGAGTGCCCGCCACTGCGGTAATTGTTCAACGTCACTAACTGGCTGGTAGCCGTATAACGTCAGGTTATTGATAATGGTTAGCCATCCATTCAGATCTAATTGATGGGATAAACTCTCTATTGAGAAATGGGGCGTACAGCGTGGTAGTCACGTCTGCACCCTCCTTAGCGTTTTTGCAACGTTGTGGCGGTAGGATCAGGCGGCTTGTGCCTCGTTCAATAGCCATTTTTAAGCCGTGGCGAAGGTCTTTCTGCATGAGCTGAATGCGAGCTACCAGAGGGGTAAACTCTGTTTCCAGTGCCATGTTTTCAATGATATCGAATCGTCTGTTTGCAGCTTGTGTGAAGTCTTCTGGATCGTCGTTCAGAGATGTACACAAGGCCAACTCAGCTATGCGGAGACGAGCAACCTCAGCACTGTACTCTGGAGTTTTCATATCAGGCAGAGTGGCGCGCATACGCTCAAGCAATTCAGCACCTTTCCCTGTTAGTGGTTTAAGCGTCCACTCGGTTGGTACTCCGTTTATTGGGACCATAGTTTTAATAAACGGCGGGACAGTCAGGATTTCTACCGTTTCGGCAAGGTCGGAAAGGTTAATATCTGCGTGATGAACGCTTCCACAGTGACCACACTCGTATGAGTAAGTCATTACGGCATCAGGTCTGGAATTGACAAAGATCCACCAAAGTGCGGTTCTGCGATCCTGAACTGTCCAGTTTGAGCTGTCGTTAATTTCACCGTCTTGCATGGCATTGAGGTATTCTGTTGTGGTTGCCTCGTCTTCTGCCGGATTGATGTCTGAATATTTCAGGGCATCTTTCACAGTAGGTGCATGAAACTGAATTTCTATTTCAGGCTGTGAAGGCAATGGGAATTTGGGAATGTTCAAGGATTCCTCCAGAAAAGTCGGTACTCGTTTGGCTGGAGGATAGGGAGTGTGTGATTTTGACTTTAACCTATTTATCCACAGGGTAGATCCAATAAATAGATCCCAAAGAGAACCAGTAAGATCCAAAGAAGATCCCGGATCGCTGCGAGCCGCGCCATCACTGGCCTAAATGGCGATCAACATTGACTATGTGCGATTTAATGTTGACTATGTGCGATTTAATGTTGACTGTACGCGATTTAATGTTGACTATATGCGATATAAACATTGACTGTATGCGATAATTCTCTCAGCCGTCAGACGGCTGTGGATAAGTATCTTTCATTTGGCTATAAAGCCCCGTCAATCAAGGAAATAACAGGATGGTAGATGACAAAAAAGGCTTTCTGAACGTTGAGGAAATATCAGGGAATACCGGAGAAATCCACAGCTTAAAGCCTAACAATAATAGTACTATTCAGCCGATAGCTTTGTTGCGGCTTGGGGTGTTTGTTCCCACATTGAAATCTACCAGTGTTGCTTTACGTCGCAAGAACGCCGGTTTAACTAACTCAACTGATGCGACAGAAGAACTGTCCAGCCTGAAGATTGTAGAGCAGGAAGGGTATCAGGGTATTGAGATTCATGGGCCACGCCTGGATATGGATACTGATTTTAAGGTGTGGATAGGCATTACATCTGCATTGTTTGACTATAAACCAGACAATGATGGTGTGATCACCCTGACATTCTCTGAATTTGTGGATCGTTGCGGTTATCCAAGGAAGCGGCTGTCCAAGGCTTTTCGCAAGAGCATTGGCGACTCTCTAACGCGTATTCAGCAGACGTTGCTGAAGTTCAACTTGCCCACCAGCAAAGAACATGTTCGTTATATCCAGATGAATTTATTGGCATTTAGTGAACTTGATACTGAAAATGACATTATAAGAATCCAACCGCAGAAGCAGTTGTCTGAGTTGTACTACGTTGACTATAAGCGAATATTGAAGCTCAAAATGCTCGATAAACTTGGCAGGAAAGAGACAGCCAAGGTGCTTTATACGTTTTTCGAAGCGTTACCTTCAAACCCTGCGCCAGTGAGTATTGAGCGCCTTCGCGCCAGATTGAACCTCAAGTCCTCGGTTAGCGTTCAGAACAGTGTGATTCGTAAAGCCATGAAAGACTTAGAAGCTGTTGAATATCTTAAATTTTCAGAGATAAAGAATGGTCGGAAAATAGGTTTCCAGATCCATAAACGAAATCCATAACATTGACTGTGTGCGATTCTAAGCGTTGACTATACGCGACAAACATTGACGCTGGCGGATTTAGTTATTAGCTTTTTCACATGATCAATGGATAAACCAGCTATTTCATTGAGTATTTGTCGCTTATAGTCAATCTTTTCTCATTTCTTGTCGCGTGTAGTCAATGTTTTGTGATCGGGATCGAGTACAGTCAACATTAGTTGTAAGCCATTTCGCCTATAGTCAACATTTCTCCATCAGCAGTCTTAAGGGCAATTTCTACACCTCTCTGTAGGTGTAGGATTTGCCCTTAAAGATGAGAGATTGAGGGCAATTCTTACACCATTAGTGAGTTGGTTGGATCTTTAACGGCTAACATTATTAGTAATTTATTGATTAATAAGGAATGTGTAAAAAATGCCATCACTGGTGTAAATAGCTGGTGTAAAAATTGCCCTCAAGTTTGTCCTTTCCTCTCCTTCTCGCACTTTAATATTGCATTTCAAAACTTGATCACGTTGCTGGCGGCGCTTTTAAGTGCGCTTGTTGCTAAACCAGCAGCTCCATTGACTAATGCGGACAGGCCGGAACCAGCAGATGTGTATCGCTGGAACGTGATCGGATAGGACAAGAATTCGGACACCTGATCACGTGAGCGGCTGATCTCTCCTATCTGAGTCGGAAATACACGCATTTCCTCTTCCAGCTCTTTCCCGCCTTCCTGTGTAACGCGGTATAGCCTGATATTCATGAGATAATCTGGCGGCAGGTTTAGCGTACCATCGCTATTGGTTACACGGGCGCGGCGCTCCTTGAACCAATTCATTATTTTGCCGTCTTCTGTGTCTCTGACCGTCATTGTTACCGGTCCGGCGGTTACGTGCGTTGGCTTATTGAACTCGACGCTACCAATGATTTTGCTTTCTGTTTCAATATTCCCGCTACTGTAAGTGATGTCCTTAACGAACATATCAAAGCCGTTTAATCCGTCTACGTCTACCGTCCACTGCCAGCCCTGGGCATAGCGGATACGCATAGCCGTAGCAACTACGTTCTTTCCGTAAGCGATGTCATTGCCGTAGCTCCCGCTAACGCCACTGCCAGACAACGCTCTATCCAGAATGTCGCTGATAAGGTTGCTGGTGAACGATTTCGCGCTAAACGATACCGCACTGGCTAGCGTTTGCGTTGTAGCACTAAAAATACTCACGTAGCCCTCCGTGTTAAAAAATGGTAGCACCAGGGATAATGGCCCGGTTGGCTGCCATTTTTTCTTCTATCTCCTGAACACGCGCGTAGAGCGTCGCCTCATCAGGAAGATCGGAGTAATCAAACTTGCCATCAATCGACGCCCTTCGCTGCCGGGCAACGTTGCGGACATTGATAAGTGCTTCAAGATATTCCTCAAGCATTCCGATAATAGCAGGTGGCACTTGCCACTCATCCAGGTTGCGATCGCGGAGATTTACAAGGTATTGCATCTTGAAAGGCCAGCGTTCAGAACCGGTAAGCTCAAGTTCGACAAAACCGGCAATCTCGTCGGCGTAAACCAGAAGCCCGTTGTGGTCAGTGACGTGGACCAGAGACAGATAATCATCCGGAACAGGGATCGCCGTGCCGTCTGCTTTCTCCAGCTTTAACGCCTTAACTACTCCCGCTCTGTCCTGGTAAGTAGTCAACGCTTTGAGCAGGAATGCTTTCAGTGTCTCTTCCTCCCGTACAAGAAGAGGATTGAATCGCGCTTTAACGCTTTCTAATAGTTCAGAAGGTGTCATAAATACTCCGGACGGAGGGGGATAATCCCGCTCTTTTGAGCGGGATCGGTATTACTCAACCCAGTTGTACACAATACGCAGGGTCGGTCTGACAACCGCCGTTACATCTTCTGACGAGAAATCAACGGCATCGGAATACACTTTGCAGTGTGAGTAAGTGCGTGACAGACCTTTGCTGTCACCGCTGTTAGATTCAGCGGCAGCCTGGAAAGAGATATCCAGATATTTCTTCTCATAAACCATCTCTTTGACGGCAGCGAGTACAACACCTTCAATCGTCTCCGCACAGGTAACCTGAAATTCACCTGAGTTACGCAGTGGGCCGTGTTGGTTGAACTTCATACCGCCTGGAGCGTAATCTTCTACGTCTTCACGCGTCATTTCCGGTAACTGCGCGGTGCGGATCAGCACTGACAGATTTTCGTATCCCTTAATGGTCATCCAATATTCAGTGCCAATTAATTTTTCGCCTGCTGCCAGGTTCTTGTTGAATCTGGCTTTCAGGAAGGCGAGATCGGCTTTTGTGTTTGAAAAACCGGCCATAATTACTCCTAAACAAAAACAGATGAGATATTGCTGCGGTTAATAGATGTGTTACCACTGCATTGCAGAGTGACCGTGTTGTGGGTGAAATAGCCTTCCGATGTGCGCGGGGCGTCAAGCTGATAGCTGACGCTTTTGATCACAACGTTCGTTAACATCACGTTCCTGCCGATATTTATCGTTACGGCCTCCGGGACTCGACCAAAAGGCGTAATGTCGTTTAGTTCTGGAGATGCCATTTTCAGCAACGTCGTGATGGCGTCATTCACCTCAATTTTTGCGCTGGATGTAGCTAAAAAATCCAGGACAAGGGTAAATTCCGGCGGTTGTTGCCCTTCCCACACGAGGGTGGAGTTGAACCGGCTTTTACTCGTGTACCCTGATGATGTCTGCACGATGCCTGCAAGAGATGATGCCGCCTCGCTAATAGCGCCTAACATGCTGCCCATCGCTTTATCTTCAAATGGCGACTGCCACAGAGACGATAGTTCGGCAGAGGAACCTTCGCCGATATATCCGACTACCATATCCTCGCTTGACTTGATGTAGGCTTTCATTAGCGGGCTTATGCCGTCTGCCATGATCGCGCCGCAAATCACTGCTATTTCTCCCAAACAGGCCACCATTACAGGTGGCTTACATAATTACAGGCCGCGTTTTTTGCGAATGCGGATAGACTTCCGGCGGCGAGTGTTAGCTATCGACGTATGCGCCTTAAGGCGCGCTTTTTTCAGCGCCTGCTTTTGTAAGGACGTCATGCGACGCGGGCGCGGGCGTTTGCGGATGATAGTAACCTTGCCATCACGGACGACTTTTTTGCTTACAGCTTCGAGCATTGCTGTATTGCCACCAGCAACGGTGTAAATTGCAATGGCTTCTTCCATCATTTCGCTATCGCTTTCTGACAGTGCGTCAAATACGCGTTCTGCTGCCGCGTCATCTTCGTCATCGATCATCTCGGTGACGTCGTCCTGATCAGCGCCCAGGGCCACAGCCGCGTTAGCCAACGCCGCGAGTGCGTCGTTATATGCGTCAACCTGTTCGTCGGTCAGTTCTGTGTCTTCGTCAATGTCGGCCAGGCCAGCCATTGTGATTGCCAGCGCATCAAATGAATCCGCTTCAGGGTCGCCATCTTCTACCCAGCTCGCCAGCATTGAAGCTGCCAGACTGCGGATGTCACTTTGTGCACGGGATTCCACCGCTTCCATCATTGCGGCTTCGATATCCGCGCCATCGGTTCCATTCTTGGCACTTTCCAGGATGGCGTTATCGCCACTTTCAAAACAACCAGAATCTTTGGCGCTTTCCAGTATGGCTGTATCTGCGTTATCGGCTGTTTTGCCTGCAAATAGCGCGCGCATGAATGGATCAACAACAGAATAGTTTTTCATTAGGAAACCTCATTCATCCCCACGTTTCAGCGGGGAAGATAAATCAACGCATCAGGATTGGTTTGCCGAGGATTCGACGAGCAGTGCCTGTTGGGCACACGGACCATTCCACTTCCCACAAGTCGATGTCTTTTTGAGTTACCTTGACCACATAAGGGTCAGAACCTTGAGATTCATCGCGTGGTGTAACCAGCGCACCAGCCGCATAAAAACGGTCCAGAAGATCTGTCAGTGCGTTAGTCAGACTTTCCTGCGTTACGCCATCAGGTTCATGCTTGATTGCCTGAGCAACTTCATAGAAATTGCGGGCAATTGCATTCATCAGTGATGAAACGTGCTGGAATCGCAGATAGTTATTTTTGCTGTATGTCGTCAGGGAGTCGTCGATGTAGACAGAACCATCCGCTGCAACGCTTACAGGGTTAATACGAGCGGTCACATACGCTTCACGATCGATTGTGCCAATCCCGGAGAGTCTGGTGATGTTCTGGCGATCAATGATTGCGCGAGACAGACCAGCCGGGGCGTAATGCCAGCCGCCTACATCAGACACAAGCGCAACGCCTTTCGCTTTTGCCACGAACGCATCACAACTGATTCCGTAAACCACATTCATACCGCTGAAAGTGTCACGGCATGAGTACGGGAAGTGATAACGTGCAGCCTGGTGGGATTTGCCGAAACCATGTGATTTAGCTTCCGCGATAGCGTTATCACCAGTCTGAGCACATTTCAGGTCGTAGAACATATCCACGCGAACGTCTTCTGCCAGCGAATTAATTTTTGCCAGCACGGATGCGTCGTAGCAGCCCATAGAAAGCAGTGCGGTATAATTAACTTCTGATGCTTCGAGAACCTCTAACGCTTTCAGATAATCATCAGTGTCAATTGAGGACAGATCGCCATCTGTACCGCCTTCAAACGCTACATCTTCGAAAGTCAGCAAGTGAGCGGAGTCTTCGGCACCATCAGCCAGTACAGCTCCAAGCCTGGTGGACTGACTTTCTAACAACGCAGGAATCCATGCTGGCTGGCCCATATCGTTCGTTGCATCCGGATCGAAAGAAACCTGGTAGCTTTCCAAAGTTTCTACAGAACCATCGGTCTGTGTCTCTTTCAGTTCCAGAGTGAACAGGTCATTTTCTTCATCCTCACGGATCAGTGATAACGTGCGGTTGGTCGAAGCATCACCGTCCTTAATGTAAAAAATAGCCAGTTCATCCCCGGAAATTTCAGGTGTTTCGCTTGCAGCGAAAGTTACCGGAGAAGTGGCACCAGAAACGGCACGAACGGTCAGTGTATCGCCGATGTTTACCGTTGCTTCGGTCGGAGCAATTTGCAGAGTTTTTGCAGACTTAGTGCTTTTCGACCTGGCCTGAACAGAAACGGCAATGCCCGGTACTTTCATGTCTTTTGCGCATACGCGAACCACATAACCGGTGCCGCCTTTTACTGCGCGTTCAACGTGGCGATATGGTTCAAATGCGGCCCCAGTGCGCGGGTGAAGAGGTGAACCTAACACGCTCTGATAGTTGGCTGCTGTAACCTGCAAAACCTTGCCTGGTGCCCCTCTGCGGGAAATAACCAACCCGGCAAAGACGGAAGCACCGCCAGATGTGTTGGACAGACTAGCATCGGCATTTACGTCCGCTACCGCAACGCCCGCCGCCTGACCAACAGAAAAACCAATTTTATTCATGCTGCTCTTTTCCTCTTTATCGAGCGGATTAGAGAAGCCTCCCCATTTGCATGGGGAGACTTTTATCAGGCTTCGCCGACCGTGAAGCTGTCACCTACCGTCACTTCTTTGGTTGACGGTTCAACGCTGACGGCGCTTACGCTCTTTGGGGCTTCATTAACCGTTACGGTGCATGTTGCCGTTTTATTGCCATCGGTGGTCTTGATAGTGAGCACAGCCTGACCTGCTTTAAGTGCGGTACAGGTTTTGCCATCTACGCTCACAATTTCCGGATGATCTGACTCGATAGTGAAAGATTTATCTGTCGCATCGGAAGGTGTAATAGTTACCTGAATATCAGCCATTTTTTCCTCCATATAGCCCCCTATTCAGGGGCTGGTCTTACTTCTTTTTGGGTGTTTTTCGTGTCTTTGAAGTGCTCGCGGCGATAGTTTCACCTTCGTTTACTTCAATTGCCGTTGGTGAAACTGACACGTTCGCCACTGCTACTTTTTTTCGTTGATTTGCCCGCTCAACATGTCAATCGCACCTTCTTTCGAACGTGTCAGGCGAAGGCGAGTGAAATAGTTCTCACCGTTGCGCGGATGCACATCGTTGATTGCTGTACCCCAAAGAGTGGTGCGGTTTACCAGGGCTGGATTTGTTTCGTGGACATACGGAATAGCAGGCACAGCATCACCAGCGACCAGGCCAGCTTTACCAATGCCTTCGCCACGACCATAGAAGTAGATGTCGTCCAGGCCAAAGTCGTAGCCATGTTCCTGGAATTGTTTGCAGATAGGCTTCGGCACTTCGTAGATACGAATGGAACCAAACAGGGTGCCGATGTATTGAATGTACGGCGACTGTACATAGCCCGGTGCCAACTGGAAGTGCTGCGGCGGTAAGGAACGCAGGAAGTTAGCAGCATCGCCACCAGCAAAGCCACCACGGATACCGGTGGTCAGGGTGCGGTCAGCCATATCCTGTGACAGCGCGTTCACAACATGGCGAATTAAACCAACCCACGACTCGTAGTTCTGCGCTTCTGGCAGTGCCACATCAAATTCACGACCGTAAACTGTGTGGAATACCAGAGTGCGTAGGCGCATCATATCGATTTCGTGGGAAATCCAGTTGCGCATTGCGGAAAATTGCAATGCTGCCAGTTCGAGTCCGTGTTCACGGCTCAGGTCAGATGCTGTCATAACCGTATGTTCGGATGCGATCACGTACTGCGACGGGCGCAGGGCGTAATTGCGCATGGACTGGTTAATGACTGGTATCAGGTTCGGATTGCGTTCAATGTTGATTTCAACCTGAACAGCGATTTCTGTACCCTCTGCTGGTGCTGTACCAAATGTGATATCGATAACGCCGGTATCGTATTTAACTTTTGCTGTAACAGAGAAAGAGTTGCCGTTGACGTCTTTGTCGTTGAAATACAGGTTGCCGTCACCATCATCTACTTTGGACGGTTTGCGGTTAATCAGCAGTTTGTTGTAGCCCTGGCGTAGCGGGCAGGCCTGGCCTTCGAAGTTCTGGATATCAAACTGGAAGGTGGTTTTGCTGCCATCGCCTTTTTCGGTCAGGATGTACAGGCGTTTCATCTGCGAATACACGCCAGCAGACTGCATGTTCAGTTCATCGCCCTGCTCGAATGTACCGAATTTTGTACCAGCAACGTTGGTCAGCTCGTAAATATTGGTTTCATCACGATCACAAGGGATAAACGTACATGCGTCGCTGGTGGCTGCACCGAGAGAAGCAGGCAGGATCAGTGCGGCATATTGTGCAACCTTCATTACACCATCGGAGGTGCGCATGTCCTTGGCTACTGATTCAAACATGGCTTTGCCAGCGCCTTCATGCGTCTCTTTAGCGGACTCCATCATCAGGCGCTCAAGTGCTACATGGGCGTTGGCTAATACATCGCTTGCCGGATAATGCCCATGCTGGCGTTTGTATTCATGAATAGACATGGCCCAGCTACCAATGATCTGGCGAGCTGCTTCTGGTCCAACGCCTTCAAACATTGGCTCTTTCTGGATAGCTTTTTCCAGGTTAGCCATCATCACTTCGTTGTCGGTAATCATGTTACCGGCAGCATCAGTGGTTGGATCGACGGTCATAGCCATGACGCTTGCCGCCCGATTCATAATCTCGCGCTCGCGCTTACGAGCTGGCTCAATGTTCTTGTTCACGGTTAAACCCTAAATTCGGGCGCGGCGTGAAGATTCTTTTGACGAGGTGACAATACTCACTTTGTTATTTAGTCAATAGCATTAGAAAAATAATTTTCGTTAACAATCTTGTGTTAGTATGGTTTAATCTTAATTTTCTAACATAAAGCATTAGAACAAATGGCGTACAAGATCTTCGTTTCATACAAAAATGGTGCTAAAAGCCATTCTCTGAATACAAGCAGCAGATGCCTTGTAGAAGCTCAACTGTCATCAATCCTTACTGAAAGAGACATTCTTTCCCTGGCTGAACGGATCGTGATTCTCCATTCAGGAAAGGCTATTCTTAATGTTCCCGCGCTTACCCCGCCTTCTGACGTTTTGGCATCTGTTAAGTGGCCTCAAATTGGCACGCCTGTAAGAGTGGAAGATCCTGTAACGACCACTCTTTATATGCCGAAGTCAGTAAGGGATTGGCTTGCTGCGGTTGGTAATGGGAAGGTCAGCGCGGGGCTTAGGAAGCTGGTTGAAATGGCTGATATTCCGGAGCTGAAAAATGCATGGAGACAGTGAGTAGAGGAAACATGAGTCACGCGAACCCATCGAAAACACAATATCGTTTAATGCTGGCTATCGCGTCAGCTATACCAACCAGCCTGAATCCACCCGCTGGCTATCCCGCTATTGTTGATGATTGTTTTCAGTATTACGGTGAAGACATCCTGAGTCAGTCTAAGGCACTCAAACAGTTATGCAAGGCAGGCATTCTTCACTGCATAGGCGATCCAGATGATTTTGTAGTCATGCTGGCAGATCGTGACTCTTTTCTGCTGTCCTGGAAAGCCGGGGCGCGCGAAGCGCGTTTGGGTAATGGTATTGGCTACATCGACTATAGCGATTGTCCGCTGGCATTTGCTGGTGGATATATGCATTGGCATGAGCGAAATAGAGGCCGTCAGCGCCAGTATCGCTTGAGTGACTTTAACGTCTGTCACGGTTTCGAAGAAGCTGACAGCCAGGACATCTGGCTTCAGGAGCCTTAACCCCCCTTCCCTTCCCAAATCTCCCTATTCCTTTGGTTATTCAGTGCGTTTCGTTGGTTGCATTCATCGATAGTGCTGAATAACTGTTCAGCGTATGCCGGATACTTGTTTAACAGCACAGGCGTGTCCTCTGGCACTATGCAAGGGGTATAATCAATCAGATTTCCCTGCGGTTTGCTGGTGGCTTCTACGGTAATTTGCATTGGCACGCTGATTGATTTCTTTTGCCCGTTCCCGCTGCATCCTGATAACGTCATCAGGCACACGCACATCATTAACCCCGGCATTGCGTAACGCAGTTTCAAGACGATTGATTTCATTCTGGCTTTCCTCCCGTTGTTTGATCAGGCTGGTATTCAGTTCTGCTGTTTTGCGCTGGTACTCCTTCTCCAGTGTTTTAATTCTTTCGTTTTCAGCCATCATGGCAGATCGCGATTTTTCACTTAACTGCAATGCGGTAGAAAGCGTGTTGTTCTCGCTTTCAAGTTGTGATTTTGAGTCTTCCAGGGAACGGATATACCTGATGTGATCGATAACTGCCGCCGTAGTACGGTAAATTCCATAAATGGCTAAAAGCGCAACTACTATCAAAATTATCTTTTTCAAAACCATCCTCTTCAGATTTTTTGTTGGTGTGATATGTGTACCAATTTGTAACCATTTATGGGCTTAAATGGTGTGTTTATGGTTCCTTTTTAGTGTTGCTTTGGAGCGCATCGATCACACCTTGTGGCATGATCAAACTGATTGCCGGACTCATTACTTCATCGCCCAGTAGAGAACCGGTTAACGTAATAGCTACAGCATTCTCCAGTCCCTGTTTGGCTTTTCCGGTAGAGTCCTTAACTTGCTGTACAAGTGTTGAGAGACTACTGCTCGTGTTGTTTATTGCATTTATTTGTTCTGTTGCTGCTTCCACAGCGTCTTTTAGTGCTTTGATCTCTTCTTCTGTTAGTGCTGGTTGCTGTGTTGTTCCGGTGGAACTTCCGTTGCCTGAAGCCTCCCCGCTTGACGCCTGAACTTTTGCATTTATAGCGGTCATGGCTGAAGTGATTGGCACCAGTTCAAATGCTGCCAACGCGTCAATAAGCGATTGCGGATGCAGGGTATCTCCCATAACTGTTACGAGAGCAAATTCTGGCGCAGGAGATAACTCATTACCTTTGACGTAACATTCCCAGCCAATTTTCATCTGAAGTAATTCAGTTGGCGAAGTATACGGAGACAGCGAGTCGGCTAAATTGGTTGCTTCTGCACTGACAGTTTTCAGTTGTTCTGAAAAGACAGAAAGCTGATTGACCCATGAAACCACCGACGCCGGGTATGCTTTATCCTTCAGGATAAGAGCCTGGATATTCTCTTCCAGAGAACTGGCATTGGATGACGCTGTTTTACTTAGCGTGATAGATGCAGGCGTAGTTGTGCCTGATGCATTTAGAATTTTGAATGCATTAACTTCAGCGATTGAATCAAGCATTATGACACCTGAAAAATTGCCTCACCATTGGCGATGACTGAGCCACAAGAAAGGGGATCTCCCACACAAACAACTCCTTTCCCGCCTATTGCAAACCATGAGCGTGTCGATACGGCTGATCCGGGGTGCGCGCTATTTCCGTCTGTATGGCTGGGGAACGCTCCCCCATCTACAACCACTGGCTTTCCATTTACGGTAAACCAGGAAACTGTTTCTGCTACAGGTCGCGGAGGGAATCCTCCATGACCAGAACAAACTGTGTCACTGGTCGCTATTGCACTCATCTAACACCTCCTTTTTCTTAAATCTTCTCCACTTTGTGATTTTCACTCTTCAGATTTCTTACTTCTCATATTTGTCTCTGATTTGTCTCAAACTGGTATCGTGGGCACATCATGTATCATCTAAGTCTCTTTTGTGTCTCTCTTGCGTCTCTAGTTTGATGCTTTTTACGCTATCTAACTTCTGGTCTTATTTTGTTTTCTCATATAAAATTCAATTCTTTCTCAAATGTGTCTCAGAAGTGGAGCAATATGATGCGCATTTTTATCGACGATGGTTCTACCAATATCAAAATGCTGTGGGAACAAGACGGGGAAACTCGAACCCATATCTGTCCGAACAGTTTTAAACGTGGATGGTCCGCCACATTTGGCGCAGGAAAGCCGTTTAACTACATCATTGATGACGAAAAATATTCATATGACTTGATCTCGCCGGATGTGCTGCCGACGAATAACGTTGAATGGCAATACAGCCCGCTTAATGTGCTTGCTGTTCATCATGCCCTGCTTACAAGTGGCATTGAGCCTCAAGAAGTGGAAATAGTTGTCACGTTGCCACTGGCAGAGTTTTATGACGACGACGCACAATACAACATGAAAAATATTGAGCGGAAAAAGGCCAGCCTGATGCGACCAGTCACCCTTAACAAAGGTCAGGTTTTTACTATCAAAAAAGTGACTGTGCGCCCGGAGTCAATACCCGCAGGGATCGGTCTGTGCGACAGCCTTGTGCCAGCGCATTCTGTGCTTATTGTTGATCTTGGTGGGACTACTCTGGATGTGTCGATGGTCGCCGGGCAAATGACCGCCGTTTCTCGCGTATTTGGCGATTCTAATCTCGGCGTTTCGCTGGTAACTAAAGAGGTCAGACAGGCACTTGCAAAAGCGAATACCGAAACCTCTAATTATAATGTCGATCAATTAATCATTAATCGTGATGATGAGGATTATTTGACCGACAATATTAACGATCCGTCTGCTATTGATGATGTTAAGAAAGCCATTTCGTCAAGCATAGAACGACTCCGTACACGCGTACTGGATGTGATCAGTGATTTCAAAGGATACACGCATGTTATGGTCATTGGTGGCGGCGCGCCGCTTGTTGCTGATGCTATCCGTGAGCAGGTAAACATTCGTGACGATAGGTTTTTCGTTGCTGATGATCCACAACTTGCTCTTGTCTATGGTCTAAAATCTATCGGTTGATGAGGTTGCCATGTCTCAGGAACGTCGAAAAGTATTGTTTTATCTTCGTCCTGGTCTTAACGCCAGTGAGCAATATGCTGATGCAAAACTTGAGGGCCATCCATTAAGAGATCGCAATGATATGGCGCGCACAGCGATGCTTGCAGGTATCGCTCTTGGCGAGGTTGATAGCAGATTACCTCCCATGTTGGCATCGCTTTTATCCGGTGATAATAGCCCTGAAGTGATCAGAAAAATGCTGGTTTCATTTCTTGAAATTTCGCCTGAAGTTCGGGAAAACCCTGAAGGAAACCCCTCTGCCTCAGCGGATGTTAAAAAACCTGGCGTTTCGAAAAGCCGCTCTGCACAGAATTTGGCAAACTCACTCCCTGATTAACAAATCTACATCTTCAAAGGCTGCAATTTGCAGCCTTTTTTATACTGTTATGGTTCTAATTTGGTGCTGTTTTAGTACCAAAACGGTGTTGTTGTGGTGCTGTTTTGTGTCTGGTTCCACTTTGAGGCTGATTTCGTGTTAAACAGGATGCAACAGAGGGCAAATTTCGAGTGTTTAGTGTTATACTTTTGCAAAGCATAGTGACTCCACTATAGAGCCAAAACCGCATCAATAAGGCTTCTGTTTGGAGCCATTTTGATACCAAAATAACACCGAGGGACGGATATGATTATATTGGTAGCCAGCCAAAAAGGTGGCTGTGGCAAATCAACCACCAGCGTAAACATTTGTGCGGAGCTTGCCCGCGCAAATAAGGACGTAGTTCTACTTGATGCAGATAAGCAAGGAACATCTGCCCGTTGGGCATCGGACCGTAATGCGGCAGAGGTTTCTCCAGTAATTCATTGCGTCCAGAAGTTTGGGAATATTCGTGAAACACTTCTTGATCTGGACAAGCGTTATGAATTTGTGGTTGTTGATACCGCTGGTCGTGATAGCAAAGAGATGCGCACCGGTATTACTGCGGCGGATGTTTTGCTTGTTCCATTCAGGCCATCTCAGCCAGATTTAGACACGCTGGCGCATTTTGTTGAAGTCTTTGAAGAGGCTTTGGATCTGATGCCTAATCCTAGCATTAAGGCGTGCGCAGTTTTAACAATGGCCCCATCCAATCCGGTTGTGAATGAAGCCAATGAGGCCAAAGAGTACCTGGCTGAATATCCGCAACTGAAGTTGCTGAAAACCATCATTCGCGATCGCAAGGTTTACCGCGATTGTATGGCTGAAGGGAAGGGCGTTGTTGAGATGGACAACGGGAAAGCTAAAGGTGAAATCCAGATGTTGGTTAAGGAGTTATTAAGTGATTAAGCCTCGTAAATCGGTAAAAGCCCCCGAAGTAAAAGACCTCGATCTTGAACGCCGAATTGAGGCTTTTGCCAGCAAAGCTGATTTGGTGCCGGGTGAGCAACCAGAAGACAACAAAGTGCTCGATAAGGACGCCCCACGTGATTTTAAATCCATTCGTGTTGGCTTCAATGAATACGAGTACCAGGTACTTGATGCGTTAAGCAAAAAGCATAATCGCAGCAAATTGAATATGATCCGCCATGCTATCCTCATGCTTGCAGAGTCTGAGGATACAAAATGACGCCGGAATGACACCGTTTTGGTTCCATGTGTTATTTTGAGGCTACTTTGATTCCTTTTTAGTACCAGAATGGTGTTGTTAGTGTACCGTAACGGTGCTTGTTTGATGTTATAAAAGCCCCATATGGGGCTTTTCTTAATTAAGTGTGGCTATAATGTCGTTAGCTATCATTCGCGTTGATGCTTTACAGGATACAGAGCGACGGGATGGCATAGGATACACCTTGAAGCCATTGCCAACGTAAAGTTCGCGAATGTTAGGCGCACCACTGTTTGTTATCACAATTTTCGCTCCGCGTCTGTGGGCATCCACCAGCAGTGACACCAGCCGTTGTTGATCTTCAAACCTAAAGCTATGCCCTGAGTAATTTGTAAATCCGGTAGTGTCGGGCAATGGTTCATAGGGGGGATCGCAGAAAATCACATCATCATTCCCGGCAGCCTCAATTACACCAGCAAAATCGCCGGACACAAATTCCGAATACTTTGAAATATCGTCAGCCAGGAACGCCTCCATTTCCGCGAGAGGGAAGTGGGGTGATTTCTGCTTTCCATATCCGACGTTGAACTCTCCTTTACGGTTATAGCGAGTGACGCCATTAAAACAATGACGATTGAGATACAGGAACGCCGCTGCATGGTGAAGGGAATCATAAGCACCATTGTTGAATGCATTGCGAACATTCAAAAATGCATCAGCAGAGTTGTAATCCTGAAAAAAACGATATGCCAGTGTGATAAGAGAATGCCCTTCACGCTGCAATGTCTGATAGAAGTTAATCAGGTCATTATTGATATCGTTCAGCAGGTTGCTTTTAAATCCGGCATTAGTGAAAACAGCGCCACCTCCAACGAAAGGTTCTATCAACCGTTTTCCGTGGGGCAGGTGTTCGAAGATAATGGGCAGTGCAGAAAATTTGCCGCCGACCCACTTAAAGACTGGGCGATCAAATTCGTCCTCCGAGCGAATACGTCGCATATGGCTGATAGTGGCTTCCGCCGCAGGACGATGATTGTCGCTATAAGAAATAAATTTAGCACCAATATCAGCCACGGATTCCCTCCTTATTTGCTTCAAATACAGCTCTTGCAAAACCGTAAGGTGTCGCGCTACGAAAATTCGCTCTTTCAGGCCCTGGCGGTGCCTTGTGTATTCGGTTATCTGGATCACCTAACGACTTGTCGATTCGCGGAGTTGGCATGATGAATCCTTGTCCGCTCCACAGGCATGTTTTTTTGGTGTAATTGTCTTCCTTGCAATATGCAGTGAAGTGATAAGGATGGAATATGTGATCAGGTTTACGCCAGAATGTCGATATTTGGCTGACCGGGTTTTCAATCATGTACGGGCAACCAATCATCTTTGCAATGTCGTAACACTGCCAGACAACCTGCATTGCTTTGAACTGGAAAACCGGATCTTTTTTTGCTTTATCTGCGAACCAGCGTGCGCCAGATACAGCCAGGTCAGTACATGGAGGGAAACCGGCTAAAAATACAACTCTGTGCAAATTTTTCCGAAGGAAATTGTAGACCTCATCACTGTCAATAATTGCGCTGATACGTGTGAGTACAGCACCTGACTCCATCAATTGGCTGCCGGACTCCTGGTGTTGCGGATCGACAATGACTGCATCAATGCCGTGTTCCAGCCAGGGGGAAACCATATTCCCTGTATAATCACAAAGACTCACCGCCAGCGGTCGGTTATTAATGCTCTGCTTCACCGCCAATGGCCTCCACCAGCGAGCTAAACATCGCGGATAATTCGCTTGTGAACAGAATGAAGTCAGCATCAAATCGCTGGGCAACATCTTCACGGTCGATGTCATCGTTCTGGTCATAGAGATCATCGCAAAACGTCAGTGCTTTGATGCTCATATCATCGTTTAACCTGAAGGTCGCGCGGTCCTGCCAGTTGATTGCAACTGTTGTTGCAACTTTTCCGGCTTCAATATGAGTCATTATTTCCTCTGACTGTAGGTCTACTTTCTTGCAACGAACTGCGCTGCCGTCATCGAACAGAGATTTCAATATGGCTTCTTCACCTGCTTTAAAGCCTTGAGGAAATGTTGACTTGAACCATTCGGTCATAGTCATTTCGAGCGGTTCTATCGGCGTGAATGGAATCACCGGAAGGCTGCCAAGTGATTTACGTAAGAGCGCCAGCATTTCTTCTGCTTTTCTGGCGCTGGAAGCTTCCACGAAGACCAGATAGTTGTCGCGATCAATAAGGATTCGCGACAATGATTTGCGAGTGAATGCGCGAGGTAACAAAGAGTGGAGAACTTCATCCTTCAGGGTGTTTTTTTCCGACTTCTTCAGCTTACGAGATTGCTCATTTTCGAGCTTTTCCACTTTTTTCTGCACTTCCTCCTTAATGACATGAGAGGGCAGGAGCTTAATTTCTCGCTGTTGCTGGAGAAGTAGAAAACCGTGGTATTCATGGATCAGGTTGTCAGCCAGAACCGGCACCCATCCGACTTTTGCCATTTCTTGTGATGCGCATGGAGTGAATGTGAATTGGCTTAAGGCATCACTAACGGTGGTTGAGTCCAGTTTAATTTCGCGGGCAAGGCGATAGACGTATATGTTTTTAAAGGCGACTAATCTCATGTTTCGCAAAACTGTGTTAGAAAATGAAACTAAATTATCTAACACAGTTTTGCATTTTGCTATCCCTTCACAAAGGAGAAATTGCTCGCTGTTGCTTTTAGCGCGCCACCAGCTTTCAGGGCTATATCACCATCAGCGGCGACGGTTACATTGCTGCCTTTTACATTAACGTCTCCATCAGAGGATACATTGGTTTTGCTGCTTGATTTGACGTTAACCTCACCTCCAGCATTAAGCACTATATTCGCCGGGCCGATTATGTAAATCTGGCCGGATTCGTTCATCCCTATCCTTGATCCTGCGGCGGTGTTTGCTATTTCATAGCCACCGCCAGCCGTTCTTACCTCAAGGATATTGTTTCGGTGAATAACAAAATCTTCAGTCGCCGAAAACTGGGGGCGGGCAGGAGCACCATCAACTTCTTCTGGCGACCATCCACTTCCTTGTCCGGAGGCTTCCGGAGGCACATTTGGTACGCCTCCTGGGGCATCCTGCGCCGCGCCAACGATTAAAGGTCGGCGCGTGTCTATCCTGCCTTTAGCATCCAGATAAGGAAATTCGACCCAGACTAAATCGCCGCTGACTGTAGGTGTAAAGGCGTTACCGATAGGCATTTGATACTCTGCCCATGGGAGGTCTTCATCCGGTACACCGTTCCAGTCAGGCAGTATGCGGACCTGCGCTCGCATAAGTCCGGCAGGGTGTTTGGTCCCTACGATTTGCGCTCTGCGTTTCACTGGTTGGGTACTCCTAATATCATTCGTGTTGTATAGCCGATCCGGTCTTCAAAATGGGCTACGTTTTTCACCAGCAGCTTACGAGGCAACGATTCGTCCAGCTTATTTTCCTGGTCGTAACGATACACGAGGATCTCAATAACCATTCCCGGCGTGATGTCGGGATTACCCGCGACCTCAATATCCATTTTGGGTACGAGCGACAATTGCATATTGCGCAGAGTTTCCATATCCGGATCGGATATATAGCGTATTGGAAGTGAGCTATCGCCATATTCGACATAGCCTTCAGTCATTGAATAGCCGGTAAATCGATACTGAGTATTTGCCGTAACGGCATACTCTTGCTGTATAAGCCTCATTTTTGAAATCGTGTATTCCGCCCTGGGGTTGTTCCCTTCATAGGTGAATGATGGTTTGGCTTTCATAAGGTCAGCTAATGTATAAAAGTTAAACTGACCACGGCAGGCCCAGCATAAAGCGCCTTTGTCGCGGGCCATTTCAGATAGCATTTTGGAGGGTTTTTCCCCGGCGGAAAGATGGTACGTACAGCTTCGTTTCAATGCGCTGGAGGCGATTTTCAGTGTACCGGTATACGTCTTGAAGATGGTATCAGGCGTTTTATTTGTATGCAGGTTAGCCCGTAGAGCGGGGATCTTAAATATCCGAACGTCTTCACTGACTGCAATGACCGTAATGACATCACCAGCCAGCACCGCAGATGTTACGAAAAAAGTTGTTTTAAACGTACCTGAATTGCCTTGTGGATCACCCATCTCTGCAACCAGTGCTGCGCCGTATTTTGTTTTCCAGTCATCAATTATGGTGCCGGTAATGTCGTGAATTTCCAGTTTCAGCAATGGTGCACGCAGGTTTGCCTTTTCCACATATACGGCAGTGAATATCCACTCCCTGGGCACTTTGTTTCCGTTGATGGTAATGGACTGTAGAAAGTATTGCTGTAGCTCCTGGGACATGGCTTACCCCATTCTCAGAGAGGTTTCAGTAATAATTCGTTTCGCGTCCAGCTCCCAGGCGGTGATCACGTCTGCTATAACACTAATTGCCGTTTGTGCAGCATAAATACGCTCTTCCCCAATTGGGGCTGAAACATCAGTAAAACTGATGTCTTTAGCATCCTGAATCGCGCAGATTAGCGGGACGGGTACTCGTACCAGCGGGGTTGTTGCTTCAAACTGCGTTCCTGCCATCAAGCGAAGACGTGCTCCTAGCGAATTACACATCAGACTCATGGTCGCCTTATCCGTCGCCATTAACGTAACGTCATACGTCAGATTTGCCTGGGTGTATTCCAGGGCTACTAAAGGCATACCGCTGCCAGGTTCGCAGAAGTGATCACAGCTTTTGCGGTCTATCTGCTGGTCATTGTTGATATAGCTGATATCCATTGAGCGCGAGATATTAATCAGAGGGAGCGCATCGCGATTAATGTTCGGATTCTCTGGCTTTCTCCCTTGCCCGGCATTAGCACGGCGAACCGCTTTAAGGAACTCGACCGCGTTATCAAAACGGGCAACATAAACACGCTCCGCTGGTGGGCGACTCAGGAATGATGCAAAGCGCCTTTCTTCTTTTGCTGGTTCCACCAGCGTTACGTCAGAAAAAATGTCGCTGATTAGCGTAGCAAAAGCGTTATCCACTCTTTCCAGACCAGTTGTCTGGAATTTTCCGGTACGCGTTGTCTGCCACTCGCCAATGCGGGACAGGAGAGTTTTGTTGGGTGTCATTCGATCACTCCGTTTTGAGTGGTATCAAAGTTCCTGGCCGGGATGCAGTAATACAGGGAGCCGACGTGTTGTGTTCCGTAGCTGAAGATTCGATGCACGTACCACCAGCGGCGGGCGAGGCCATTCGCCATTTCTTCGTTCCATTCCAGGATTGAACCAACAGGTACGTTGTTTGCAGCAATACGCAGGATTAGCACTTCATCAGCAAGACCATCCTGTTCTCCATCGGCATCAATGGCATGAAACGAATCCCTTCCGTCCGGGTTATCCAGGACGTATACGATTTCCGGTTCCAGATAGGTAAGCTCACGCTGGTTGTTGTCCAGTTGCGTGAAAGACTCTTCACCTGTTTCATCGTTTACGACGCCATAGGTGCCATCAGCCGGGCGGTATAAAAGCGCCTCGAACGCGTCAGGGCTTGATTCAATAATGAGCATCCAATCGGCGCGGATCTGGTCGTTGAACGCTTTATGTCCGTTATATCGGGTTTTAAGCTGCTGGTTTGGTTCTCTGTTAGCGAGCGATGCCGGTAGGGGAGCGATGTCAGGTTCAATCACTTCCGTAACAGAGTCACCAGCATTATCAGGCCAATTATCATGGCTATTAGATTGGGTGGCGGCGTGCTCTTCCAGAATACTGAATGGCCCTGCACTGACATTCCCATTTTCCGTTGTGCTTCCTTCATTCGCTTCAACCGTCGTTGTCTCTTCTCTCTGCGTGCTGTCATGTTCTGTTCCCTTTCTCATCAGGCTTGCATCATCAGCAAGCCATTCATCAAAACGGCCCATAAGCGTCCTCAAAGGTCGATTTATCAGGTATCGAAAGGAAGATTTTCGGGAGATTGTGATTTTGGATGGAGGAGGGGAATTGTTGCAATATGCACTTGCGCACGGTGCAACGGTGCGCTATCATTATGACATTCATTAATAATCATGGAGGATAAGATGATCGATGAGCAAAAAGATTAACATAAAGAATTTCAGGGATGAGTGGCTTGATGATTTTTTTGAATTTTCAATACCACACAAAAAGATACCTTCTGATATTCAGATTACATTGTTGCGGAAGCTGGATATTATCAATGCTGCAACTACTTGGAAGGACTTGAGATCACCACCAGGTAATCGGTATGAGGAATTGTCAGGGAAGCTAAACGGCTATTCATCAATAAGGGTGAATAAGCAATACAGGTTAATTTTTAAGTGGGTTAACGGAAAGGCCGAGGACTTGTATCTCGACCCTCACAAATACTAAAACAAATACCCGGCGGATGGGCCGGGTACTGACCAGAGTCCACTTAATACGCACGCTAGTAAGGGCAAAAAATGAAACAGGCAACCAGAAAACCGACGACTGTAGGTGATATCCTGCTGTACGAATACCTGGAGCCGTTAGAGCTTAAGATCAACGAGTTAGCAGAAATACTTCATGTTCATCGTAACACCGTAAGTGCTCTTGTTAATAATAATCGTAAGCTAACGATGGATATGGCATATCGCCTGGCAAAAGCATTCGATACTTCTGTAGATTTTTGGATTAATCTTCAGACCGCAGTAGACCTGTGGGAAGTCGAAAATGATATGCGCGTTCAGGAAGAGTTAAGTCGTATCAATACTGCTGAAAAATTTATTTCTCAGCGGAACCTGAATAAAAAAGCAGCCTGATATAGTAAAACACATACAAAAAGCCCACTTAACAAGTGGGCTTTCCTTTGGAATTAATGAACATTAAACCTATCCGTACAGAACAAGATTATGAGGCCGCACTGCGTGAAGTCGAACCGATGTTCGATAACGAACCGGAAATGAATACCCCGGAAGGTGATTTCTTTGAGGTCATGTGTCTTCTCATTGAGGAGTACGAGAAAAAACATTATTCCAATTGAGCCACCATCACCTATTGAAGCCATTAAGTTCCGTATGGAACAGCAAGGGCTGACCGTGAAGGATCTGGAACCGGCTATTGGTAAATCAAATCGTGTTTACGAGGTGCTAAATGGGACACGAAATTTGACGTTACCTATGATTCGCCGTTTACATTCCCAGTTTGGCATTCCTCTTGAAAGCCTAGTTGGTGTTTAAGTTTGGCGGTCTGGATGACCGCTTTTACCAAAAGTAAAGTTAAGAAGGTTTGATTGTTTATATGAGCAAAGATTCATCATTAGAAAATAAAGATGAAAATATCACTGTCAAGAATACAATCGAAGAAGCCATTAGAGACAAGTTATTTAATAAGTTGTTTGCATATGTTGTGGTTTCTTTTTTTGTCGTTAACTGGCAGGATATTTTCATTTTATTTAAATCAAAGTACGATATATATACGACATTATCTATAGTATGGGTAGGTGATGAGTATAATATCCCCTTTTTGCCATCATTCATTTTGCCACCATTTGTAGCTCATTTTGTCATGCCATTTATATATGGCACTGTTGCGTCTGTTATTATACCTTATGTTACGTTGTTTATATCGAAAGCCACAGGTAGAAATTATGCAAGGATACGATATCTTGATTATGAATTTGATTTGAAAGAGAAAGCCAAAATAGAAGATTTAATGTTTGATCTGCGTAGCAAAGAAAGCGCCAGATTAGATTTGGATGCAGCAATAGAGGAGAGAATAAAATCATTAAGTGCAATCGACTCTAAGAACAAAGAGCTTCTGGACGACAGAGTTGCTTTGTTCGAAGGCATAAAAGCGATAGTGGATGTATATACAGAAAAAAATAAAAGAATCTCCTCGCCTGAAGATTTTGTTGATTTATTAAAGGCTGTGGAAAGAACTGATTTTTATAAGGATATTGGTTTGTCTGGCATAAATGATTTAATAGCTGATTTAAAGAATACTTACGAAGACATACTTAAACCCATGTCCGACTAACGCTTAAAAGGCGGATTTTCCGCCTTGCTTTGATGACTTTGATGTAAAACATTTTTTCAGCTATTTGAACACCATGATGGTGTTATTCGTGATTTGTCATTTCTTGATGCTCATCAGGCTGTGTTTGTTCAGCAACAAGAAGGAAAGCAACCGATAGAGTATCGCTTTTGGGTTACGTACTCTTTTCACTGCTTCACAAAAGACTATGCACACCAGACTGAGGAAGAGAAACTGGCGTTAATGTACCACGCCCCTAAAGAGTCTCGTCCATTTTGTGAGCGTCGCTATAATCTTGCCAAACTTCACTTAAAAGAGGCAATTCTGTCATTGTCGGAAGGTAAGGTGATCCATGCCGGATACGGAAGCTATGCCGTTATTGAGGTAAATATTGGGGAGGGTAACAAGGAGTATTATTTTGTTGCGTTTAAGGCTTTCAGGGAAAAGAAAAAGTTGCGGTTACACATCACTAGCGCCTACCCGGTATCAGAAAAACCAAATGGCAGGTCAGTGAAGTTTTTCGCAATCGCATACAATCTGTTAAGGAACAAACCGCTTCCTAAGCCACCAAAATAACAAAGCCCACCTTAAGGTGGGCTTCGCCAGAAATTATTTTCTGGTATTCAGAACGCCATTACCGGACTTTGCCTTGACCAAGTATCACAACAGGCTTGACCTGTTATGATAGCTGGTTGCGGGATGTCTGAATTTCTTCAGTCTGCTGCATCCTCGAAGGTTTGGTTCAACATGTACCATTCCTTCACCGTCATAATAGTGAACTATTCACGTCCTTACAAACACTTATACATTTTTTACGTTGTTCTTCACATACGCCATGAACATCTTTTCGGCTTGTGCTGGTGGTGTTCCTGCCATAACAAGCGCGTCAATGAACGCCTGCTTCTTCAGTGCGAACTGGTCAGCAAGACGTTGCTGAAGTTCCTTGTTTTTCTGCTTCTCCCGTTGCAAAGCAGCTTCTTTTGCCGCTGCCCGTTTTTTCTGTGCGTCGGATAACTTTCTGGCCCTCGTCAGTTGGTCGCGCAGCTTGTCGATCTTACCGTTGTCCTTTGCCAGTTTTGAGCTTAAAGCGGCCTGGCGTTTCTGATAGAGCTTCCATTCACGTTTAGCTGCCTCAACATTCGTTTTGCTGCTACGGTTTCGATTGAACGCCTTCTCGTCTTCTTTTGTGAAGTGTTTTGTCGTGCGGCGGCGATCGTCACCAAAGGCAACTTGCGTTGCAGCTTTTTGCAGGGCGCGAGCAATACTCATCTGCCAACTGGCAGACTGTAGTCGTGTCATTGAGTGGATCACATGTTTACAGGCGACGCCTTGCAGCTTAGGGTTGCGAACTTTTGGATAGGCGTATTCTTTTGGCGGGGCCAGGGCAAAGTTACCCGCAGTGGCGATGTAGCGATACCAGTATTGATGGCGACCGCAGTCACAATCGAAAGACACTCGCCCGGCACACAGTGATTTTGTGACTTTCAGGGCTGATTTATCGTCTTCTGCGATGTCATCGACCATCTGATCCCATTCTTCAAAACGTACCCGGACAATGTGGTGCTGGTGAACGGATATATCGGACGCTTCCACGCGGATATTAATCACATTGTGACGAAGAGATACGGGCGTAGCTCTTTTGATACCAGAACCGTCGTCTACGGCGTTATTTGCTCGCTTAATATCGATAGCCTGGCTGGACGCTACCAGTTGTGCGTATGTAATGCCAGCCGTCTTGCTGTCGTATTTTTCGCGTGCTTTGCTTCGCAGCTTTTCGAAGCCTTTCAGATCGTCACGCGTAAAGAACGTGCCGCCTTTCTTTTTCCCCAGCTTAAGAATGTCTTCGGCTGATTTATTCCTAAGCCTGCCCGGCGTGAGTGTCCTGTGCGCCTGGCGGCGTTTGCGGTTTTGCTCTTTCCTGATGAGTTCAAATACGCGTGTGAAATCCTTAGAGGACAGGCCGTCAGTGATATATCGCCCGTCCTGATTTTTCAGGAAGTCAGGCATTTTCTATCTCCGGTGCCGAGCCAGCGTAATCGCGAATCTTGTTTCTTAGCCATGCTGCGTCAGGAAGAGTTAACGTTGTCCCTACCGGCATTTCTTCCATTTCTGACTCATGGCCCACCAGCACGCGAAATACCCAGCGCAAATCAGCGTTGCCATAGGCGCGATAGGCCGCCAGGTCTGAGCGATAAACCTCATCAATTTTTATCGTGTACTGGAAATTATCGGAGTGATACTCCGATACCCGCTTGATCATCTCCTGATGGAATAGTGCGCGCAGCACATCGTCTTCAATGCATCGATCGTCGAGCCTGCTGTAACTCATAACAGTTCCTCACAGTCATAACCTGGGGGGAACTGTATGCAGGGTGTGAAATGCGAGAAAGCAGCGTCACCTTGCCTGGTGACGCTGTGAAATTATGCGTGTGAAAATAATGGACGGATGTTTGGGCGAGCGGTTTGCGAAGCAACCCAAAGCTCATACTGGGATTGCATACCGGTCCACATTTCGGCACTGGTTCCAAGAGCGGACTCCAGACGAAGTGCCATATCAGCGGAAATACCTGTTTTTTCGTTCAAAATTCGGGAAAGTGCCGTGCGAGTAATGCCTAATGCAGCAGCGGTGTCTGTGACTGATATGTCTCCCAAATATTCACGAAGAACCGCGCCTGGATGCGCGGGATTATGCATACGACTCATATGTGGAAAGCAACCCGTTTACCGGTTGGCAATTCAACGTCCAGACTCAACTTCCCACCCATAGCCTCAACGTAACGTTTAAGCGTTGCCACTTTCAAGTCATTGCCTCGTTGTTCAAGTTTTGTGATGGCTGGTTGACTAATTCCCATCGCATCGGCAACTGTTTTTTGTGATAACTGAAGCTCCTCTCTCAACATCTGCAATCCGACTTCCAGAATCATTTCATCAGCCTGCTCTTTGATACGAGCTTGGCTTTCAGGGGATTGCGCAGCAATAACTTCTCTTAGAGTTCTCATTATTTTTTCTCAAGTTCTGCAAGATGGTTGGAAAATTCGTCGTCTGCAATCCGTATCATTCTTTCGTAGAACTTTTTATCGTTACTTTTATCTCCGGCGCACAGGATTATGGCTTGCCTTACCGGATCAAATGCGAAGAATGCTCTGATAGGGCGACCAGCGTACTGAATCCGTAACTCCTTCATGTTTTTATGGCGTGAGCCTTTAACTGTGTCGGCATATGGCCTTGATAATGAAGGGCCATATGTTTCCAGATTGATCAGGTCAACCAGGATTTTTTCTTTTAATGCAGGTTCCTGTTCCTGGAACCATTCATCAAAAATTTTTCCAAAATAAATTTGCCACATAGTTATTCAAAATCCTTTTTAATAAACTACATGTTATAAACTACAGGTTATAGCATATAACCTGTAGTTTATATTTTCAAGACCGTTTTTTATTCGATTTAGCATTTAAAGTATCACGGTATCCTCATCAACTTCTGTCCCTGCCAGTGACTTTGGCTGGGAGGCGGCTGCTTTAACCTTCTCATGCCCAATAATGGACAGGAACGAGGCCATTATCCCTGCTTTGTTTTCTTTCTCTACCGATCCAGTCATTTGCTTCAGGTAATCCGCGCTGGCAACATTGTGGTATACCGTTGCATAGCAGCACAGAATCATCAGGATGTGCTCTGGTCGGATATCTTGCCAGTTAACTCGATAAACCTCTTCACCGTTGCCGTTGTATTCGGTATCGACGATAGAGTCGGGGATCTCGAATGCCCCTTTGTTCTTGTCAGGCAGGGATAGCAGCCTTTGTAGTTTCAGCTCTCGGTATCTCTCCATGCCGACAATGATCGCCGCTCTGCCGTCGGCGTGCCGTGTTTTTAATGTTACCTGGCTGGCACCTGTACCGGCTGAAATGGTTGGCGTGATTTCGTCAACCAGCACCTTAAATTCACTTTTACGCAGCTCGGCAATTGCTGGTGGAATTTTTCGTTTTTGTTCAATAGCAGATGCTGGGAGGGGCTTTACTTTGTCAATTACAAGCGCACCGTCTTTCAGGACTGCCGTAGCCATCAGCGGCTTGTTAGTCGAAAGGCTGAATATTGCGATCTTTTGCATGGCTTTTACTCCACGATAGCAGGCACAAAAAAAGGCCGCACATGGCGGCCTGCTTTGGCGTTATGACTCCCTACCGCGCATCGGCTGAAAGTTAGTCGTCAAAAGAACCTTCAACGGGAGCCGTTTGCGCAATGGATTTTGTCCAGATTGTGATTTCCAGAATAGTGTCAACAATTTTTTTGAATTTTTTATTCGCGCTGAATTTGGCCTAAGTCATTTTGGCGTAGATGTTTGCTTTTGTAACATAAAACTTCAGTTTGTTTACATGAAGGATGGTTTTGTGAAGTTAAGGGTTTTGGGAGCAGTGCTCGCGGTTATATTGGGGGGAGTTTCTCTTAATGCTGCCTATGCAGGCGCGTTACCTGCAAAGTATGAGGCTGGGCTGAAGGTGTTGCGAAACGCCAAAACAAACTATACGCCTGATGAAGTTTCAAACTATTGCCAGAAAGAAAATATCCCGCTGAAACCTGTAGAGCCATTCTTTAAAAGCAACATTGAGTTCTGTGTATTTGCATATGCAGCAGATGAAACAGGCAAAGCCATACAAAAGACAGGGTATTCCACCAAAGACACAATGTCGGTGTTAAGTAACGGCGTGTTGCAGTTTGAGCTTTATCGTCAGCAAGGAATGGGAGATCTATTGCAGCCTTTGTATATGCTGGCTTGGGTGCCTGAAGGGCAGCAGTTTCTTATCCGGAAAGGGATGCTTCGGCAAAGTGATGTGGCAGGATTCAATAACATGATGGAACTTGAACGAGCCGCGAAGCAAAAACAAGCACCTAAGCAACCTACAGCGGAATGCATTCGTAGTGAGATCCAAAAGATATTAAGTGAGCAGCCTTACATTGATCGTGGGGTAGCCGAAGTCGCTGCAAAAATGAAATGTACTAATTAAAGTCAAATAGAATAACAAAATGGTAACATCTGGAGTTTGTGAAATGTTTTTAAAGAAATGCGGAAACATATTTTGTTCAACAGCGTTTACTGCTGTTATTGCTCTTTCGGTTCCCAGCATATCTTTTGCTGAAGATTTTAGCAAAATTGACTGTAACGCCACAAAAACAAGGCAGATGTTGATCGATGATTATAACGAACTTTTAAAAGATGAACCGGAAAAAGTAACAGTAATTGATGCTTACGATCAGGTTAATGAAATAAGCGAAAAAAATAAACTCCAATGCTTGGGAACGTATGAGTTCTCTGATGGAAGCACGCTTAGAGTTAGGTATAATTTATACCTAAACAGCCTAGGTACACCTATATATAAATTTGTCCCAGTTGAGGATTTAACGCAATATGACGTAAGCGCATCTATTCATAATGCTCCTGCAACCATTACGAGTGCGCCTGAAAATAATGGAAAAACATACGCCTGTAAGGTCGCTGTAACCTACAATGGAAAACGCTCTAACTACATGGGGGATTCTGGTACATGGGATCGTGTGATTACTGATTATGGATCTTACTTCTCATGGGATTTGCCACGCGGAAACAGAGGTAACAGCACTGGGCAGGATGCTTTTAGTGGTATAGACGAATCAAAGCCTGTATTAGAAAATCAGTTGGTGAGAAAGGAAGTCGAAAAAGATGGTAGTGTGGTTGATGAGTTCAGGACTGAAGTAAGCTATGGTGAGAGACAATCAGCACATAAGTTTGTATATGCCCGTAGAATAAAACCTACAGGGACGAGAGAATATTATGTCACAGATCTGACTGATAAACGGGCATTTATGTTTCTGAATTGTCAGCAAGATTCGTAGTTGATATAGCAGGCTTAAAGATTAAGCCTGCTATTTGTTTTACTCGGTAATTGTTTTACAGTTGTTTTTATTTAAGGCCAACCCAAGTTTACTTGAGGCCAACTCATTTTCGGTGTGAGTGCCAGCAAACACAAAGCCTTGTTTTATCTTGTTTATGGTGAAATATTTGTTGTACATGAAAGCCCAAATAAAAGAGGCGATCCAGGGGCCAATTCCGGCAGTGAGGAATGCCAGTATCAGCATCACCACGAACACCCCAATGAAGGTTATAAAGTCTTTCCTGAACAAAGCAGGAAAAGCACCAAACAAGAATGTAGTCCAAGAAAAACCATAAAAACCGGTTATTGACTCGCCAGTTTGAGGATTTTCAAGTTTAATTTTAGTAGCCAAAACTATTCATCCTTTAACATAAAAAACAAATACTTATAAAGCTGTGTGAGTCCGCAATACTACTAATTTACACTTTGTAATGCAATGAGTTGATGTATGTCTTGTGACGCTGTTATTCATATCTGTAGGAGTTAAGATTTTTCGGTAATGGTGATTTCATCTCCTAGCCGATAACGGCGGGGAACGGAATTCTCCATCAGGTCGCGAATTGCTCCCGCCTCACGCAGTTCCTCTGTCTCCCAGTATCTGTTTGTCACCAGGTCAAGGCTGGCAATGACTTTATGCCGGTCATTCGGCATGGCTTCTTTTTCAGCCATTATCATCAGTGAGAACTCTTCATCCAGTAGAATTTGATACCAGACTTTTGACAGTTCCAACTCTCTAATGAGGGTGAAGCGCCGCTCAATTGTGGCGGAAGAATAAGTGAAATCAATTTTTTTCGTGGCATACATTTTGCTGTGTCCGGTCACTTAGTAGTTAAAGCCCCGGCATGACCGGGGCAAATCTATTAACTAACAATCCAGTCGGTCGCTGCTACATCTTCTGGCTGTAAATCAATCGCATAGATCTTGCCGTCGCGAATGGTGCGCCAGTTTTTCCGTGAGCCTCTTTCGGGCCATACCCAGACACTTTCAGGCCAGGATGCTCGACGGCATACGGTTGCATACCCTGTTTTAATCTTCTCTCTGGCGGTATGCAACGACAGGTTTGCCTTTGGACTTTCAGGCACAGGATGGTGAATGGCCTGAAATAGCCCCATCTTGGGATGATACCAGCGTTTGTTGCGTGGTTCTGCCTCCGACATAACCTGCTTAAAGGCTTTCCGGAAGGGGGCCAGGGCCACAATGGAGCGCCGCGCAAGCAAACCGTCGGGAGTTAAAAACTCATGCGTATCAGTGGGTATCCGGTAAGCGTTGACCAGGTTACGGCATTTGGCTTCAGTCAGGCCACATTTCGCCGCCAACTGGCGGTAGCCAATGTAGCCTTCCGGAATATTACCTTTCTTGATCTGCTCGACGGTTTCAGCGACTTTGGACACTTGTGCCGATACTTCGGCTACCTGGGCATTAACGGCGTTGATCCGGCGTTCATGCTCAAGATGCATTTGCGCCATTTCAGCCAGAATTTCGGCTTTTGATTTTAACTGTACCCGGGCATTCTCCAGTTCGCGCCAGCGGTCCACCAGCCGGGCGGTGAATTCGGGAGAGAGCTGCGCGACGACGACAATACTATCGCGCTTGCCTTGCTCGCCTTCGAAGACATAGACCGGATCTTTGACAACCTTCCCTAAGTTATTGATTCTTTCGACGAACTCATTTTGAGTTTCTCGGATGACACCGCTAGCCATCATATTGCGAATGGTACGTAAAACATTGCCGTGACGACTACCAACTAACTCTGCAATATCTAGGCTACTCATTGTCGCTTTTTGAGAGATGGACAGATTCATCAGTGCACCTCCACGCAGTTCATCGGCAGATTCCAGTAATTGAGGATCTCCATCGCATCAAGAGTGAAGCGAGCAGCAAAAATGCAGGGTTCTTCGGGAAGGTATGAGCGCGCTTCTGCTTCGGTTGCAGCCATGACGCAGATATACAGGTGTTTTTGGCAGGAATAGAAACGCCAGATAAATTCAGAATGAGTTGGGGTAGGGATAGTAGCCATATTGGCAGCCTCCTTTTGCTAATTTAAGGAGCTACCGCGTGAGGTCTCAATCTCAATGGCGGTAGCACTGGCTGGGTTGAGACTACCGGCGCAAAAGGGAACCGGCCTGCCTTTCGGCAGCCCAGCCAGCACTACCATTGATCTTGGAGCTATACGCTACGTATGGCTGTGCGATGGCATGACACAAAAAAAGACGCTTTCGGCGTCTGTGTCGCCTTTTGCATTATCCGGGGTCTCAATCCCGGCACCCGTTTTTCTAAGGTGCCGTAGAAATATACCTCACGATAATGCCAGGGCGCAACAGTCAGTATTTTATGCTTTGGCGGATTTCTTCCGGGCTTGCTTGCAGGCGTAGGCCATTGCTTTAGCTTTCACTTCATCCAGCTTTCCGGTGATCACTTCTTTTCCGAGAGTGACAAACCAGTCATAGCAACCGCCAGTGATGTTCTGGATTTGAAAGTTGAGGTAGCGAACGGTCATTTTGACACCCCCAGCGCGAGTAAAGAATGCAGATTATCGCGTGAGTGGCGGACAACGAGTGATGGGAAAGGACAGTAGCTGTTCATAGTGTAGTGACTCCTTGCTTTCGGAGCCGCCATCGACTGTTCCACGGTCTGGTGGCGGCGCAATAAAGGTTGGAACACCGTGAGTCAACGGGGGCTTTTCAGCCACCTATATTGCACCGCCATTGGTATGGCGGCGGCAATCATACGAAAAACCAAACGGTTTGTCTCAAAAAGTTGACCGGTGTACCAATCGGTTGTGAATGTACAACGGCGAATCTCACAATTCAACTTAAAATGTTAGAAAATTAATTCATTAATTCAGTCACCATCTGATACAACGTCATTTCATCAGCATTGTGCCGCCTGAAATCTGCTTTGCCGCCTATTTTTCCATCAGCATGAACAGGAACCAACCAGGGGTATTGCTCGCGGATCTCTGCTGGCGCTGCGTGTTGATGGTGCCATTTACACAAAGGGAGGACGTATTTATGCGCGTTCTCTGCTGTTCTCCCAAAGATGTGGTGCAGGGATACCACAGGGCTATGCTGTCCGTGCATATGGCAGGCAATGCAGGGGAGAGCACCGATGGCAGTTTGTATCCGGCGCTCATCTGCTGTGAGTGTTCTGCCTTTCAGGCCGCGTGACGCGCGCGTTTTTTTGACAGGAGCAGAAGCGGCCTTCTCTTTTCTTCGCTGTTCATATTGCTTCGCTTTTTCAATTTTCTTTTGCCGATATTCAGGCGATGCGGCTTTTTCTCGCGCACGCTGCTGCTGGCGTTGAGCTTGCTGAAGACGCTTTGCCCTTTGTTCCTCCCGCCATTTCGGATCAGCCAGTTTTTGCAGGGCTTTTTGTGTCTGTTTCTCCCAATAGCTTTGCTTCATAGAAATACCCGGTTTGTCTACATAGCCGCTATGGTTGATCAAACGTGTTAGAAAATCAAAATTGATTTTCTAACACAAAATGAAGATACTTTTTTTCAGACGCTATATCAGGAGGTCATGATGCTTGTCGCAATAAGTGCAATCCACCAGCAATCCGGTACAGAAATTGGGTTGCTATATGCCCTGTTTTTCACTGTCCTGGCGTTGTTTGAGCTGGGCATTGAACTCTTTGCTCTCATCAACTTTTGCGTAACGTTCCTGGGGAAACTTTGATGTCAAAACGCATTATGAAAATTTACATCGCGGGTCCGATGACTGGTTATCCCGACTACAACCGCACAGCGTTTTTTTCGAAAGCAAAAGAGCTGATGGAGGTAGGGCATATTGTTCTGAATCCGGCGCTGTTACCTGCTGGCCTCTGCCAGAGCGAATACATGGATATTTGCCTTGCAATGGTGCGTTCGGCTAATGCGGTCTATTTGCTCAAGGGGTGGGAGGAATCAGTTGGCGCTCGTGCAGAGCACGAGCTGGCTCAAAAGCTGGGGCTGAATGTAATTTATGAGTCACCAACCAACATTGAATGCCAGGTTGCTCCGCATATTTACCGGGAACTGGTCAATGCACTGCGTGATATCGCTGCTGTATATCACGGCACAGAACAGCTTCGTGAGCGTTTAGCCCATACCATTTCCTATTACCTGTCTGCATCTCATGAGCACAAGCTCCGTCAGAAGGTAATGATCAAATTTATCATGAGGTTATCGAAATCCCTGGCAAACGCCGATCCAAAGAATCCATTACCGAAAGTGGCAATGAATTACCTGAAGTCCTGCAACATTGTTTCTGAAGATGGCGTTCTTTTGGTTAGAAGGAGTTCTGCGTGAGCTGGCGGGGATGGGGAAGGGCAGAAATCATGATACTCCGCCAGTGCGCCGGGACTATGACAGTCGAGGGTATTGGGAGACTGATCGGGCGTACCGGTGGTGCTGTCAGGACTAAAGCGCGGCAATTGCGGATCAGCATGATTCTGAAAGGTGACTTTCACCAGTCAGCCAAATACCGGCAGAGCGATATAGAGCTGGCGCGGCAGCTTCATCAGTGTGGCGTTCCCCGCCGTGAGATCGCAGAAAAACTCGAAATGCCCCTGGGAATGATTAATCAGTACGTTTATTTCGAAAGGAGAGTGCATGAAGTCTGAAGGTTTAACGCCCGCACAACTGGCAGAGCGTAACGCTGAGTATGTAACGGAAATTTCCCGACTTGAGAAAGAGCGCGCGGCGCTGGCGGCGGAGAATGCAAGACTGAAGGCCGGGGCTATGTATTTCTCATATGGCTCTGAATTTAGTTTCGAGTGTCACAAAACTGCTGAGGAGGCTATCGCTGCTGCTGAGGCTGCAATTGACGACTATAGAGGCGATGCTTGCGATGGATGGAGCGAAGAGGTCGAAAGCATTTGCTGGGGGGTAATTATTCAGCAGGCAACCAAGGTCGGTGAACGCAAGAAGAGGAAATGCGACAGAGTATCACCATGGATTGAAAGAGTTTGTGATTATGAGCTTCGACCTAATGTCGAAACCCCAGCCACCGACGCTTTCCTGGCTGAAGTCCGGGCGCAGGGATTGGAGATGTTTGCACAGAAATGTAACTCAAAATCCGAACAGTCGCTTGCATCTGATATACGCGATAACTGGAAACTACTCGGTGAACATGCAACTGACTTTGCCGATGAGCTTCGAAGAGGAATCAGCAAGTGAATATCGACACGACAATAACGATCGATACGCTCCTAAATACCGGTCTGGCACTTCTCGGTTGGCTTTACATCATGTCCCGTACATGGCGATGGCTGGGTTCCATTTTCCTGAAACAGTGGAAAAAACGGCGCAAACAGGAACTACGCCAGAAGGCATTAGAAGCGTTCTATGACGCATTTGAGCTTAGCCGCATTGAACCAGGTACAACAGCCAGGATAGCGACAAAAGGCGACCTGATGATAGTGATGTTCAGACAGGAGAAAACAAAATGACAGAACAGACGATGACAAATCGCGAACTTGTTGATGCCGCGATTGAACTTGCTGGCGATTTTTATTCCATGTTGGGTTACGAGCATCGACCTGGTTTTAAGTATTGGGAGTCACCGCATCCGCAAGAACAACAGGTGTTTGAAATGGCCTGCCGTGCTTTTGAGGTTATTCGCGGTTCTGATGTGATGGAGGCCGTTGCCGACTTGGAGGATGAAGAGTGAGCATCATTAAAGAAATGCCGGTAGAACGTGATGAATATGGCTGCTGGACACATCCGGAGTATGAAAAGTTTTGCGCAGGTCGTGAATATATATCCACTGAGGAATTTGACGCCTGGATGAAGGAAAATAATCTTCAGTGGACTATTCGCAGTATGGATGAAGATCATTTTAATCTGGACGCAGATGGTCCCGATATTGCCGCCTGGGAACCAGAGCGACCAGAGGGCGAAGGATGGTTTGTTGGCTCTATTCATGACACTGAAGATGGCCCGGTTTGTATCTGGCTGCGGGAGAAGGTTGCCGCATGACCCAGGCGCTGCATGAAGTGAATTTATATAGCCGTATTGATGGTTCAGGCTACAGAAACATATGGGTTGTTGGTGATCTGCATGGTTGCTACACCAGATTGATGTCTGAACTTCATCGTGTGGACTTTGACCCGACACAGGATTTACTGATATCGGTTGGCGACCTTATCGATCGCGGCACCGAAAATGTTGAATGCCTGGAGCTATTGCAGATGCCCTGGTTTCGGTCGGTTATGGGAAACCACGAGCGATTAATGATCGATGCGTTAAGCCCCGCAGGCAACGTGAATAACTGGCTAATGAATGGCGGCCAATGGTTCTTCATGCTGGACGCTGATCGGGAAATATTAGCCAGGGCGCTGGTGGAACTGGTAAGACGTTTACCCTATATCATTGAGTTGAACACCGGGCATGAAACTATCGTTATAGCCCATGCCGACTATCCTGATAACGAATACCAGTTTGGTAAACCTGTTAGCGATCTCAATGTTACCTGGCGGCGTGAGCGATTTTATGACGCGGTTGATGGTGTTGGTGGAATGATCACTGGTGCAGATAGCTTTATTTTCGGGCATACGCCAGTAAACAGCCCGAAATCTTTCTGGAACCAGCACTACATAGACACTGGCGCGGTTTTTTGCGGAAATCTGACGCTAAAGCAGGTGAAGGGAGGACAGCCGTAATCCTGAACACATCGTTTATGCACTCAAAACCGTGTTAGAATATTGATTTTAATTTTCTAACATATTATTTTACCGCTCGGAACAAAACAGAGTCGGTATACATTATGAGTGCAATAATCACACCTCATTTCGTAAACGGAGCTGGTGTGGCTGTCTTTCCGGTAGACAAGCCCACCAGCAACTACATTGGCGCAGGTCGCCGTTTCATTATCTCTCCACTTCCGCGCGAACAGGCTGAAAACACGCCAGATGGCGTAGTGGATCTGAACTATTCGCTGGTTGCCAACCAGTCTCTGAAAGCATTTTTTCAAAGCGAGCGCGTATTTAACGCATTAGGCGGTGAAGATTCGCTTGTTCATTGGGTAAGTTCCAATATCCACGATTGCCAGGCGCACGATAAGCGCGATTGCAGCCACCAGCTAACCACTCATTTCTATAACGGCTCTGCCGTTCGCCTGTGCTGGAAGCATGATGCGGAATACATGATGAAGGGGTACGGCAAGCTGGATGACCAGTTATCCCTGAATCGTGCCAACTGGGTTATGAACTGGGCTGCGAGCGAGTTAAAACTACCGCCAGAACGCGATCTGAGCATGGTTGAACTCACTTTTTGGGCCATTCGCCGGAATCTGAAAGACGAGCTGCCAGATGAAGCCGGTCGCATTGCATTTTGTCAGCCAAAACAGGAAATCCCTACCGGCACACTGAAAGAATCGGATATCACCTGGGAGCACAGCACCCGTGAGCTGGTGGACATAACCGCAGAGCAGATCGTCAACCTGTCTGTAGATGAGGATTCCGGCCTGCTGTATATGCGCCGACCAAAAGCGGTTCTCGGTAAAAGCCCGGCTTATCTCCGGTTTGTGATTTCTCGTCCGTGCATCGGATGCGGAGGCAAAGTTAATCACCCGTTCATGTACCGCGCCCGCTCGTTAAACGAACACGATCGCTGGGCCGTTCCTCTTTGCGATGAATGCGCCAGAAGCGCAGAAAACGATGTCCGGGCATGGGAAAAAACACATGGCATACGCCTTTACGTAGCCGCCAACCAGCTTTTCGACTTCGCCATCGAGCGCGGAGTGATCACGTTCAATAACTGATGGAGTGGATCAAAAAATGAAAGAACGCGGGATGATTTTTAACGATGAGATGGTCCGGGCAATTCTTGGCGGGAATAAAACACAGACTCGCAGGATTGTTGAAGAAAAATTCTATGGACGAGCAGTTGCCGCAGAGTTGCTTGCTAAGCATTGTCCATATGGTCAACCGGGCGATCGTATTTGGGTTCGCGAAACCTACCGGGTACATGGCAAAGCGACGGACGTCGCAACGCTGGTTTATCGCGCAAGCGTGCGTAACTCCTGGACAGAACAAACGCACCGGGTTCCGGTCGAGGTTTGTAATAAACCAGTATCAGAAAAGTGGACGCCATCAATTCACATGCCGCGCTGGGCATCGCGCATTCTTCTGGAAATTACCGACGTGCGTGTGGAACGGCTGCATGACATGAGCGAGGCGGATGCTAAAGCAGAAGGCGCAGCTCCGGCGACGTACAAGATTACGCCACCTGAAGCTGTTTATCGCGTTGGTTTTGGTGATATCTGGCGCAGTATTTACGGGCAGGATAACTGGCTATCTAACCCGTGGGTATGGGTAATCGAGTTTAAGCGCATTCAGGAATAAACCGTGAGTATGCATCAAGTCGTCAGCTTTTCAGGTGGACGAACATCGGCTTATCTCGTTCATCTGATGGAAGCACAGCGAAAAGCTGGCGCTAGCGTCCATTTCATTTTTATGGATACCGGCTGTGAACATCCTCTGACGTATCGCTTTATTCGTGAGGTTGTGAAGTTCTGGAACGTACCGCTAACGGTGTTGCAGGTCGATATAAATCCAGAACTTGGGCAGCCAAATGGTTATACGGTATGGGAACCAAAGGATATTCAGACTCGACTGCCGGTGCTTAAACCGTTTATGGACATGGTTAAAAAGTACGGTACGCCATACATCGGCGGCGCGTTCTGTACCGACAGGCTAAAACTCACCCCTTTCACGAAATATTGCGATGACCATTTTGGGCGAGGGAACTACATCACGTGGCTGGGTATTCGTGCAGACGAACCCCGTAGGCTGAAACCGAAACCGGGCGTCCGGTATCTTGCCGAGCTGTCAGATTTTGATAAGTCGGATGTTATCCGGTGGTGGCGAAAACAACCTTTTGATTTGCAAATCCCGGAGCACCTCGGGAACTGTGTTTTTTGCATCAAAAAGTCAACGCAAAAGCTGGGGCTTGCATGTAAAGACGAACCAGGTCTGATGCGGGTTTTTAATGAACTGGTTACAGGCAAACACGTCAGGGATGGTCATCGCAGAACAGGTAAAGACGTTATGTACCGTGGTCACCTGACGCTTGACGGGATTACCAGAATGTATGCCGACAGCGACTACAGAAATTTGTATCAGGCGATGGTGCAGGCCAAGCGGTTTGATACTGGTTCGTGTTCCGAATCATGTGAAATCTGGGGTGACCAATTGGAGTTGAAATTCGAAGAGGTAGTGGAATGACAATCGTAAAAACCCATACCGGTACCGTGATCACCAAAGATGGCCCGCAGGTAAAAAAACTGCACCAAACAGAGCGGATGTGGGGCGTTGGCAAAAACGAGTTTTACCACAAAGAAACTGGACGCCGCCATTTTGCAGAAAATACGCGCCGCCGACTGCTGTTAGACACCATCAAGCCTATCGAGGTGAAGCATGTTTAAACAGAACGAAAAAGCTATCGCTCAAATTGCTGATTATATCCCGCGTGCGTGCCGGGGTATGCAGTTGCAGGAAGCCAAAGCGCGCCTGGAGAAAAAAATTGCGCTCTATATTGATGACGGCTGTGATGCCGCCGTTCTTAACGCGGCGTTCGCACCAGCTCTTAACTGTCATACTCGGGAGTCTTTTTTTTCGTGCATCGCAGCGCAACTCCGCAAAGGAGGCAACCAGTGAGTGAGTCAAAATGCCAAATTAATGGCAACAAGATAGAACCGTGCGCGGCGTTGACGCAATCCCTGGAACATGACGCTGAATACACGACGCGAAAAGGTCTGCTGAAATACAAAATCTATAACCATGCATTAATTCATTCACAAGACCTGATCATGCTGCGGTCAGGCGAGTTTTCTAAATCGCCGATTCGAATTTCATTTTGCCCGTTCTGTGGTGAAAGTCTGAAAACGTGGGAAGCGGAGGCAACCAGTGATCAAAATTAACTATCAAGAACTGCGCGAGGCGGCGGAACAGGCAACGCAAGATGAATGGGTAGCATATATTTTGCCGGGTCATAACGGCATTTATCCTGCGCGCACGTCTGAGGGTAGGCATTGCGGATACTTTATTGACTGGCCTGGCATTGATGGGCAAAGGAATGCTGGTGCTAATGCCCGTTATATCGCGGCTATCCCACCAAAAGTTGCGCTGGCACTACTGGATGAGATCAACGCATTAGAGGAAACGCGTATCAACGATGTTTGCCGTATTGTGGAACTAACAAAACAACTGGAGTCGGCAAAATCAAAACTCAACGAGCAGCGCGAGCATTACGAGGGAGTAATCGCGGATGGAGGTAAGCGCATAGCAGAACTGGAAAAACAATGCGCTGAATCGGAGCGAAAAGCATTAAGCAACTTTGAAGAGTGTGCTGCGATGGCTGAACGTATCGAAGAGTTGGAGCAGGCCAACACAAGACAGGACGCCAATATAAACCACCAGCAGGAGGGCGTGACTCAATCAGTCACCCGATACATATATCACTACAACGCAGTGAATGGTTCTGACTCTATGTCTGGAATTGCGCGGTTAACTTTCATGATCAAATCACAATCTGACCTTGACGCACTTAAAAGCGCACTTAGCAAGGTTGGTGGTTTCCGTGCAAAAGCAATTACATCTCTTTCATATCTTGGGTGTGAGGAAGATAGCAAACGATGAAAGAAGGATTTAAAGATAATTCAGGTGCAGCGCAAAACACTGGAGAAATCATTGAGGCATTTAATGGGGAGGAAATGCCCACTTTATTCAGAAAAGAATATCCGCGAAAGAGTAGAGCAATAGAATTGCTGTTTATCATTCTGTTTTTCGTGTTGCTGATACCAATAGCCTCAATATTAGTGACTGTTCTAATGGGGAAAGTATTTGAACCGTTAGTTGAACTGTATATCGATATAGTGTGGACCCCATTCAGGAAGCTACACAATAAAATTAACCCACATAAGGAAACAGATATGGCAACTTTGAAAAAAGAAGATCGTTTTACCAAAAAACAAATCGCCGAGGCAAAAATCCTCGATAACAACGGAACCTACTTCATCAACGGTTCCATTCTTCCAGTTTATATCAATGAGGATGGAGACACTTACCTTATTGAAGAGTACGAAAAAGGCGAGCCGAGCGAACACCTCATTAAAGATTTGTTCGCGGATGGCGTTATTGTTGCGGTTAATCCAATCGGATACAACTGAGGCATAATTTATGACCACTTTAACCGACAAAGAACTGATTAAAGAAATCAAAGAGCGCATAGGCAGTCTGGACGTGCGAGACAATATTGAGCGCCGTGCTTATGAAATTGCGCTGGCATCTCTGGAAGCAGAGCCAGTTGGTGATTTTTATGAATACAAACCGGGTGACTGGTATCAGCGTTCGGTCGGGGATAAAGCACCAAAGTGGGTGCCGTTATATGCCACTCCGCCAGTTCCGGAATTGCAGGCTGATGTCGCACAAGCAATTGAAAATCTCAAGCAGAAGTTAGTGGAATGCAATCGCTATAACTACTGCGCAGATGCAGTTAAAGGCGTAGAGGATGCCTGCCGTGCTGTTAGCTATAGCCAAGCCGACAATCAACCAGCATCTGGCAACCAGGCTGCCGAATCCAATCGCGGTAATGAGTGGACCGGCAATCCTGATATTGATAACGCCATCATCATGCTCGACCGCATAGATACGCTGGAAAATTGCGATGATGACCGTATTGAGGGTGTTAAGGCTGTTTTGCGCAGACTGGCTGTCAACTATCCGGTAACTCCGGATGGTTGGATAAGCTGTAGTGAGCGAATGCCAGCTCAAGATGATTGGATTTTAATTTATTCAAAGCACGGTGAGTATATGGCAGGCCAGGTGCAAGGGGAATACGTGGAGTTGAGCGACGGCACTTTATCGTGGTTAGGGAACGCCTTGTTCTGGATGCTGCTACCAGAACCGCCCCAGGAGGCTGGTTAATGAGCTGGCCTGAAGCATTCGCAACGGTAGGAATTGCAATGGCGGTAGCACTGGTGGTGTATTCAATTTGCCGTTGGGGGTGATAAGTGAAATAGTGCGGGGTATCGTGCAGCCCCGCTGATTTGATTATTTTGTAGAGTTGCATAACAGCATCTGGCTTGAGTTTCTCCTCCATCTTGGATTATTATTACCGCCCCTATACTTAACTGTAATAATAACTATCTGTTAAACCTGATAGTTATTATTTAATATTTAGTGTGATAGGAGGTTGTATGGTTAAAGATAAAAAAGCTGAAGAACTTGAAAATAAAGGGCTTTGGCGCAGAGCCGCGGCTCGCTGGCAAGATGTGCTGATGGATTATCTCCAGGATAATCAGACAGACCAGCGGATGTATATTCAGAGGCAAATTCAACGTTGCATTAAATCAGCCACATCAAAAAATGTAAGTTCAAGAGAAGTCACGACCTCAAGAGCATTACGCAATTCAGCAATACGCGTAGAGAAAGAAATGGGAATACATCGCAATCGCAAGGCTGCACATGATGAATTATATACCTATCGGGGTAGGTGATTTAAATAATGTGATAGCGTTAAGAGAAATTTTATAAATTGTTTATATGTGACGGGTTAATAGGGGTATTACAGACACTCTTGATAAGATAATAAATATTTAAAAGTCATTAACATCACCTATCAAAAATATGCACGTTTTATTTCTACATCGTAATAGTGTACAGGTATATGATTCACCCATGCTGATGGAGCTTACCGTGGTGACTACACCTTGCAGCCAAAGGTGAATAAGATATAAGGATTCTTGATGCACTGGCTGCGAGTAGCCTATAAGGCCGATACTAAGCCGGTAATTAACACCATCCTTGAAAAATATCATCTTGAAGCGGCATTGATGACTAAGTCTGGCGATACTCTAGGCATGGTGAGCACAACGTTAGTTCATGAAATGGCTAAGGCTTTATTGCTGCTGGTGGCTGACAACATGAGGCGGACCATGCCAACGAAAGCTGAGTTACAGGCGCGCGTAGAGATTCTTGAAAAAGAGAATGCTAGCCTCAAAGGAATGCTGGCGCGGGCGGAAAGGGAAATTATCAGGCAAATTATTGCCAGAGGAGCGACCACCAGCAGATATACCCGACCGAGTGTCCCGGTGGATGAAGTCTTTTTGTTTGTCGTGGGAGACTTTTTGGTGCTACGACCATCGCAGATGGTGTGATGAACTTGATAGCAGTTTCCCCTACTTTGCGGAAGGTAACACCTGCCCTCAATGCAGGGGATGAGATTTAACGAAATCGATCACCCTATCTTGAACTTCAGAAAGAAGGTCTTTTTCACGCGCCAGGACGTCCGGATATTGACGTTCTGGCCTCACCAGATGCCGAAGCTTCCCATTAAGCAGGATGGCCTCAGAAAACACTTTTACGCTGTGCTTTATCCCCTCTGTTTCACTTTTCAGCGTCAAAATAAAGCGCAATTGCTTATTAGCCTGATTCAGATTCAATACACGAATTTGCAGTTCGTCTATGCTGTTTCGCAATGGGATTGATGCCACCACACTGGTGCAGTCTCTGATTGTCTGAATTGAACGGCTAACATTGAGAACGTTATTGTGCATGTGCCTGATCCACTAACTCCGGGAGGTTTCTTGTGTCAGATCGAAATATAGCAGCTAAAAGCCAGGAAGAGCGAGACAAGGTGAACGTAGACCTTGCCGCCAGCGGCGTTGCTTACAAAGAACGACTGAATATACCTGTGATTGCAGAGCAGGTGGCCCGTGAGCAACCGGAAAACCTGCGCGCCTATTTCATGGAACGGCTACGGCACTACCGGCAGTTAAGCCTCCAGTTGCCAAAAGGGAGCGATCCGGTGTATCAGAACGAGGATGCACCAAAAAAATAACGGCAAGATGGGGGAGACATTAAACATGCTTAACTATCACGACAACACGCGTTCTATGCAGACAATCCGCACCAATACAGCGGTGGTCGATAGCTTTCCTGTACATACTCAAGGCCGTGAAGATACCGTGGAAGTGCGACGCATGTTGTGTCGCCGGTCACCGGGCCACCAGCACTTCATCGTAACGTTTAAAAGCGATGTAGAGCGCGCCGAGAAAATCTCTAACTCCACATCTCTGGTTAAGCCGTTAGCGGAGGTTATTGTGCGCAACAATAAGGCGCGCTTTGTCCTTGAGGAGCATCATTCTGATTTTAATGAAAAAATCGAGTCAAGCATTTTGCAATATATGAATGGCACGTTCACGCCACCAATGTGATTAGCCCCCAGCGTGGCGCGCGTACAAACCCCGCTTTCACAAACTATGCCTTTTCAATGTATACTGTATGAATAAACAGTATTATTGAGGTAAAACGCTATGGGCTTCCCTTCTCCTGCGGCGGATTATGCAGAGAGCCGTATTTCTCTTGATCAGCAACTAATCAGACATCCTTCTGCGACCTACTTCATGCGGGCGGCAGACAGCCATCACCGTGAGGGAATATTGCAAGGTGCTTTGCTGGTGGTTGATTCCTCACTTACTCCGGTTGATGGTTCACTGCTTATATGCGCTATGGAGGGTGAATATCGCATAAAGAGATACAGGAAGTATCCGCGCCAGCACATGGAGGATTTAAGCACCGGGAAGAAAGAGGCGTTACCAGTGGATGACGATGGATACACGGGCAGTAATGCTGTTTTTGGTGTGATCACCCACATTATCAATGACGCCAGGGGCGGTGAATTTGATGATAGTCCTGCTATATGATTTGTTTTCAGAGAAACCATAGAGAGGCATGACTGGACCTATATCGCCCTGGCCATTTAAATGATTCCTCCCATTAGACGCGGTTACTCACTTGAAGATAAGATGAGGTTATAATTCTCTTTTTAGGTACGCGAATGAGTTCGTCTGCTTTTGTCACTGTTGTCACTGGAGTAAGCGTTTTTGTCCTAGGTCGACTCATCATCAAGGGGGTTGAGTCTTACATTTCATTCAAGGAACAGTTGGGGGAAATATCGCATCTGTTATTGTCTAACCAAGCAAAGCTATCGAATCCCCGCTCTGACTTAAAACAAGAAATCATCCATGATTTGAAAGATGCGGCAGCACAGTTACGGGTGAAGTACGAACTATTACCTTTCTATATCAAAATGTTACCCATCGGTTTTCGCCTTGTTCCATCAGAAACTGAAATTCGTAAAGCGGCGCAAGAATTGAATCTGATAGCCTCGATACATGATGGTAAAACCGGAGAGCTGCCATATGAGCACATAGCCAAGATTGGATTACTGCTCAGAATTCCAACCACTTATTCTGCTTAATCCCAGCAATTGCAAGACTGCATCTCGAGGATTTAAGGCACCAAGAAGTGGTATTCAGCATCATTAAAACCTATAATTGCGTACACATAACGAGTACACGAGGTGTTTATGCAATCCATTAACTTCCGTACCGCGCGCGGCAACCTTTCTGAAGTGCTCAACAATGTTGAAGCCGGGGAAGAGGTTGAAATCACCCGCAGAGGCCGTGAGCCAGCAGTAATTGTCAGCAAGGCTACTTTCGAAGCCTACAAAAAAGCGGCGCTGGATGCTGAATTTGCATCCCTGTTTGACACCCTGGACTCCACCAACAAGGAACTGGTTAACCGATAATGAGGCATATATCACCGGAAGAACTTATTGCGCTTCATGATGCGAATATAAACCGCTACGGCGGCCTGCCGGGAATGTCAGATCCGGGTAGGGCAGAGGCCATTATCGGGAGAGTTCAGGCCAGAGTTGCCTACGAAGAGATCACCGACCTTTTCGAAGTCTCCGCCACCTACCTGGTGGCTACAGCGAGAGGGCATATATTCAATGATGCCAATAAGCGTACCGCGCTAAACAGTGCGCTGCTATTTCTACGCCGTAACGGTATACAGGTATATGATTCTCCCGTGCTGGTGGAACTTGCGGTGGGGGCTGCAACTGGTGAAATCCCCGTATCTTCAGTAGCGGAAAAACTACGTGAACTATATGGTTCCAATATTTGAAAAGAAGCCCGCTCAACCAAGCGGGCTTCCTACTATCACTCAATGATTTTTTCTGCTGTCAGCCAGCTAATTTCTTGCTTTTAGGCGTCAGCATCAGCATCCTCTGCTTCCACATCTGCCGCGACTTCATCGGACTGTTCTTCTTTGGCCTGTTCTGCAATCGCCGCACGGCATTTCGCCCTGGCTGTAGCGATGGCCTCAACTTTCACGTCATTAGGAATACTTGAGGTGACATACATATCCAGTTCTTCAGCACGGAATACTGTTTTGTCCAGGAATTCATCAAGCATCCAGGTTAAGGAAAAGTCGCAGGAAATCAGCTCTACTTCGCCTTCCGCGCCGTTTGGGAAATGGATAAACATCTGCTTGCCCAGGCCAAGCACGCGACAAGCAGCCATCATTACTGCAAGTTCCAGGTCTTTGTTTTCACCTGCTACTGGTTGATCCACACCAGTAATAGTGCCGTTCAAATGGATATTATATGGCTGATATTTAGAGATGCGTTCTACACGCCATGTGCCGGTTAAGGTTCCCTGGCGGAAGATTATTGGCGTGACCGAAAGCGACAGCTCTCGAATGAGTTGTTGCGCTATGGCTGGGTCATACAGGGGATCTAACGCGATGCATCCATAAGATTGCGCCAGTTCAAACAATTCTTCCTGTGTGCACTGAATGCCTCTTGCCGTAATAAAACGTCTGACTCCCGTTTTCCCATCACGCCAGATAGCAATGCCATTCTCACTATCTAACTCTTCGTCTAAGCCCAGGTATGTAAGGATGGTTCGCTCAATGGTAGCAAAGGGCAGGGACATATCATCGTTTACATCCACCAGCAGGCCATTACGCAGGCGATATTGAATGTTTTTGGTATTTTCCACGTTAAATCACTCCACAACAAACCAGTCACAGGCCAGTAAATCATCCACAGACGGCAACCAAACGCTGTCCATATTTTGTGCATCTTTCAATACAAAATGGTCACCATAAGGAACGTGAATGCCGTGTAAATTGACGCTTCCAGCGAGAACTAACCAGCAGAATTGCTTTTCGCCTTTCCACTCGCGTCGGGCAACTTTCTTGCCTTCCTTCAACCACATTAGCGCGTCAGAGAAGTCGGCTGCTTCAAGGTCGATTTCTTCTTGTGTGGTAATGATGCCACCGGCAGCAATAGTTACGTCCCTGGCTGTAATGAATGTCACCCCATTGTGACCTTCAATGCTGAGCGATACCCCATTTTCGGAGGCGTCGTTAACCCGGCTATAGCATTTTTCAAATGCTTTCTCTGGCACATAGACCAGATAGCCATTTTCAGCAGTGACGAGATATCCTCCTATTTGCGGTCGGAATTTTTCCAAGAACACACCATCAACACGAAGCGTCATTCCTTTTGGCTCAACGACTTCGATACTGCCAAAAATGGGCGCATAAGCTTCGCCGACAATAACAATATCTTTGATTTTCGATGCCCGAATGATGCTGTGGCATTTGTATTTGGGGAACACCTGAAAAGTGCTGACCATAATCCTTCCTCTACTTAAAACTTTGCGTACTGAAGCGGTGTACGCTTGATTTCAACGCGGTCTTCCGATGTGCTACCAAAGCCACCAGCGCCTCGCTCTGTTTCATCGAGTTCATCAACTTCTACCAGCGATACCGGTTCAACACGCTCAAAAATGCCTTGCATGACCGCCATTCCTGGCTTGAGGCAAACGCCTTCACCACCGGGATCTGTAATCAGTTTTGCCATGATTTCACCGCGATAATCGGAGTCGATAATTCCTACGCAGTTAGCCAGGCGCGTATGCTTTTTGCAGCCCAATCCGGAACGAGGATAAAGTTTCAGACACCAGCCAGGAGGGATCGCCATAGCGAGGCCGGTATGCACCCACCAGCTTGAGGAAATAGCGCCGTTGCTATCGATACCCGGCGTTATTTCAACAGCAACAAAATCCATCGCCGCCGATCCGGCGGTGGCGTAAACGGGGAGTTTTGCCGCCGGATGAAGGCGTTTCACTTTCACGTTAATCATTGCTTTTTAGCTCTCCGGGTAAATGTATAAATCCGGCGTTTGATATGCGGAGCGGTCGGAACGGAGACGCAGGTATTCTCGATAACACCTTGTTCCTCCAGCGATCGCACAGCACGCAAGAACTGTGATGCATCACCACCGCCAGACAGCCAGAATTTGCGGGCATAGACGCTGCCATTACGGATAATTTCTGCGATCACCCGCGCTTGCGTCTGGCTTTCTCGATAGCCAAAGAGTTCTCTTGCCTCTCCTTGTGGGATAGCCAACTGATAGCCTTTCCCGCTACGGTGACGAACAAAACCGTGAGCAATGAGGTTCTTCAGCTCATTTCTGGTGCGGATACACCCGTACTCAGGGAACTGTGTGTTGATATCACCAGGCTTATGCCATTCATCAGGACTATCAGCCAGGAGGGACAGAAGTTTCCCTGACAGCTCAGGATTAGTGGTTGGATAACAGTTCAGGGATGGGTAGTAAGTTTTCATTTGCGCCCCCTTGCCGGATAGCGCCCGGCATTCGCATCAGGGGCAATGAAGCCGCTGGTGGGGCGAGTGAAAACATGGTTAATTTTCTCGGTCATAGCGCGATAATTTTCCTGATAGTGGGCCAGGAGTTTTTCAGCAGCAATGACGGTTACTTTCCGGACGTAGCGTTCAGCTTCCTCCAGATTTCGCCAGTTTTTTTCGAGGGTAAATACGGGAACGGCATCAAGTCCGGTCATAACACCGAACACCACGACCGCCTGGTCGCGCTTAACGCCCGCAGTGAAGGTTATGGTGTAACCGTCAACAGTGAAGCGTTTTGATTCCGTAATACGATTGTGCAAAGTACCCTCCGCAATAGGCGAGGGTACTTTACATTAAAATGCACTGTCTAAAAAGATTGTTAGAAAATTAATTTATGAATCCATCAGGCGACTATTTGCACCAACGGATGCCCCGCTACGGCGCAAATATCGCATAAGTGTTTCGGGCTTTTTCCATGTGCCTTCCTGCATGATCTCGACCATTGACACCTGTTTCTCAGCCATATCAATTGCCGCACCAACACGCGCACTATGGCCTGTCCACGTCCGGTATCTTCCCTTGTTCGGCGTGGCATCTCGTTTGTTCAGCAACCCCCAGGCATCGCTGAATATTTTCTCCATTGCAGGTGCAGTAAGGGGCGTTGTCGTGATTCTGGCCTTATTACTGCGGTGTATTGGCGGGAATAGCACCGCGTCCGGATGTTCTCGAAGTCCGGACACCTCCAGCCAGTCGTTCAGTACGGCGGTAGTGTAACGAGAAAGCACCTTATCAAGTCCGGCGGCGGTCGTGATGGTCTTCGTGTGTGAAATATGCAGCGTTACAGTGTCACCTGTTTGGTCCAGATCTCCGACGCGGATGCGCGAGATTTCTGACATACGCATCAGGGTATTGTATGCCACGAAGAGAAACGCCCGATTGCGCAGGTCCACCAGCCGCTCGGAACGGGAAAGCAACACGTCGAGCAATTTCAGATCATCCCACCGCAACGGTATAGCCTGGCCTGTTCGCTCACCTTTTTCCGTTGCCGCTTCGCGCCGGATGCGCCGCATGGCCAGAGACACACTTTTATCGTCCGACAGCGGCGGGAGGCCACATTGCGAAAGCAGCATGTTAAGCATGGCATAGTGCTTATCAATGGTGGTCGAGGCCAGATCGGCCTCATGCAACTGGAGAAGATACTCGCGGGCCATTTCCGGCGTAATCGGGAACCAGGGGTGCTGGCGCGAATTACACCACCGCGCCCAGGAATGAAACACCAGACGGAGATCTCGAAGCGTATTTGGGGCATAAGCTCCCTGGTCGTTCATGAACTGCATAAAGTTTTTTGCAGCTTCCTGGTATTCGGTGCCTATATCGCGCAGAAAACCACCAGAACCGCCGGAGATAACTAGTTCACCCATGAAACTATTAAACCTCTATATACAGATAACGCTACGTGAAAAATAGAAAACTGACAGGGTAGTTATAAGTTAATTTTCAAAATTCAAGCCTTTGATTCGAGGCATGATTTTTCATCCTTGTCAATACTACCTGTTTACTGGAGATTATAGCCTAACTTTAAATAATGCCAATTATTTAAAGTTAGAAATCAGGACTTTTTTCCCAAAAAAAACACCGACCAGATCACTTCGCAAATCCGTCAGCCATGCGGTAGCTGTTCCTGGTTACATTTTCTAATAGGAACAATCAAAAAAAAGCGGTTTTATCCTTTACTCACCTTGTTATTCAGCATAAATTTGTCACAGGACTTTTATGTTAGAAAACTAAATCGAGTAGGAATAATGAGTAAGAAGTCGATCGAGAATGAGTACAAACGGTTCCTGCAAACCGCTGAACGGTGGAAAGAGCTGGTGGTCGCAAACTCTGTTTTCCATGATACCAGTTATGTTGGCGAGGAATTTCGCCATGTTGCATTAACACATGATCCGGCTGTATTAGAAGAAGCTGAAAAATGCATAGCCGAATGGAAAGCCTTTGTTGATCTGTGTCGCAAGGATGATGACAAAGCCTCAAACATTGTTGAGTCGGTTTATTTACCGATCCCATTCATTGTTGAGGATACTAATCAGAGTACGCATATCGTTATGCAAAGCGCAACCACAACGAGAACATTTACGCGCGAAGACCTGCTGAAAAAATACGATAAAACTATAAAGAAAAGCATGAAAAACAGGATATTTTCACAGGTTGTCGGTGCGCTTGAAGAAGAACGCAGATTCTTCGCCGCTGAACGTGAGGGCGAGGTATACCGCGCAAGAAAAGAAGGTTATACCGATGTGGTGATTACCACCAATATCGAGGGCAACAATGGACTTTCACGCTTCCGAGTGGGTGCGCACGGTGCGCTGATCTTTGCAAGAAAAGCAAACACAGAGATTCCCGTTGTTAACAACGTTGGTGAGCGCCGTACCCTTACCATTTACACTGGCATTAAACCGCTTCCGTGCGGACTTCTCGGCGAATTTGACCTTTATCGGGTTCGTGATCTGGAAAAGCAGCAGCCAAGCTATGTCGTGAAGTCATATATCCTGAGAAACATTGATATCCGCAATCAGAGTTTAAAAAACAAATCAGATAAAATGCTGGCCGAAGCCGATCCAGCCATACACCAGATCGTTAGCCGGAAAATTCAAGAGGCTAAAGATGCAATGGCAAGGCTGGATAAAATGGACCTGGAACTACTGGAAGTTATGATTGCCTCCGGCGATGACCTGACAGGCATCCGCCTTACTGAAGCCAGGAAAAAATACGGTAAAAGCGTTGAAGAACGCTATGGGTACACATTCACACAAACGATGTACGCGGCAAAACTCTGGTAATCGCAAACCACCCACAAGCCCCGAATCGCCGGGGCTTTTAAATGTCAATATCAGGAATATCCACTTCTGCCAACACCTGATCGCGGAATGTTGCGAGTTCTGCGCCAATGTCTTCATTAGCAGGCACGTAATCCACCAGCATAGTGAAGCAGTAGGTATCCCATCTGTCCGGCGACTTGATGTTTAACTTCTGCCGCATGTGCTCCTTGCGCATCATCGCTACCTTCCCTTCTTCGTTAAGCATATACGGGATTTTTGATGCCTGATCTGCGGTTTTGGGGTCACTATCGATACGCATACGCCCTGATTTAATGGCATCCCCTGCCATAATATTGGCGTAAGCACGCTGATTGACAAAGCGTTCTCTGTCTCTTAGCGCAAACATAGGCTTACCCCAACGGATGCGAACGGGATTAGCACCACGGCGGACAAGCTGCGCACACGTATCTGAACCAAAGCCATCAGCATCCACAGCAATGGTGATGTTCGGGTATTTATCAGGAGTGCATTCGTTATAGATAAAGTCGGCAAAAGCCAACGGGTCCATAGTGCCTGGCATCTCCAGTATCTTAAAGTTCACAACGCGTCGTTTCTCACGATAACCGGATACTTTGCATATATTGAGCACCGATTTGTCGCGACCATTACCGACGTCAGCGGTCGCTACCCAGCCCCAATCTTTCTCCAGCAACACTTTACGCCGTGCGGCGCGGTCGCACTCATCACGACCAAGCAAATACCCGTTAATTGCACGCGGGAACTGGCCCAGCACCTTAACCATGTACTCCAGCGAATCCCTGCCGCCGTACTCCAGCAATTTCTCACGAATAAAGCTCGGTTCAACGAATGGAGATTCTTCAGAGTTAAGGACTATTGCCGTCCAGACTCCTTCCGGATTGCCTTCTGCCTTTGCCCTTGAATGGTGGGATTCATAAAAGTAACCGCTTGGACGCGTAGGCTGGGAAAGCATGAGCATACGGTTATCTTTCTGCGTTAACGCCCCCGTCATGACGTTAATCGCCTTATCGGATATGCCCGATGCTTCATCAAGGATTAGCAGTAAATGCTCCGCGTGCTCCCCCGCCAGTGCCTCTTCGTTACCGAGTCGATAACCTTTACAGAGCACTTCCCATATCCCTTTACGGGAACGCTCATAAAACATGGTGTCAGACAGGACAAAATAGGTCTGTAACCAGCCGTGGCGCTTAACAGCATTCGCCCAAAACTGTTTCACGTATTTGAATACGCCTGTTTTTACCTGGCCTATTTTGTTCGCAACAATAATGACGCGGGCGTCGGGGAACAGGATCATAAAAATTAGTAGCAACATCGCGGTAAGGGATGACTTACCCGTTCCGTGTCCGGACGTAACGGTCGTCCTGCTCCCCGTCTCCTGCACTGACTGAATGATCTGCTGCTGCTGATGGGAGGGGAACATCCCAAAAATATCGACAACCGCCTGGGTAAAGTTGTATCGATACCTGATAACCATATCGCGCCAACGTGGATCACTGGTGACGCACTTAATCTTACGACCACCAGCCATTAGTCATCCTCCGGCTGGTCTATCACAATCTCGTCATCTACAGCATCAAAACCGGTATCCCCCGCGTCATAATCACCGTAGATATCAGCCGTGGCGGAAGGGTCTATATTCAGGTCTTCATCATTGGCCTCAAATTCACCGGCTTTACGTTCTCCGTTCCGGTCGTAATCCCCCATCCCAAGCCTATCAACGATTTTCGCTACTTCAGCCCGGCGTTGTGCAAGCCATTGTGGGAGTCCAGCTTGTTGCTCGGCAAACTGCTTCGCCTCTTTATCCAGTTGCTCATCATCAACATCGTTAACGTCAGAAACCGGAGGCTCCAGAAGTGAGATCGCTTTTGCCGCTCGTGCCGCCAGGATAGCTGGGACACTGACGCCCTGCCGCTCGATATATTCAGCTACGCCTATATCGTCCAGCTCCTCGCGCTCACGCATACGTATAGCGGCGGCGATAACCCTGGCGGCGCGTGCGTCAGCGCCAATGCGATACTCAATCTCCTTGCCACGCTGCTCGGCCTGCAGGCGGGCAATCGCCAGTTTTTCTCTGGCCTCAGCCTCCCTGAATGCCTGCTGACGCGCGCCCTGCGCAAGTTTTTCATCCCCCTGGCGTAGCTTCTGCTCGGTCTGGTAGATGGCTGCCAACCTACTGATAAAGTCATTCATGTAGTAGGCCGCATCGCTTATTAGGCCGAGAAGACGCTGCCCTGGGTGCATCCCCTCTGGCTGTGTATCGCCGAGGGCGTCAATCTCTTCCTGTAGTCGCTCCGCTTCCTGGTCAACGATGGCCTGATACTGAATTGCTCGTTCCTGCGCCATCTGTATCGCAAGTCGTAAATGTTCAGTCGCGCCGTTCTTCATCATCTCACGGGCGACGTTGGTGGCAGGCAAAGTGGCGCTTTGAGCTGATGAGTCAGGGATCATTTGCAATGATCCCTTGTTTCGTTGGGCTTTTTCGCTGCTTTTAGGGATCATTTCTCCCATTTCATCACAAAATGATCCCTTCACATCCTTGTGTATCCTGTTGTTATTACTTGGTTTTTCTTTGTGATCCGCATTTTGTTTTTGCGGCATGGCGCGGAACTGTCCACCAGCTAACGATTTGTCAGTTTTTGTAAATTCTGTGCTTTTATCAGCCTTTTTTTGCTCTTTTTTTGAGCCGGTGGCGCTGCTTTTTGCGCGCTGTTTTGTACTTTTCCCGGCAGCCTTAGCTTTCGCCTTAACCTCATTTTTTTTCATATTGAGATGCTTTCTGGCGGTGTTAAAGCTGAGGTCATGCTGCTCGCAATATTCTTTTATGGTGATCCCGGTTTCTTCTCTTAACTCCAGGAACTTAGCTCGATGCGCCTCCCAGTTAATTAACGTCATAGGGAAGCCTCACGTTTTTTCACAGCGGCGTTCCATAGCTGGTTAGTCATCGCCACCAACTGACGCTGCTCCTTTCGTAATTGAGCTTCTATCTTTCGGTTGGTGTTTTTCACCAACAGCCGACCGAATTCAGGAGTGCGCCCGCGCACCTTGAACTGGTATCCATTCAGGCCATGTAACCAATATTTCCGGGGGTATACGCGGTCGTCTATTTCGCAAATGGCACGACTGGAACGAACAAAAAAACGTATGATGTTATTTACGTTTACGCGCGACACATGAAGGTGAGGATATTGTGCTTTTGCACGGCTGGTGATTTCGGTGACCGTCAGATAGCAGTCAGCCCTGATCATGATATCCGCTATTTCGGCGCTACTGATTTGCTCCATTTATCCCCCGGATAGAAAAAGACCGAGGGGATGATAATCAGCTTGTTAATACTGAGAAGACTGTCAAAAACATGATGTATTAGAAAATTAATATTAATTTACTAACGCTACCAGCGGGATAAACGAACAACATGCTTAACTTTTGCCTCCCACTTCCCTTTATGTTTGTTGATCACCGCCTGCGCCATCTTCAGACTGGCTTCAAAATCGGCTTTTCGACCACTATTGCCCACCAGCAACGCTCCGTCTATTTCGGGTAAGCATAAGTAATCCTGCTCGACGGTAAGCGGCATTGATGATGTAACCTGGCAGGCTTTCCATCTGAAGCGTATGCGCACACTCCTGACTGACATCACGACATAACCTGATATTGTGCTCTTGTGTCCGGCGTCTGTGCGTGTAGCCTTGCATGATGTTATCTTGCAGGTGATGATGTCCCAACCAATGTGCATCGCATCCTCAATGCGTAATTTAGTAGCCTCGTACATCAAAAAACCTCCCAGTCAGTAGCGATAATATCAACACCAGTTGCAAACCAGTCTGTCTGCGCCTGTAAATCCCCATTCATCATTACCAGGCGAGGCATAACCATCACATCACAACCTTCAACAATATCGAATGCCTCTTCCGGCAGGAATTCGACGAGCTTTTCTTTGCTACCAACACTGCCACGGAGCATCGATATATAGCTCCCTTTAGGCCATGATGTTCGCCGGGCATCAAGCCCCTTCATCATCCAGTAAAAGGCCGATGAGAACGGGATGTTCTTTTTGGCGATGAGCACGTTATTCGCTTCTGTGTACTTCAGGAACTTAACTAACCTTACCATCGACTCGGATAACGCAATGTACGGCTCGTGATTGATTGCTGACACACTTACGCCGTGCAGTCCAACACTTACCACTGTCATATCACCGTTCTGTGCGGTTTCGATGTTGACGCCTTTACGAACTAACGCTGCATAAAGCTCCTCGCGCTTTTGCGTCCAGCATTCTCGTCGCCCTATAAAGTCACTCAAAACGAGATCATCTTCTGAATACGCGTTATCGTTCGCCGTTAACATAACGTCTCCTTTTTTACACGCGCGACTATCCCCCGGCTGAACCGGTAGTGACGTCGTAACTTCGTATTAATTAAGGGTTACAGCCTGAGCGGCTATATGATGAATTGAAAGGAGTTGTGGCGGTGGTGCCTCCACCTGCCAGGTTAGCCACGCCCGGCGACGACACTTATCAGAACGTAGTGAATGAAAATGGCTTCGTCACGAGCGCATAGCCGCAATTACCACAACGGAGAAGGCGCTCGTATTAATTAAACACCTTTTCCTGTTGTACGCCGTGCTATTCCGGCTGTCACACCGAATCGCCAGGATGGTGAGTCCCTGAGTCCGCTATCCTACCAACGGTGACTTGCACATTCCGGCTACCTGATGTGCCCATGCAGTGTTAGTAAGGCACCTAACAGCTACACCAGACCGCTAACGACGCATGTGCCATACGCCGTGTTACAACCAAATGTGGTGGCCCCTACCGGACTTGAACCGGTGACCGTGCGATTATGAGTCGCCCGCTCTAACCACTGAGCTAAAGGGCCAGATTACTGTTAATTACGCTTACGCTTTTTGCCAGAACCGCGTAAGGCTTTTGCCGCTTGCTCTACCCCGTATGCAACCACCAGCAGAAACAATAATGTCCACTCCGGGTTTTTATCGGCAAACGCCCAAAAATCCATCACTTGCAGCCACCTTTTAAGACAAAACGCCATTGCTGTTAGGTTGCGGTGCCGGGTGCCTCCCGGTGACGTTAACCAGTTAACAATTAACGCCGGATCACTTATGGATTCTCGTTACGCCAGTAAAAAGACCACCTTTACTGTTTTAACTGTTCCGCGTGCGCTTAGCCGCATTCACCGCAATGGTAAGAGCATTTGGCTGACTGGGCGGCGATGACGCCTGTACGCATTTGGTGATCCGGTTCTGCTTCCGGCATTCGCTTAATTAGCCAAATACTCTTAACGTTGCGATGGCGGAGAGTAATGGAATCGAACCATCATCGCTTGCGCGACGGGACGGTTTTCAAGACCGCTTGAGCACCATGCTCCCTACTCTCCAGTGATTGTGGTGGTCGGTACTGATCTCCGACTGCGCCTCTTTTTTTCATAGCCCATAAGGCCGGTCAGTGCGCTTGATGACTGAGGCATCGATATTTACTACGCCGCCTCGTTGCCATAGGGCGGACTTGCGCGCCAGCAACGCGCATTCACCACAACGGAAAGAGCATTTATGGCTCGCATCGCGGGAAAAAGCCCACGGTAGAGAGTCGAACTCTACAAATGCTCTTACCTGTTGTGTTGGTGCCGGTTAACGGGATCGAACCGCTGACCATTCGCTTACAAAGCGACTGCTCTACCAACTGAGCTAAACCGGCAATTTGGTGGGGAGTGATGGAGTCGAACCACCCGAGTCGCAATGACAGTAGATTTACAGTCTACACCGCTACCTCTACGGACTAACTCCCCTAAATTGGCGATGGTGGGTGGATTCGAACCACCGACCAGTTGGTTAACAGCCAACTGCTCTACCGCTGAGCTACACCATCACTTGCCGGGTACGTCTCCGGCGAGGGCTTCCACCTCCGTATGCTTTTCGGCGCACCGCGCCCTGGCTGCAATTCGGTAACAGGGGATGCATAACCCTGGCTTCCAGCGTGATTAGCGCCTTCAGCATGACGGGATATACCCGTTACAAGACATTATTCCAGAAAGCCATTAACCAATGGCTGTTACGCGGGAAGGACGTAACAGGTAAGGGCGCTGACCAGAAAGACCTGACCCTTCTCATTCATCTGGTTAATCACACCAGCGCCCTTGCCTGTTATGCCTCCCCGTTCCCTAATACACAGACGGGGACACTCTGCGGTCGATTTTTTGACGGGGGACGACTCATACCCCGTGGCGTCAGGCTTCTTAGGCCGCTACCATCATCAGATCATCGTTTGCATTTACTTTAATGGTCAGTTTCTAAACCGCCGCAAAGTCGCTAACCATGACGAAAACACTGAAAAAACACCCACCCGAAGGTGGGCAAATATCCCACTCGCGGTATTGCCACTTAGGCGTATGGTCAACCTGGCAACTCGGTGTCCTCAACGGGGAAGGAATAACCCCGCCATACTTACCGCCGCGCCTGTCGCGGTTATCGCTACGTATCAACATAAAAGCCGACTGCCTGAGCAAGATTCACTTTCAAAGGCCCGCAGAAAGGAATCCATAGTCGGCTTTTATCTTGAAGCGGCTCTCTCTCCGCCCGTCACCGTCCTATCCCGGTTGTCGCGTTTGCCACGCCAGCCGTAACGAGGTTTAAAGTCTTTTCACGTTTTCATCACTCGACTGCCGTCTATGGCTGTTCGTTGCAGCGGGGGTGCCTCCCCCTGGGGATATCCCCGGCCTTACCCCCATTCTTTCAAAACACAATGCAAGGCCACATCCGCATAGGTGCATTACCGCAACGTTAAGGAGACTCAGAGTCAGCAAAATAAGAGGAAAACCCAACTCTGCGCCTCCTTAACGTTGAGGATGTTCACTGATGATGACCCGATGCAGCCTGGCCCACTTAACATACTCACTGCCAGATCATCATCAATGAACACCTTAAAAAGACCTTCCGTGGCTCAAGTCACTGTCGTTTACTCCGTAAAATGCTCTCGCTGAAACCACTTTACGCACTAAACCTGCCGGGCATGTATTTGCACGGTGCCGGAGCTTTCCCTTACCTTAAAATTTACTTTCTAACACTTAAATTTGTTTGATGCTGGTGGGGAAAGACAATGAAGTGACTATCAAACCCGCAAGCGACATGGGAAGCTCCCCACCAGCACGAAAAATTCTATGTTAAGTTAACCCTATAATCAATATGTTAGAAAGACAATTTTAATTTTCTAACACATTATTTCCCGTAAAGATTTTCAACTCCACCGTTCTTCTTATCCCACTCGTTCGCCCATACCCGGCAAGCATCAATTATTTCCTGACGGCGATCGCCCTGCATGAACGGAATGCTTTCATGAAAGCTGCTTGGAATGCAGGCCACACTGAACACTGTATCAAACTCAGTCTGCTTGATTGCCTCCAACGTCTCTGGACGCATTTTCAATTCGTCGATCGGTGCATCCTTAGAGTCCATAATCCGGCGATGCAAGCGTGGAAAATCCGTTTCAAGGTACGCCATAATTTTATCTGCCAGACATTCGTCTATGTCGGTATTCCAGTCAGTTTCGAAGCCAGGAATTCGGTAGTAAAGCGGCGTTCCCCATACTGATGGGATCACATCCATCGTCAGCAGGCGGCTGGTTCTGATTTGCTGATGGTAATTTGCCGTCAGCAACGCTTCGCCACGTTGCCCAGTCTCCGCGACCAGACCATGCGGAAACTCATGGATATAGGCAATAGCTTCTCTTCCGTCATACATTAGCGGGAATGTCTCTGGCCTTTGCCCCATGCCACAGGCGCGATTCAGATCATGACCAAGCTCTGAACACTCTCGTTTCAATGTTTCAATAATGCTCTGCGCCGCTGCTAACTTTTTACGCAGTGTGACGAGTTCGCCTTGATACTCAACGCATTGCTGATTTAGCTTGGTTAAACGCTCTTTTAGTTCGCGACGCTCTCTTTTCAGCGTGCGGTTATCTTTCTCCGCAACATCCAGTCGTTTTGTCAGGCTTGGCGGATAGTCTTTTTTGTAACGACTCAAATCGACTTCAGCAGATTTGCGCAGTGTATTTGCCTGCTCAAGACGCGCCTCCAGATTGCCGATCTCATTACGCATATTCGCGGCAAATTGATTAACTGCATCCCCCAGGCTTTCAACTGTCGCTGATACACCAGTGACTTGAGAAAAACGGATCAAGCCATCATTAACGGCTTGCTGATATTCCTCAAACTGATCCACCAGCTTATTGTAATCAACTGCCCCATCATCAAGGAGCTGGTTGATTTCCGCCACCAGGTTATCTGTAGTGGCAATGACGCTCTCATGCAGTCGCTTTGACAGGTCATCGCCCGGATTTCGTTTCTGTATAAGCGCGATTTGTGTCCGCAGCGTTTCAATTGCGGTTGAGATGATCTCCAGGCTTGATGATTCTACTTGCTGACTCATGTTTGTTCCCTTCCTTGAAATTAGTTTTCTAACACATTTTATTAGTATGCAATTTCAATAAAAAGACTCAGGCAACAAAAAACCCGCCAACTGGCGGGTTTATGACCGTTTAGACGTGTTGGAGTAGCATGTATGCCATATAAATCAAAGCTATCAGTACGACAACTACCTCTGAAATTCTAAACGCGCGCTTTACTATCTGCCGCTCACCGTGGGGTATACCATCCGAGTATTCCTGATCCGTCATTTTCCCCAGCCAGCTTACCGATAACAGAGCTGCATTCTCACTCATATCAAGTTCACTTACGGCCTCTCGTATAAGTGGCGCGGTTACTTTCCTGGAAGCAACTTTCATGGTTATGCTTCTGGTTCTTCCGGCGTCATCAGCAAACGTCAGATTTACGTGGTGTTTTCTGCTCAATGAACAAACTCCCAATCATTGGCTTTCGCGCTTTCCGGGGTAATGCATACCTTGTCGCCGGTAACTATGTTTCGGGCTTCTAATGCCCCATCATCCATCTTTTTAAGCTCTATACAGAAAGAATGAGGCCATGAGCAGCGACGAGCAACAACGTTAGCACCGGCAGGGATAAGTTCAGCCACGTTAAGTAAACGCAAAACGATTTCTCCGTTTAATCAAGATTTACATATTCCGTGATAGCTTTTATGGCTTCATCGGCACTGCGCGCCTCAAAGCAGTAATAGCCTGCTTCCGTGAGGCGGGTCATCCAGACGAGCTGTTCGGGAGTCAGACGGTTTCTCCCGTGCTTCATCTCAATGCGCATTCCGTGATACCCACCACGAGCAAGGTCAATAGAAAGGTCCGGATAGCCCTTCTTCTGACCTTCTGCCACCATCTTAATGGCTGTCCTTTTGCCTCTCAGGCCGCCGTTCGGTGTTGAGTGTGTGTGCTCATACACGTATCGCATGTTGCGATACAGCCAATCCAGAACGCGAACCTGTTCGTAATGTTCGTAATTCCGTTTTAATAAGTCAGGATTTCTTTCTAACTCTCTCAGTGCAGCAGCGTGCGGGGATATTTCAGAATACGCACTATGATGCCTGCGTCTTCGCATTAAATTTCTAACACAAACTTCCTGAAATAATGAACACGATAATAACAAGAGCGTTAGTTTTATCAAAACCGAGGGAAATACTACTAAAGAGATAGGCGGATGCAACAGGTCGGACTTGTTTTTAGAGTAAATGGTGATGCGGGTCAACAAGCCGGGTAAATTGTATGTCATTTACCCAACTTGTTATTTTTAATGGTTTATTTTATCCGGTTCGTTAATTTCCGTAACCGACTTGTCGATAGCAATCATCCATCCTTCATAGGATAAATCATCAACAAGCCCCACCAGCTTATCGTCAGTGTGCGGAAAATAAATCCATCCCCATTTCGAAGGGTTTTCTATATGCCGCAGGGTAAATACCCGCTTATAACGGTGGTATTCAAGGGCGTATCCCTTCCCTTGTGAGTACGCTTTTAAGTCGTCGATCGTAAACCTACGATTCTTTCGCATGGCTACCCCACGATTCGATATTTCTCTATAGACTCGTCGTAACTTGTGTATACGTATGGCTCTGTATCATCAGCATAAGGCGCGACTTCCAGAGCATGAACGGGATTGTATACCGCGTCATTTTCCAGGCGATCGCTCGAATACAGATGCCCGGCTAAAACCGTAAGCGCCGGGCGACTCATTTTGTAGATCTCTGCCACATCACTATCTACAACTTGTCCAAATGATATGTCGCCGCGCTCCAGCAATAACGTTTTAAGCGCAGGCCACCACGGCCCATAAAGGTGATAAAGCTGTGGATCTCTTTTCAGCCTTTCCACCATGCCATCCAGATATGCATCCAGAAACGCCTCTTCACTCCTGCCATTGAGCGCCTGCGGCAAAATGTCCTCAAGGTAGGATTCCGTCGGTTTTACAGTGTCAATTAATGTCGTCATTCAAATTCGGCCCCGGATGGGGCCGCTCCTTATCTGTTAGGCCGCATCGGCGATTATTTTACGCAGTTCATCTACCGAGTAACGCGTAGATACCATCCATGCCGGACGGTCAAAGTTCACATCAGCAACCGGGTTTGCTTCAAAATTCCAGAAACGCCCGCCAATCTTCTTAATCGCGTCTTTGGCGTTCCGTATTGTCGAGGAACCTGGTTGGTCGGCAATGAGATAAACCGCACCGACGTCCTCGCTGACGCTCCACCAGCGCCCGCGAACACGCGCCTTCGCGCGAATCGGCTTATCATTAACCACAATGATATAGTCATCATTCGCCGCTTCATCAGCTCTGGCTTCAGCCACTGCCGCCTGCTCTTCTCTTTTGCTTTCAGCCTGTTCAAGCCTTTCCGCGATCTCTGATTCGGTGGCCCCGCCGTTTTTCAGCGATACATAGTCTTGCCACGTTGCTGATTTGAGCGCATCCGGCAACTCATTCACATAGTCACCGTCTTTCAACTCACGGGCGCGGCGGGTAGCCATTTCTACCAGGCGATTAACAGAAACAGCATCAGCAAAATCGTCCTTACTAATGTGTTTTTCATCAAATGCATTGATGACAGCCCCCACCTTAATCCACTGTGCTGCCGGTGATTCCAGGGGGTTATCAGCCTGGACAATGGCGAGTTTCGCTCCATCTACCCCATTATTCGCCAACTGTTCCAGTGCCGCCCATCCATCTGCATCACTGAGTGATTTATATTGCTCAAACAATGCATCGCGCCAGGCCGCCAGCGCAGAACGTGTTTTTTCGATCTTCGTCTTAATTTTCGCGATCTTGACCTGATTAAACATCCGTTCAATATCATCGATATTGCTAAAGGCTTTCATCCTGCCCTTGAATAAACGGTATGCCAGCACGGTCCTCCAGAATGATTCCAGACCTTCTCCGGACGGTTTGCGGAACAAGCTAAGAATATCTTCAGAAGTGACTTTATTAAGCGAACGACCTGACAGACCACGCCCAGCCATCCAGTTTTCGAACTCCTGGGCAACATCATCCATCGTTGCCTGTGCGCCCCATGCCTGCATTCCCTGGATGTAATCATACCCATACAATGCCTGGAGGAATCCCTCACCGTCCACGATATTCAGCGGGTTATCACTGGCTTGTATTTTTGCCACTTCACGCTTCAGCGCCTCATCGTTGCCATCTGGATATATCCATCGTTCAGGTACTATATCCGATGCTCGCCCGATTTTTTGGCCTATCACGCCATCATAGGCCGATGACAGCGCGATCTGACCATCATCTGTGCGATATGCCCAGTATTTAATAGCTGACCCACCGCCCCATGCATTACCAGGTTTACCAGCAATAACATTCATTACCCCATTGCGAATAGCATCATAGAACTGATCGCGAGTAAGTATTGTTGATAGCTGGTGGCACTGAACACCACGCGCAGCCGTTGCGCGCGATTCAGCTACCCCCTCTTCAAAAGTTACCGCTTCAATCACAGAGTCAAACGGCAATGTAACGATTGACCCCGGTGATCGAGCGTAACGACTTGCTCTATCCAGCCAGGCGATACGGCAGAGGTATTGTGCTTTTTCACCGTCAATTTTTTCCACCCGGACAATCGCTGTTGTTTCGCGATCATCAATGACTGCACGGTAATAACTACCTTTATGCAACAGGATATTCTTGTCAGTGCGCATATATTCCTGTGGGTTCTGAATAACATCGATACTGATATCCAGCACACCAGACTTAATAGCGCGCTCCACATCACCACGAGAGCGTTTCATTATGGTATCCGCGTCTTTTGCCCTGGTGATCGCAAACCGCAGCACCCGCGCACGTTTTCTGTAGCTACTCAACTGCTCAAGCGCGAATTTTTGCCCATTCCTGTTCGTACCCGCTTTTATCAGGTCGTCAAGATTTCGCTGGTAATACTCTATCTGTTCCATCGCGCTTTTCAGTTCTGTCTCCATCATGCCGATATCTTTTCCAGCGGCGTTTGCCGCTTTCAGGTAGATATCGAGAGCATTGTTGGCCTCGCGCTGTGCTTTCAGTTTCAGACGTTCTTCACGCTCTTGCGCCTGGCGAGCCATGATTGCGCGGCGTTCTTCCGGGTTTGCCGCCAGCATAATGGCGCGTTCATCAGCATCATCCGCATCACCATTGGCGATCTCTGACATGTCGGAGGTCATCACCATCTTGATCCAGTCTTTCTTACGTTTCAGCGTATCCAGACGGAAGTCGTCGAATGTGCCTTTGCCACAATAGTAGTGAACATTGACCTTCTCTTGCGGTGAACCTACGCGCGCACCGCGCCCATTTCGTTGGTCGATACTGGCTGGTGTCCAGGGTAGTGTCAGGTGGTGGATATCGGTTGTCCCGATATGCAGGTTAATACCTACTTCAGCCTTCTTGTTACAGATAATGATGCGCGTGCGCCCTTCGTTATAGTCGGCGGCAATGCCTTCCATACCCTCAAGGCCAGCATCATTTTTAGCTGAGAGATAATCCTCATATTGGGCAAGTTTGCTGTAGTAGGTTTCCCATGCCCCTTCTTTGTATTCACCGTTTTTATTCGGAGTAGGTTCAGTCGGCTTATTCACCTTCTTCAGCTTGATGCCGCCAGCCTGGCTAACGGTCGTCGCATTGATAATGCCTATCTCCTGCTCCGGCATTTGCAGTGCACTGGCGATAATACGGCGCAGCTTCTGGTGCTGGGCTTTTTCATCAATGAAGACAATTTGTTTACCGTTCTTCAGACCTTCACGAAGGTTTTCGATCAGCGCGGCATACTTCGGCGGGATGGGGTGTGATACCTGCTGCAGATCAATCCCGGCGGCAGCAATGGCCTTCAGTATTTCAGCTTCCAGTTCAATGCTGGCACGTATTTCAACATGCGCCGGATGTTCACTAAAGGTGGTCTTCACTACCTTACTGGTGCGCGTACTAACCAGCCCACCAGCGCCGTCTTCTTCGGCCTCGTCTGCATCATCTGCCACTTTACCGCCAGCTACTTTTGGCAGGGCATCAGCAATAGCTTTTACCTTGTCTGCAAGCTCAACGGGGAACTGGAATGTAATCGCACTGGCATACAGATCCGGATCTATAGCAACCTTATCCATGTCGCGGATGATGGAGAAGATGAAATCATCCGGTTTTTCGTTTGTGATATGCCCGTTTTCATCAACCGTCAGCGCATCTTTACTACTTAACTCCTGTGCACGCTTACGAAGCTCTTCATAAGCAGCCTCCTGCTCCCCTGTCATCGGGATCTGCAAGGTATTCTCGACAATATCAGGGATTTTAACCGTCGCCCCGACGTCCGCAGCAGTCTTCAGAGTAGTCCAGCGATGGAAAATACCACGCAGGCCATCAAGGTTCTGGAAGCCAACCAGCCCCTGCTTCTCTTCCACTTCCCCGGAAATTTTCTGGACCTGAACTGTGGCTGTTTTACCAAACACACGAACGAAATCATCAGGCGTAATGATGCCCATGCGCATCCACTCTTCCTGCGGAATGACAGTAGACAGCATGTTGAAGGCATCAATCGGACTGTTCACCAGCGGTGTTGCCGTCAGCATGACTACACCACGCCCGTTGTTGCGTTTCATCATGTACGCAGCTTTTACAGCCATGTCGCGGGCCATCTTGGATACTGCCGGGTTAGGCAAATATGCCAGTTGTCCCGCTTCACGCCCGGCATTAAAGGAGTTGCGGTAGTTATGCCCCTCGTCGGCAATCACGCTATCGAAGTTCATATCCTCAAAGTACGGGATATTCTGCTTCTTCGTTGTACCGGTATTCGCGGCCTGATCCTTAATCTTGTTCTTCTTCTGCGCATCACGGTGTTTACCAGACGCCAGGTCAAGACGCCCCATTTCCACAGCATTAAAGACAGCTTGCTGTGAGTTCTCCTCGATGGTTTTTTCTCGTAGCGGGATAGACGCGAATTGTTCTTTTGTCATGATGACCGTTCGCCAATTTGACGACGGGATCATGTTCATGCGCTGAACGATAACGGCGCTGGCGGACTCTTTCACAACATTTCTGGTAAGAGGCTGCCCGTTACTGTCGAGGCGTGGTTCGCCATTTTCATCAAGCACCGGCGCGGTCAGAATATTTCCGCTGTCATCACGAACTTCATCCAAACCGATAAACATCATATTGGCGAAGGCATCAGCACTGTAGAAACTCTGTGCCTCGTGATACCAGTTCTGATAAACCGCCTTCGGAACAACAATACACGTGCGTTTAGTGCGACCTGTTTCGAAGTTATACGCCTCAAGCGCAAGCGCGGTCGTGGTTTTACCCAGCCCGGTACCAAATCCCATGATGCCGCGCCCATCTTCTGACAAGCGACGAACTTCTTCATTCTGATAAGTCAGAGGAATGCGCTTTCCACTAATCCCTTCCAGGCCAAGCGGTGCGTTAGAGTGCGTGAACGGAATGAAGCCATTGAATGCGTCGTTATAGTCACGGGCTATCTGATCCGCCTGCGGGTGGGTGCGTAACCAGTCGTTAAAGCTAACTTCCAGTTGAGCAATTTTATCCAGGTACTCGTTAGCGTTCTGCCCACGCGGTTTAACACCGTTCAGGTAGTTTTCTAACTGGTTCAGGAAGCCGTCTTTATTGTTGGCCTTCTTGAACTCATTCCCGTTTTTGCCGTTTACGGTTCGTAGTTGATAGCCGGTAAATACCCCGTCCTTACCTTCGTAATCGTCCGGAGATACCAGAATGCCATCGACGACCTTCAGATCAGGTTCAGTGTACTTAAACTCGTCATAGCCCTGCTCTGCCAGGAACTCTTTTATCAAGCGGCGATCCAGCCAGCGGGCGTTCAGATTAACGGTGACTTTATTTAGTGGCGTGAAAATGCGTTTCTCTTCGATTTTCGCCAACTGACGCTCAAAGTTCGCTTTCTGTTCACCTGTTGACGCATCACGCCAGCCCACCAGCAATGTTGTTTTGGTTGCAATATCGCCGCTGGTGGCGCGGTCCATCGGCAGCAGGCAGCCATACCCATCAATAGCGATATCATCAAATTTCGCCAGGTATTCAAGGGCCGCGTCGTCGTCCTCTGGCAGTTCACCAGCAAACGCCTCACGAAAGTCGCCCAGCGTTATAGGATTAAGGGCTACATCACTGAAAAGATGTGCTATCACTTGTTCCGGACGTGTAAAGTCAATACCGGCAGCACCATCCGTTACATCAAGTCGCCCTGCCAGAAGGTCAGAAGTGGAACCATCCTGTTTCACATTGCCAGTGAACGTCATCCAGTTTTTAGCGCCAGCTTCAGCAAGCCCATTCAGCTTAATCGCGTGCGGTGGTCCATACTTCGCAACTTCTGCTGCCGCCAGGCGGGATGCATCTGCCAGTTTGTCATCAACGTTCACCCCCAGGTTACGCAAATCAAGTGCCTTGTTGATCAACTGCCCTATCAACGCACCGCGCATAACGCGCTCCCTGTCTTTTTCTCGCTGTTTGCCAGCAAAGCGAATCATTGCTGCCACTTCATCACTGACAACCGATGGATAGTCGGACGCGATCGCCGATATCTGGTCCCATGACAAAGCCAGAATCCCGTTTGTTGACTGGAATGCGATCTGCAGATCGCCAAACGTCGAAACACCATATCGACTTACATCAAGCGCGGAGGATTTGGTTGTCGTGTCCTTAACCCATTTCAGGCCATCAAACTCATGCCAGATACCGCCTACAAGACGCTTATCCCCTACTTTTGCGCCCTGCCATGCCTGGGTAGTTACTCCGAGCAAATCCCAATTAATACGGCTTTCAAAGCGGCGTGATAACGCGGTTTTCATCGACTCATTGGATACACGACCGTCCTTTTTCACCACCAGGGTATTGCGGAAGCTGGTGCGTTCCATGTCGCCGTAAACAAATCGCTTCCCTTCGGTTGTAAACCATTTCCCTTTGAGGAAGGTATCCCAAAGGACGTTTGCCGATTTGAGCGTTGCATCATCCGTGTCGGGGATCATCTCCAGGAAGGTTTCCGGGTGTTTACGCAATACCCATACGTCCACCACGGTATCTGTACCGGACTCGCTGAACGTACCAGAAGGCATACGATGCGCGCCCAAAAATTCCGCTTTACGGCTGACTTTATCGCGCAATTTTTTGTATTTCGTACCATCGGTCATGCCATTCGGCACCACCAATACAATTAGTCCACCAGGCTTAACCTTGTCGATCGTGCGCAGCACAAAATAATTGCCAACGTTCTTCTCGTTTGCATATGCCGGATCAAGCCCGGCGACGCCGGAACGCCCTTCGCCAAACGGTACGTTACCAACTGCGTGGTCATACATTGCATCTTTCGCCGCCAGCGCCTCAAACGCCCCGATATTCACATCATCTTCCGGGTGCAAAAGCTGGTTTATTCGACCGGAGATCGGAGACAGTTCGGCGCTGGTCATTATCATGCCCTGCCGTTTTGTCTCCTGGAAAATACCTGTGCCTGCTGACGGTTCCAGTACGTGACCGCTATCAATACCGTAGTCGCCGAAGAGATCCCATATACCTTCTGCCATAAACTGTGGCGTATAGTATTCGTATTGGCTGCCCTCACCATCTGTCAGGCCGCCTTCACCGGTATACCCGGCAAGAATCTGGCGCTGTTCGTCAGTTAATTTCGCCCCATCGAAGCCAGGCGGAAGGGAATTAAGAAGATTTACTGCGGCGTTGTTTGCTGCCCGGCGTGTTTTCTGAATACTGACGCCATCGACTTTCTTAACGCCAAAGGTCACTACAGCTCGCGGTTTATGCAACCGACTAACAATTTCAATCAGCGCCCCAATGCTGGTGGCCTGGCTAATTGAATCAATTATTTTGTCCAAAGGAAGCCCCCTCAAAACCGTTAAATCCGCCTTAAGCGGTACGGTTTGAGAGGGTATGGAGTGTGTTAATTTCGCAGAATCACACCCCGAAGGTTCTTACTCAAAAGGGATCATGGTTGTACCTGGATAACATCCCCGTTCTTAACGGTGATGATTTCATCCAGAATAATAACTTGCGGATAATTACCTGCATACCAACTGAACGAACCAAACACCTCATATTGGCCTGGTGGTACGTTTTCAAATTCAAATTTGCCTTGAGCATCTGTCAGGACAGTTTTGTCATATTCCACAGCCCGGCCATCGATTGTTTCCAAGATCTGCGTATTGTAATTAATTTGTGGGGTGTTTTTGATATACGTCGTATATGGGCGGAGAGTAATTTTAGAACCAGCCCCAATCTTCACATCGCCGCCACGCGTCATACCAAATAACTCCCCCTTAACCTTGCCAGTGCCTTCTTTCGGCAATGCCTGGTACTCTTCTACGGGAAATGCAGGGCGTTTTACGACTTGCTTTTGAATAGGCGCACATCCTGATAATGCAAATGCACAAACAATAGCCGCTAATATTGTTTTTTTCATGACAATCTCTTTACTCAAATAGATAACGCAAGCTAACAATAACCAATGTTATCACTAACTTAGCGCAGTTTAACTTTTCTGTTAGATAATACATTGAATAAAGTTAAAGATGAATGCCGTTTAATAATGTTTGGTGTAATAGAAATCACATTCTCAACATAGTTATTGCTCTTTTTTCATTCGGAGCATGATTATGATCAATAATGAACCTCGCTGGCTTATTGAAGCCCGTAAAAATATTGGAGTCACCGAAATAAAAGGAGCGAAACACAATCCTGAGATCGTCCAGTTCTGGCGGGATATTAAGCGCAGCGGAATTAAAGACGACGAAACGCCGTGGTGCGCTGCATTTGTTGGTGCAATGCTGGAACGTGTAGGCATCCGCTCAACAAGATTTGAGTCGGCAAAATCCTATCTGGATTGGGGCGAGAAATTAGATACACCGGCATATGGATGTATCGTTGTATTTACTCGCACAGGCGGTGGGCATGTAGGCTTTGTTGTCGGACGCCGCGCCAATGGCGATCTGCTTGTCTTGGGTGGGAACCAGGGGGATGCTGTTAATATTCGCGCATTCCCCACATCAAGAGTGTCTGGCTATCGCTGGCCTACTGGAGAACCACGCAATACAGCTCTGTTACCAGTCGGAGACGCAGCGACCTCAACTAATGAGGTATGAAAAAGCCCCGGCCAGGCCGGGGCATCACACTTCAAGTTACGATCCAATCATTACCGACTGCATCCGCCGTCGATAAATCGACTTCCCGGATCTGGCATCCATTAATACAAAACCATCCGGTAGTAGAGCAATTATCAGGCCAGACCCATACACCAACACTCCATGCTTCACGGCGGCACACTTCAGCCTGTCCTTCCCTGATTTTTTTTACCGCCTGCATGATGTCCATCACTCGCCTCCCCAACCGATCACCTGGAATTGCCCCATCCTTGGGTGATACCAGCGTTTTCCTCGGTGTTCAGCCTCCGACATCATCAGGGTAAAGGCATTCATGAAGGGAGATAAGGCCACAATAGTACGACGCGACAATACCCCCTCTGGCGTCAAAAACTCATGAGTATCTGTGGGGATCTGGTAAGCGTTGACCAGGTTGCGGCATTTGGCTTCAGTCAGGCCGCATTTCGCCGCTAACTGGCGATAGCCAATGTAGCCTTCCGGAATATTGCCTTTCTTTATTTGCTCGACGGTTTCAGCAACCTGGCTAACCTTTGACTCAACAACATGAAGCCGCTTTTGCTGCTGAACTGCATTTGCAGCCATTGCAGCGATCATCTCTATTTCGGTCAACGGCTGGCGTACTTGTTCTTCCAGTTCGCGCCAGCGGTCCACCAGCCGGGCGGTGAATTCGGGAGAGAGCTGCGCGACGACGATAATACTATCGCGCTTGCCTTGCTCGCCTTCGAAGACGTAAGCCTCGACACTACGGCGTAGTCCTAAGTTATTGATTTTTTCGAAAACCTGCAATGCAGGAAGTTGAATAACTCCAGATTTAGCCAGGCGCTCTATTGATATTTTTACGTTATCTGGACGACTTCCCACCAGCTCCGCGATCTCAATGCTGGTCATTGATGGCTTTTCGAGAATGCAGATATCCATCAGTGAGCCTCCGCAATGCCGGGATTGGTAATATTGCGATACCAGGGATTAGTGTTTGGTTGTGGGGAAGTAGAGAAACGACCAGTAAGAACACCATATTGATCAGGGATCAGAGAACGGGCTTCTTTTTCGGTTGCGGCAATTGCGAAGTGATCGCAGTGTTTTTGCAGGGAGTGGAAACGCCAGATGAATTCTGGACGTGAGCAAGGATTGGCATTAACCATAGTTACGGCCTCACTAACAGGTTTAACAACCTGCTACCCGCTGTCAAACAGGTGGCAGGACGTGACAGGGTTGACAGACTGGCGTTAGTGAAACCAGCAGGCCGAAGCCTCCCCATCACGCCCCACCATAATTCGGGCGTAACGCGGTTTACGGACACAAAAATACCGCAATATCGGAAATCTGCGGTTGTCCGCACTAACATTCAGGCTGTCAAACCTGGTCGCAGAATTTGCTACGACGGCATGAATATAAGCCTGAACATTAGAAAGATCAACAGAATTTTTATCAGATGCTGTTTTTTTGTGACGATGTAAATCATACATTCTTGATTAGAAACATCAATTTAATTTTCTAACATACATTTTCGAGCGATGAAATTCCCGCCGCACGGTTATTGTACAGTCAATCGCAACATCATCCCCGAAAGCCCTCCGGAATTGACCAGTCTTCCCGGTCAAATTCAGACCTATAGCCACGCTGTTTCATCAGGTCAAATGCTTCATTGATGGTTGCACATCCCTGG
>NZ_KE138680.1:0-49345 GCF_000408325.1 Escherichia sp. KTE52
TGAGGTCCGCTTGCTCTCGCGAGGTCGCTTCTCTTTGTATGCGCCATTGTAGCACGTGTGTAGCCCTGGTCGTAAGGGCCATGATGACTTGACGTCATCCCCACCTTCCTCCAGTTTATCACTGGCAGTCTCCTTTGAGTTCCCGGCCGGACCGCTGGCAACAAAGGATAAGGGTTGCGCTCGTTGCGGGACTTAACCCAACATTTCACAACACGAGCTGACGACAGCCATGCAGCACCTGTCTCACAGTTCCCGAAGGCACCATCCCATCTCTGGAATGTTCTGTGGATGTCAAGACCAGGTAAGGTTCTTCGCGTTGCATCGAATTAAACCACATGCTCCACCGCTTGTGCGGGCCCCCGTCAATTCATTTGAGTTTTAACCTTGCGGCCGTACTCCCCAGGCGGTCGACTTAACGCGTTAGCTCCGGAAGCCACGCCTCAAGGGCACAACCTCCAAGTCGACATCGTTTACGGCGTGGACTACCAGGGTATCTAATCCTGTTTGCTCCCCACGCTTTCGCACCTGAGCGTCAGTCTTCGTCCAGGGGGCCGCCTTCGCCACCGGTATTCCTCCAGATCTCTACGCATTTCACCGCTACACCTGGAATTCTACCCCCCTCTACGAGACTCAAGCTTGCCAGTATCAGATGCAGTTCCCAGGTTGAGCCCGGGGATTTCACATCTGACTTAACAAACCGCCTGCGTGCGCTTTACGCCCAGTAATTCCGATTAACGCTTGCACCCTCCGTATTACCGCGGCTGCTGGCACGGAGTTAGCCGGTGCTTCTTCTGCGGGTAACGTCAATGAGCAAAGGTATTAACTTTACTCCCTTCCTCCCCGCTGAAAGTACTTTACAACCCGAAGGCCTTCTTCATACACGCGGCATGGCTGCATCAGGCTTGCGCCCATTGTGCAATATTCCCCACTGCTGCCTCCCGTAGGAGTCTGGACCGTGTCTCAGTTCCAGTGTGGCTGGTCATCCTCTCAGACCAGCTAGAGATCGTCGCCTAGGTGGGCCGTTACCCCGCCTACTAGCTAATCCCATCTGGGCACATCCGATGGCAAGAGGCCCGAAGGTCCCCCTCTTTGGTCTTGCGACGTTATGCGGTATTAGCTACCGTTTCCAGTAGTTATCCCCCTCCATCGGGCAGTTTCCCAGACATTACTCACCCGTCCGCCACTCGTCAGCAAAGAAGCAAGCTTCTTTCTGTTACCGTTCGACTTGCATGTGTTAGGCCTGCCGCCAGCGTTCAATCTGAGCCATGATCAAACTCTTCAATTTAAAAGTTTGATGCTCAAAGAATTAAACTTCGTAATGAATTACGTGTTCACTCTTGAGACTTGGTATTCATTTAGCGTCTTGCGACGTTAAGAATCCGTATCTTCGAGTGCCCACACAGATTGTCTGATAAATTGTTAAAGAGCAGTGCCGCTTCGCTTTTTCTCAGCGGCGCGGGGTGTGCATAATACACTTTCCCGCTACAGAGTCAAGCATTTTTTCGCTTTTCTCTGTCGAAGTTCTCAGGAGAACCCCGCTGACCCGGCGGCTTATTTGCCGTTGTTCCGTGTCAGTGGTGGCGCATTATAGGGAGTTATTCCGGCCTGACAAGCGAAAAATATAAAAACTTTATCGTTCGCTCAATTTTCAGGCAAAACACCCCGAGCATGGTCTTTTCCGTCTAACTTATAGACAGAAACGAGCCCCGAAGGACTCGTTTTATCATTTACTGGACGGCGACAATGCGGTCTTCATTAACTTCCAGGCGAATGACTTTGCCAGGAACCAATTCACCAGACAGTATTTGCTGCGCCAGCGGGTTTTCGATCTGTTGCTGGATAGCACGTTTCAGAGGACGTGCACCATAAACCGGATCGTAACCATTCTCGCTCAGCAGTTTCAGTGCCTCGTCAGAAATGTGGATTTCATAACCACGTTCTTCCAGACGTTTGTACAGACGTTTCAACTGGATCTGGGCAATCGAAGCGATATGTTGTTCACCCAACGGGTGGAAGACCACAACTTCATCAATACGGTTTATGAATTCCGGACGGAAGTTATGGCTAACCACGCCGAGCACCAGCTCTTTCATGCGCGCATAATCCAGTTCACCGAAACGTTCCTGGATCAGATCGGAGCCGAGGTTAGAGGTCATAATGACCACCGTATTACGGAAATCGACCGTTCTCCCCTGCCCATCAGTCAGACGTCCGTCATCCAGAACCTGCAACAGAATGTTGAATACATCCGGATGCGCTTTTTCCACTTCATCCAGCAGAATGACGGAATAAGGACGACGACGCACCGCTTCAGTCAGGTAGCCACCTTCTTCATAACCCACATATCCCGGAGGTGCACCAACCAGACGAGACACCGAGTGTTTCTCCATAAACTCGGACATATCGATACGAACCATCGCCTCGTCACTGTCGAACATAAAATTCGCCAGCGCCTTACAGAGTTCGGTTTTACCTACACCCGTTGGACCGAGGAACAAGAACGAACCAATCGGGCGATTAGGATCCGCAAGCCCCGCACGGCTACGACGAATGGCGTTAGATACCGCATCAACGGCTTCGTTTTGGCCAATAACACGATGGTGCAGTTCTTGCTCCATACGCAGCAGTTTTTCGCGCTCACTTTCCATCATGCGAGAAACAGGAATGCCCGTCCAACGCGCCAACACTTCAGCAATTTCTGCGTCAGTCACTTTATTACGCAACAGACGCATGGTTTTGCCTTCGAGCTGTGTAGCCGCTTCCAGTTGTTTTTCGAGCTCCGGAATTTTGCCGTATTGCAGTTCGGACATCCGCGCCAGATCACCTACACGGCGCGCCTGTTCAATGGCGATTTTCGCCTGTTCCAGTTCGGCTTTAATGGTCTGGGTGCCAGAGAGTGACGCTTTCTCTGCTTTCCACTCCTCTTCTAACTCAGAGTACTGGCGTTCTTTGTCACTCAGTTCTTCATTGAGCATATCCAGACGTTTTTTACTGGCTTCATCAGACTCTTTCATTAACGCCTGTTGTTCCAGCTTAAGCTGGATAATTCGACGATCGAGTCGGTCAAGCTCTTCCGGTTTTGAGTCAATCTGCATACGGATACTGGATGCCGCTTCATCGATCAGGTCGATGGCTTTATCTGGCAACTGACGGTCAGCAATGTAGCGATGAGACAACGTCGCCGCTGCAACAATTGCCGGGTCAGTAATTTGCACATGGTGGTGCAGCTCGTAACGTTCTTTCAGGCCACGCAGAATAGCAATGGTGTCTTCCACCGTTGGCTCGGCAACAAACACTTTCTGGAAACGACGTTCCAGCGCCGCATCTTTTTCAATGTACTGGCGATATTCATCAAGGGTGGTCGCGCCCACGCAGTGCAGTTCACCACGGGCCAGTGCCGGTTTCAGCATATTCCCGGCGTCCATTGCGCCATCGGCTTTACCTGCGCCCACCATGGTGTGCAGCTCATCGATAAACAGAATGACGTTGCCTTCCTGTTTCGACAGATCGTTCAGCACGCCTTTCAGACGTTCTTCAAACTCACCACGATATTTCGCCCCAGCCACCAGCGCGCCCATATCCAGCGCCAGTACGCGGCGGCCTTTCAGCCCTTCCGGTACTTCGCCATTGATAATACGCTGCGCCAAACCTTCAACGATGGCGGTTTTACCGACACCAGGTTCACCGATCAGTACCGGGTTATTTTTAGTACGGCGTTGCAGTACCTGAATGGTACGACGAATTTCTTCATCACGACCAATTACCGGATCGAGTTTACCTTGTTCGGCACGTTCGGTAAGGTCAATGGTATATTTTTTCAAAGCCTGACGTTGGTCTTCGGCTCCTTGATCATTCACGCTTTCACCTCCACGCATTTGTTCAATCGCTTGAGTAATGTTGGCGGTGGTCGCCCCTGCTGCTTTCAGGATGTCGGCCAGCGTGCCGCGAGACTCAAGTGCCGCCAGAACAAACAGTTCTGACGAGATAAAGTTATCACCACGTTTTTGCGCCAGCTTGTCGCAAAGATTAAGAACGCGCACCAGATCCTGTGAAGGCTGGACATCGCCCCCTGTACCTTCAACCTGCGGTAAACGATTTAATGCCTGATTGATATCTGTGCGCAATTGGCCAGCATTAATGCCAGCGGATGTTAATAAAGGACTAACCGAACCCCCTTCCTGATTCAGCAGGGCGCTCATTAAATGAAGTGGTTCGATGAATTGGTTGTCGTGCCCGAGTGCAAGTGATTGGGCATCGGCAAGAGCAAGCTGGAATTTGTTAGTAAGACGATCCAGACGCATAACTCCTCCCATAACGGATCAAAGTTGCTACTGGAGATTAAATGAGGTCATCCCTCAATTATTCAAGGTTATTGACCAGATTAATGTGAAAAGAAAATCACGCGTACCGGATCGTCTTGATTCTTTAGGTTATATCAGCCAAATGAAACTTGCCATACGACCCGTGCACTTGTCGCGACGATAAGAGAAGAAAGTCTCATTTTCAGTGTATGTACAGCGATTACCACCGAAAATTTGTTCAACACCGACGTTCGCCAGACGCTGCCGGGCAAGCAGATAAATATCCGCCAGATATTTATCACCACGCTGAATGAAAGCCTCGCTCGCTTTGGCATCTACTGCCATAAATGCCTCGCGAACCTCCGGCCCCACTTCAAAGGCGCGCGGACCAATTGCAGGTCCCAGCCAGGCAAGAATGTTTTCTGGCTTATCAGCAAAACAAGAAACTGTCTCCTCCAGCACACCAGCGCAAAGTCCACGCCAGCCAGCATGAGCAGCGGCGACTTCCGTTCCCGCACGGTTGCAAAACAGCACAGGCAGGCAGTCGGCAGTCATCACAGCGCAAACCGTGCCAGGTGTGTTGCTATAAGATGCATCCGCCCGTTTAGAGGCATAAGGTTCGCCAGTAAGCCTTAGAACATCTTTCCCATGTACCTGCTCAAGCCACACCGGTTTTGAAGGCAAATTGCCCGCAGCAAAAAGTCGCCTGCGATTCTCCTCAACGTGTTCCGGGTTATCACCACAATGGGCCCCCAGATTGAGAGAATCGTAAGGCGGTAAGCTAACGCCGCCAATACGGGTAGAGCTACAGGCCGCAACACCTTTTGGCAACGGCCACTGCGGGACAATCAACTTACTCATAACCAGTCCACTTCATCCTTATGCTCTTCGAAATCGGCGCGCATCACCTCAATCAGTTCAACCATATCTTGTGGGATAGGCGCGTGCCATTCCATTTCGATACCGGAAATCGGGTGATAGAGACGTAGCATCGTTGCGTGAAGCGCCTGACGATCAAACTTACGCAGCGTGGAGATAAACGCTTCCGACGCCCCCTTCGGCGGACGCGGGCGACCACCATAAACCGGATCACCCACCAGCGGATGAGTGATATGCGCCATATGCACGCGGATCTGATGCGTACGTCCTGTTTCGAGACGCAACCGCAGACGCGTGTGCACACGGAAGTGTTCCATGATGCGATAGTGAGTGACCGCTGGTTTGCCCATCGGATGCACCGCCATATGGGTGCGTTTGGTGGGATGGCGGCTGATTGGCTCGTCCACCGTGCCACCCGCAGTCATATGACCAATCGCTACGGCTTCGTACTCACGGGTAATTTCACGCCGTTGCAGAGACTCCACCAAACGCGTCTGAGCTGGAACCGTTTTTGCCACAACCATCAAACCCGTCGTGTCTTTATCCAGACGATGGACAATGCCCGCACGCGGAACATCTGCAATTGGCGGATAGTAATGAAGCAACGCATTCAACACCGTGCCATCAGGGTTACCCGCGCCAGGATGTACAACCAGGTCGCGCGGTTTATTAATAACAATGATGTCTTCATCTTCATAGACGATATCCAGTGGGATATCCTGCGGTTCAAAACGCGCTTCTTCTTCAATTTCGGCGTTGATGGCAACCTGCTCGCCACCCAATACTTTTTCTTTCGGCTTATCACAAACTTTGCCGTTAACCAGCACGCGCTGGTCGAGGATCCATTCTTTTATCCGCGAACGTGAATAATCCGGGAACATTTCGGCCAAAGCTTGATCTAAGCGTTGACCGAGTTGGTTTTCGGACACTGTTGCAGTGAGTTGTACTCGTTGTGCCATATATACTGCTTCTTCGTTTATCGTTGGGGTTTTACGGCTTTGCCGTTTAATATAGTGTGCTATTGTAGCTGGTCTTAACCGGGAGCAGGAACAGAGAATCTCCCGTAATACATTTTGAGGAAAGTCAAAACGTCATGACGCGCATGAAATATCTGGTGGCAGCCGCCACATTAAGCCTGTTTTTGGCGGGTTGCTCGGGTTCAAAGGAAGAAGTACCTGATAATCCGCCAAATGAAATTTACGCGACTGCACAACAAAAGCTGCAGGACGGTAACTGGAGACAGGCAATAACGCAACTGGAAGCGTTAGATAATCGCTATCCGTTTGGTCCGTATTCACAGCAGGTGCAGTTGGATCTCATCTACGCCTATTATAAAAACGCCGATCTGCCGTTAGCACAGGCTGCCATCGATCGTTTTATTCGCCTGAACCCGACCCATCCGAATATCGATTATGTCATGTATATGCGTGGCCTGACCAATATGGCACTGGATGACAGTGCGCTACAAGGATTCTTTGGCGTTGACCGTAGCGATCGCGATCCTCAACATGCTCGAGCTGCGTTTAGTGACTTTTCCAAATTAGTTCGCGGCTATCCGAACAGTCAGTACACCACCGATGCCACCAAACGTCTGGTGTTCCTGAAAGATCGCCTGGCGAAATATGAATACTCTGTTGCCGAGTACTATACAGAACGCGGCGCATGGGTTGCTGTCGTTAACCGTGTAGAAGGCATGCTGCGCGATTTCCCGGATACTCAGGCTACACGTGATGCTCTGCCACTAATGGAAAATGCTTACCGTCAGATGCAGATGAATGCACAAGCTGAAAAAGTCGCGAAAATCATCGCCGCAAACAGCAGCAATACATAACAGAATTCTGAAACACAAAACGGCAGCCCTTGAGCTCTAATGCCGATCAGTTAAGGATCAGTTGACCGATCCAGTGGCTGTGTAAGAATCCGGAAACGCTCACTCGTTTCCGGATTTTTTTATGCTCATTGGACAGGCACTTGATTTGGTATCCCGTTACGATTCTCTGCGTAACCCACTGACTTCTCTGGGGGATTACCTCGACCCCGAACTCATCTCTCGTTGCCTTGCCGAATCAGGTACTGTAACGCTACGCAAGCGCCGTCTTCCCCTCGAAATGATGGTCTGGTGTATTGTTGGCATGGCGCTTGAGCGTAAAGAACCTCTTCACCAGATTGTGAATCGCCTGGACATCATGCTACCGGGCAATCGCCCCTTCGTTGCCCCCAGTGCCGCTATTCAGGCCCGCCAGCGCCTGGGAAGTGAGGCTGTCCGCCGCGTGTTCACGAAAACAGCGCAGCTCTGGCATAACGCCACGCCGCATCCGCACTGGTGCGGCCTGACCCTGCTGGCCATCGATGGTGTGTTCTGGCGCACACCGGATACACCAGAGAACGATGCAGCCTTCCCCCGCCAGACACATGCCGGGAACCCGGCGCTCTACCCGCAGGTCAAAATGGTCTGCCAGATGGAACTGACCAGCCATCTGCTGACGGCTGCAGCCTTCGGCACGATGAAGAACAGCGAAAATGAGCTTGCTGAGCAACTTATAGAACAAACCGGCGATAACACCCTGACGTTAATGGATAAAGGTTATTACTCACTGGGACTGTTAAATGCCTGGAGCCAGGCGGGAGAACACCGCCACTGGATGATCCCTCTCAGAAAGGGAGCGCAATATGAAGAGATCAGAAAACTGGGTAAAGGCGATCATCTGGTGAAGCTGAAAACCAGCCCGCAGGCACGAAAAAAGTGGCCGGGACTGGGAAATGAGGTGACAGCCCGCCTGCTGACCGTGACGCGCAAAGGAAAAGTCTGCCATCTGCTGACGTCGATGACGGACGCCATGCGCTTCCCCGGAGGAGAAATGGCGGAGCTGTACAGTCATCGCTGGGAAATCGAACTGGGATACAGGGAGATAAAACAGACGATGCAACTGAGCAGGCTGACGCTGAGAAGTAAAAAGCCGGAGCTTGTGGAGCAAGAGCTGTGGGGTGTCTTACTGGCTTATAATCTGGTGAGATATCAGATGATTAAAATGGCGGAACATCTGAAAGGTTACTGGCCGAATCAACTGAGTTTCTCAGAATCATGCGGAATGGTGATGAGAATGCTGATGACATTGCAGGGCGCTTCACCGGGACGTATACCGGAGCTGATGCGCGATCTTGCAAGTATGGGACAACTAGTGAAATTACCGACAAGAAGGGAAAGGGCCTTCCCGAGAGTGGTAAAGGAGAGGCCCTGGAAATACCCCACAGCCCCGAAAAAGAGCCAGTCAGTTGCTTAACTGACTGGCATTACAGCCCTTGAGCTGCCGTTTTTTTATTCTGTAACGCGTGTAACTGAAGCGATTTAGTCGCGATCGATCTCATCAAATATGGCTCGCTTTGAGACATTCCTCAAGTAAAAAAACACTTCTTCCTGCGATTTCTCACAAAAAAACTTCGTTGACAAAAAGTGACAAAATTATGAGATTTCCATCACACATTTTGACATCAGGAACGGTATGCTGAATTCACCAAGACGGGAAGACAAGAGGTAAAATTTATGACAATGAACATTACCAGTAAACAAATGGAAATTACTCCGGCCATCCGCCAACATGTCGAAGACCGTCTCGCCAAACTGGAAAAATGGCAAACACATCTGATTAATCCACATATCATTCTGTCCAAAGAGCCACAAGGGTTCGTTGCTGACGCCACTATCAATACACCTAACGGCGTTCTTGTTGCCAGTGGTAAACATGAAGATATGTACACCGCAATTAACGAATTGATCAACAAGCTGGAACGGCAGCTCAATAAACTGCAGCACAAAGGCGAAGCACGTCGTGCCGCAACATCGGTGAAAGACGCCAACTTTGTCGAAGAAGTTGAAGAAGAGTAGTCCTTTATATTGAGTGTATCGCCAACGCGCCTTCGGGCGCGTTTTTTGTTGACAGCGTGAAAACAGTGCGGGTACTGTACTGAAGTCGCTTAAGGAAACAAATATGAAACACACTCTGTTCTTCTTCGCATTCTTTTTTACCTTCCCCTGAATGGGAGGCGTTTCGTCGTGTGAAACAGAATGCGAAGACGAACAATAAGGCCTCCCAAACCGGGGGGCCTTTTTTATTGATAACAAAAAAGGCAACACTATGACATCGGAAAACCCGTTACTGGCGCTGCGTGAGAAAATCAGCTCGCTGGATGAAAAATTACTGGCGCTACTGGCAGAGCGGCGCGAACTTGCTGTCGAGGTGGGAAAAGCCAAACTGCTCTCTCATCGCCCGGTACGTGATATCGATCGTGAACGCGATTTACTGGAAAAACTGATTACACTCGGTAAAACGCACCATCTGGATGCGCACTACATTACCCGTCTGTTCCAGCTTATCATTGAAGATTCCGTATTGACCCAGCAGGCACTGCTCCAGCAGCATCTCAATAAAATTAATCCGCACTCTGCCCGCATTGCTTTTCTTGGCCCGAAAGGTTCCTACTCACACCTTGCCGCCCGTCAGTATGCTGCCCGTCACTTCGAGCAATTTATTGAAAGTGGTTGTGCCAAATTTGCTGATATTTTTAATCAGGTGGAAACAGGTCAGGCCGACTATGCCGTCGTACCGATTGAAAATACCAGCTCCGGTGCCATTAACGATGTCTACGATCTGCTGCAACATACCAGCTTATCGATTGTTGGCGAGATGACGCTGACCATTGACCACTGCCTGCTGGTTTCTGGTACTACAGATTTATCCACCATCAACACGGTCTACAGCCATCCGCAGCCATTCCAGCAATGCAGTAAATTCCTTAATCGCTATCCGCACTGGAAGATTGAATATACCGAAAGTACGTCCGCGGCGATGGAAAAGGTTGCACAGGCAAAATCACCGCATGTTGCTGCATTGGGGAGCGAGGCAGGCGGCACTTTGTACGGCTTACAGGTGTTGGAGCGCATTGAGGCAAATCAGCGACAAAACTTCACCCGATTTGTCGTGCTGGCGCGTAAAGCCATTAACGTTTCAGACCAGGTTCCGGCAAAAACCACGCTGTTAATGGCCACCGGACAACAAGCCGGTGCACTGGTTGAAGCACTGCTGGTGCTGCGCAATCATAATCTGATCATGACCCGTCTGGAATCACGTCCGATTCACGGTAATCCGTGGGAAGAGATGTTTTATCTGGATATTCAGGCCAACCTTGAATCAGCAGAAATGCAAAAAGCATTGAAAGAGTTAGGTGAAATCACCCGTTCGATGAAGGTGTTGGGCTGTTACCCAAGCGAGAATGTGGTGCCTGTCGATCCTGCATGATGAAGCCGTGCCGGATGTGATACGTATCACCCGGCACAAAATTATTACTGCCGGTTGTCGTTTGCCTGACGCAATAACACACGGCTTTCACTCTGGAAGCGTTGCGCGTAATCACCGAACCAGTGCTCAACCTTGCGGAAACTGTCAATAAACGCCTGCTTATCGCCCTGCTCCAGCAACTCAATCGCCTCGCCAAAACGTTTATAGTAACGTTTGATCAGCGCCAGATTACGTTCTGACGACATGATGATGTCGGCATAAAGCTGCGGATCCTGGGCAAACAGTCGCCCGACCATCGCCAGTTCAAGGCGATAAATGGGCGAAGAGAGCGCCAGAAGTTGCTCAAGCTGAACATTTTCTTCTGCCAGATGCAGGCCATAAGCAAAAGTAGCAAAGTGGCGCAACGCCTGGATAAACGCCATATTCTGATCGTGCTCCACGGCGCTAATGCGATGTAACCGTGCGCCCCAGACCTGAATTTGCTCCAGAAACCATTGATACGCTTCCGGCTGGCGGCCATCACACCAGACAACGACCTGTTTCGCCAGGCTACCGCTGTCCGGGCCGAACATCGGGTGTAGCCCCAGCACCGGACCATCATGCGCCGCCAGCATGGCCTGCAACGGTCCATTTTTCACCGATGCCAGATCAACCAGAATACAGTCTTGCGGTAAACGCGGCAATTTTCCTATGACCTGCTCAGTAACATGAATCGGCACACTAACAATCACCATTCCGGCATCGGCAACAATCTCAGCCGCACGTTCCCAATCATGTTGTTCAAGGATCCGCACCTGATAACCCGAGAGTGTCAGCATCTTCTCGAACAATCGCCCCATCTGACCGCCACCGCCGACGATAACCACCGGGCGCAACGTAGGACAAAGCGTTTTAAAGCCTTTGTCGTTCTCGCTGGAGTAAGATTCACGCATCACCCGACGCAGGATGTCTTCAATGAGATCCGGCGGCACTCCGAGAGCTTCAGCCTCGGCGCGCCGCGAGGCCAGCATGGATGCCTCACGCTCCGGAACATAAATAGGCAACCCAAAACGGCTCTTCACCTCTCCGACTTCGGCAACCAGTTCCAGACGCTTCGCTAATAAATTCAGCAGCTCTTTATCGACTTCATCAATTTGATCGCGTAATGCGGTCAACTCAGCAACCATAATAAACCTCTTAAGCCACGCGTGCCGTCAACTGTCCGTTGAGATCATGATGAATCTCACGCAGCAAGGCATCTGTCATTTCCCAGCTAATGCAGGCATCGGTAACGGATACACCGTATTTCATTGCGCTGCGCGGTTGCTCGGAAGACTGATTGCCTTCGTGGATATTACTTTCGATCATCAGACCAATAATTGAGCGATTGCCATCTTTGATTTGGGCAACCACGGACTCTGCTACCGCAGGTTGGCGGCGATAATCTTTATTGGAATTACCGTGGCTGCAATCTACCATTAGTGAGGGACGCAGTCCCGCCTGTTCCATCTCTTTTTCACATTGCGCAATATCCGCAGGGCTATAATTCGGTGCTTTGCCGCCGCGCAGGATCACATGTCCGTCCGGATTACCTTGCGTTTGTAGCAACGCAACCTGCCCTGCCTGGTTAATACCGACAAAACGGTGTGGCTGGGCGGCAGCTCGCATGGCGTTAATTGCCGTTGCCAGACTGCCATCGGTGCCGTTTTTAAAACCAACCGGCATAGACAGGCCAGATGCCATTTCACGGTGTGTTTGCGATTCTGTGGTGCGAGCACCAATTGCAGACCAGCTAAACAGATCACCAAGATATTGCGGGCTGTTTGGATCTAACGCCTCCGTCGCCAACGGCAGCCCCATGTTCACCAGTTCAAGCAGCAACTTACGCGCAATTTGCAGCCCGGCTTCTACGTCAAAAGAGCCATCCATATGCGGATCGTTAATTAACCCTTTCCAGCCGACAGTAGTACGGGGTTTTTCAAAATAGACGCGCATCACCAGATAGAGGTTATCGCTAACCTCTTCGGCAAGAGCTTTAAATCGACGAGCATATTCCAGAGCCGTTTCAGGATCATGAATGGAACAAGGACCACACACTACCAGCAGACGAGGATCGCGCCCGGCGATAATATCTGAAATGGTTTTACGCGAATCGGCAATCTTGGCTTCTTGTTGCAGGCTTAATGGAAAAGCGGCCTTCAATTGTTCCGGGGTCATCAGAACCTGTTCATCGGTAATGTGTACGTTATTCAGCGCGTCTTTTTGCATGATGGTGATCCTGTTTATGCTCGTTTGCGATAGTTGATCCTCAGCGAGGATGACGTAACGATAACATAACAAGTAAAGATTTCAATCCAAATTTCGTAAATAATAGTTTACACATGCAGTTTTAATGCTTCTTAGACAATTAATTTCGTAAAAACAAATTTACACCACTATCAAAAACAATCCGCTATGCTTTGAAAAAGGAGAAAAAATGATGAAAAAATTTATCGGTCCCCTGTTGGCCTTAGTGATTAGCGGTTGCCAGATTGATCCTTATACTCACGCGCCAACCTTGACCAGTACCGACTGGTATGACGTTGGTATGGAAGATGCTATATCAGGCGTTGCCATAAAAGACGACGATACATTTAACGATTCACCAACAGATCGGGTGGTATACCTTAAAGGATATGCCGAAGGACAAAAGAAAACCTGCCAGCCTGATTTTACTTACGCCAGAGGGCTATCTGGTAAAAGCTTTCCCGCCAGTTGTGACACGGTGGAAAATGCCAGTCAACTGCATGAAGTATGGCAAAAAGGAGCCGATGAAAATGCCAGCACGATACGATTGAATTAATTTAAACCTCATCAATAAATTAATCATAAGATTTAACTTATTTGAATTTTAATTCTCGTTTTGATGACGAGTGCATAAAATAATGATATTTTAATGAGCATCCTAAAGAAAATTTTCGATGCGTTTCGAGCAACGGTGGTGAGGATCCCTGAATGCGCTTTTCTCACCGACCGATCTTACTACTGCTCTTTCTCCTGGCAGGATCGCCATTACTCGCTCAGGGTGCTTCTGACGTTACAAAAAATGTACGTTTGATGGTTTCCGGTATCGTCAGCTACACTCGCTGGCCTGCATTGACTGGCCCACCAAGGCTATGTATTTTTTCATCTTCACGTTTTAGCGCAGCCCTACAAGAGAACAACGCAACTTCTTTGCCTTATCTCCCCATCATCATTAACTCTAAACAAGAGGCACTGATTTCAAGCTGCGATGGCTTTTATTTTGGCAACGAGTCACCGACATTCCAGATAGAATTAATCGATGAATATCCGTCTAAGGCGTTATTATTAATAGCCGAACAAAATACCGAGTGCATTATTGGCAGCGCCTTTTGCCTGATCATCAACAATAATAATGTCAGATTTGCCGTAAACCTGGATGCCTTATCGCGTAGTGGTGTAAAGGTCAACCCGGATGTCTTAATGCTCGCACGGAAGAAAAATGATGGGTAACGATAATTCTCTTAATAAGCGCCCCACGTTTAAAAGAGCATTACGCAATATCAGCATGACCAGCGTATTTATCACTATGACGCTGATCTGGCTGCTGCTTTCCGTGACATCGGTGCTGACCCTGAAACAATACGCGCAAAAAAACCTGGCACTCACCGCAGCGACAATGACTTACAGTCTGGAAGCTGCTGTCGTTTTTGCCGATGGTCCGGCAGCCACAGAAACGTTAGCCGCGCTGGGTCAGCAGGGCCAATTTTCAACCGCAGAAGTGCGAGATAACCAGCAAAACATTCTGGCATCCTGGCATTACACCAGTAAGGCTCCGGGCGAGACATTCAGTAATTTCATTAGCCACTGGCTCTTCCCCGCTCCCGTCATTCAGCCGATTCGCCATAATGGCAAAATCATTGGAGAAGTACAGTTAACCGCTCGCGACAACTCAATCAGTCATTTTATCTGGTTATCGCTGGCTGTTCTGACGGGTTGCATTCTGCTGGCATCAGGCATTGCAATCACCCTTACCCGCCATTTGCATAACGGACTGGTGGAAGCGCTAAAAAACATCACTGACGTCGTTCATGATGTGCGCTCCAACCGCAATTTTTCCCGCCGTGTTTCGGAAGAACGAATCGCAGAATTTCACCGCTTTGCTCTCGACTTCAATAGCTTGCTGGATGAAATGGAAGAGTGGCAGCTCCGTTTGCAGGCAAAAAATGCCCAGCTTCTACGTACCGCGCTACATGATCCATTAACCGGGCTGGCGAACCGCGCTGCATTCCGCAACTGCATCAATACGTTAATGAGTGATTCTGCTGCACGAGAAACCTCAGCTTTACTTTTTCTTGATGGCGATAATTTCAAATATATCAATGACACATGAGGGCACGCGACGGGCGATCAGGTCTTGATCGAGATAGCCATACGGTTAATGGAATTTAGCGGAAAACGACATCAGTCATACCGCATAGGAGGCGACGAGTTCGCCATAGTTCTGTCTGGCGTACTGTCAGAATATGAAGTGCAGCGCATCTGTGCAGATCTCACACAAACCTTTCATCGCCCATTCAATCTCCATAACGGTCATCAGACCAGCATGACCTTAAGTATTGGATACGCCCTGACTCGTGAACACGATTCTGCCGAAAAATTACAAGAGCTGGCCGATCGTAATATGTATCAGGCCAAGCACCAGCGCGCCGAAACGCGGGTGAAATAACAAGGAAATATCTACATGATAAAGCAACTGGTAGCACCTCTGGTTTTCTCTTCTCTGATACTGGCAGGTTGCCAGGCTCCACAAGGCAAGTTTACCCCAGAGCAAGTCGCTGCTATGCAGTCTTATGGTTTTACTGAATCCGCCGGTGACTGGTCACTTGGCTTATCAGACACGATTCTGTTTGCTAAAAATGACTACAAACTACTTCCGGAAAGTCAGCAACAGATCCAAACCATGGCGGCGAAACTGGCTTCTACCGGGCTAACACATGCCCGTATGGATGGTCATACCGATAACTACGGTGAAGATAGCTACAATGAAGCCTTATCACTGAAGAGAGCGAATGTCGTCGCAGATGCCTGGGCTGAAGGTGGGCAAATTCCTCGCAGCAATCTATCTACTCAAGGCTTAGGGAAAAAATACCCCATCGCCAGCAACCAGACATCTCAGGGTCGGGCCGAGAACCGCCGCGTCGCTGTGGTGATAAGTGCGCCTTAAACTCAATTTCAGTAGATAAAAAAAGGGCCAGCCAATTGGCCAGCCCTTCTTAACAGGATGTCGCTTAAGCGAAATCTTAGTTAAGACGCTCTTTGATACGAGCAGCCTTACCAGTACGCTCACGCAGGTAGTACAGTTTAGCTTTACGAACAGCACCACGACGTTTGACAGAAATGCTGTCAACTACCGGAGAGTGAGTCTGGAAGACACGCTCAACGCCTTCGCCGTTGGAAATTTTACGAACAGTGAATGCAGAGTGCAGACCGCGGTTACGAATAGCGATAACCACGCCCTCGAATGCCTGCAGACGTTTTTTGGAACCTTCAACAACCCATACTTTCACTTCCACGGTATCACCCGGACGGAAGGAAGGTACGTCCTGCTTCATCTGCTCTTGTTCAAGTTGCTTAATAATGTTGCTCATAATTTAATCTCTTATCCTGGGTAAACTGATATCTCGGGGGCTTACGCCATCCCATCATGTTTATGTTGCTGTTGCGCGTGTTCGGTTTTGAACTCCGCCAGCAACCTTGCTTGCTCTTCAGTCAGAGCCAGGTTTTCCAGAAGTTCAGGTCTTCTAAGCCAGGTACGGCCCAGCGACTGTTTCAAACGCCAGCGACGTATCTCGGCATGGTTGCCCGACAGTAACACTGACGGAACTTCCATCCCTTCTAACACCTCAGGCCGCGTATAGTGCGGGCAATCCAGCAATCCTTCAGCAAAGGAATCTTCCGTTGCTGAGGCTTCATGTCCCAGTACCCCCGGAATAAACCGGGAGACAGAGTCAATCAACGTCATTGCTGGTAACTCACCACCACTCAGAACGTAATCCCCGATTGACCATTCTTCGTCAATTTCGGTTTGGATCACGCGCTCATCTATACCTTCGTAGCGACCGCACACCAGAATCAATTTTTGATTCGTTGCCAGTTCGCTGACGCCTGCTTGATCAAGCTTGCGCCCCTGCGGTGACAGATAGATCACCTTAGCGCCTTCACCCGCCGCGCTTTTTGCTGCATGAATGGCATCCCGTAAAGGTTGCACCATCATTAACATCCCCGGTCCGCCGCCGTAAGGACGATCGTCCACGGTACGGTGCCGGTCATGCGTGAAGTCACGAGGACTCCAGCTCTGGATGCTCAGCAGGCCATTTTTAACTGCCCGGCCAGTTACCCCGTAATCGGTAATTGCGCGGAACATTTCAGGAAACAGGCTAATTATGCCAATCCACATAGCGCCGTCTTTTACCGTTTATCCGGTGGTTTAAAAACCAGGATCCCAATCTACTTCGATTGAACGAGTAGTGAGATCGACTTTCTTGATAACCTGCCCATCGAGGAACGGTACGAGACGTTCCTTGATACCAAACGCATCTTTCAGGTTTGCCTTAATGACGAGAACGTCATTAGATCCGGTTTCCATCATGTCGACGACTTTACCGAGATCGTAGCCTTCAGTGGTCACTACCTGGCAGCCCATCAGGTCTTTCCAGTAGTAGTCACCCTCTTCAAGCTGAGGCAACTGCGAAGAATCTACGACAATTTCACAATTCGTCAGCAGGTTCGCCGCATCACGATCGTCAACGCCTTTCAGCTTGATGATCATGTCCTGATTGTGGTGCTTCCAGCTTTCCAACTGGACTTGCTGCCACTGACCCGCCTTCTGGATAAACCAGGGCTGATAGTCAAAAATGCTTTCGGCGTCTTCGGTGGAAGAAAACACTCTGAGCCACCCACGAATACCGTAAGACGAACCCATTTTTCCCAAAACGATGGGATCAACAGGTGCTTGCGCGGTGAGTTGTTTGCTCATCATGACCACCGTGACAGATTAAGCTGCTTTGTTTACTTCTTTGATCAGCGCAGCAACGCGATCAGAAATAGTTGCGCCCTGGCCAACCCAGTGAGCAATGCGATCCAGATCCAGGCGGGCGCCTTCTTCTTTTTCGCTAGCGATTGGGTTGAAGAAACCAACGCGCTCAATGAAGCGACCGTTGCGTGCATTACGGCTGTCAGCGACAACAACCTGGTAGAACGGACGCTTTTTAGCGCCGTGACGTGCTAAACGAATAGTTACCATAACATCCTCTTGTGTGAATAAAACAACCGGACCCCATCGAGGAACGGAGTCCGGTGTCATATTAAAAGCCCGAAAATTTTACTGATTTCTGGAGAAAATGCAATCAACAGTTAATAACTCTGTCGCATAAGGTCATTTAGCGACCAGGAAATCCCGGCGGCATCATCCCTTTCATGCTTCTCATCATCTTCGCCATTCCGCCCTTCTTCATCTTCTTCATCATGCGCTGCATGTCGTCGAACTGCTTCAGAAGACGGTTAACATCCTGTACCTGCATACCGCAACCGGCAGCGATACGACGTTTACGCGAACCTTTGATGATTTCTGGCTTAGCGCGCTCTTTCAGCGTCATCGAGTTGATGATGGCTTCCATACGCACCAGCACTTTATCGTCCATCTGCGACTTCACGTTCTCCGGGATCTGCCCCATACCCGGCAGTTTGCCCATCAGGCTGGCCATGCCGCCCATGTTTTTCATCTGGCGCAACTGTTCAAGGAAATCGTTGAGATCGAAGCCGTCGCCTTTTTTCAGCTTGCTGGCTAATTTCTCAGCCTGCGCGCGGTCAACTTTGCTTTCGATATCTTCGATCAGCGACAGAACATCGCCCATACCGAGAATACGGGAAGCGATGCGGTCCGGATGGAACGGTTCCAGCGCCTCTGTTTTCTCACCAACACCGAGGAATTTGATCGGTTTGCCAGTGATGTGACGAATCGAGAGCGCCGCACCGCCGCGGGCATCGCCGTCTACTTTGGTCAACACTACGCCGGTAAGCGGTAACGCTTCATTGAACGCTTTTGCCGTATTGGCGGCATCCTGACCGGTCATGGCGTCAACCACAAACAAGGTTTCAACCGGGTTAATCGAAGCGTGGACTTGTTTGATCTCGTCCATCATCGCTTCATCAACGTGCAAACGACCGGCAGTATCCACCAGCAACACGTCGTAGAATTTCAGTTTGGCTTCTTTCAGCGCCGCATTAACGATATCGACCGGCTTCTGACCAACATCTGAAGGGAAGAAATCGACGCCTACCTGTTCGGCCAGCGTCTCAAGCTGTTTGATTGCCGCCGGACGATAAACGTCGGCAGAAACCACCAGCACTTTCTTTTTGTGCTTCTCGCGCAGGAACTTACCGAGTTTACCAACGCTGGTTGTTTTACCGGCACCTTGCAGACCCGCCATCAGCACCACCGCAGGCGGTTGCGCAGCCAGGTTCAGGGTCTGGTTCTCTTCGCCCATCGCCGCAACCAGTTCGTTACGGACGATTTTGACGAACTCCTGCCCCGGCGTCAGGCTCTTGTTAACTTCATGACCAACCGCTTTCTCTTTTACGCGATTGATAAACTCACGCACTACCGGCAGAGCGACGTCCGCCTCCAGCAGCGCCATGCGCACTTCGCGCAGCGTATCTTTAACGTTGTCTTCAGTAAGGCGTCCACGGCCACTGATATTGCGCAGCGTGCGCGACAAACGATCGGTTAAATTATCAAACATTGTCTCTCGCCTGGGGTGGAAACGGTTGGCCGCAATCGCGACACATCATCAGTATTTTGCCGCAGTATAACATGAAGGCGTCTTTGTTGTTATGCAACGGTTGGAGCCGCGTTCACCTGACGCTATACTGCTTTTCTTTCTCATTGCTCAAACTGTCGACATTACTATGCCCGTTTTTGCTCTGCTCGCGCTCGTCGCCTACTCTGTCAGTCTCGCACTGATTATTCCCGGTCTGCTGCAAAAAAACGGCGGCTGGCGGCGAATGGCTATTATTTCTGCGGTCATCGCGCTGGTTTGCCACGCTATTGCTCTTGAAGCCCGCATACTGCCCGGCGGTGATAGCGGACAAAACCTTAGCCTGTTGAATGTCGGTTCGTTGGTCAGCCTGATGATCTGTACGGTGATGACCATTGTGGCCTCACGTAACCGTGGCTGGCTGCTGCTGCCGATTGTTTACGCCTTTGCGCTCATCAACCTGGCGCTGGCGACCTTCATGCCCAATGAATACATCACCCACCTGGAAGCAACACCCGGGATGCTGATGCACATTGGCTTATCGCTCTTTTCCTACGCCACGCTGATTATCGCTGCCCTGTACGCGCTGCAACTGGCATGGATTGATTACCAACTGAAGAACAAGAAGTTGGCGTTTAATCAGGAAATGCCTCCACTGATGAGTATTGAACGTAAAATGTTCCACATCACGCAAATTGGTGTGGTGCTATTGACGCTCACTCTCTGTACAGGCCTGTTCTACATGCACAACTTATTTAGCATGGAAAATATCGACAAGGCCGTGCTCTCTATTGTGGCGTGGTTTGTCTATATTGTGCTGCTGTGGGGGCATTATCATGAAGGATGGCGTGGACGCCGCGTTGTCTGGTTTAACGTCGCCGGCGCAGTCATTCTGACACTGGCCTATTTTGGCAGCCGAATTGTCCAGCAGTTAATCAGCTAAACCAGAAAAGGAGCTTCCCCTGGAACATATCTCTACTACCACGTTGATCATAATTTTGATCATCATGGTGGTCATTTCAGCCTATTTTTCCGGCTCCGAAACCGGAATGATGACACTCAACCGCTATCGCCTGCGACATATGGCGAAGCAGGGTAATCGCTCGGCTAAACGGGTCGAAAAATTACTGCGCAAACCTGACCGCCTGATAAGCCTGGTGTTAATCGGCAATAACCTGGTCAATATTCTCGCTTCCGCACTGGGCACCATTGTCGGAATGCGCTTGTACGGTGATGCAGGCGTGGCGATTGCGACCGGCGTGCTGACCTTCGTGGTGCTGGTTTTTGCCGAAGTATTGCCGAAAACCATTGCCGCGCTGTACCCGGAAAAAGTCGCCTATCCGAGTAGTTTTCTGCTGGCTCCGCTGCAAATTTTGATGATGCCACTGGTCTGGCTACTGAACGCCATCACCCGTATGCTGATGCGTATGATGGGTATCAAAACCGATATCGTAGTCAGCGGCTCTTTAAGCAAAGAGGAGTTGCGCACCATTGTGCACGAATCACGCTCACAAATTTCCCGCCGCAATCAGGATATGCTGCTATCGGTGCTCGATCTGGAAAAAATGACCGTTGATGACATCATGGTGCCGCGCAGTGAAATCATCGGCATCGATATCAACGACGACTGGAAATCGATTCTCCGTCAACTCTCCCACTCTCCTCACGGGCGCATCGTGCTGTACCGCGACTCTCTGGACGACGCCATTAGTATGCTGCGAGTACGTGAAGCCTGGCGGCTGATGTCGGAGAAAAAAGAGTTCACTAAAGAAACCATGCTGCGCGCTGCGGACGAAATTTATTTTGTTCCGGAAGGCACGCCGCTCAGTACACAATTAGTTAAATTTCAACGCAATAAAAAGAAAGTTGGTCTGGTCGTCAACGAATACGGAGATATTCAGGGGCTGGTCACAGTTGAAGATATTCTTGAAGAGATTGTCGGTGATTTCACCACGTCGATGTCACCAACGCTTGCCGAAGAGGTCACACCGCAAAACGACGGTTCGGTGATTATCGATGGCACCGCCAACGTGCGAGAAATTAACAAAGCCTTTAACTGGCATCTACCGGAAGATGATGCCCGCACGGTTAATGGCGTTATTCTGGAGGCGCTGGAAGAGATCCCTGTCGCAGGCACCCGCGTGCGTATTGGCGAGTACGATATAGATATCCTCGACGTTCAGGACAATATGATTAAGCAGGTAAAAGTTTTTCCTGTAAAACCGCTACGTGAAAGCGTGGCGGAGTAACGAAAACGGCCCGGCATTCATATGCAGGGCCGTAACTCATTACGAAGGCAGAAATTAAGCTTAAGCTTTCGCTTTCGCGACAGTAACCATCGCCGCACGAATCGTACGACCGTTCAGCGTATAACCCTTCTGCATGATGCCCAGTACGTTACCCGGCGCAACGTCATCAGATTCCACCATTGCGATGGCCTGATGCACGTTTGGATCCAGCGGTACGTTCGTTTCGGCAATGACATCAACGCCAAATTTACGTACTACATCCAGCATCGACTTCAGCGTCAGCTCAATACCTTCAACCATCGCAGACATATCCGGGTTAGCTTTATCAGCCACTTCCAGCGCACGATCCAGACTATCAATCACCGGCAGCAATTCGTTGATGAATTTCTCCAGCGCAAATTTATGCGCTTTTTCGATATCCAGTTCAGTACGACGACGCAGGTTTTCCATTTCCGCTTTTACGCGCAAAATACCGTCCCGTTCACGGGTCTGGGCTTCAGCCAGCTGAGCTTCGAGATTCGCAATTTTTTCATCGCGCGGATCCACCTGCTCAGCAGAAGCTTCTGGCTCAACTGCCTCAATCTCTTCGTGCTGATCCATGATAATTTCTTCCGGGGCTTGCCCCTCAGGCGTTTTCTGTTCTTTACTACTCATGAATTTCTCCGCGTTTTTTTCGCATTCATCTCGCTAACTTGGCTTATTATGGGGATCAGTTTCAGGGTTTCAAGGGAAGCACTCACATTGTCATCAATCTTCACAACAAGGACCTCGGAAAAATGAATAATCATTTCAAGTGTATTGGCATTGTGGGACACCCACGGCACCCTACTGCACTGACAACACATGAAATGCTCTACCGCTGGTTGTGCACAAAAGGTTACGAGGTCATCGTTGAGCAGCAAATCGCTCATGAACTGCAACTGAAGAATGTGAAAACTGGCACACTCGCGGAGATTGGACAACTGGCTGATCTCGCGGTAGTTGTTGGTGGCGACGGTAATATGCTGGGCGCGGCGCGCACGCTCGCCCGCTACGACATTAAAGTCATTGGCATCAACCGTGGCAACCTGGGTTTCCTGACTGACCTTGACCCCGATAACGCCCAACAACAGTTAGCCGATGTGCTGGAGGGCCACTACATCAGCGAAAAACGTTTTTTGCTGGAAGCACAAGTCTGCCAGCAAGATTGCCAGAAGCGCATCAGCACAGCGATTAACGAAGTAGTGCTTCACCCAGGTAAAGTAGCGCATATGATTGAGTTCGAAGTGTATATCGACGAGATCTTTGCGTTTTCTCAGCGCTCCGATGGACTGATTATTTCTACGCCTACAGGTTCTACCGCCTATTCCCTCTCGGCGGGCGGCCCGATTCTGACACCATCACTGGATGCAATTACCCTGGTGCCAATGTTCCCGCATACACTCTCGGCGCGCCCGCTGGTCATTAACAGCAGCAGCACAATTCGCCTGCGCTTTTCGCACCGCCGTAGCGATCTGGAAATTAGCTGCGACAGCCAGATCGCGCTACCGATTCAGGAAGGTGAAGATGTCCTGATTCGTCGTTGTGATTACCATCTGAATCTGATTCATCCAAAAGATTACAGCTATTTCAATACATTAAGCACTAAGCTCGGCTGGTCAAAAAAATTATTTTAATTTTACACCAGCCTCTTTACTGTATATAAAACCAGTTTATACTGTACACAATAACAGTAATGGTTTTTCATACAGGAAAACGACTATGTTGGCACAACTGACCATCAGCAACTTTGCTATTGTTCGTGAGCTTGAGATTGATTTTCACAGCGGTATGACCGTAATAACCGGTGAGACCGGCGCAGGCAAATCTATTGCAATAGATGCGCTCGGCCTTTGTCTCGGTGGTCGCGCTGAAGCCGACATGGTGCGTACCGGCGCTGCTCGCGCAGACCTGTGCGCTCGTTTTTCTCTTAAAGATACGCCAGCGGCTCTGCGCTGGCTGGAAGAAAACCAACTGGAAGATGGCCGCGAATGCCTGCTTCGTCGCGTGATCAGTAGCGATGGCCGCTCCCGTGGTTTCATCAACGGCACGGCCGTTCCTCTGTCACAACTGCGCGAACTGGGTCAGTTGCTCATCCAGATCCACGGTCAGCATGCTCATCAGTTACTCACCAAAGCCGAGCACCAAAAATTCCTGCTTGATGGCTACGCCAATGAAACTTCTCTGCTCCAGGAAATGACCGCTCGTTATCAGTTGTGGCATCAAAGCTGCCGCGACCTGGCGCATCATCAACAGTTAAGTCAGGAACGCGCCGCTCGCGCGGAACTGCTGCAATATCAGTTAAAAGAACTGAACGAATTTAATCCGCAGCCCGGTGAGTTTGAACAAATCGACGAAGAGTACAAGCGTCTGGCTAACAGCGGTCAATTGCTGACTACAAGCCAGAATGCACTAGCATTAATGGCCGACGGCGAAGATGCAAACCTGCAAAGTCAGCTTTATACAGCAAAACAATTGGTTAGCGAACTGATTGGTATGGACAGCAAACTGTCCGGTGTACTTGATATGCTGGAAGAGGCCACAATCCAGATAGCTGAAGCCAGTGACGAATTACGCCACTACTGCGATCGTCTGGATCTCGACCCTAACCGGTTGTTCGAACTTGAACAACGTATCTCAAAACAGATTTCACTGGCACGTAAACACCACGTCAGCCCGGAAGCATTGCCACAATATTATCAATCACTGCTGGAAGAACAACAGCAACTCGACGATCAGGCCGACTCGCAAGAAACTCTCGCGCTGGCCGTAACTAAACACCATCAGCAGGCGCTGGAAACGGCACGCGCGTTACACCAACAACGCCAGCACTATGCAGCAGAACTTGCGCACCTGATCACCGACAGTATGCACGCACTCTCCATGCCGCATGGGCAATTTACGATTGATGTGAAATTTGATGAGCATCACCTGAGCGCTGACGGTGCCGACCGCATTGAGTTTCGGGTTACCACCAACCCTGGTCAGCCAATGCAGCCTATCGCCAAAGTCGCATCCGGTGGTGAATTGTCGCGTATCGCCCTGGCGATTCAGGTTATTACAGCGCGTAAAATGGAAACGCCAGCGCTCATTTTCGATGAAGTGGATGTGGGGATCAGCGGCCCGACTGCAGCAGTCGTCGGCAAACTGCTACGTCAGCTTGGCGAATCAACCCAGGTAATGTGTGTTACCCACCTGCCACAAGTCGCAGGATGCGGTCATCAACACTATTTTGTCAGCAAAGAAACAGATGGCGCGATGACAGAAACACATATGCAATCACTGGATAAAAAGGCGCGGTTACAGGAGTTGGCGCGCTTACTTGGTGGTAGCGAAGTTACCCGCAACACCCTGGCGAACGCGAAAGAACTGCTTGCGGCGTAAACTTTTTTACTGCTTCACGGTCAGAGTAGACAGCAAAACGCCGTAAGACCCGACAGCAAAAGGTTTTAAAGTGACGAAAGGTCTATTATCATCGGCATATTACAGATGAGCCACGTACTGCTCGGGCCCGAAAAGGAATCAAATCACTATGCGCTGTAAAACGCTGACTGCTGCCGCAGCAGTACTATTGATGTTGACCGCAGGCTGTTCCACTCTGGAGCGGGTGGTTTACCGTCCTGACATCAACCAGGGGAACTATCTGACCGCTAACGACGTATCCAAAATACGCGTTGGCATGACGCAACAACAAGTTGCGTACGCATTGGGTACACCGCTGATGTCCGATCCATTTGGTACGAATACCTGGTTCTATGTCTTCCGCCAACAACCAGGTCATGAAGGTGTAACGCAGCAAACGCTGACGCTGACCTTTAACAGCAGCGGTGTGTTGACCAATATTGATAACAAACCCGCACTGAGTGGCAACGAATAAAATTTGCTGTTTATAGCGATCAAAAAGGTGCTCGCTGAGCACCTTTTTTCTGCCTGCTATTTATTCGCTGACTTCTCTGCCCGCTGCCTGCGAAGCTCTTTCGGATCGGCAATCAATGGTCGATAAATCTCTACACGATCGCCATCGCGCACGATATCACTCAGTTTTGCCGGACGACTGTAAATGCCGACTTTATTTTTAGTTAAATCGATATCTGTACGCAATTCCAGCAAACCGCTGGCGCGAATCGCCTCTTCAACCGTCGCTCCCTCCTGCAACATCACACGTTGCAGGTACTGCTTCTCTGGTAACGCGTAAGCTACCTCAACGGCAATTTTACCTGGCACTATAAACCTCTTTTGCTCGCACAGTGAAAGCCTGCACCATATTAGTCGCCAGCTCTTTAAACACGCGACCAAAGGCGAGTTCAATCAGCTTATTAGTAAACTCAAAATCGAGATGAAACTCGATACGGCACGCCTCCTGGCTCAGCGGCGTAAACTTCCAACCGCCGATCAACTTCTTGAACGGCCCATCAACCAGATTCATGAGGATACTTTGGTTACTGGTCAACTGATTCCGGGTAGTAAACGTTTTGCTGATCCCAGCCTTAGAGACATCTACCGCAGCGGTCATCTGCCCAGGAGTGGACTCCAGAATCCGACTTCCGGTACAACCCGGCAAAAACTGAGGATAAGACTGAACGTCATTCACTAACTGATACATTTGCTCCGCGCTGTAGGGTACGAGTGCGGTCCGGCTAATTTGAGGCATAACAAATTCCATCAACAAAAAACCAACAAATAATATCATTTATCCTGCTGTAAAAAAAACGCTATCCCGGCACTGGGTAACATCGGGTTCATGCTAAGATAGAGCCTTGTCCCCCGCAGGATTAATATGGGGTGTTTTCGATTTCAGATTACCGATGATTCACGACGCTTATGACGAAGAAAAAAGCACATAAACCTGGTTCAGCAACCATAGCGCTCAACAAGCGCGCCCGTCACGAATACTTTATTGAAGAAGAGTTTGAAGCGGGACTCGCCCTGCAAGGCTGGGAAGTTAAATCCCTGCGCGCAGGAAAAGCCAATATTAGCGACAGCTATGTTCTTCTGCGCGACGGAGAAGCATTCCTGTTTGGCGCAAATATCACGCCGATGGCTGTGGCTTCCACGCATGTGGTGTGCGATCCTACTCGTACTCGCAAGCTACTTCTCAACCAGCGCGAACTGGACTCATTGTACGGTCGCGTAAATCGTGAAGGCTATACCGTAGTGGCGCTCTCCCTGTACTGGAAAAATGCCTGGTGCAAAGTAAAAATTGGTGTCGCGAAAGGTAAGAAACAACACGATAAACGTTCTGACATCAAAGAACGTGAATGGCAGGTGGATAAAGCACGTATCATGAAAAACGCTCACCGTTAAACCTACATAACATATACTGATCAGCCCCTCACCGCGCCTCCCCTCTCCGGTGGCGCGAATGAACATCTTGTTGATAATCATATTTAACACAGATGTAGTCATCCCCATGCTTAATCGAATAAAAATCATGCTACGCAGGCGCTAAATCCTTGACGATGTCGCCATTGGGGCTGGTCATGGCGCTCACAAATCTGGTATACTCGCCGTTACACATTGGGGCTGATTCTGGATTCGACGGGATTTGCGAAACCCAAGGTGCATGCCGAGGGGCGGTTGGCCTCGTAAAAAGCCGCAAAAAATAGTCGCAAACGACGAAAACTACGCTTTAGCAGCTTAATAACCTGCTTAGAGCCCTCTCTCCCTAGCCTCCGCTCTTAGGACGGGGATCAAGAGAGGTCAAACCCAAAAGAGATCGCGTGGAAGCCCTGCCTGGGGTTGAAGCGTTAAAACTTAATCAGGCTAGTTTGTTAGTGGCGTGTCTGTCCGCAGCTGGCAAGCGAATGTAAAGACTGACTAAGCATGTAGTACCGAGGATGTAGGAATTTCGGACGCGGGTTCAACTCCCGCCAGCTCCACCAATCATGATTAGACGGTGTAAGAACAACACCAACAAAAACAGGAAGTTAGAAGTCTCAGCAGGACACCGACCAGACGGTGAGGAGACAAAAAAGGATACGCAAAGGAGCCGCGGCTCTTTAGTGACATAGAAGTCCGCTTATGCGGGCTTTTTTATTTTTTCATCTGCTTAATTTGGCTGTGCTTCATCTATCCCCTCAACAAGCACCATTCTTTTCGTTCACAGCTTCCATATATCAACCAGCCACGAATGCCTTTCAGCCATAAAAAATGAATGTCTATTATGAGCTCTGAGTTCAACGGGTCGATGCAACGCTATCCTTAATCAAGGAGGACGTTGCTCTTCTGAAATGCAAAAGGGGCTCTAAATGTGAATGGCACGATTATGCGGGATACTTACATAATGTATGGAGACTACGCATTATTCTCCCCCCTGCCAAACAGGTGAAGAACTAAAACTCACCTGTTTACAACAGGTTATTTCAAATTAACTCAATCGTGTATTAAATCGCAGGACACGTTTGTTTTGAAGTTTGAAATCACACCCAATACTCACCTCCTATAACCATCACTAACTTATTATTTTAAATAATTATTTCTCTAAAAAAGCATCTATAACTCACCTCACCATATGTTAATAAAATATTGTTTTTGATCACAATAAGAAAACAATATGTCTCTTTTGTGCGCATTTTTCAGAAATGTAGATATTTTTAGATTATGGCTACGAAGTGAGCATCGCCATGTCACCCTACATCTCATAGAGGATTGCTTCTGATGAATGCACTGACCGCCGTACAAACCAATACTGTCGATTCAGGCCAGGACTATAGCGGATTCACCCTCATACCGTCGGCGCAATCCCCGCGTCTGCTGGAACTCACCTTCACCGAACAGACGACCAAACAGTTTCTCGAACAGGTTGCCGAGTGGCCCGTGCAGGCGCTGGAGTACAAATCGTTTCTGCGTTTTCGGGTGGGCAAAATTCTCGACGATCTGTGTGCAAACCAACTACAGCCGCTGCTGTTGAAGACGTTGCTAAACCGCGCTGAAGGTGCGCTGTTGATCAATGCGGTAGGTGTCGATGATGTGAAGCAGGCGGATGAGATGGTGAAGCTGGCGACGGCGGTGGCGCATCTGATTGGTCGCTCAAATTTCGATGCGATGAGCGGTCAGTATTATGCGCGTTTTGTGGTGAAAAATGTCGATAACTCAGACAGCTATCTGCGCCAGCCGCACCGCGTGATGGAGTTGCATAACGACGGCACCTATGTCGAAGAGATCACTGATTACGTGCTGATGATGAAAATCGACGAACAAAACATGCAGGGCGGAAATTCGCTGCTGCTGCATCTCGATGACTGGGAACATCTGGACCACTTTTTCAGCCACCCGCTGGCGCGCCGTCCGATGCGTTTTGCCGCACCGCCAAGTAAAAACGTCAGCAAAGATGTCTTCCATCCGGTGTTCGACGTCGATCAGCAGGGGCGCCCGGTGATGCGCTATATCGACCAGTTCGTCCAGCCGAAAGACTTCGAAGAAGGCGTATGGTTGAGCGAGCTTTCCGACGCCATTGAAACCAGCAAAGGCATTCTGTCTGTCCCCGTTCCCGTTGGCAAATTCCTGTTGATTAACAACCTGTTCTGGCTGCACGGTCGCGACCGCTTTACCGCGCATCCGGATCTGCGTCGCGAACTGATGCGCCAGCGTGGCTATTTCGCTTACGCCACTAACCACTACCAGACGCATCAGTAAGCGCAAAGGAATTGAGCGGATGTATGATTTTGTGATTATTGGCGGCGGCATCATCGGCATGTCGACCGCCATGCAACTGATTGATGTCTATCCGGACGCCCGCATTGCGTTGCTGGAAAAAGAGTCCGGCCCGGCCTGTCACCAGACGGGCCACAACAGCGGTGTGATCCATGCCGGGGTCTATTACACGCCCGGCAGCCTGAAGGCGAAATTTTGCCTGGCGGGAAACCGCGCCACCAAAGCCTTTTGCGATCAAAACGGCATTCGCTACGACAACTGCGGCAAGATGCTGGTCGCCACGTCCGCTCTCGAAATGGAACGGATGCGCGCGTTGTGGAAACGCACGGCGGCGAACGGGATCGAGCGCGAATGGTTAAACGCCGACGAACTGCGCGAGCGCGAACCGAATATCACCGGGCTTGGCGGTATTTTTGTGCCGTCCAGCGGCATTGTCAGCTATCGCGAAGTGACGGCGGCGATGGCAAAAATCTTCCAGGCCAGAGGCGGTGAGATTATCTATAACGCCGAAGTCAGCGCGCTCAGTGAGCATAAAAACGGCGTGGTGATACGTACCCGTCAGGGCGACGAATATGAAGCATCGACTCTGATTAGCTGTTCCGGACTAATGGCTGACCGGCTGGTGAAAATGCTCGGCCTCGAACCGGGCTTTATCATCTGCCCGTTCCGTGGCGAGTATTTCCGCCTTGCGCCGGAGCATAACCAGATTGTTAACCATCTGATTTACCCCATCCCCGACCCGGCGATGCCATTTTTGGGCGTTCATCTCACCCGGATGATCGACGGCAGCGTGACCGTCGGGCCAAACGCGGTGCTGGCTTTCAAACGCGAAGGCTATCGCAAGCGCGACTTCTCATTTAGCGACACGCTGGAGATTTTGGGCTCTTCGGGGATTCGCCGGGTGCTACAAAACCACCTACGCTCAGGACTGGGCGAGATGAAAAACTCGCTGTGCAAAAGCGGCTATTTGCGGCTGGTGCAAAAGTATTGTCCCCGGCTTTCGTTAAGCGATCTCCAGCCCTGGCCCGCCGGTGTGCGGGCGCAGGCGGTATCGCCGGACGGCAAGCTGATTGACGATTTTCTGTTTGTCACCACCCCGCGCACGATCCACACCTGCAATGCGCCCTCCCCGGCAGCGACATCAGCAATTCCTATTGGTGCGCATATTGTCAGCAAGGTACAAACGCTGCTGGCAAGCCAGAGTAACCCCGGACGCACGCTGCGAGCGGCACGTAGTGTGGATGCCTTACACGCCGCATTTAATCAATAACCTTTGAAAACAGGATGTAGCGATGAAACTTAACGACAGTAACTTATTCCGCCAGCAGGCGTTGATTAACGGGGAATGGCTGGACGCCAACAATGGCGAGGTCATCGATGTCACCAATCCGGCGAACGGCGACAAGCTGGGTAGCGTGCCGAAAATGGGTGCTGATGAAACCCGTGCCGCTATCGACGCCGCCAACCGCGCCCTGCCCGCCTGGCGTGCGCTCACCGCCAAAGAACGTGCCACCATTCTGCGCAACTGGTTCAATTTGATGATGGAGCATCAGGACGATTTAGCGCGCCTGATGACCCTCGAACAGGGCAAACCGCTGGCTGAAGCGAAAGGCGAAATCAGCTACGCCGCCTCCTTTATTGAGTGGTTTGCCGAAGAAGGCAAACGTATTTATGGCGACACTATTCCCGGTCATCAGGCCGATAAGCGCCTGATTGTGATCAAGCAGCCGATTGGCGTTACTGCGGCCATCACGCCGTGGAACTTCCCGGCGGCGATGATTACCCGCAAAGCCGGTCCGGCACTGGCGGCAGGCTGCACGATGGTGCTGAAGCCCGCCAGTCAGACGCCGTTCTCTGCGCTAGCGCTGGCAGAGCTGGCGATCCGCGCGGGTATTCCGGCTGGCGTGTTTAACGTGGTCACCGGTTCGGCGGGCGCGGTCGGTAACGAACTGACCAGCAACCCGCTGGTGCGCAAGCTGTCGTTTACCGGCTCGACCGAAATTGGCCGCCAGTTAATGGAACAGTGCGCGAAAGATATCAAAAAAGTGTCACTGGAGCTCGGCGGCAACGCGCCGTTTATCGTCTTTGACGATGCCGATCTCGATAAAGCCGTGGAAGGCGCGCTGGCCTCGAAATTCCGCAACGCCGGGCAAACCTGCGTCTGCGCCAACCGTTTATACGTGCAGGACGGCGTGTATGACCGCTTTGCCGAAAAATTGCAGCAGGCGGTGAGCAAACTGCAAATCGGTGATGGACTGGAAAAAGGCGTCACCATCGGACCGCTGATCGATGAAAAAGCGGTAGCAAAAGTGGAAGAGCATATTGCCGATGCGCTGGAGAAAGGCGCGCGCGTGGTTTGCGGCGGTAAAGCGCACGAACGCGGCGGCAACTTCTTCCAGCCGACCATACTGGTGGACGTTCCGGCCAACGCCAAAGTGTCGAAAGAAGAGACGTTCGGCCCCCTCGCCCCGCTATTCCGCTTTAAAGACGAAGCCGATGTGATTGCGCAGGCCAATGACACCGAGTTTGGCCTTGCCGCCTACTTCTACGCTCGTGATTTAAGCCGCGTCTTCCGCGTGGGCGAGGCGCTGGAGTACGGCATCGTCGGCATCAATACCGGCATTATTTCCAATGAAGTGGCCCCGTTCGGCGGCATTAAAGCCTCGGGTCTGGGTCGTGAAGGTTCGAAGTATGGCATCGAAGATTACTTAGAAATCAAATACATGTGCATCGGTCTTTAACTGGAGAACGCGAATGAGCAGCAATAAAGAGTTAATGCAGCGCCGCAGTCAGGCGATCCCCCGTGGCGTCGGGCAAATTCACCCGATTTTCGCTGACCGGGCGGAAAACTGCCGGGTGTGGGACGTTGAAGGCCGTGAGTATCTTGATTTCGCGGGCGGGATTGCAGTGCTCAACACCGGGCACCTGCATCCAAAAGTGGTTGCGGCGGTGGAAGCGCAGTTGAAAAAACTGTCGCATACCTGCTTCCAGGTGCTGGCTTACGAGCCGTATCTGGAGTTGTGCGAGATTATGAATCAGAAGGTGCCGGGCGATTTCGCCAAAAAAACGCTGTTGGTCACCACGGGTTCGGAAGCGGTGGAAAACGCGGTAAAAATCGCCCGCGCCGCCACCAAACGCAGCGGCACCATCGCCTTTAGCGGTGCGTATCACGGGCGCACGCACTACACGCTGGCGCTGACCGGCAAGGTGAATCCGTACTCTGCGGGTATGGGGCTGATGCCGGGCCATGTTTATCGCGCGCTTTACCCTTGCCCACTGCATGGCATCAGTGAAGATGACGCTATCGCCAGTATCCACCGAATCTTCAAAAATGACGCTGCGCCGGAAGATATCGCCGCCATCGTGATTGAGCCGGTTCAGGGCGAAGGCGGTTTCTACGCCGCGACGCCAGCCTTTATGCAACGTTTACGCGCGCTGTGTGACGAGCATGGGATCATGCTGATTGCCGATGAAGTCCAGAGCGGCGCGGGACGTACCGGTACGCTGTTTGCGATGGAGCAAATGGGCGTTGCACCGGATCTCACCACCTTTGCGAAATCGATCGCGGGCGGCTTCCCGCTGGCGGGCGTCACCGGACGTGCCGAAGTGATGGACGCCGTCGCACCAGGTGGTCTGGGCGGCACTTATGCGGGTAACCCGATTGCCTGCGTGGCGGCGATGGAAGTATTGAAGGTGTTCGAGCAGGAAAATCTGCTGCAAAAAGCCAACGATCTGGGGCAGAAACTGAAAGACGGGTTGTTGGCAATAGCCGAAAAACACCCTGAGATCAGCGATGTGCGCGGGTTGGGGGCGATGATTGCGATCGAGTTGTTTGAAAATGGCGATCACGACAAACCGGATGCGAAACTCACCGCCGAGATCGTAGCGCGCGCCCGCGATAAAGGTCTGATTCTTCTCTCCTGCGGCCCTTATTACAACGTACTGCGCATCCTTGTCCCCCTCACCATTGAAGATGCTCAGATCCGTCAGGGTCTGGAAATCATCAGCCAGTGTTTTGCTGAGGCGAAGCAGTAGCACCGCACCATGCCGGAGGCGACGCTTCGCGTCTTGTCCGGCCTACGGAAATCCAGGTCGGATAAGGCGTTTACGCCGCATCCGACAATCTGTACGTAAACAGGAATAAATCTATGTCGGCCGGATAAGGCGGAGCCGCTCTCCGGCAAAAAGAGTTAATAACAATTAAACGCGTGACCCGACGCGGGAAATGTCGGGGCGCTCTCCCAAGTGACACACTTTCGAGAGGATTCAGGATGGGGCAATCATCGCAACCACATGAGTTAGGCGGCGGGCTGAAATCACGCCACGTCACCATGTTGTCTATTGCCGGTGTTATCGGCGCAAGTCTGTTTGTCGGTTCCAGCGTCGCTATAGCCGAAGCGGGTCCGGCGGTATTGCTGGCCTATCTGTTCGCCGGATTACTGGTGGTTATGATTATGCGAATGCTGGCGGAAATGGCGGTTGCTACGCCCGACACCGGCTCCTTTTCCACCTATGCCGATAAAGCCATTGGCCGCTGGGCGGGCTATACCATCGGCTGGCTGTACTGGTGGTTTTGGGTACTGGTTATCCCGCTGGAAGCCAACATTGCCGCCATGATCCTGCATTCATGGGTTCCCGGTATTCCCATCTGGTTATTTTCCCTCGTTATTACCCTCGCCTTAACCGGAAGTAATTTATTAAGCGTCAAAAACTACGGCGAATTTGAGTTCTGGTTAGCGATATGCAAAGTGATTGCTATCCTGGCGTTTATTTTCCTTGGTGCAGTGGCGATTAGCGGTTTTTATCCTTATGCCGAAGTGAGTGGTATCTCAAGATTATGGGATAGCGGCGGCTTTATGCCGAATGGTTTTGGTGCGGTATTAAGCGCGATGCTTATCACCATGTTCTCGTTTATGGGCGCGGAAATTGTCACCATCGCGGCAGCAGAATCCGACACGCCGGATAAACATATTGTTCGCGCCACCAACTCGGTTATCTGGCGTATCTCTATTTTCTATTTGTGTTCTATTTTTGTCGTCGTGGCTCTCATCCCGTGGAATATGCCAGGACTGAAAACCGTGGGTTCCTACCGTTCCGTGCTGGAGCTGCTGAATATTCCGCACGCAAAATTCATTATGGATTGCGTTATTTTGCTATCAGTGACCAGTTGCCTGAACTCAGCGCTGTATACCGCCTCGCGAATGCTTTACTCACTGAGCCGTCGCGGTGATGCACCTGCAGTAATGGGCAAAATCAACCGCAGTAAAACACCTTACGTGGCTGTATTACTCTCGACCGGTGCGGCGTTTTTAACGGTGGTGGTGAACTATTACGCGCCTGCGAAAGTGTTTAAATTCCTGATCGACAGCTCCGGCGCCATCGCCCTGCTGGTTTATTTAGTCATCGCCGTTTCACAATTGCGGATGCGTAAAATTCTGCTGGCAGAAGGCGGCGAAATTCGCCTGCGCATGTGGCTTTATCCGTGGCTTACCTGGCTGGTGATTAGCTTTATTACCTTTGTATTGGTGGTGATGTTATTCCGTCCGGCACAGCAACTCGAGGTCATTTCCACCGGCTTATTAGCAATAGGGATTATCTGTACCGTGCCAATTATGGCGCGCTGGAAAAAGCTAATAATGTGGCAAAAATTACCCGCGCATAATACGCATTAACGTTGAGCTGGAGTCACACCATGACCATTACGTCTCTGGATGGCTATCGCTGGCTGAAGAACGATATTATTCGCGGCCATTTTCAGCCGGATGAAAAACTGCGAATGAGTTTGCTGACGTCGCGCTATTCACTCGGCGTCGGGCCGTTGCGGGAAGCCCTTTCGCAACTGGTAGCGGAACGACTGGTCACGGTGGTGAATCAAAAAGGATATCGGGTGGCGTCTATGTCAGAGCAGGAACTGCTCGATATTTTCGATGCCCGCGCCAATATGGAAGCGATGCTGGTGAGTCTGGCGATTGCCCGTGGCAGTGATGAATGGGAAGCTGACATTCTCGCGAAAGCACATTTGCTTGGTAAACTGGAAGCCTCTGACGCCAGCGAGCAAATGCTTGATGAGTGGGACCAGCGCCATCAGGCATTTCATACTGCGATTGTGGCTGGCTGCGGTTCCCACTATTTACTGCAAATGCGCGAGCGTTTGTTTGATCTGGCGGCACGCTACAGATTCATCTGGCTGCGGCAAACAGTGCTTTCAGTAGAAATGCTGGAAGATAAACGCGATCAGCATCAAATTTTAACCGACGCTGTGCTGGCGCGAGATACTGCGCGCGCCAGTGAGTTAATGCGTCAACATTTGCTGACGCCGATTCCGATTATCCAGCAGGCGATGGCGGGATAACGATCACTCTTCAGGAATACGCAAAACCTGCCCTGGATAAATTTTATCCGGGCTTTTTAGCATCGGTTTATTCGCTTCGAAGATTTTATTGTAGAGATTGGCGTTGCCGTAAACCTGTTTGGAAATGGCACTCAGGGTGTCGCCAGACTTAACGGTATAAAACTGGCTGGCAGTTGCTGGCGTCGCCGTTTTTACCTGATCGTCCACGCTGGCAATACCGGAAATATTCCCCACTGCAACAAGGATTTTTTCCTTCGCTTCCTGACTTAAGCCGTCACCTGTGACTGTCGCTTTACCATCGACAATCTGAATATTCACTTTATCGGCATCGGGAATACCGGTTTTGTTCAGATGCTCTTGCACCTTCTTCGCCTGATCGTCTTTATCATGCTGACCGGTGACGGTATCCCAGAGCTTTTCTCCTGCCTCTTTCACAAAATTGAACAGACCCATAGCTACCTCATTCGTTAATGGAAACACTCAGAAAGTGTAGCAGAGGAACGCGGCGCGTTTACGCCGCGTGGGTGAGCAGAGGATTAATCGCGGGTTTGCACCCAAAAAGCGTGAATTAAACCAGGAATATAACCAAGCAACGTCAGCAGGATATTAATGATGAACGCCCAACCAAATCCTTTACCTAACAGCACGCCGAGCGGTGGCAAAATGATGGTGATGACGATTCTCCAGAAACCCATATTTACTCCCTATAAGAAAATTAATCATTGTTTAAAAAGAGATTTCACCTCTTAAGCGTAGTGATTTTAGCGGAGCCTGGCCGTTTCAGCCTACGCTTTTACCCTCATTTACGCTGCTTACGCTGGTATACGTTGCATTTTTAGTTTAGAGTTTACTTAATTTAGCAAATACTTAAATAACTATGACTGAACTAGCCCAACTACAGGCCAGCGCCGAACAGGCCGCGGCCTTGCTGAAAGCGATGAGTCACCCCAAACGGCTGCTGATTCTATGCATGCTTTGTGGTTCACCCGGCACCAGCGCCGGTGAACTGGCTCGCATTACCGGACTTAGCGCCTCTGCAACGTCACAGCATCTCGCTCGTATGCGTGACGAAGGGCTTATCGACAGCCAACGGGATGCGCAGCGCGTTCTTTATTCGATAAAAAATGAGGCGGTAAATGCCATTATCGCCACCCTGAAAAATGTCTATTGTCCGTAAGGAGTGACCATGGCTTTGACAACAATTTCGCCGCATGACGCACAAGAATTAATCGCGCACGGTGCAAAGTTAATCGATATTCGCGATGCCGACGAATATCTTCGTGAACATATTCCAGAAGCCTCTCTGGCACCGATATCTGTGCTGGAACAGTCTGGTCTCCCGGCAAAATTACGTAGCGAGCAAATTATATTCCACTGTCAGGCGGGAAAACGAACCAGTAATAATGCGCAAAAATTAGAAGCGATTGCCTCCCCCGCAGATATTTTTTTACTGGAAGGCGGAATTGATGGCTGGAAAAAAGCAGGATTTCCAGTAGCTGAAAATAAATCCCAGCCTTTGCCATTAATGCGTCAGGTGCAGATCGCTGCTGGTGGTTTAATATTAATCGGCGTCGTACTGGGTTATGCCGTTAATAGCAGCTTCTTCTTATTAAGTGGATTTGTCGGTGTTGGATTAATGTTTGCAGGAATCAGCGGTTTTTGTGGGATGGCAAGGCTGTTAGATAAGATGCCGTGGAATCAGCGAGCTTGAGTAATGACGCCGGACGCGCCATCGTGGCGACATCCGGCAACAGTGATTAGATCAGGAAATCGTCGAGAGATTTACCTTCTGCCAGAGCCTGAGCGATCGGCTTCGGTGTACGACCCTGACCGGTCCAGGTTTTGGTTTCACCATTAAAATCGGTGAATTGGTATTTCGCCGGACGCGGCTGGCGTTTTTTACCTGCACGCGGTGCAGCAGTATTATTACCAAATAACTCTTCCGGATTAATTCCGTCAGCCTTCATCAGCTCCAGCCAGGTGCTAATTTTCTCCTGGCGCTCAGCCAGTTCACGCTGCTGCTGTTCTTCTTCTTCACGTCTTTCTTTAGTGACAACCCTGAATTTTTCGAGCATTTCTTCAAGAACGTCAATGGAGAATTCGCGAGCCATCGCACGAAGGGTGCGGATGTTATTTAAACTTTGTAACATTACAGACATAATAAAGAAAACCTTTTAACGCCAAAACAAAAAAGTATTTCGCCGCGTAGTGTAAGCGATCGTTTATTATATTTCCACAAAATTTAATCTATTTACAATCGCCAGTGATATTATTTCAAGCGTTATTTCCAGATAGATTAATAATTATTTCAGATTATATATTAGCCATTTAGCTTAGTCATTCCAGCCATTAGCAAATAGTCAGGTGCTCTCTGTCTCATCGACACTAATGGCAAATCAACAACCTCCGCATAAATATACAGAAAGAACGAATAAAACAACAATTCAACACCTAAAATTTTATGCTGGCATTAGTCGCTTTAAGTCGCTAAAAATTCCAGATAGAGTAAAAGCGCTACTTACGCCGGATTGCCTACACTTTGCAGCATTATCTCCCTTAGTCTTCCCCGCCGAACATGTCAAAATACCAACATAACAATATGATTTTAAATCATATTATTAGAATAAGCATTTAAAAATCCATAATGTACAAAAAACACGCCATCGCGGAATATTTTATCTACGAAAACAAAATAAATAAAAATTTTTCACTAATTGATTACTTGCATCCAGCGATATACGCTATGCAAATATGAAACAGGCAGCTCAGAGCACTGCATTCATTTTCATTCATATCCGATTTCGCTTTTATTAAGGAGCATTGGCATGTTCTCACCGCAGTCACGCTTGCGTCATGCAGTTGCAGACACGTTCGCGATGGTTGTTTACTGTTCTGTCGTGAACATGTGTATTGAAGTTTTCCTCTCCGGAATGAGCTTCGAGCAGTCTCTTTACTCCAGGTTAGTGGCAATTCCGGTGAACATCTTAATTGCATGGCCATACGGCATGTACCGGGATCTGTTTATGCGCGCGGCACGCAAAGTTAGCCAGTCTGGATGGATAAAAAATCTGGCAGATATTCTGGCTTATGTGACGTTTCAGTCACCGGTGTATATGGCGATCTTGCTGGTAGTGGGCGCAGACTGGCACCAGATTATGGCTGCGGTCAGTTCAAACATCGTTGTTTCGATGTTGATGGGGGCGGTCTATGGCTACTTCCTCGATTACTGCCGCCGGCTATTTAAAGTCAGCCGTTACCAGCAGGTAAAAGCCTGACTCTTCTTTTCGCGACTGGCAATGCCAGTCGCGTCTTTAATTGGTTTCGCCAAACAAGCCATGCAAATAACGTTCAAGCGCAACACGCGAACTAAAACCATGCGGAATACCGTAATGCTCGTGTCGCTCGCCCGCAAAGTAGAGCGGAAATTGCTGGTAATGATCGCAGGTTTTAATATCAGAAGCGGGTTCTGCCAGCGTCGAACTACGCTCTTTTAATGTTGGATGAATTACCAGTGCGGTACGTCCCATTCGTGCTTCGCGATTAACATAAACATAATGTTCCCCACGGCGGTAACCGTATGCTTTCTGGGTTACCACATCGACGGTAAAACCGACTTTCTCAAGTACGCGAGCTACCTCGTCTGGTCGTAAATACATATTTTATCCTCGTGATTATCTACCGCGGGCCTACCTTACCTGATTGAGCATTCACAACGCTTTCAGAAAAGTCCATAAAGCCGCGATGAGTCTCAGCAAAGAAAATTATGGTCTACACTGAAAATTACATCGAATTCAAAGGGGGATCATATGTTTAACCGACCTAACCGCAACGACGTCGATGATGGCGTGCAGGATATTCAGAATGATGTCAATCAATTAGCTGATAGCCTCGAATCTGTATTGAAGTCCTGGGGTAGCGACGCCAAAGGGGAAGCCGAAGCTGCACGCAGTAAAGCACAGGCGCTACTGAAAGAAACCAGAGCGCGGATGCATGGTCGTACTCGCGTCCAACAAGCCGCACGTGATGCCGTGGGTTGCGCTGATTCTTTTGTTCGTGAAAGACCCTGGTGTAGCGTGGGTACAGCGGCGGCGGTAGGGATTTTTATCGGTGCACTGTTAGGTATGCGCAAATCGTAGTGGAACAATGATAATAAATACACGTCCCTGGCCCCGAAGCCTGACTTCGGGGTTTTTAACTTAAGGCATCGCGTAATTGTTGTGCCACCTGCTGCGCCATGCTTTCGCTAACGATATTGGTAAACGAGAGCAGCAATCCTCCTTTCCCGGTTGACCGAATACGCCAGGTACTTAATGCCTGCACCGCAAGGCCAGCGGCATTAGCTTTACGCGCGTAGGCAATATCATCGCCCATCATGCTGATAACCATCTGGATTCCCCCTTTTTGCGGTACAACCTGAAATCCCTGTTGCGTAAGCGCCTGCTCAATCCACTGCCGACGCTGAGCATAGTGCTGACGCATTTTCTTCAGATGCCTCCAGAAATGCCCATCACGAATGAAATCTGCCAGAGTGTTCTGCCATAGAACAGGCACAGCACATGGCTCCAGCGATGCCTGTTGGCGGAATTGCGCAATCTGCTCCACCGGCACCACCAGCCACGCACAGCGCAGTGCCGGGAAAAGCGATTTGCTAAATGTTCCGGCATAAATCACCCGCTGCGGCGCATCGAGACTTTTCAGCGCCGGTAACGGCTTACCGTGATAGCGGAACTCACTGTCGTAATCATCTTCAATAACCCATGCCTGACTACGCTCTGCCCATTCCAGCACCTGGTGCCTGCGCGCCAAAGAGAGCGCAACACCCAGCGGGCTTTGATGTGCCGGAGTGATCAGAGCAAAACGCGCATCAGGATAATTTTGTATTCCGCTTGTGACATCCAGTCCGTTGTCGTCAACAGGCACAGGAAAAACGTTCACACCGTGGCGAGTGACAATCGGACGAATCAGTGGAAAACCGGGATCTTCCATCCACATCCCGTCTCCCGGTTCCGCCAGTGCACGCAAAATTAAGCTCATCGATGCCGCATAACCGTGTGTGATAAATACCTGCTCAGGCTGGCTCTCAATTCCGCGCGAGACACGTAGATAATCAACAATTGCCTCGCGCAACGCCGCCTCGCCGCAGACATCGCCTAACGCCAAATTAAAACGCGTCTGGGTTCGCAGGCGACGGCCCATCACCCGCGCCCACAGCTCACGCGGAAAGAGATCGAGTGCGGGTAATCCCATTTGAAACGGCAACGGCTGCTCGCTTTCACCGGCAAAGACGACGACATCAGAAGATGATTTTTGTGGATGTATCTGTTCGCTGACAAAGGTGCCTGCCTGCCCCCGCCTGACCAGCCAGCCCTGTGCCACCAGCTCAGCATAAGCATTTTCGACTGTGGAGCGAGACACGCCCAGTTCCTGCGACCAGGTTCGGCTGGAAGGTAGCCTTGCGCCAGGTTTCAGTTCCCCTTGCTCAATAGCCGTTTTTAACTGACGGGCGATTTCCTGATAACGCGGCATATGGTCTGCTTTTTTACGTAATTTATGGCTCTCTTTGACAGTCCATTATAGTGCTACATTGCGGGCGTTAATAAGAGGAGAAACTGTATGACTACATTACGTCAACCCTACTACGAACTTAGCCCGGCAGTGTATAACGCACTGGTGCAGGCCAAAACGGCGCTGGAAAATAGTACGCTGGATACCACTCTGATGGAGTTAGTTTATTTACGCGTCTCACAAATCAACGGCTGCGCATTTTGTCTGGAGATGCACAGTAAAGCATTACGCAAATCCGGTGTGCCGCAGAACAAACTGGACGCCCTGGCAGGCTGGCGCGTAAGCCATCATTTTGACGATCGCGAGCGGGCGGCGCTGGCATGGGCGGAATCGGTGACCGATATTGCCCGAACCCATGCAGAAGATGACGTTTATCAGCCTCTGCTTAAGTACTTCAGCGCAGCAGAGATCAGCGACTTAACGTTTGCCATCGGGCTGATGAATTGTTTTAACCGCCTGGCGGTTTCCATGCGGATGTAATTTGCTGTTGCCGGGGGCTCGCCCGGCAACAAAACACAAAATCCCCTACCCCGTTGAGCCACTCAACGGCGGTATCAATAATCTAAAATTCCCATATCTTGTATGGTTGAATCTTTTTTCAACTACATCTAGTATCTCTGTATCAACAGAGAGACAACCCGACGCGTATCATCGCGCCGTATCTTCATTTTAAACGGAAATACGAATCATGCGCATTACTATTTACACTCGTAACGATTGCGTTCAATGCCACGCCACCAAACGAGCAATGGAAAACCGTGGCTTTGACTTTGAGATGATTAATGTCGATCGCGATCCTGAAGCGGCAGAGGCGTTACGTGCCCAGGGCTTTCGCCAGTTGCCGGTAGTGATTGCAGGTGATCTTAGCTGGTCTGGCTTTCGTCCGGACATGATCAACCGCCTGCATCCAGCGCCACACGCAGCCAGCGCATGAGTCAGCTCGTCTACTTCTCCAGTAGCTCCGAAAACACACATCGCTTTATCAAACGTTTAGGGCTGCCCGCCGTGCGCATTCCGCTCAATGAGCGGGAACGGATTCAGGTAGACGAGCCTTACATCCTGATCGTGCCCTCTTACGGCGGTGGCGGTACGGCTGGCGCTGTGCCACGGCAGGTGATTCGCTTTTTAAACGACGAACATAACCGGGCGTTGCTTCGCGGCGTTATTGCTTCGGGTAATCGCAATTTTGGTGAGGCGTATGGCCGCGCCGGAGATGTGATTGCCCGGAAATGCGACGTGCCGTGGCTATACCGCTTTGAACTCATGGGTACGCAAAGCGATATCGAAAACGTTCGTAAAGGAGTAACCGAATTTTGGCAACGACAACCGCAGACCGCCTGACGCAGGAAACGATGGATTACCACGCCCTGAATGCGATGCTTAACCTTTACGATAGCGCGGGTCGCATTCAGTTCGATAAAGATCGCCAGGCAGTAGACGCTTTTATGGCGACACATGTACGCCCGAACAGTGTGACTTTTAGCAGCCAGCAGCAGCGCCTGAACTGGCTGGTCAACGAAGGTTACTATGATGAAAGCGTCCTCAACCGCTACTCTCGCAACTTTGTCATTACGCTGTTTGCCCATGCACACGCCAGTGGTTTTCGTTTCCAGACGTTCCTCGGTGCATGGAAGTTTTACACCAGCTATACGCTGAAGACTTTCGACGGTAAACGTTATCTGGAAGATTTTGCCGATCGGGTCACGATGGTGGCGCTAACGCTGGCGCAAGGTGATGAGACGCTGGCGACGCAGCTAACCGATGAGATGCTATCAGGACGCTTTCAGCCCGCCACGCCAACATTCCTCAACTGTGGTAAACAGCAGCGAGGCGAACTGGTTTCCTGTTTTCTGCTACGTATTGAAGACAATATGGAGTCGATTGGTCGGGCGGTTAATTCCGCACTACAACTGTCGAAACGCGGCGGCGGCGTGGCGTTTTTGCTGTCGAATCTGCGGGAAGCGGGTGCACCGATTAAACGTATTGAAAATCAATCTTCTGGCGTGATTCCGGTGATGAAAATGCTGGAAGACGCATTTTCCTATGCCAACCAGCTCGGCGCTCGTCAGGGGGCTGGGGCTGTATATCTGCACGCACACCATCCCGATATTCTGCGTTTTCTCGACACAAAACGGGAAAATGCCGATGAAAAAATCCGCATTAAAACGTTGTCGCTGGGGGTAGTGATCCCGGATGTCACCTTCCATCTGGCGAAAGAGAATGCGCAGATGGCGCTGTTTTCGCCCTATGACGTTGAGCGAGTTTACGGCAAGCCGTTTGCTGATATCGCCATCAACGAACACTATGACGAACTGGTTGCCGATGAACGCATCCGCAAAAAATACATCAACGCCCGTGATTTCTTCCAGCGGCTGGCGGAGATCCAGTTTGAGTCCGGCTATCCCTACATCATGTATGAAGATACGGTTAACCGTGCTAACCCTATTGCCGGGCGCATAAATATGAGTAATCTCTGCTCAGAAATTTTGCAGGTTAACAGCGCCTCAGCGTATGACGAGAATCTCGACTATGCTCGCACAGGCCATGATATTTCCTGCAATTTAGGCTCGTTGAATATTGCTCACACTATGGATTCGCCAGACTTTGCCCGCACGGTAGAGACAGCCGTGCGCGGTCTGACGGCGGTGTCAGATATGAGTCATATCCGCAGCGTGCCGTCCATCGAAGCCGGAAATGCCGCCTCGCACGCCATCGGCCTGGGGCAGATGAATCTGCACGGCTATCTGGCGCGTGAGGGTATCGTTTACGGCTCGCCGGAAGCACTGGATTTTACCAATCTCTATTTCTACACCATCACCTGGCACGCCCTGCGCACTTCGATGTTGCTGGCGCGCGAACGTGGTGAAACCTTCGCCGGATTCAAACAGTCACGCTATGCCAGTGGTGAATATTTTAGCCAATATCTGCAAGGGAACTGGCAGCCGAAAACGGCGAAAGTTGGCGAACTGTTTGCCCGTAGCGGTATTACGTTACCTACCCGTGAGATGTGGGCGCAACTGCGCGACGACGTGATGCACTACGGCATTTACAACCAGAATCTTCAGGCGGTGCCGCCAACCGGTTCTATCTCTTATATCAACCATGCTACGTCGAGTATTCACCCGATTGTGGCGAAAGTGGAAATTCGCAAAGAGGGTAAAACCGGGCGCGTTTACTACCCTGCCCCGTTTATGACTAATGAGAATCTGGCGTTGTATCAGGACGCTTACGAAATTGGCGCGGAAAAGATTATCGACACCTACGCCGAAGCGACTCGCCATGTCGATCAGGGGCTGTCGCTGACGCTGTTTTTCCCCGATACCGCCACCACTCGCGATATCAATAAAGCGCAGATTTACGCCTGGCGCAAAGGTATCAAAACGCTCTATTACATCCGCCTGCGTCAGATGGCGCTGGAAGGCACTGAAATTGAAGGCTGCGTCTCCTGCGCACTTTAAGGAATATCTATGAAACTCTCTCATATCAGCGCCATCAACTGGAACAAGATTACTGACGATAAAGATCTGGAAGTATGGAATCGCCTGACCAGCAATTTCTGGCTACCGGAAAAAGTGCCACTGTCGAACGATATTCCCGCGTGGCAAACGTTAAGTACCATCGAACAACAACTGACGATGCGCGTTTTTACTGGCCTGACGCTGCTCGACACGCTGCAAAACGTTATCGGCGCGCCTTCGTTGATACCCGATGCACTCACGCCCCATGAAGAAGCAGTGTTGTCGAATATCAGCTTTATGGAAGCCGTTCATGCCCGCTCTTACAGCTCTATTTTCTCGACGCTGTGCCAGACAAAAGAGGTTGATGCCGCCTATGCCTGGAGTGAAGAAAATGCGCCGTTGCAACGAAAAGCACAGATTATTCAGCAATATTATCGCGGTGATAGCCCGCTGAAAAAGAAAATCGCCAGTGTCTTTCTTGAATCATTTTTGTTCTATTCCGGCTTCTGGCTGCCAATGTATTTTTCCAGTCGCGGAAAGCTGACCAATACCGCCGATTTGATCCGCCTGATTATCCGCGATGAAGCAGTACACGGTTATTACATTGGCTATAAATATCAGAAAAGCCTGGAAAAAATCTCCCAGGCACAACGTGAAGAATTAAAGAGTTTCGCCTTCGATTTATTGCTGGAGCTTTACGACAACGAGTTGCAATACACCGATGAGCTGTACGCCGAAACAACATGGGCTGACGATGTGAAAGCGTTTCTCTGTTACAACGCCAATAAAGCCTTAATGAATCTGGGATACGAGCCGTTATTTCCAGCAGAAATGGCAGAAGTAAATCCGGCAATCCTTGCCGCGCTTTCACCGAATGCCGACGAAAATCACGATTTCTTTTCCGGCTCTGGTTCCTCTTATGTGATGGGAAAAGCGGTCGAAACAGAAGACGAAGACTGGAATTTTTGACGAGGTTATTTTTCAAAAATATCACCACCCACAGCAGGGAAATAATTCCAGTTAAACAGCTTTTTATCACGCAAATATTTTGTGGTGATCTACACTGACTCTCTGTTGCATTATTCGCCTGAAACCACAATATTCAGGCGTTTTTTCGCTATCTATAACAAAAAATATCAACTTTTCTCGATTTGCTCTCAGCCCTTATATCACGGGAAACTCCGGCAATTTGCTCGCATCAATATTCATGACACATTTGCCCTCAGGGGTTGCCTCAGATTCTCAGTATGTTAGGGTAGAAAAAAGTGACTATTTCCATTGGGTAATATATCGACATAAACAAATAACAGGAATCTTTCTATTGCATGGCAATTAAATTAGAAATTAAAAATCTTTATAAAATATTTGGTGAGCATCCACAGCGAGCTTTCAAATATATCGAACAAGGACTTTCAAAAGAACAAATTCTGGAAAAAACTGGGCTATCGCTTGGCGTAAAAGACGCCAGTCTGGCCATTGAAGAAGGCGAGATATTTGTCATCATGGGATTATCCGGTTCGGGTAAATCCACAATGGTACGCCTTCTCAATCGCCTGATTGAACCCACCCGCGGACAAGTGCTGATTGACGGTGTAGATATTGCAAAAATATCCGACGCCGAACTCCGTGAGGTGCGCAGAAAAAAGATTGCGATGGTCTTTCAGTCCTTTGCCTTAATGCCGCATATGACCGTGCTGGACAATACCGCGTTTGGCATGGAACTAGCCGGAATTAACGCCGAAGAGCGTCGGGAAAAAGCCATTGATGCACTACGTCAGGTAGGTCTGGAAAATTATGCCCACAGCTACCCGGACGAACTCTCTGGTGGAATGCGTCAACGTGTTGGATTAGCCCGTGCATTAGCCATTAATCCGGATATTTTATTAATGGATGAAGCCTTCTCGGCGCTCGATCCATTAATTCGCACCGAGATGCAGGATGAACTGGTAAAATTACAGGCGAAACATCAGCGCACCATTGTCTTTATTTCTCACGATCTCGATGAAGCTATGCGTATTGGCGACCGAATTGCCATTATGCAAAATGGCGAAGTGGTACAGGTCGGCACACCGGATGAAATTCTCAATAATCCGGCGAATGATTATGTCCGCACCTTCTTCCGCGGCGTTGATATTAGTCAGGTATTCAGCGCGAAAGATATTGCCCGCCGCAGCCCGAATGGTTTAATTCGTAAAACCCCCGGCTTCGGTCCGCGTTCGGCACTGAAATTATTACAGGATGAAGATCGCGAATATGGCTACGTCATCGAACGCGGTAATAAATTTGTCGGCGCAGTCTCTATCGATTCGTTAAAAGCAGCATTAACGCAGCAGCAAGGTCTTGATGCGGCGCTGATTGATGCGCCGTTAGCGGTCGATGCGCAAACGCCTCTTAGCGAGTTGCTCTCTCATGTCGGACAGGCACCCTGTGCGGTGCCCGTGGTCGACGAGGACCAACAGTATGTCGGCATCATTTCGAAAGGAATGCTGCTGCGCGCTTTAGATCGTGAGGGGGTAAATAATGGCTGATCAAAATAATCCGTGGGATACCACGCCAGCGGCAGACAGCGCCGCACAATCCGCAGATGCCTGGGGTACACCGGCTGCGGCACCGACTGACGGCGGCGGCGCTGACTGGCTGACCAGTACGCCTGCACCAAATGTCGAGCATTTTAATATTCTCGATCCGTTTCATAAGACGCTGATCCCACTCGACAGTTGGGTAACTGAAGGGATCGACTGGGTCGTTACCCATTTCCGCCCCCTCTTCCAGGGCGTGCGCGTTCCGGTGGATTATATCCTCAACGGTTTCCAGCAACTGCTGCTGGGGATGCCCGCGCCTGTGGCAATTATCGTTTTCGCCCTGATAGCCTGGCAAATTTCCGGTGTCGGAATGGGCGTGGCGACGCTGGTTTCACTGATTGCTATCGGCGCGATCGGCGCATGGTCGCAGGCAATGGTGACTTTGGCGCTGGTGTTAACCGCCCTGCTATTCTGTATTGTCATCGGTTTGCCGCTGGGGATCTGGCTGGCAAGAAGCCCACGGGCAGCAAAAATCATCCGTCCACTGCTTGATGCCATGCAGACGACGCCAGCGTTTGTCTATCTGGTACCAATCGTCATGCTGTTTGGTATCGGCAACGTTCCGGGCGTGGTGGTGACCATCATCTTTGCTCTGCCGCCTATTATCCGTCTGACCATTTTGGGGATTAACCAGGTTCCGGCGGATCTGATTGAAGCCTCGCGCTCATTCGGTGCCAGCCCGCGCCAGATGCTGTTCAAAGTTCAGTTACCGCTGGCGATGCCGACCATTATGGCGGGCGTCAACCAGACGCTGATGCTGGCCCTTTCTATGGTGGTCATCGCCTCGATGATTGCCGTCGGCGGGCTGGGTCAAATGGTACTGCGCGGTATCGGGCGTCTGGATATGGGGCTTGCCACCGTTGGCGGCGTCGGTATTGTCATCCTCGCCATTATCCTCGATCGCCTGACACAGGCCGTGGGGCGCGACTCACGTAGTCGCGGCAACCGTCGCTGGTACACCACTGGCCCTGTCGGTCTGCTGACCCGTCCGTTCATTAAATAACTCTGCACCTGCCCGGTGACGCCGGGCATTGCCACCCTGCCAAAAAAAGGAATAACAATGCGACATAGCGTACTTTTTGCGACAGCGTTTGCCACGCTTATCTCTACACAAACTTTTGCTGCCGATCTGCCGGGCAAAGGTATTACCGTTAATCCGGTTCAGAGCACCATTACCGAAGAAACCTTCCAGACATTGCTGGTCAGCCGTGCGCTGGAAAAATTAGGTTATACCGTCAACAAACCCAGCGAAGTGGATTACAACGTTGGTTATACGTCACTGGCTTCCGGCGATGCGACCTTTACCGCTGTGAACTGGACGCCGCTGCATGACAACATGTATGAGGCTGCCGGTGGCGATAAGAAGTTTTATCGCGAAGGGACATTTGTTAACGGCGCTGCGCAGGGATACCTGATCGATAAGAAAACGGCCGACCAGTACAAAATTACCCACATCGCGCAGCTAAAAGATCCGAAGATTGCCAAACTGTTTGATACCAACGGCGATGGCAAAGCGGATTTAACTGGCTGTAACCCCGGCTGGGGCTGCGAAGGCGCTATCAACTACCAGCTTGCCGCTTATGATCTGACGAATACCGTAACCCATAATCAGGGGAACTACGCGGCGATGATGGCCGACACCATCAGCCGTTACAAAGAGGGCAAGCCGGTGTTTTACTACACCTGGACACCGTACTGGGTGAGTAACGAACTGAAGCCGGGGAAAGATGTAGTCTGGTTGCAGGTGCCGTTCTCCGCACTGCCGGGTGATAAAAACGCCGATACCAAACTGCCGAATGGCGCAAATTACGGCTTCCCTGTTAGCACCATGCATATCGTTGCCAACAAAGCCTGGGCCGAGAAAAACCCGGCGGCAGCGAAACTGTTCGCCATTATGCAGTTGCCGGTTGCGGACATTAACGCCCAGAACGCCATTATGCATGACGGCAAAGCCTCAGAAGGCGATATTCAGGGCCACGTTGATGGCTGGATCAAAGCCCACCAGCAGCAGTTTGATGGCTGGGTGAATGAGGCGCTGGCAGCGCAGAAGTAGTTTTTATTCGGGCGGATAGGGTGTTTACGCCGTATCCGCCATTCTGTGCACAATGCCTGATGCGACGCTGGCGCGTCTTATCAGGCCTACAAACCACACTCATTTCGTAGGGCGGAAAGGCGTTTTCGCCGCATCCGCCTTCT
>NZ_KE138680.1:49525-62827 GCF_000408325.1 Escherichia sp. KTE52
CGCCGCATCCGCCGTTCTGTGCTCAATGCCTGATGCGACGCTGACGCGTCTTATCATGCCTACAAACCACACAGCACATTTCAACAAGCTATCTTTCGCCCCCATTCATAAACATCCGCTATTATTGATTTCCAGACTAATCATCACCTGATAAACAACAATAATGACTAAAACCAATCATGAGCTTAGCCCGGCGCTGATCGTGCTGATGTCGATCGCCACCGGTCTGGCAGTCGCCAGCAACTATTACGCCCAGCCATTGCTCGACACCATCGCGCGTAACTTTTCTCTTTCCGCCAGTTCGGCGGGCTTTATTGTCACCGCCGCACAATTAGGCTATGCCGCTGGCCTGCTGTTTCTTGTCCCATTGGGCGATATGTTTGAACGCCGACGCCTGATTGTTTCCATGACCTTACTGGCTGCAGGCGGTATGTTGATCACCGCCAGCAGTCAATCACTCGCCATGATGATCCTCGGAACGGCATTAACCGGTTTATTCTCGGTCGTGGCGCAAATTCTGGTTCCACTGGCGGCAACACTGGCTTCACCAGACAAACGCGGCAAGGTGGTTGGCACCATTATGAGCGGTTTGCTACTGGGGATTTTGCTGGCACGTACCGTTGCAGGATTGCTGGCAAACCTCGGCGGCTGGCGCACCGTCTTCTGGGTCGCATCGGTGTTAATGGCACTGATGGCGCTGGCGTTATGGCGCGGCCTGCCACAAATGAAATCAGAAAACCACCTCAACTACCCACAGTTGTTAGGTTCCGTTTTCAGCATGTTTATCAGCGATAAGATCCTGCGTACCCGCGCGTTACTGGGCTGCCTGACCTTTGCCAACTTCAGCATTCTATGGACATCGATGGCTTTTTTGCTCGCCGCGCCGCCTTTTAATTACAGCGATGGCGTGATTGGTCTGTTTGGCCTTGCGGGAGCTGCCGGGGCGTTGGGCGCTCGCCCGGCGGGCGGTTTTGCCGATAAAGGAAAATCGCACCTCACAACAACGTTTGGTCTGCTGTTGTTGTTACTTTCATGGCTGGCAATCTGGTTTGGTCAAACTTCCGTACTGGCGCTGATTATCGGCATCCTGGTGCTGGATCTCACCGTCCAGGGCGTGCATATCACCAATCAAACCGTGATTTACCGTATTCACCCTGATGCGCGTAATCGCCTGACCGCAGGCTACATGACCAGTTACTTTATTGGCGGTGCTGCCGGTTCACTGATTTCTGCATCCGCATGGCAACATGCGGGTTGGGCTGGCGTTTGTCTGGCTGGCGCGGTGATCGCCCTGGTTAACCTGGTGGTCTGGTGGCGAGGTTTTCATCGTCAGGAAGCCGCAAATTAAGCAATCAGCAACCGTTTTCGTGGCTTTACACTTATAAGGGTGTTAAGAAGCCCATCAGTCTGATAAGGTTAAGATATTCATTCAGTCTGTTTATAATATTAACAATCGTTAAGCGTACACTCTATGGTAAGCCCTACTCCTCTGCCAGCTTCTGGTCCGGCGACCTTCATGGAAGGATGCAAAGACAGTTTACCGATTGTTATTAGTTATATTCCGGTGGCTTTTGCGTTCGGTCTGAATGCAACCCGCCAGGGCTTCACTCCCCTCGAAAGTGTTTTTTTCTCCTGCATCATTTATGCAGGTGCGAGCCAGTTTGTCATTACCGCGATGCTGGCCGCCGGGAGTAGTTTGTGGATTGCTGCACTGACCGTGATGGCAATGGATGTTCGCCATGTTTTGTATGGCCCGTCACTGCGTAGCCGTATTGTTCAGCGTCTGCAAAAATCGAAAACCGCCCTGTGGGCGTTTGGCCTGACGGACGAGGTTTTTGCCGCTGCAACGGCAAAACTGGTACGTAATAATCGCCGCTGGAGCGAAAACTGGATGATCGGCATTGCCTTCAGTTCATGGTCATCGTGGGTATTTGGTACGGTAATAGGGGCATTTTCGGGCGGCGGTTTGCTGCAAGGTTATCCCGCCGTTGAAGCAGCATTAGGCTTTATGCTGCCGGCTCTCTTTATGAGTTTCCTGCTCGCCTCTTTCCAGCGCAAACAATCTCTTTGCGTTACCGCAGCGTTAGTTGGTGCCCTTGCAGGCGTAACGCTATTTTCTATTCCCGTCGCCATTCTGGCAGGCATTGTCTTTGGCTGCCTCACTGCGTTAATCCAGGCATTCTGGCAAGGAGCCGCTGATGAGCTATGAGGTTTTACTGCTTGGATTACTGGTTGGCGCGGCGAATTACTGCTTCCGCTATTTACCACTGCGCCTGCGGGTGGGTAATACCCGCCCAACCAAGCGTGGCGCGGTGGGTATTTTGCTCGACACCATTGGCATCGCCTCAATTTGCGCTCTGCTGGTTGTCTCTACCGCACCAGAAGTGATGCACGACTCACGCCGCTTCGTGCCCACACTGGTTGGTTTTGCAGTATTGGGTGGCAGTTTCTATAAAACACGCAGCATTATCGTCCCCACTCTGATAAGTGCGCTGGCCTACGGGCTGGCCTGGAAAGTGATGGCGATTATATAACCCACAAGAATCATTTTTCTAAAACAATACATTTACTTTATTTGTCACTGTCGTTACTATATCGGCTGAAATTAATGAGGTCATACCCAAATGGATAGTTCGTTTACGCCCATTGAACAAATGCTAAAATTTCGCGCCAGCCGCCACGAAGATTTTCCTTATCAGGAGATCCTTCTGACCCGTCTTTGCATGCATATGCAGAGCAAGTTGCTGGAAAACCGCAATAAAATGCTGAAGGCTCAGGGGATTAACGAGACGTTGTTTATGGCGTTGATTACGCTGGAGTCTCAGGAAAACCACAGCATTCAGCCTTCTGAATTAAGTTGTGCTCTTGGATCATCCCGTACCAATGCGACGCGTATTGCCGATGAACTGGAAAAACGCGGCTGGATCGAACGTCGTGAAAGCGATAACGATCGCCGCTGCCTGCATCTGCAATTAACGGAAAAAGGTCACGAGTTTTTGCGCGAGGTTTTACCGCCGCAGCATAACTGCCTGCATCAACTCTGGTCCGCGCTCAGCACAACAGAAAAAGATCAGCTTGAGCAAATCACCCGCAAATTGCTCTCCCGTCTCGATCAGATGGAACAAGACGGTGCGGTTCTCGAAGCGATGAGCTAACGCGTCATCTCGCTCAAAAATCCAGATTTATAAAAGAAAAACTGACCGGCCAGCATCGCAACGTGCTGGCCTTTTTGGCAAGCAGGTCGGCTCAGCCGATGAGTTAAGAAGATCGTGGAGAATACTATGAGCGCAAATGCGGAGACACAAAGCCCGCAGCAACCGGTAAAGAAGAGCGGCAAACGTAAGCGTCTGCTCCTCCTTCTCACCTTGCTCTTTATTATTATTGCCGTAGCGATAGGGATTTATTGGTTTTTGGTACTGCGTCATTTCGAAGAAACTGATGACGCATACGTGGCAGGGAATCAGATTCAAATTATGTCTCAGGTGTCAGGCAGCGTGACGAAAGTCTGGGCCGATAACACCGATTTTGTAAAAGAAGGCGATGTGCTGGTCACTCTCGACCCGACTGATGCTCGCCAGGCGTTTGAAAAAGCCAAAACAGCACTGGCTTCCAGCGTACGCCAGACCCACCAACTGATGATTAACAGCAAGCAGTTGCAGGCAAATATTGAGGTGCAGAAAATCGCCCTCGCCAAAGCACAAAGCGACTACAACCGCCGCGTGCCGCTGGGTAATGCCAACCTGATTGGCCGCGAAGAGCTGCAACACGCCCGCGATGCTGTTACCAGCGCCCAGGCGCAACTGGATGTCGCCATTCAACAATACAATGCCAATCAGGCGATGATTCTGGGTACTAAACTGGAAGATCAACCGGCCGTGCAACAAGCTGCCACTGAAGTGCGCAATGCCTGGCTGGCGCTGGAACGTACCCGTATTGTCAGCCCGATGACCGGTTATGTCTCCCGCCGTGCCGTTCAACCGGGTGCGCAAATTAGCCCAACAACGCCGCTGATGGCGGTCGTTCCGGCGACTAATATGTGGGTGGATGCCAACTTTAAAGAGACCCAGATTGCCAATATGCGTATCGGCCAGCCGGTCACCATCACCACTGATATTTACGGTGATGACGTGAAATACACCGGTAAAGTGGTCGGTCTGGATATGGGTACGGGTAGCGCGTTTTCGCTGCTTCCGGCGCAAAACGCTACCGGTAACTGGATCAAAGTGGTTCAGCGTCTGCCTGTTCGCATCGAGTTGGATCAAAAGCAACTTGAGCAATATCCGCTACGGATCGGTTTATCCACACTGGTGAGCGTCAATACCACTAACCGTGACGGCCAGGTACTGGCTAACAAAGTACGTTCCACGCCGGTAGCAGTAAGTACCGCTCGTGAAATCAGCCTGGAACCCGTCAATAAACTGATCGACGATATCGTAAAAGCTAACGCTGGCTAATCCAGAGGTGCGTGTGATGCAACAGCAAAAACCGCTGGAAGGTGCGCAACTGGTCATTATGACGATTGCGCTATCGCTGGCGACATTCATGCAGGTGCTGGACTCCACCATTGCTAACGTGGCGATCCCTACTATCGCCGGAAACCTTGGCTCATCGCTCAGCCAGGGAACGTGGGTGATCACCTCCTTCGGGGTGGCGAACGCCATCTCGATCCCGCTTACCGGCTGGCTGGCGAAGCGCGTCGGGGAAGTGAAGCTGTTCCTCTGGTCGACCATCGCCTTCGCCATTGCTTCGTGGGCGTGTGGTGTTTCCAGTAGTCTGAATATGCTGATCTTCTTCCGCGTCATTCAGGGTATTGTCGCCGGGCCATTGATCCCGCTGTCACAAAGTCTATTACTGAATAACTACCCGCCAGCCAAACGTTCCATCGCACTGGCCTTGTGGTCAATGACGGTGATTGTCGCGCCTATTTGCGGCCCGATCCTCGGCGGTTATATCAGCGACAATTATCACTGGGGTTGGATCTTCTTTATCAACGTGCCAATTGGCGTGGCAGTGGTGTTGATGACGCTACAGACCTTGCGCGGACGCGAAACCCGCACCGAGCGGCGACGGATTGATGCCGTGGGGCTGGCGCTGTTAGTGATTGGTATCGGTAGCCTGCAGATTATGCTCGACCGGGGTAAAGAACTGGACTGGTTCTCATCACAGGAAATTATCATTCTCACCGTGGTGGCGGTAGTGGCTATCAGCTTCCTGATTGTCTGGGAGCTGACAGATGACAACCCAATAGTTGATCTGTCGCTGTTTAAGTCACGCAATTTTACCATTGGCTGCTTGTGTATCAGCCTCGCTTATATGCTCTACTTCGGCGCGATTGTTTTGCTGCCGCAATTGTTGCAGGAAGTCTACGGCTACACAGCAACCTGGGCAGGGTTGGCGTCTGCGCCGGTAGGGATTATCCCGGTGATCCTGTCGCCAATTATCGGTCGTTTTGCGCATAAACTGGATATGCGTCGGCTGGTAACCTTCAGCTTTATTATGTATGCCGTCTGTTTCTACTGGCGTGCTTATACCTTTGAACCCGGTATGGATTTTGGCGCGTCGGCCTGGCCGCAGTTTATCCAGGGCTTCGCGGTGGCCTGCTTCTTTATGCCGCTGACCACCATTACGCTTTCTGGTTTGCCACCTGAACGACTGGCGGCGGCGTCGAGTCTCTCCAACTTTACGCGAACGCTGGCGGGGTCTATTGGCACGTCGATAACCACTACCATGTGGACCAACCGCGAGTCGCTGCATCATGCGCAGTTGACCGAGTCGGTGAATCCGTATAACCCGAACGCCCAGGCGATGTACCATCAACTGGAGGGTCTGGGAATGACGCAACAGCAGGCTTCCGGCTGGATTGCTCAGCAGATCACCAATCAGGGGTTGATTATTTCCGCTAATGAGATCTTCTGGATGTCGGCCGGGATATTCCTCGTCCTGCTGGGACTGGTGTGGTTTGCCAGGCCGCCATTTGGCGCAGGTGGTGGCGGAGGCGGTGCGCACTAATGTTGTCAAAGGGAGCTGCGGCTCCCTTTTTATTTGCCTATTCTGCAAACGGTTGTTTTATCAATGCCAAATGATGCCATTATTCAGGGTTGCTTAATAAGCAGTTCATCAATCAGAAAAAATAGACAATATATTTATATTTTTCCTAATAGCGGCATATTTTATCTCATATTTTTATGCGTTTTACCGATGTGCGGAAAGCATATTTATATTATTTTTTTGACAATAATCCTGGTATTTACCAACTCTAAGTAAATGTGCAAACAATAAACATAAAATTAATTTGCCATCATTATTAAATTAAAGAAAAACATCGACAGAATATATCTTGATGATTTTTCTAACTTTTCTTTTTGTCACTTTTTACCACTTAATGTATTTAAAGATTTTTCCTATGAAAAATTATGCAACTTATTTTTTAGCACAACGCCTAAACCATCAAAACAAATTAATATTAAATTAATTACAAATTAAACTGGTTTATAAACATTGGTTTCACGCACTACTCTTCATTTGATAGAGCAGTAACCTTTTTCAGTGGTCTTAAAAATTAAGTTTTTACGTCGTTACTGTGGATTTGTTATTTATTTTAAAATAAATCATAAGGATGAGAAGGAACTTTATGAACATCAAAAAGCATCCCTTGTCAACGCTGGCAATAGCTATTTCGACCGTGTTATCAATACCCGTTTCACTGGCATGGGCACCACCAACAAGTATCAACAGCGATGTTACTATCAACAATAATGATGTTGTAACGCTATCCTCATCCGAAAATAATTCATCAACCTGGGATCAATTTCGTTTTCTTAATGTTGGAGAAACAAGTGAAGGTACGTTGAATATAGACGGGCGTGATCTGACCACCTCCAAAATCACAATCGGTAATGCAACTTCAGGGATAATGAAATTAGAAAACAATACTCATCTGACGATTAATAATGCATCGCCTTATGAACACAATATTTATTTAGGTATCAATGGTGGTTCAGGAACCTTAATGGTGCTTAGCGGCAGTACTATCACCGATTTAAATGAATTCAGAATCGGTGAATATGATTACCAGGCACAAGGGCAAGTCATTATTGACGGTGCGGGTTCTTCCGTTTCTGCAACGTATGTGATGGTCGGCGATCAGGGAACAGGTAAACTCGAAATCACGCATGGCGGTCATCTTACGGCATCAAAGGATGTGCTCATTGGTTTTACTGGAAGTACAGGGGATTTTCACGGGACTGGATACGGTGAAACGCTGGTTGATGGCGACAATTCTTCATTAACAGTGAATGAATATATCAACCTCGGGGGATTGAACTCATCGCAGAACGAGGCAAAGGGGATACTTACCGTTAGTAATAATGCCACGGTCAGTGCTAATCAATTTATCTGGCTTGGGATAGCAGAAACCAGCACCGGTATTCTAAACATTGGTGGAGCGCAGGGAGAAGCAGAACAGAAAGCGGGGATCATCAAGACGCCGATTATCCATATGGGAAGTAATGCCGGGGATAGTGCTGCACAAATTAATTTTAACCACTCCAGCGAAGATTTTATCCTGGCTGCAGATATAGTTGGCAAAGGCGAAGTTAACCAGGAAGGTTCCGGAGTCACGACGTTGACAGGCGCAAATACCTACTCTGGCCAAACGAATATAAATAAAGGCACTTTGCGCGCCGGTGTCAACGATACCTTCAGCCCAAACTCCGATTATGTTGTCGACAGTGAAGGGAATATCGATTTAGACGGTTTTTCACAAACCTTAAATACACTGGATTTGGCGGGTACAGCAACACTATCTTCCTCAAAAAATGGCGACAAATTCACGCCTGCCACACTCACCATTAATGGCAATTACACTGCTAATAATGGTTTGTTAGTTATGCGTACCGAACTCGGCGATGATAATTCCGCGACTGATAAATTAATTGTAAAAGGCAACACGTCTGGTCATACCCGTGTGAGTGTTAGTAATGCCGGTGGTCAGGGAGCCGATACGCTTGAAGGGATCCGCATTATTGAAATAACTGGCGCATCAGAGGGAACGTTTAGTAAAGAAGGTCGTATTGTTGCCGGTCCCTATGACTACAACGTGGTAAAAAGCGACAACCAGAACTGGTTTTTAACCAGTGAAATTCCCGCAGGACCGTATACCCCACCGGAACTGCCCGTCATCCCGGAACCAGACCCTGAGCCCCCTGTAACACCAGAACCCCCTGTAACACCAGAACCCCCTGTAACACCAGAACCGCCTGTGACACCGGAGCCACCTGTTACGCCATCTGTTCCACAACCAGAACGAAAACATCTGTATCGCCCGGAAATTGGCAGCTATCTGGCCAATATTCAGGCGGCAAATACGCTGTTTAATACCCGACTGCATGACCGTCTGGGGGAAACACAATACACCGACCTGCTGACCGGCGAGCAGAAAGTAACCAGCCTGTGGATGCGTAACATTGGCGGGCATAATCGCTTTAAAGATCGTTCGGATGAATTGAGCACCCAGAGCAACCGTTATGTTCTGCAACTGGGCGGCGACCTCGCACAATGGAGCAGTAATGACCTTGATCGCTGGCATCTCGGCTTAATGGCTGGCTATGCCAACAGCAAGAGTCACACCCATTCCAACCTGACCGGGTACAGCTCACGTGGGCAAATCGACGGCTACAGTGTGGGGGTGTATGGCACCTGGTACGCTAACGAAGCGGACAAAACCGGGACTTATGTTGATAGCTGGTTGCTCTATAACTGGTTTGATAACACCGTCTCCGGCGAGTACCTGCCGGGTGAGAAATATCACTCTGACGGCATCACCGCTGCCATTGAAGCGGGTTATACCTTCCGTCTTGGTGAAAGCGCCGATGCGCGTACCAGCTACTGGTTGCAGCCAAAAATGCAACTGACGTGGATGGATGTGAAGGCAGACAATCATACTGAAGACAATGGCACTCTGGTTGAGGACAGCACCGAAGGCAACCTGCAAACGCGTCTGGGGGTGAAAGCGTATCTGCAAGGCCATAATGCTCTTGATGATCATAAAGAGCGTTCCTTCCAGCCTTTTGTGGAAGCCAACTGGATTTATAACTCCCGCAATTACAGTGTGAAGATGGATGGCATCAGCGATGAGATCATCGGTGCGCGTAACATCGGTGAGTTAAAAGTCGGGGTGGAAGGTCAGCTTAATCCGCGTCTGCAACTGTGGGGCAACGTCGCCCAGCAGTTGGGTGACAACGGTTACAGCGATACTCAGGGAATGCTGGGTATGAAATATCTCTTTTGATGCCACTTTGCCGCCCGTCGCGGTATACGGGTGGCGCGCTCCCTGCATCAACCTGATAAGCGTAGCGCATCAGGCAAGCCGGACGGTGCTACTGCATGTCCGGCTTCTTCTGCTTAAACTGACTAGATGTGCAGTTCCTGTAATTTCTCTTTCGGCAACGCCAGCTCTTCGTTGCTGTTGATACGCACACCACGTTCCAGGATGCTACGTGCAATATCCTGCGCTTCCTGCAACGAGTGCATCTGGTAAGTGCCACACTGGTAGACATTCAGTTCCGGGATCTGATTCTGATCCTGCACTTTCAGTACATCTTCCATTGCCGCTTTCCAGGCATCAGCGACACGCTTCTCATCTGGCGTACCAATCAGACTCATATAGAAACCGGTGCGACAACCCATTGGCGAGATATCGATGATCTCAACGCCGTTGCCGTTAAGATGGTTGCGCATAAAACCAGCAAACAGATGCTCCAGAGTATGGATACCTTTTTCTGGCATTACTTCTTTGTTCGGCACGCAAAAACGCAGATCGAACACAGTGATTGCGTCGCCATGCGGGGTGTTCATTGTTTTCGCCACCCGAACTGCAGGCGCTTCCATCCGGGTATGATCGACTGTGAAGCTATCTAACAACGGCATTTAGCCACCTCCGGTAATTTTTTTTAAAATATTCTGAACTCTTTGTTCCCAGGCGAGTCTGAGTATATGAAAGACGCGCATTTGTTATCATCATCCCTGAATTCAGAGATGAAATTTTGGCCACTCACGAGTGGCCTTTTTCTTTTCTGTCAGGCGTGTTTTTCCAGCCACACCTTGAACGGTTCGGTATCTGCAGCTTCCATTTCCTGCTGACGGCGTTTAGACGCTTCGCGTTCGGCAATAAAATCCTCTTCACGCAGAATTTCCAGCGGCTCTTCACGCAGCAAATTGCGGTAAGCCTCACCAAATGCTTTACCAGTTCCGCCAATGCCAGTATCAATCATAGACCGTAAGATACTGGCAGAGAAAGTCAGATCGGGATTATCAAAGCAGGCTACCAGCTCATCACACACTTTCTGATACGCTTCGCCGCCGTTAATGCTGTCCAGGGTTTGCGCAACACGTTTCAGATCCCGGAACAGATCTTTGCCCACCTGCGGCAGCGGGAATTGTGCAGTTTCACAGCCAATTCCCAGCGTCAGCCCCGGCTTACGCCCTTCAAGGATCACCCGGTTCCAGTTGACGCGTGTACAGGCAAGTTCGCTACTGCTCATTTCCGGCGCGTCAGCTAACGCACACCAGACCATAAACAGGTCGAGGAAACGCACCTGCTGCTCATCAACACCTATCGGTGAGAAGGGGTTGATATCCAGCGAACGCACTTCGATATATTCAATGCCGCCGCGCAACAGCGCATCAGAAGGCGACTCACCGCTGCGAGTAACGCGTTTCGGACGAATCGGCGCATACAGTTCATTTTCAATCTGCAGTACGTTACTGTTGATTTGCAGTCGCTTGCCGTCTTTCTCAAGACCAATCTTCGCGTACTCTTCCGACGGCGTTTTAATTGCCCGCTTCAGACCAGCTACGTACTCGTAGAGATCGTTAAAGGTAATACCAAGATTACTTTGCGATTTATTGGTATAGCCCAGATCGCTCAAACGAAGAGAGGTCGCATACGGAAGGTAGTACATGCCACTCTCGGTTTTCTCAAACGGTAGCGACGTCGGTTTACCTTGCAGGAAAGAAGAACAAATCGCCGGGGAAGCGCCAAACAAATATGGGATAACCCAACCGAAACGATAGTAGTTACGGATAGCACGGAAGTAGCCCGCTGAGATTTTCTCTTTGGCGTCAACGCCCGAGATATCACCACACTTCGCCTGCCAGAATGCCATTGGTAAAGAGAAGTTGTAGTGTACGCCGGAGATGGTTTGCATCAGCGCGCCATAGCGATTTTTCAGCCCTTCACGGTACAGCGTTTTAAAGCGACCGGTATTGGAAGTGCCATACTGCGCCAGTTCGATATCCTGACCTTCCGCGATGTAACATGGCATACTTAACGGCCACATCCGCTCATCGCCAATATTACGAGCGGTATAGCGATGCAAATCGCGCATAAAGGTCAGCATATGTTCAATATCGCCATCGACCGGCGTAATAAATTCCAGCAACGCTTCGGCAAAATCGGTCGTGATCCATTTATGCGTCAGTGCGGAACCTAATGCTTCAGGATGACCCGTTGTTGCTAGTGTGCCATCTGGATTAACACGTAAAGTTTCGCGCTCAAGACCGCGCTGTATCCCCGTTAATGCCTGAGGATGTTTTTCCAGCCAGGCCAGCGCCTGTGATACGTCCGGGATCAAATTGACCTCCCGCCTGTCAAAATCGTTTTAATTAGCATAACTGTAATGGTGGCCATGTGTGCAGGCCTACAATTAGTGCCACCACATCATGCCCTGAACGGTGGCTACTGCAACCGCAACGTAGCGCAACGCTTTACCAAGGCACAAAAAAAAGATTACTGGTCCCCACGAGATGCGCATCCATCCCGCTAACAGACACAGTAAGTCGCCAATCACTGGCATCCAGCTTAATAAGAGTGTGACTGCGCCATAGCGTTTCAGCCAGCCAATGGCTTCTTCTTGCCAGCGCGATGTTTTGCGCAATGGAAAGAAACGCCCAAGGATAACGTTAGTTAACCCTCCAAGGCTATTACCCATTGTTGCTGTTAATACTAAAACCCAGGGATGACTCACCCCAGAAAGTAACATTGCCACCAGCACAACTTCCGAATTGCCGGGTAATAGTGTAGCGCTGAGAAAACTACTGGCAAACAACGAGAAGAGCGATAGCGCCTCACTCACAACAAGCGAACATCCACAACGTCCATGCCTGCGGCGCGAGCAGCCTGAATACCGAAATCAGCATCTTCAAAGACCACGCACTGTGTTGGTTGCACTCCCATACGCTGTGCGCACAACAAAAATGTGTCTGGCGCAGGTTTATGATGTTTGACGTGATCGGCAGCAACGACGGCGTCAAAATAACGGCGCAATCCCAGATGTGTTAACAGCACCTCAGCTATAGCGCTTTCACTCCCCGTACCGACAGCCATTGGGCGACGACCATGCCAACTCTTCACTACGTCAACAAGAGGAAGCGGCTCGACGCTATCCAGCAGCATGCTTCTTACCGCCTCTGTTTTTTCACGCGCCAGAGCATGTGGGTCGAGATCGGCCTGGTTCAACTCAATGATCGCCTGGGCAATACGCCAGGTAGGCGAACCATTAAGTGCGATCATGGCCTGTACATCGTACTGAAGACCGTAACGTCCTAATACTTCGCGCCACGCTTTACGGTGCGTAGGCTCGGTATCCAGAATGGTGCCATCCATATCAAATATTAAACCAGCATAACGCTCGTACATGGCCTTCTCACAAATCGAAAAATATGACGCTACTTTAGCGTAATTGCTTGATTTTGTCGCTGATGGCGAAGGGGAAGATTATTCAGGAAATGGATAAAATCGTCATTTAGAAATGAAATATTTTTGAGGGGATCTTTTGGAGAAGATGGTGTATCCAGGAGGATGACTCACTGGCGTTCGCCCTTCGGGCCGTTGCTGGCGCAACGTTATCCTCCCTGGTGCTTGCGTCAATTTTGCAGACCATTAAGATTATCAATCGTGGATAATACGAAGAGAATGGTGCATCCGGGAGGATTCGAACCTCCGACCGCTCGGTTCGTAGCCGAGTACTCTATCCAGCTGAGCTACGGATGCATCGGGAAAGCTTATTTTACTGCTGATATTGATATCGCTACTAAAGCCATATCAAGCAAGAGATGGTGCATTCGGGAGGATTACTCGCCTTGCGGCTCGCCCTTCGGGCCGTTGCTAAAGCAACATTATCCTCCCTGGTGCCTGCGGTTAGTACCACCACCTCTTCGATACCTTCATCGCTGAAGGTTACGGAGAATATGGTGCATCCGGGAGGATTCGAACCTCCGACCGCTCGGTTCGTAGCCGAGTAC
>NZ_KE138680.1:63282-80544 GCF_000408325.1 Escherichia sp. KTE52
AGAATATGGTGCATCCGGGAGGATTCGAACCTCCGACCGCTCGGTTCGTAGCCGAGTACTCTATCCAGCTGAGCTACGGATGCAAATGGCGGTGAGGCGGGGATTCGAACCCCGGATGCAGCTTTTGACCGCATACTCCCTTAGCAGGGGAGCGCCTTCAGCCTCTCGGCCACCTCACCACACGCCTCTTACGAGTGCTTCGAAGAACTTGTTTATCGCTCATCGTCGCTGCGTGGCGCACATATTACTTTCTGAGACTTATAAGTCAAACAATTTTTCCCACACTTTTATCGTTTGCACACTTCACGCTCAATTAGTCTGTAAAAACGCCAAAAAGAGTGTTTTATCAACAGAAAAACGGGCATCTGAAAGGTAGCGGTAATACAGAAAAAGGGAGACTAAAGATGAATGAACGGGTGTAACGCGAAAAGAAAATGAAGTGAAGGAGAAATTTTGAGGGTGCGTCTCACCGTTAAAGATGAGACGCGGAAAGATTAGTAACTGGACTGCTGGGATTTTTCAGCCTGGATACGCTGGTAGATCTCTTCACGGTGAACAGAAACTTCCTTCGGGGCATTTACGCCAATACGTACCTGGTTGCCCTTTACCCCTAAAACTGTCACGGTGACCTCATCCCCAATCATGAGGGTCTCACCAACTCGACGAGTCAGAATCAGCATTCTTTGCTCCTTGAAAGATTAAAAGAGTCGGGTCTCTCTGTATCCCGGCATTATCCATCATATAACGCCAAAAAGTAAGCAATGACAAACACATTACATGTAAGCAGTCATGGCATTACATTCTGTTAAACCTAAGTTTAGCCGATATACACAACTTCAACCTGACTTTATCGTTGTCGATAGCGTTGATGCGAATGCCGCAGACTCACTCTGCGGCATTGCCTGACGCTTATATTATTGCAATTTCGCGCTGACCCAGCCTTTCACACTGGCTAACGCTGCAGGTAAGGCCGCAGCATCCGTACCACCGGCTTGCGCCATGTCAGGACGTCCACCACCCTTGCCGCCCACCTGCTGAGCGACCATACCAATCAGTTCCCCTGCTTTCACACGATCTGTGACGTCCTTAGATACGCCTGCAATCAGAGAAACCTTACCTTCGGCTACCGTTGCCAGCACGATAATTGTCGACCCCAGCTGATTTTTTAAATCGTCAACCATGGTACGTAACATTTTCGGCTCAACACCGCTAAGCTCGCTAACCAACAGCTTAACACCATTAACATCAATTGCCTTACTGGAAAGATTCGCACTCTCCTGCGCAGCAGCCTGTTCTTTAAGCTGTTGTAACTCTTTTTCCAACTGACGCGTACGTTCCAGCACTGAACGCACTTTATCAACCAGATTGTTGCTATCGCCTTTCAGCAGATGCGCGACTTCGCTTAAGCGATCGCTGTCCGCATGAACAGTGGTGATAGCACCTTCTCCGGTTACCGCTTCGATACGGCGAACGCCTGCAGCAGTACCCGATTCAGAGGTGATGCGGAACAGGCCGATATCACCAGTGCGGCTGGCGTGAGTACCGCCACACAGCTCGGTAGAGAAATCGCCCATGCTCAGCACACGTACGCGTTCATCATACTTCTCACCGAACAACGCCATCGCGCCTTTCGCTTTAGCCGCCTCAAGATCCATGATGTTGGTTTCGATCGGCAGGTTGCGACGAATCTGTGCGTTCACCAGGTCTTCGACCGCTCGAATCTCTTCAGGTTTCATCGCTTCGTTATGCGAGAAGTCGAAACGCAGCACTTTGTCGTTAACCAAAGAACCTTTCTGGGAGACATGAGTACCCAGAACCTGGCGCAATGCAGCGTGCATCAGGTGCGTTGCGGAGTGGTTCAGACGAATACGGGCGCGGCGCGCTTCATCAACATCAGCCTGCACCGCGTCGCCCACTTTCAGAGAACCCGCAGCAAGTTTACCGATGTGACCTATCGCCTGGCCGTATTTTTGAGTGTCTTCCACCGCAAAAGAGAAGCTTGCGCCTTTCAGTTCGCCTTTATCGCCAACCTGGCCGCCTGATTCTGCATAGAATGGCGTTTGATCCAGTACGACAACCGCTTCCTGGCCTGCATTGATTGCATCAACAGCTTTGCCATCAACAAACAGTGCAGTCACTTTGCCGTTCAGTTCCAGATGGTCATAGCCTTTAAATTCAGAAGCGCTATCAACACGGATCATCGCGTTGTAATCAGCGCCAAAGCCACTGGCTTCACGTGCGCGACGGCGCTGCTCTTCCATTGCTGCTTCAAAACCGGCTTCATCGACTTTGATGTTGCGCTCACGACAAACGTCAGCCGTCAGGTCAACCGGGAAACCGTAGGTATCGTACAGACGGAAAGCCGTTTCGCCATCCAGCGTATCACCAGAAAGTTTCGCTAACTCTTCGTCCAACAACGCCAGACCGCGCTCCAAAGTACGCGCAAACTGCTCTTCTTCAGTTTTCAGCACCTGCTCAACCAGCGCCTGCTGGCGTTTCAGGTCTTCACCCGCAGAGCCCATAACGTCGATCAGCGGACCAACCAGTTTGTAGAAGAAGGTTTCTTTCGCGCCCAGCATATTGCCGTGACGTACCGCGCGACGAATGATACGACGCAGTACATAACCACGGTTTTCATTGGATGGCATGACACCATCTGCAATCAGGAATGCGCAGGAACGAATGTGGTCAGCGATAACACGCAGCGATTTGTTGCTCAGATCGGTCGCGCCAGTAACTTTTGCAACCGCCTGAATCAGCGTGCGGAACAGGTCAATGTCATAGTTAGAGTTAACGTGTTGCAGCACCGCAGCAATTCGCTCCAGCCCCATACCGGTATCAACAGACGGCTTCGGAAGCGGTTCCATAGTGCCATCGGCCTGGCGGTTGAACTGCATGAAGACGATGTTCCAGATCTCAATGTAACGGTCGCCGTCTTCTTCTGCGCTTCCCGGAGGGCCACCCCAGATATGGTCGCCGTGATCATAGAAAATTTCGGTGCACGGGCCGCACGGACCAGTGTCGCCCATCTGCCAGAAGTTGTCAGATGCGTATGGCGCACCTTTGTTATCACCGATGCGAATAATACGTTCGCGTGGGATCCCAACTTCTTTTTCCCAGATTTCGTAGGCTTCGTCGTCGCTTTCATAGACGGTAACCCACAGACGCTCTTTCGGCAGGGCAAACCATTTTTCGCTGGTCAGCAATTCCCATGCAAACTGAATAGCATCGTGTTTGAAATAGTCACCGAAGCTGAAGTTGCCCAGCATTTCGAAGAAGGTGTGATGGCGTGCGGTGTAACCGACGTTTTCCAGGTCGTTGTGTTTACCACCCGCACGCACGCAGCGTTGGGAAGTGGTAGCGCGGGAATAATTACGCTTGTCGAGCCCAAGGAACACATCCTTGAACTGGTTCATCCCGGCGTTGGTAAACAACAAAGTTGGGTCGTTATGGGGAACCAGGGAACTGCTGGCAACTACCTGATGCCCCTTACTGTGGAAAAAGTCGAGAAACGCCTGACGGATCTCAGCGGTGCTCTTGCTCATAATTATCCTGAAATCAAGCTAAAGAAATATCGCTACCAGCAGCAACGTGTTGTTAACCGCCGGGCTGGTAACTGAAAAAGTGGGAATAAGATAAGTTTTCTTGACTGGGAAGTAAAATACCGTATGCGTTCAGTCGGCAAAATTTCGCCAAATCTCCTGGATATCTTCCATCAGATAGCCACGATAGAGCAGAAAACGCTGGATCTTAACTTTTTCTGAAAAGATGGTTGGCAAAGGTTCACCATATTTTCGCGTCGCTTGATCACGCGCCAGCGCGCACCAGTCGATATCACATTCACGCATCGCTTTTTCTGTCGCCTCTCGGGAGATCCCTTTCTGGCTCAGTTCCTGACGAATACGTGCCGGTCCATATCCTTTGCGACTGCGACTGGCGATAAAGCGTGCAACAAAGCGGCTGTCATCGAGATAACCGTGTTCATGACACCAGGCGATAACACGCTCATAATCTTCTGCCGTGGCATCAATCTCTTCCGGGCCATTTTTGCCCATAATCGGTGCGGCAAGTTTACGGCGCAGTTCCTGCTCACTGTGATCACGTACCGCCAGAATACGTACCGCGCGATCCAACAGGCGAGTATATATCGGGCGACGGGGCGTTAATTCGGTCATGGCATCCCCTTAAAACTTAAAAAGCAAAAGGGCCGCAGATGCGACCCTTATGTATCAAACAAGACGATTAAAAATCTTCGTTCGTTTCTGCTACACCTTCGCTGTCATCAACAGAGAAATCTGGCGTTGCATTTGGGTTGCTCAGCAGCAACTCACGCACTTTCTTCTCGATCTCTTTCGCAGTTTCCGGGTTGTCTTTCAGCCATGCTGTCGCATTTGCTTTACCCTGGCCGATCTTCTCGCCTTTATAGCTGTACCATGCACCCGCTTTCTCGATCAGCTTCTCTTTCACGCCCAGGTCAACCAGTTCGCCGTAGAAGTTGATGCCTTCGCCGTAGAGGATTTGGAATTCAGCCTGTTTAAACGGCGCAGCGATTTTGTTCTTCACAACTTTCACGCGAGTTTCGCTACCCACCACGTTTTCGCCCTCTTTCACCGCGCCAATACGGCGGATATCGAGACGAACAGAAGCGTAGAATTTCAGCGCATTACCACCGGTAGTGGTTTCAGGGTTACCGAACATCACGCCAATTTTCATACGGATCTGGTTGATGAAAATCAGCAACGTGTTGGATTGCTTCAGGTTACCCGCCAGCTTACGCATCGCCTGGCTCATCATACGTGCCGCAAGGCCCATATGAGAGTCACCAATTTCGCCTTCGATTTCTGCTTTCGGCGTCAGCGCCGCAACGGAGTCAACAACGATAACATCTACCGCGCCAGAACGTGCCAGAGCGTCACAGATTTCCAGAGCCTGCTCACCAGTGTCCGGTTGAGAGCACAGCAGATTATCAATATCGACGCCCAGTTTACGTGCATAGACTGGGTCCAGCGCGTGTTCAGCATCGATAAACGCACAGGTTTTACCTTCACGCTGCGCAGCGGCAATCACCTGTAGCGTCAGCGTGGTTTTACCGGAAGATTCCGGCCCGTAGATTTCGACGATACGGCCCATCGGCAGACCACCTGCCCCAAGCGCGATATCCAGTGAAAGCGAACCGGTAGAGATGGTTTCCACATCCATGGAACGGTCTTCACCCAGGCGCATGATGGAGCCTTTACCAAATTGTTTCTCAATCTGGCCCAGTGCTGCCGCCAACGCTTTCTGTTTGTTTTCGTCGATAGCCATTTTTACTCCTGTCATGCCGGGTAATACCGGATAGTCAATATGTTCTGTTGAAGCAATTATACTGTATGCTCATACAGTATCAAGTGTTTTGTAGAAATTGTTGTCGCAACGTCTGTAATGCATAAGCCGTCGCCTGACGTCGTACTGCATCACGGTCACCGCTGAAGCATTCCCGGCGGGTAATGCCTTCGCCGCTGGCAGAAGCAAACGCAAACCAGACGGTGCCTACAGGCTTCTCTTCACTGCCGCCATCCGGTCCGGCAATGCCGCTGATAGACACGGCATAATCAGCTCGAGCCGCTTTCAGTGCACCAATTGCCATTTCCACCACGACGGGTTCACTCACCGCGCCATGCTGCGCCAGCGTCTCTTCACGTACGCCGATCATCTGCGCTTTAGCCTCGTTACTGTAGGTGACAAATCCGCGTTCAAACCAGGCGGAACTGCCAGCAATATCGGTAATAACTTTCGCGACCCAACCGCCGGTACAAGACTCAGCGGTTGTGACGGTTGCGCCACGGGCTTTCAGTGCCAGCCCGACCTGTTCACTCAATTGCATCAGTTCACTGTCAGTCATCACAACCTCTGTCAGTCAAAAATTTATGCCGGACAAGATAGCACTTTCCCGCAGAAGATGGGGACGAGCGATTCATTTTACGAGTCGCATTCCGAAATAAGACTGTTACGACCAACCGGTAAAGAAAAAAGGCTACCATGCCGCGTTCACATTGATATGTATTCACAGGGAGAGAAAAGCAATGGCAACAAAGAAAACGGATAACACCCCACAAAACGTGCTCAAACAGACCACGCAAATGCGCATGTGGGTCACCATTGGCGGCATCAGCGCCCTGGTTGCAGTGGTATGTAAGATTTTATCTTCTGGCTATCTTGAACCTTTCGACTTCGGTCAGGCTGCATTAGGCGTTGTCTGCCTGGGATATACGATATCGCTGTCGAAAAAAATCAAGCAATTACGTAATTCGAATAAACAGTAATAAAGCAGAGGGAAGTTTAAACTCCCCTCTTGTCAGTTGTTACTGTACGCGCGCCAGCGCCACAGCCTGTCCTAACTGCCAGACTGCCATTGCATAATGGGTGCTGTGGTTGTAACGAGTAATGGTGTAGAAGTTCGGCAGACCATACCAGTACTGGTAACCCGTCCCAACATCCAGACGCAGCAAGCTGGCCTGCTGATGATTCCCCAACGGCTGCTGCGGCGTCAAACCTGCCGCAGCAAGCTGCGAAATGCTGTACTTAGTTTTGAAACCATTTGGTAAACCTGGAGCCTGGCCGTTTGCCATCACCGCCACCAGGTCACCTTTCACCCAGCCGTGCGCTTTGAAATAGTTTGCCACACTACCAATAGCATCAACCGGATCCCACAGGTTGATATGACCATCACCGCTAAAGTCCACGGCGTATTGTTTGTAAGACGATGGCATAAACTGTCCATAGCCCATCGCTCCGGCAAAGGAACCTTTCAGATTGAGCGGATCATCCTGCTCATCGCGCGCCATTAGCAGGAAGGTTTCCAGTTCGCCAGAGAAATATTCCGCGCGGCGTGGATAGTTAAATGACAGCGTTGCCAGCGCATCAAGGATGCGGGTTTTACCCATCACGCGTCCCCAGCGGGTTTCGACGCCAATAATTCCGACGATAATTTCTGGCGGTACACCATATACCTGCCACGCGCGATTCAGCGCATCTTCATATTGATTCCAGAAAACCACGCCGTTCTGCACGTTATCCGGAGTAATAAATTTTTTGCGATAACGCAGCCATGCACCGTTCGGGCCTGATGGCGGCTGCACCGATGTGGTCGGTGCCTGGTTATCCATCAACCGCAGTACCGAATCCAGACGTTTCGCCTGGGAAAGGATTTCTTGCAGTTGCTGACGATCGAAGCCGTGTTTGCTCACCATTTTATCGATGAACTGCTGGGCATTCGGGTTGTTGGCGAAGTCACCGCCCATCTGCATCACATTGTGCTGCGGCTCAAGCAGGAAGCCGCCAGACGGCGTTCCGGTGGTCGTTTCAGTCTCGGTAGGTTTTGGCTTGCTGCTGCAGGCGGCAAGCAACACAAAAAGGGGAAGCAATGTTACATAACGACGCTTGAACATGAGGAGTCCATTTAACAGATTCAACCTGGGGCAAGTATGGTAAAGCATCGCGCCCTGCACAAGGAAGCGGTAGTCGCTCCCCGATACGGACTTTACATAACTCAAATACCCTTCATCGACACACCTTCACCATAACTTTCAAATTAAAATATTTATCTTTCATTTTGCGATCAAAATAACACTTTTAAATCTTTCAATCTGATTAGATTAGGTTGCCGTTTGGTAATAAAACAATAAATTCTGAAGGAGAGAACAATGATAGAAACCATTACTCATGGCGCAGAGTGGTTCATCGGGCTGTTCCAGAAAGGCGGAGAGGTGTTTACCGGGATGGTGACCGGCATTCTTCCGCTGTTGATTAGCCTGCTGGTAATCATGAACGCACTGATTAATTTTATCGGTCAACATCGTATTGAACGTTTTGCTCAACGTTGTGCCGGTAATCCTGTTTCCCGTTACCTGCTACTACCGTGCATTGGTACGTTTGTCTTTTGTAACCCCATGACCTTAAGCCTCGGTCGTTTTATGCCGGAAAAGTACAAACCCAGCTACTATGCGGCGGCTTCTTATAGCTGCCACTCAATGAATGGCCTCTTCCCCCATATCAACCCCGGCGAATTGTTTGTTTATCTTGGAATTGCCAGCGGTCTGACAACGCTGAACCTGCCACTTGGCCCGCTGGCCGTCAGTTATCTGTTGGTAGGCCTGATCACTAACTTCTTCCGCGGTTGGGTGACCGACCTGACCACCGCCATTTTTGAGAAAAAGATGGGCATTCAACTTGAACAGAAAGTTCGTCTGGCAGGAGCAACATCATGACACGTATTCGGATCGAAAAAGGGACGGGTGGCTGGGGCGGCCCGCTGGAGCTGGAAGCCACTCCGGGGAAAAAAATCGTCTACATCACCGCCGGTACACGTCCTGCGATTGTCGACAAACTGGCACAGCTTACTGGCTGGCAGGCTATCGACGGATTTAAAGAAGGTGAACCCGCAGAAGCGGAAATCGGCGTCGCGGTAATCGACTGTGGCGGTACACTGCGCTGCGGCATCTATCCCAAGCGGCGTATTCCCACTATCAATATCCACTCAACGGGCAAGTCCGGTCCGCTGGCGCAGTACATCGTGGAAGATATTTATGTCTCCGGTGTAAAAGAAGAAAACATCACTGTAGTGGGTGATGCTGCTCCACAATCCTCTACCGTAGGTCGTGACTACGATACCAGCAAGAAAATCACCGAACAAAGCGATGGCTTACTGGCGAAAGTAGGAATGGGCATGGGGTCTGCGGTTGCCGTGCTGTTCCAGTCTGGCCGCGACACCATCGACACCGTATTAAAAACCATCCTGCCGTTTATGGCGTTCGTCTCGGCGCTTATCGGCATCATTATGGCTTCCGGTCTTGGCGACTGGATAGCCCACGGTCTTGCTCCGCTGGCCAGTCATCCTCTGGGACTGGTGATGCTGGCACTCATCTGCTCCTTTCCGCTGCTTTCGCCTTTCCTCGGCCCTGGCGCGGTTATCGCGCAGGTTATCGGCGTATTGATTGGCGTGCAGATTGGTCTCGGCAATATTCCGCCGCATCTGGCTTTACCGGCGCTGTTTGCCATCAACGCGCAGGCGGCCTGCGATTTTATCCCGGTCGGTTTGTCTCTGGCGGAAGCCCGTCAGGACACGGTTCGCGTCGGTGTCCCTTCTGTACTGGTGAGCCGCTTTCTGACCGGCGCGCCTACCGTACTTATCGCCTGGTTTGTCTCCGGTTTTATCTATCAATAGAGGTTAAAACATGACCGTTATTTATCAGACCACCATCACCCGTATCGGCGCGAGTGCGACTGACGCTCTCAGCGATCAGATGATCATCACCTTTCGTGAAGGCGCGCCTGCGGATCTCGAAGAGTATTGCTTCATTCATTGCCACGGCGAATTGAAAGGTGAACTCCATCCCGGTTTGCAATTTTCTCTCGGACAGCATCGCTATCCGGTAACCGCCGTTGGCAGCGTGGCGGAAGACAACCTTCGCGAACTGGGTCATGTCACCCTGCGCTTCGATGGTTTAAGCGAAGCGGAATTTCCGGGCACTGTCCATGTGGCAGGCCCCGTACCCGACGATATCGCGCCGGGATCAGTTTTGAAGTTTGAATCTGTTAAGGAGTAAAAAATGAATCAGGTTGCTGTTGTCATCGGTGGTGGGCAAACCTTAGGCGCGTTCCTGTGCCACGGTCTGGCTGCCGAGGGGTATCGCGTGGCGGTTGTCGATATTCAGAGCGACAAAGCTGCAAATGTGGCGCAAGAAATTAATGCAGAATATGGCGAAGGCATGGCATATGGTTTTGGTGCTGATGCCACCAGCGAGCAGAGCGTACTGGCACTCTCTCGTGGGGTAGATGAGATCTTTGGTCGTGTGGATTTACTGGTCTACAGCGCCGGAATTGCTAAAGCAGCGTTTATCAGCGATTTCCAACTGGGGGATTTTGACCGCTCGCTACAGGTAAATCTGGTGGGCTACTTCCTTTGTGCGCGTGAATTTTCGCGCCTGATGATCCGCGACGGCATTCAGGGACGGATTATTCAGATCAACTCGAAATCAGGCAAAGTGGGCAGCAAACACAACTCTGGTTACAGCGCCGCGAAATTTGGCGGAGTCGGTCTTACCCAGTCACTGGCGTTGGATCTTGCGGAGTACGGCATTACGGTGCATTCACTGATGCTCGGTAACTTGCTGAAATCACCTATGTTCCAGTCACTATTGCCGCAATACGCCACTAAGCTGGGCATAAAACCGGATCAAGTCGAGCAATATTACATCGATAAAGTGCCACTTAAGCGCGGCTGTGATTATCAGGATGTACTGAATATGTTGTTGTTCTACGCCAGTCCCAAAGCGTCGTACTGCACCGGGCAGTCGATTAATGTCACTGGCGGTCAGGTCATGTTCTGATCAACAGCGGAGATCCTTTAAGGATCTCCGCGAGACTGCCTGATGCGCTACGCTTATCAGGCCTACGACACCCATACAACACATTGAATTAACAAAACTTTTAAGACCTAATAAGGCGTTCACGCCGCATCCGGCATGAATAAAGCACACACTGTAAACATTCTCAGCGGAAATCCTCCGCCACCACATATAAGGAGAAGTTATGGTATCCGCTCTCATCACCGTCGCCGTTATCGCCTGGTGTACACAACTGGCCTTAGGCGGCTGGCAAATTTCTCGTTTTAACCGTGCCTTCGATGCACTTTGCCAGCAAGGCCGCGTTGGCGTGGGCCGTTCCAGCGGGCGCTTTAAACCGCGGGTCGTAGTCGCCATCGCCCTGGACGATCAGCAGCGCATCGTCGACACCTTGTTTATGAAAGGACTGACCGTTTTCGCCCGACCGCAAAAAATTCCCGCCATTACGGGTATGCATTCTGCTGATTTACGGCCCGATGTGATCTTTCCCCATGATCCATTATCGCAGAATGCTCTATCATTGGCGCTTAAACTGAAACGTAGATAATTTCGTTGTGAATGCTACTTGCTTGCGAAGTTATCATTTTGAAACCTAAATCAGGTAATCACGCCTATGAAACCTCGTCAGCGTCAGGCCGCCATTCTGGAGTATCTGCAAAAGCAGGGGAAATGCTCGGTTGAAGAATTGGCGCAATACTTTGACACCACAGGCACAACCATTCGCAAAGATCTGGTCATTCTGGAACATGCCGGAACCGTCATTCGTACCTATGGCGGCGTGGTGTTAAATAAAGAGGAATCCGATCCGCCAATCGATCATAAAACGCTCATCAACACCCACAAAAAAGAGTTGATAGCGGAAGCCGCCGTCAGTTTTATCCACGATGGCGACTCAATCATTCTCGATGCTGGCAGTACCGTATTGCAGATGGTGCCAATGCTCTCGCGCTTTAATAACATCACAGTGATGACCAACAGTCTGCATATTGTCAATGCGCTATCCGAACTGGATAACGAGCAAACCATCCTGATGCCTGGCGGAACATTTCGCAAAAAATCGGCCTCATTTCACGGGCAACTTGCCGAGAATGCCTTCGAACATTTCAGCTTCGATAAATTGTTTATGGGCACCGACGGCATCGATCTGAATGCAGGCGTAACGACTTTCAACGAGGTCTACACCGTCAGTAAAGCGATGTGTAATGCTGCGCGCGAAGTTATTTTGATGGCTGACTCATCGAAGTTTGGTCGTAAAAGCCCCAATGTAGTTTGCAGTCTTGAAAGCGTCGATAAACTCATTACCGACGCAGGCATTTCTCCAGCGTTTCGTCAGGCGCTGGAAGAGAAAGGGATCGACGTGATCATCACCGGAGAAAGCAATGAGTGAAGCACTACTGAACGCGGGACGTCAGACGTTAATGCTGGAGTTGCAGGAAGCAAGCCGTTTACCTGAACGTCTGGGTGATGATTTTGTTCGCGCCGCCAATATCATCCTGCACTGCGAAGGCAAAGTGGTGGTTTCGGGAATTGGCAAATCGGGCCACATTGGTAAGAAAATCGCCGCAACGCTTGCCAGCACTGGCACGCCTGCTTTTTTTGTCCATCCGGCAGAGGCACTGCACGGCGATCTGGGGATGATTGAAAGCCGCGATGTAATGCTGTTTATCTCGTACTCCGGTGGCGCAAAGGAACTGGATCTGATTATTCCGCGTCTGGAAGACAAATCTATTGCTCTGCTGGCAATGACCGGTAAACCGACGTCACCGCTGGGTCTGGCGGCGAAAGCGGTGCTGGATATTTCCGTAGAACGCGAAGCCTGCCCGATGCACCTTGCGCCGACTTCCAGCACCGTCAATACCCTGATGATGGGCGATGCGCTGGCGATGGCGGTCATGCAGGCGCGTGGGTTTAATGAAGAAGATTTTGCCCGCTCCCATCCTGCCGGCGCGCTGGGCGCTCGTTTGCTGAACAAAGTGCATCATCTGATGCGCCGTGATGATGCTGTCCCGCAGGTGGCGTTAACCGCCAGCGTGATGGACGCGATGCTGGAACTCAGCCGCACCGGGTTAGGGCTGGTGGCAGTGTGTGATGATCAACGACTGGTGAAAGGCGTCTTTACCGACGGCGATTTACGTCGCTGGCTGGTTGGCGGTGGTGCACTCACCACGCCCGTTAATGAAGCGATGACGGCTGGTGGCACCACATTACAGGCACAAAGCCGCGCCATTGACGCCAAAGAGATCCTGATGAAGCGCAAAATCACCGCCGCACCGGTGGTAGATGAAAACGGTAAACTCGCCGGCGCGATTAACCTGCAGGATTTCTATCAGGCCGGGATTATTTAATCCTTCAATCCCAGACGTTTCGCCAGCCGATGCAGGTTGGCGACGTCGATTTCCAGCATCCGCGCACAGGCGGCCCAATTGTGATTATTTTGTGCCAGCGCCTGGCGAATGGTTTCGCGCTGGAACTCTTCTGTCGCTTTACGCAGGTTTTGTTTAACGACGGGCACTGTCGTCACTTCTGGCGACGGCAACGTCACCTCAGGAAAAGCAAAATGTTGCGCCTCAAGAATCACTTCATCACCGCTGCGGGTCGCTCTCGCCAGCACTACCGCCCGATGAATAGCATGTTCCAGTTCGCGCACGTTTCCCGGAAAACGGTAGTGTTGCAATAAATTCCGCGCACTGGCGCTCAACACCACGCGAGAAAGTCCCAGTCGCAGACGGCACTGCTCGCAGAAATAACCCGCCAGCAAAATAACGTCATCGCCCCGCTCACGTAGCGGCGGCACGGAAAGCGGAAACACACTCAGGCGATGGAATAAATCGGCGCGAAATCGCCCTGCCAGTACTTCTTCGTGCAAGTCGCGGTTAGTCGCTGCCAGTACGCGCACATCCACCCGCAAACTGCGGTCATCGCCAACGCGCTGAATATCGCCATACTGCAACACCCGCAGTAGCTTGGCCTGCAATGCCAACGACAACTCACCGATCTCATCCAGAAACAGCGTACCGTTATCCGCCATTTCAAACTTACCACTGCGGTTACTGATAGCGCCGGTAAACGCCCCTTTCACATGCCCGAACAGCTCACTTTCCGCCACGCTTTCCGGCAGTGCGGCGCAGTTGAGATAAACCAGCGGATTCACCGCCCGCGGCGAGGCTTCATGAATCGCTTTCGCCACCAGCTCCTTACCTGTTCCCGTCTCACCGCTAATTAAGACGTTGAGATCGGACGCTGCCACAATCTCAATCTCTTTTTTCAGTTGCGTCATACCTGGCGACAGGCCAATCATCTGCATCTCTTTCACCGCTTCAAACGGCACGGCATGACCCGGCAACATATTCTGGCTTTCCAGTTGTTCAATCAGCAACGCATTGCTTAACGCCCCCGCCGCCAGCGCGGCAATCAGCCGTAACTCTTCATCGCTGAAAACATCGAACTGATCGGGCTGCATCCCGTCGAGCGTCAATGCGCCAATCAGGTTTTGCCCGGCAAACAATGGCAGACCAACACAGGCATGAACCTTCAGACTCTCCTGCCCGGGAATCAAACCGTCATAGGGATCGGGTAATTCGCTGTCTGCAGGAAAACGCACCACGTCCCCGGCGCGGGCAATCGCTTCCAGCCGCGGATGCCCTTCCAGCGCAAAGCGTCTGCCGAGCACATCTTTTGCCAGCCCGTCGATGGCGAGCGGAATAAATTGCCGCGAGTCGTAGCGCAGCAACGCTGACGCATCACACTCCAGCACCTGACGCAGCGTGGTAATCAGGCGTTGAAAACGATCCTGATGGCCAATCCCGCGCTGCAATTCGATGGCGATATTCGCCAGCACATCAACGGAAAAACTCATCTTTGCCTCACTGTCAATTTGACTATAGATATTGTCATATCGACCATCTGATTAATAGTCATTTTGACTACTCATTAATGAGCATAAATTAATTTATAGAGTAAAAACAATTAGATAAAAAACTGGCACGCAATCTGCAATTAACAAGACATCTTTTTAGAACACGCTGAATAAATTGAGGTTGCTATGTCTATTGTGGTGAAAAATAACATTCATTGGGTTGGTCAACGTGACTGGGAAGTGCGTGATTTTCACGGCACAGAATATAAAACGCTGCGCGGCAGCAGCTACAACAGCTACCTCATTCGCGAAGAAAAAAACGTGCTAATCGACACTGTCGACCATAAATTCAGCCGCGAATTTGTGCAGAACCTGCGTAATGAAATCGATCTGGCAGATATCGATTACATCGTAATTAACCATGCAGAAGAAGACCACGCCGGGGCGCTGACCGAACTGATGGCGCAAATTCCGGATACGCCAATCTACTGTACTGCCAACGCCATCGACTCAATTAATGGTCATCACCATCATCCGGAGTGGAATTTCAACGTGGTGAAAACCGGCGACACGCTGGATATCGGTAACGGCAAACAGCTCATTTTTGTCGAAACACCAATGCTCCACTGGCCGGACAGCATGATGACTTACCTGGCGGGCGATGCAGTGCTGTTCAGTAACGATGCCTTTGGTCAGCACTACTGCGACGAGCATCTGTTCAACGATGAAGTGGATCAGACCGAGCTTTTCGAACAGTGCCAGCGTTACTACGCCAATATCCTGACGCCGTTCAGCCGCCTGGTAACCCCCAAAATCACCGAGATTCTGGGCTTTAACTTGCCGGTCGATATGATTGCCACCTCTCACGGTGTGGTATGGCGCGATAACCCGACGCAGATTGTCGAGCTGTACCTGAAATGGGCGACGGATTATCAGGAAGACAGGATCACTATTTTCTACGACACCATGTCGAATAACACCCGCATGATGGCTGACGCTATCGCCCAGGGGATTGCAGAAACCGACCCGCGCGTAGCGGTGAAAATTTTCAACGTCGCCCGGAGCGATAAAAACGAAATCCTGACCAATGTCTTCCGCTCAAAAGGCGTGCTGGTTGGGACTTCGACGATGAATAACGTAATGATGCCGAAAATCGCCGGGCTGGTGGAGGAGATGACCGGATTGCGCTTCCGTAACAAACGCGCCAGCGCTTTCGGCTCCCACGGCTGGAGCGGCGGTGCGGTTGATCGTCTTTCTACGCGCTTGCAGGATGCAGGCTTCGAAATGTCACTTAGTCTGAAAGCCAAATGGCGACCGGATCAGGACGCGCTGGAGTTATGTCGTGAACACGGTCGTGAAATCGCCCGTCAGTGGGCGCTCGCGCCGCTGCCGCAGAGCACAGTGAATACGGTGGTTAAAGAAGAAACCAGTGCCACCACAACAACCGACCTCGGCCCACGGATGCAGTGCAGCGTCTGCCAGTGGATTTACGATCCAGCAAAAGGCGAGCCAATGCAGGACGTCGCGCCGGGAACGCCGTGGAGTGAAGTTCCGGATAACTTCCTGTGCCCGGAATGTTCCCTCGGCAAAGACGTCTTTGATGAACTGGCATCGGAGGCAAAATGAGCAACGGTATTGTGATCATTGGTTCGGGCTTCGCCGCCCGCCAACTGGTGAAAAATATTCGCAAACAGGACGCCAGTATTCCATTAACCCTGATTGCTGCCGATAGCATGGATGAGTACAACAAACCTGATCTCAGCCATGTTATCAGTCAGGGACAACGTGCCGACGACCTTACCCGCCAGACGGCGGGAGAATTTGCCGAACAGTTTAATCTGCGCCTGTTTCCACAAACCTGGGTGACGGATATTGATGCCGAAGCCCATGTGGTGAAAAGCCAGAATAATCAGTGGCAGTACGACAAGTTAGTGCTGGCAACCGGTGCCAGCGCCTTCGTCCTGCCGGTGCCTGGGCGTGAGTTAATGCTTACTTTAAATAGTCAGCAAGAGTATCGCGCCTGTGAAACGCAACTACGGGAAGCACAGCGCGTGTTGATTGTCGGTGGCGGCCTGATTGGTAGCGAACTGGCGATGGATTTTTGTCGGGCAGGCAAAGCAGTCACGCTGATCGACAACGCCGCCAGTATTCTGGCATCGTTAATGCCACCGGAAGTAAGCAGTCGCTTACAACATCGGTTGACGGAGATGGGCGTCCATCTGCTGTTGAAATCTCAGTTACTGGCGCTGGAAAAAACGGATTCTGGCATCCGTGCAACCCTGGACCGCCAGCGCAGCATCGAAGTGGATGCGGTGATTGCCGCCACCGGGCTGCGCCCGGAAACCGCCCTGGCACGACGCGCCGGGCTGACGATTAATCGCGGCGTTTGCGTCGATAGTTATCTGCAAACCAGCAATGCCGATATTTACGCGCTGGGCGATTGCGCGGAAATTAACGGTCAGGTATTGCCGTTTCTGCAGCCGATTCAACTTAGCGCAATGATGCTGGCAAAAAATCTGCTCGGCGCTAATACGCCTCTGAAACTACCGGCGATGCTGGTAAAAATCAAAACGCCGGAGTTACCACTGCATCTGGCAGGGGAAACCCAGCGTCGGGATTTACGCTGGCAGATTTGTGCCGAAAACCAGGGAATGGTGGCACGCGGTCTGGACGATACCGATCAGTTACGTGCCTTTGTGGTCAGTGAAGATCGGATGAAAGAGGCGTTTGGATTGTTGAAAACGTTACCGGTGTAGGCGCATCTGGCTACTGTGCCCAAAATGCCAGCGTCGCATCAGGCAACACGGTTGTCGGATGCGGCGCGAGCGCCTTATCCGACCTACGGAGAGCGTATATGTTGGTCACATAATGCGTTCATGACGCATCCGCCTACTGTGCCCAAAATGTCGGATGCGACGCTGGCGCGCCTTATCCGACCTACAGAGAGCGCATATGTTGGTCACATAATGCGTTCATGTCGCATCCGCCTACTGTGCCCAAAATGTCGGATGCGACGCTGGCGCG
>NZ_KE138680.1:80744-181904 GCF_000408325.1 Escherichia sp. KTE52
CCTACTGTGCCCAAAATGTCGGATGCGACGCTGGCGCGTCTTATCCGACCTACTACGGAGAGCGCATATGTTGGTCACATAATACGTTCATGACGCATCCACCTACTGTGCCCAAAATGTCGGATGCGACGCTGGCGCGTCTTATTCGACCTACGGGGAGCACATGTGTAGGCCGGATAAGGCGTTTACGCCGCATCCGGCAATGGTGTCCAAATGCAACACGTTTTATCCGTTCTGGACTTCTTCCGCCAGCCAGCGAGCCGCAGCAATAACCCCCTGCCCCAGAGATAATCCACCATCACCCGCAGGTAAACTCTGCGGGAAAAGCAATGTGAAATCAGCGAGATAATGCGCCAGACGTGCACGCAGCAGGCGGTTATGAATAACCCCGCCGCTGAATACCAGCGTAGTGATACCGCGCATCGTAGCCTGCTCGCGCATCAACTCGGCAAACCCCTGCGCCAGCGCATCATGAAACGCCCACGCCCGTTGATTAACCGGAGCTTGCCAGTTCAGCCACTGCCGCCAGAAAATGGCGAGATCCAGGTGATTATTGACCAACGGCATTGTCACCGGATGCTTCACGCCGTGGCATGAAGACGCCAGCGCCTCCAGCGTACAAGCCGCTTCCCCTTCATAACTTAACGTGGCTGGCGCACAGCCCAGCGCCGCCGCCACGGCATCAAACAAACGCCCGCACGATGACGCCAGCGGCGCGTTAATGCCTCGTTCAATGGCCCGCGCCAGCACGCTCCAGTTTTGCTGTTGCACACTTACCGTTTCAGGATAATTCTGCCACTCCGGCACAAAGCGCAGGCACTGCGCCAGCAGGTTACGCCACGGCTGCTTTGCGGCAAGATCACCACCAGGAAGCGCCACTGCAGGCAAGCCGCCCAGGCGCTCGCATTCACGATAGTTCACCCGCAGGCACTCGCCGCCCCACAAAGCGCCGTTCTCGCCCATACCGATACCGTCAAGCGTCAAAGCAATGACATCACCGCCATCCAGCGGCCAGTTATGCTCCGCCAGACACGCCGCCGCATGAGCATGATGATGCAACACCGTTTGCGTCGGCAGATTCATTTCACTCGCCCACTGGCTGGAGACATAGCCCGGATGCGCGTCATGCACAACACATTGCGGGGTGAAATCGTAGATGTTCTGCATCAGGCGTAACGCTTCGCGCCACTGCATCTGGATACCATCGTCGCTTAAATCGCCCAGATGCTGACTCAACACGGCTTGTTCACCGCGCACCAGGCTGAAGGTGTTTTTCAGATCTGCGCCAAGACACAGCATCGGCGGCACATTTTTAAAACCCGGCGGCAAAGCCAGCGCATCCGGTACATAGCCACGCGAACGGCGCAACATTTCGCCACTTTCGCGCACTACCGAGTCATCCATCCGCTGCACAATATCGCGGTTATGCAACAAGAATCCGTCGGCAATGTCCTGCAAATCCTCCAGCGCCTGTTCATTGCTGATAGCCGGAGGTTTGCCACTCAGGTTGCCGGAGGTCATCACCAGCGGGCATTGCAGTTCCTGCAACAACAAATGTTGCAGTGGATTCGCAGGCAACATCACCCCAACTTCGTTAAGGCATGGGGCAATATCGTCACAAAGTTCGGGAACGTATTTTTTATCCACCAGCACAATCGGCGCGGCAGGCGTGGTGAGCAACTGACGGACAGCCTCTGGTAGGTTTTCTACCGTTGGCAACATAACCGCCAGCGGTTTCGCCGGGCGATGTTTGCGCGCTCGTAGTGTTGCTATCGCGTCACTGTTACGTGCATCACAGGCGAGATGAAATCCGCCAATCCCTTTGATGGCGACGATTTTTCCCGCTTTTAACTGTGCTATAGCAGCCTGTAAAGCAGCCTCTTGTTTGGCATGTACATCATTACTTACCCATTCAAGATGCGAACCACATTCCGGGCAAGCCACCGGCTGGGCATGGAAGCGACGATCGAGCGGGTCGCGGTATTCTTTGTCACAGGCCGGACATAACGGAAACGCAGCCATCACGGTAAATGGGCGGTCATAAGGCATCGCGCGAATAATGGTGAAACGCGGGCCGCAGTGGGTACAGTTGATAAACGGATAACGATAACGCCGTTCGCCCAGGGTATTCATTTCAGCAAGACAGGCAGGGCACGTGGCGGCATCCGGAACAATTTGCGTATTCATGGTGCCGCCTGTGCTCTGGCGGATAGTGAACTCAGTGGGCAGTTGTGACCAGATAAACGGCTCACGCTCAACGCTATCAATACGCGCCAGCGGCGGGCAGTGTTGATGCAATTGAACAAGAAACGTTTGCGGATCTTCCAGCAGTCGGACTTCCACGCCATCGCCGTCATTACAGACATCGCCGTGAAGATTTAATTGCTGTGCCAGTTGCCAGACAAACGGACGAAAACCAACGCCCTGCACTTTGCCACGAATACGCAGTTGAACACCGCAAGATGTGTTTTTTGCCATTGAGTTATTCCCGCCATCATGAATCCATAACCCACCCTACCGGATGCGACAGCATCGCATCCGGTAGTCACAGGTCAGCAATATCGCCCGCTCCGTATTCTACGAATATTTCGGGGAATTCCTTTGATGCCAGAATAGTTATGTAAGATTTTTAGAACATCATCGCCGTGCGGCGGCGTTTTTCTGCGCTCAGTTGCTCAAGTTTATTACGATCGACACAAATCAGCGCATGCGTCGGGCACGCAGCCATACACGCAGGGCCGTCTTCACGGTGGTTACACAGATCGCATTTATTGGCTTCGGCTTTATCGGCACGTACATTCAGCCCCGCGCCGCTGTTGCGAATCACCGGACGCACCACCACTTCCATCGCGCCGTACGGGCAAGCCACAACGCAGGTTTTGCAACCAATGCAGCGTTCCTGCATGACATGAACAAACCCTTTATCACGGCTGATAGCACCATTCGGGCAGACATTAGCGCACGGAGCATCTTCACACTGACGACAAACAGTAGCAGTGGAAATGTTCACACCTTTAATGACATGGATACGCGGTAAAAAAGTTTCCGGAGTCAGCGAAGCGCAATCCTGATTTTCCTGATGAGAAACCACGCACGCTACTTCACAGGTACGGCAACCAATACATTTACTCGCGTCAGCAATGATGAAACGGTTCATCAAATTCTCCAGCAATGACAGTTAATGCGCCGATACATTCATAAATCATGCCAGTTTTTAATTTGCTGTTATATAAGGAAAATAATTTTCTGGGGCCGACAAAAACACTGTCATCGACACTAGTGACGATGACATGTGATGACGGTAAGGCAATGAGAGAATCGCAGTGAATCAATTTTCTGATGAATGTTTTATCGTCGCCAGTATAAAAAAGTGATTGCCAGTAATGGTGAAGATTTAGATTAGGCAACCCTGCCGGATGCAGCTTACACGTCGCACGAACCATCCAGGCCCGATAAACGTAGCGCATCAGGCAATTTAGCGTTTGCTGTCAGAGCTGATTCACCCCATCAAGCACATCCCCCTTTATCAAACAACGCTGCGTCAGCGCCAGATCTTCCGTTTGCGGGTCGCGCCCGGCGATGGGTTTGATGATGAGTTTACGGTTGGGGGTATAAGCAAAACGCGTGAGAGCGGGATAGCTTAACTTGCCAAACCAGCCGTGAACGCGCTGCCATTTGGCGTCTTTTACCTGATACAGACTGGTTATCCAGTAACCAGAATCAAACTGCATATCCAGCAATTGCGTGTGACCATTGCCTTGCAAATCCAGCAAATCATCTACGCCAGTTTTGCTTGCGGTGTAAAAACCATCGACCTGGAAAACACACGGGCGACCTTGCTGATTAAAGGTCATCAGGATCAAAAACGAGGAAGGCGCCAGCCCGTTTCCCGAAACGCCTCGCCAGATAACCAAATCCTGAATGCCATTACGATCGAGGTCAGCACGGTAAAATTGCGCATTACCCGCCATATTTTGCAGCACACCCACAGGCACAAACCAGGATTTACCAGCGCGGTCTTTAGCGGTTAATTGCCAGTAATCCTCTTCATTTGGCATCTTCTCAAGCGTCACGCCAGCAACGCCCACTTTTCTAAAATGCCAGTTTTGATCGGTAAAATAAGGCATGGTCAGGAGAGATTTCAGCGCACGCTTTTGCGCGTATTCGCTGTCACTCATCGGCAGATATTCGGTAAAGCTGGTGGCCTGCGCAGGCAGCACAAAGCCCAATAAAAAAGCGCACATCCCTGTCCTGATTTTCAATTCCCTGAATTCCTTAACGAAGAACTACTCTTCTTCCGCCGCTAACTGCGCAAATCCGCCGTTTCCTTCCCAGCCTTCCAGCCGTTGATAAACGGTTTCCACCGCATCTTTAATCGGCTGGGTCATCGGGTAGTAAAAGCCGACGATATCCGGCTGGATGCCGAGGAAAATCACTTCGCCAATATCTTCTTTCAATTGGTCGATAAGGTAATTCAACGGCATGTTATGGGTCGTCATCATAAACATCTCAGCGATGTCATCCGGATCGATGATGCGGATCTCGCCGGGGTTTAGCCCCATATCAGTGGCGTCGACAATCAGCAGTCGTGTCGGGCGCAGCTCGCGGATGGCGACAATGTCGTTTTCCGGTGCGCTACCGCCGTCAATCACCACCCAGTTACCTTTCGGCGCGGCGGCACACTTTTCTGCCAGCAACGGGCCCGCGCCATCATCGCCCATCATGCTATTGCCAACACAAAGTAAAACGTCAGTCACGCAATCTCCTCACCATCAAATAGATGGCGTTTTCCTGATGAATATCATGCAGCATACTTAACAGCATTGTACTCCATTCCTTCTGCTGCGAAGTTTGCGCTGCCCGGGCTTTATCGAATGCATTGGCCAGCATCGGCACATGGTTAATGTCGATGACGATCTCACCGTATTTCGGCACGCCTTCCATTTTTCGGCGGGCTTCGCTGCCCGCCTCCAGTGTCGCAATCCATGCCAGGTATTCATCCCACGGGCAGGTAAGCGCCGCTTCCAGGCAATCGATAACCCCAAGGTGGTGACCAATCGCCAGGCTGTAATAGACCACCTGCTGCGCCTCAGAAGGCGTGGCATCGTTCTCATCAATAAATTTACGGCTCAGTTGACTGAACACCACCTTTTCACTCATCGGATACGCGCCTCTTCAACAACATGATTCAGATGGCTGACAATCTCGTTCAGACGCGGATCGTTTTCCGCCTCCAGCCAGCGTGCAACCTGCTCTTCGCCCTGCCCTAACTGCGTCAGGAAATCATCAGCAATCTGGCGACCGTAACGGTAACCCGCCAGGCGGCGCGCTTCGCGATCCACTTTTACGCGCAGCGGCTGCACCATTTCCGGGTGCAGGATTTCTGCTGGTTGTTCATCCAGTTCGCCGGGGCCACGGGCGTGGATTTTCTGTTCCAGCAAACCGAGCGCCATCGCAAAGCCGTACAGCGTGGCGGCAGGCGTTGGCGGGCAACCCGGAATGTAGACATCCACCGGGACGATTTTATCTGTACCGCCCCACACGCAGTAGAGATCGTGAAAAATGCCGCCGCTGTTACCGCAGGCACCGTAGGAGATACAGATTTTCGGGTCCGGCGCGGACTGCCACGCACGCAGCGCAGGGGATCGCATTGCACGGGTGACCGCGCCGGTAAATAGCAAAATATCCGCATGACGCGGGGACGGAACGACTTTAATGCCGAAGCGTTCTGCATCGAACAGCGGCGAAAGCGTGGCGAAAATTTCGATTTCACAGCCGTTACAGCCGCCACAGTCCACGCGGTAAACGTAGGCAGAACGTTTGATTTTTTTCAGTAACGACGCCTTCATGCTGGCGATGGATTCATCCACCGTCATCGGGACCGGAATGCCGTTGGCGTCACGGGGGCCTAATAAATTGCTCATCAGATGGCCTCTTTCATATGGCGAGTCAGTTCAATACGGTCGGACGGCACCAGGCATTTCTGGCGCTTACATTCCGGGCAAGTCTCAAAGCTTTCGCGGTGGTTTTCCGCGCGGCTGTCGCCGTTGTGCTTAAGCAGCGCAATGGCGTAGTCGATCTCTTTCTGTACGGCGAAAGGACGATTGCAGACGCGGCAGTTGCACAGCGCGAAACGGGACTGTTGCAGGAAGTCTTCTTTCTTCCACACTGCCAGTTCGTACTCTTGCGACAGTTTAATCGCCGCTGTCGGGCAGACTTCTTCGCAGCGGCCACAGAAGATGCAACGACCAAGATTGAACTGCCACGCCAGCTCACCAGTGGCGAGGTCGGTTTCAACCGTTAAGGCGTTTGACGGGCAGGCATTGACACAGGCCGCACAGCCGATGCACTGCTGCGGGTTCTGCTCTGGCTTACCACGGAAGTTTTTATCAACCGCAATCGGCTCCAGCGGATAAGACGAGGTCGCCGTGCCGGTTTTGATGACTTTTTTGATAAAGGTAAACATGGCGATTCCTTATTTCAGCGGCGAGTTTTTACGCTCAATGCTGTAGCGCTCAAGTTCTTTGTACGGCACCACTTTGCTCTTCTTCTTACGCACATCGACCACGGTCATGCGGTCGGTACAGGAGTAGCAAGGGTCGAGGCTACCGATAATCAGCGGTGCATCAGAAACGGTGTTGCCACGCAGCATATAGCGTAGAGTCGGCCAGTTAGCGTAGGTTGCCGCGCGGCAGCGCCAGCGGTACAGCTTCTGGTTGTCGCCGGTCATGCTCCAGTGAATATCATCACCACGCGGCGCTTCGGCAAAGCCCAACGCAAAACGGTGTGGAATATAGGTGAATCCTTCCACCGCCAGCGGGCCACCTGGCAAGTTATCCAGGCCGTAGTCGATCATATTGAGCGAAGTAAAGACTTCGTTGATACGCACTTTCAGACGCGAAATAACGTCACAACCCTGTTCGCTGTGTACTTCCATCGGCAGCAAGCCATAACCAACAAACGGGTGATCGGCACGGGTATCACGAGCGTGGCCGCTGGCGCGAACCATCGGCCCAACGTTACTGAAGTCGCGGGCGATTTCTGGATCAAGACGACCAATTCCGACGGTGCGCTGTTCCATGTTTGGCGTACTCAGCAGCACATCCACCAGTTCCCGCACTTCACGACGCATTTGCTGCGCCAGTTGGCGGGTCTGGATCATGTCATCTTTCAGTAGATCGCGACGAATCCCGCCGATCAAGTTCAGACCGTAAGTTTTACGCGCCCCGGTGAGGATCTCCGCCATTTTCATGGAGGATTCGCGCACGCGGAAGAACTGCATAAAGCCGGAGTCAAAGCCAGTAAAGTGGCAGGCAAGGCCGAGGTTGAGCAGATGCGAGTGCAGACGTTCCACTTCCAGCAGAATGGCGCGGATCATCTGCGCACGCTCTGGTACCTGAATGCCCATCGCGTTTTCCACCGACGTGGTGTAGGCGGTGCTGTGGGCGAAGCCGCAGATCCCGCAAACACGGTCAGAGAGGAACGTCACTTCGTTATAACCCATGCGGGTTTCCGCCAGTTTTTCCATGCCACGATGGACGTAGAACAGGCGGTAGTCGGCGTCGATAATGTTTTCGCCATCGACGAACAGACGGAAGTGCCCCGGTTCGTCAGAAGTGACATGTAGCGGACCAATCGGTACAACGTTATTTTTCTTATCACCCAGTTCGTTGATGAACTCGTAGGTTTCAGCATCGGTGGTCGGTGCCGGACGCTGACGATAATCCATGCTGTCTTTACGCAGCGGGTAGAGTTCATCCGGCCAGTCATCCGGCAGCACCAGACGACGTTCATCCGGCAGGCCAACCGGAATCAAACCGTACATATCGCGCACTTCACGCTCGCCCCACACCGCCGCCGGAACGCGCGGCGTCACGGACGGATATTCTGGTTTGTTGGCGTCAACTTCGACACGCACGGTTATCCAGCACCTGGTGCCCTTCTCCATCGACAGCACGTAGTAAACGGCATAATGGCCATTCAGTTTGCGCTCGTCGTTACCAAACAGCACCGACAGCCAGCCACCCTGTTTGTAGTAGAGAAACTCCACCACTTCCGGCAGGTAGTTCACCTTTACGGTAACGGTAAGCTGATCTTTGGTCTGCCAGGCGTGGTCCAGCACGACGCCCGGAAATGCCTCATTCAGCGCGGCGAGATAATGTTGACCTAATTTTTCTTCAGACATGCTCAAACTCTCTTTAATCACGCCGCCAGCAAGGAGACGAACGCTAAAAATGCAAAGCCAAAACCAGCCCAGGTCATGCGCGGAGTAATATCAAGACGCAGACGGGCCATGCTGTTTTCGAATAGCGCGATAACCAGTACACCGACCACCAGTTTGACGATGGCAATCACCAATGCCAGCAGCAGCCCACCGGCGGTGAAGGTTTCCATTTGTCCCCACGGGATAAACACCCCGACGAACATCTGCAACACCACCAGTTGTTTCAGGCTGATCCCCCATTTCATTACGCCAAAGCCGCTACCGCTGTATTCAGAGAGCGGCCCTTCCTGCAACTCCTGCTCGGCTTCCGCCAGGTCGAACGGCAGTTTGCCCATTTCGATAAAGGTGGCGAATGCACAGGCGCAGAGCGCCAGCACCAGTGGAATACTTTGGCTCAGCGGCCAGTGATAAACGGTGTCGGTGATGTTGCTGATGTTGGTGGAACCGGCAACCTGTGCGGCGACCCACAGCCCAAGCAGCAGCATCGGCTCAACCAGCACACCCAGCATCGCTTCACGGCTCGCGCCGATAGCGGTAAACGGGCTACCGGTATCCAGACCGGAAATGGCAAAGAAGAAACGCGCGATAGCGAAGAGATACAGTAAGGTGATCAAATCACCCAGTTGCGGCAGCGGAGAACCGACGGTCACTACCGGTAACGCAGTGGCGATAGTCAGCATGACGCCCACCATCACATACGGCGTCAGGCGAAACACCCAGCCAGAGGCATCCGGGCCAACGCTCTGGCGACCCAGCAGTTTGATAATGTCGCGATACTCCTGCAGCACGCCTGGTCCGCGACGGTTATGCAGACGGGCGCGCGCCACGCGGGTAATACCGGAGAGCAGCGGCGCAACGGCAAATAACACCAGCGCCTGAATTAACGGATACAAAACACTCATTCTCAGGCTCCTCGTGAAACAATAATCACCACCAGTACCGCCAGTTCAACCAGCGCCATCCGGCGGAACAGCAACGCACTTCCCTCGCTCTGCCAGCCCGGCACCAGCGACACCGGATTCAGCACTTTGCGCAGTTTCAGCACCGGCGCAAACGCCTGTTTCACCGGCATGGCAAAACCGTGAGCAGTAATCACCATTGATTTTTCGTGGTCATAGCCACACACCCATGCCGCGCCACGGGAACGTGACGGCAGACGGTCGCCTTTGCAAATCGCCATAATGATGAATGGCAGCAGCGGGCAGGCAATCAGCAGCAACGTGATCATCGGTTGAGAAACGGTGGTGTTAGCAGGCTCCAGCGGCAGAGGTACAGCAGCAGACAGCATCGGCAGCAGCCACGGCGCAGCAACACCGCCAATCACGCAGCAAATCGCCAGTGCCACCACACTTACGCTCATCAGGATCGGCGCACAGGTGGCGTTTTCGGCTTCTTTGGTACGCGGTGCGCCGAGGAAGGTTACGCCATAGACTTTCGCCATACACATCACCGCCAGCGCACCGGTAATTGCCAGACCCACAGCGAGCAGCGGCCCCAGCAGACGGGCAACAAACGCGCCGTTATTGCTCAGTTTGAAGAAGGATTGATAGATAACCCATTCACCGGCAAACCCGTTCAGCGGCGGCAGCGCCGCCATTGCCATCAGCCCGACTAACATGGCGATGGAGATAACCGGCATTTTCTTGCCAATTCCGCCCAGTTTTTCGATATCGCGATGACCAGTACGGAACCAGACGCTACCCGCGCCGAGGAACAGTACGCTTTTGAACAGGCTATGGTTAAGCAGATGGTACAGACCACCGACCAGGCCAAGGGCAATCAGCGCCGGTTGTTCAAGCGCGATACCCGTTACACCAGCACCCAGCCCCAGCAGGATAATGCCGATATTTTCCAGCGTGTGGTAAGCCAGCAGACGCTGGATATTGTGCTCCATCAGTGCATACAGACCGCCGACGAACGCGGTGATCATGCCGAGCACCAGCAGCGCAATCCCCCACCACAGCGGTGCGTTCCCCCCCAGCAGCGACAGAGTTAAAATACCCAGCAGGCCAATTTTCATCACTACTGTGGAAAACAGCGCTGCCGCTGGCGCAGAGGCGTTGGCATGAGCCTGCGGCACCCAACCATGCAGTGGGATAATCCCGGCCAGCAGGCCAAAGCCAATCACGCCAAGCAGCCAGATATCGGAACCGAGCGGCAGTTGTTGCACGCGCATATCCAACAGGCGCAAATCCAGCGTGCCATAACGCTGCCACACCAGCCAGCAAGCGATCGCCAGCAGCAAAGTACCAAGACGCCCCAGCGCAAACCACAGTTTGCCCTCTTTGCTATTACTGGTGAGGAACACCGCGCACAGGGCCATGATTTCAGCCATTACCACGAACATGCCCAGGTTACTGGCGATGACAGCGCACACGGCGGCAGCCATCAACATATTGATCTGCAAGCCGTTGCATTTCACCTGCGCATGGCGATGCCAGTCAATGTTGTAGAGGCTGACAAACAGGCCGCACAGACCAAGGGTAATCAGCCAAATCGCGTTAAGCGGGGAAATTTGGATATCAAAACTCACCAGCGACAGCGCACCGCTCACGCCGACCGCGCCCGTCAGCACGGTGAACCCTGCAGCAGCCGTGTACAGGCTACCGACCGCGCCGCCAATCCCGGCAATCCAGCCACTTAGCGCCTTATGAAAAGAAAAGAGAAATGCCAGAACAGCGGCGGCGGCAAACCACGCCACGCCGCTATTGATCAGTGAAATTGCGCTCATTTAGCCTCTCCACTTTGAGCCTGCTGAAACAAGGTGAGATCGCCAAAGTCCGTGTTAAAAGTCAGCTCACGCTTACGCTTGCTGACGCGGGCGATATCGGTGTTATCCACCAGATGCAGGGCTTTGGTCGGGCACATCCGCACGCAGGCCGGACCTTGTTCATCAAAACTACAGAGGTCACATTTGACGGCGATTGCGCGAATACCCGGCACCCAGTCAAGCAACGTGCTGACACGCGCCGGAGCAGGCGGTGCCGGTGGCGCTTTCGCGGTATTGGCGTTTGCCGGAATATCCAGCGGACGGCTGCCGGAAAATTCGATTGCGCCAAACGGACAGGCAATGCCGCACAGTTTGCAGCTTACGCACAGACTTTCATTAAGCTGGACTGCGCCATCAACGCGGGTAATGGCGTTAACCGGGCAGACCACCGCACAGGGCGCATCTTCGCAGTGATGGCAAAGCTGCGGTGCAGATTCTTTATCACTCAGCATCACTCGCAGGCGCGGCATAGATTGCAGGCCGTGCTGGCGATGCGTCTCTGAACAGGCTGCTTCACAGGTGTGGCAGCCGATACAGAGCGTGGAGTCAGCAATTACAAAACGATTCACCAGGCATTCCTCAGGTGATTGTCATTTTTGACGAAAACATGCCGATGAAATGTCATTTTCGACACTCATCGACACGCCCATCCCCAAACAGGCATGACGCCTGCAACACAGGCAAAGCCTCAGCTCATGCTGCCGAGCTTTGTCCCTTTACCAGTTGGCTTAAATTCACCGGGGTATTGTTTTCAATAGCGGTGTATAAGCTGTCGTAAACGCCAGCGATTTTTTCGAGATAGTGTTCCAGCACTTGTTCGCGATTGCGGATGTTGACCTTGCCATCAATCATGCCGTCAATGCCCAACTGAGCCTGTGCAATCTGCTGTTTATCTTCGCCGTCTTTCGTTTCAACGTAGTACTCGATGGTGTGGCTGTTAAAACCATCCCCGAGGGTGACGTAAATTCGAAAATGCTCAAAAAGAACGAAACAGAGTTCTTTATCTGGCGCGCAGCTCATAGCGTGATGCAAACGCGCTTTTGATAACGTGATCCCCTGAACCAGCGAATTGCAGTAAATATGCCACTGGTCCTGTAGGCGACGATGCCGCTGTGCGATGTAATCGGCTTTCTCGCTTATTTCCCAAATAGTCATTGTCAGGTTACCCGTTTAACAGAGATGCCTGCCCTCAAGCATTTTTTGTGCCAATTTTTAATCTATTGTTATTTAAGTATTTTTTATGATTCCACTGAATTTCGACGCCGTGTCGACGTGTCATTTCGACATCATCGACATTATTCACCGCAGCGATAATCAACGCTGGCACAATTATTGCTTATAGCTGGCAATAGTTAATGGGAGGCGATATGCACGAAATAACCCTCTGCCAACGGGCACTGGAATTGATCGAACAGCAGGCCGCAAAGCATGGCGCAAAACGCGTAACTGGGGTCTGGCTCAAAATTGGCGCATTTTCTTGTGTCGAAACCAGCTCTCTTGCCTTTTGTTTTGATCTGGTTTGCCGCGGCAGCGTGGCGGAAGGTTGTAAACTGCACCTCGAAGAACAAGAGGCCGAATGCTGGTGTGAAACATGCCAACAGTATGTGACGCTACTGACCCAGCGCGTCCGCCGCTGTCCACAGTGTCATGGCGACATGCTGCGCATTGTGGCAGACGACGGTTTACAGATTCGGCGGATAGAAATAGACCAGGAGTGAGCGATGTGTACAACATGCGGTTGCGGTGAAGGCAACCTGTATATCGAGGGTGATGAACATAACCCTCATTCCGCGTTTCGTAGCGCGCCTTTTGCCCCGGCAGCACGCCCGAAAATGAAAATCACCGGCATTAAAGCGCCTGAATTTACCCCCAGCCAGACTGAAGAAGGCGACCTGCATTACGGTCACGGAGAAGCTGGCACTCACGCGCCGGGCATGAGCCAGCGCCGGATGCTGGAAGTGGAAATTGACGTGCTGGACAAAAATAACCGTCTGGCTGAACGCAATCGCGCACGCTTTGCTGCCCGCAACCAACTGGTGCTCAACCTGGTTTCCAGCCCTGGTTCCGGTAAAACCACGCTGCTGACCGAAACCTTAATGCGCCTGAAAGATAGCGTTCCGTGTGCGGTTATCGAAGGTGACCAGCAGACAGTTAACGACGCCGCGCGCATTCGCGCTACCGGCACACCGGCAATTCAGGTAAACACCGGTAAAGGCTGCCATCTCGACGCACAGATGATTGCCGACGCCGCACCGCGTCTGCCATTAGACGATAACGGTATTCTGTTTATCGAAAACGTTGGCAATCTTGTATGCCCGGCCAGCTTCGATCTCGGTGAAAAACACAAAGTGGCGGTGCTCTCGGTCACTGAGGGTGAAGATAAGCCTCTGAAATATCCGCATATGTTTGCCGCTGCCTCGCTGATGTTGCTCAACAAAGTTGATCTGCTGCCGTATCTCAATTTCGACGTTGAGAAATGCATCGCCTGCGCCCGCGAAGTCAATCCAGAAATTGAAATCATCCTGATTTCCGCCACCAGCGGCGAAGGGATGGACCAGTGGTTGAACTGGCTGGAGACACAGCGATGTGCATAGGCGTTCCCGGCCAGATTCGCACCATTGACGGCAACCAGGCGAAGGTCGACATCTGCGGCATTCAACGCGATGTCGATTTAACGTTAGTCGGCAGTTGCGATGAAAACGGTCAGCCACGCGTGGGTCAGTGGGTACTGGTTCACGTTGGCTTTGCCATGAGCGTAATTAATGAAGCCGAAGCGCGCGACACCCTCGACGCCTTACAAAATATGTTTGATGTTGAGCCGGATGTCGGCGCGCTGTTGTATGGCGAGGAAAAATAATGCGTTTTGTTGATGAATATCGCGCGCCGGAACAGGTGATGCAGTTAATTGAACATCTGCGCGAACGTGCTTCACATCTCTCTTACACCGCCGAGCGCCCACTGCGCATTATGGAAGTATGCGGCGGCCATACCCACGCCATCTTTAAATTCGGTCTCGACCAGTTGCTGCCGGAAAACGTTGAGTTTATCCACGGTCCGGGTTGCCCGGTGTGCGTACTGCCGATGGGCAGAATCGACACTTGCGTAGAAATTGCCAGCCATCCGGAAGTCATCTTCTGTACCTTTGGTGACGCCATGCGCGTACCCGGTAAACAGGGGTCGCTGCTACAGGCAAAAGCGCGCGGTGCCGATGTGCGTATTGTCTACTCACCAATGGATGCGTTGAAACTGGCGCAGGAGAACCCAACCCGCAAAGTGGTGTTCTTCGGCTTAGGGTTTGAAACCACCATGCCGACCACCGCCATCACTCTGCAACAGGCGAAAGCCCGCGATGTGCAGAACTTTTACTTCTTCTGCCAGCACATTACGCTGATCCCGACTCTGCGCAGTTTGCTGGAACAACCCGACAATGGCATTGATGCGTTCCTCGCGCCGGGCCACGTCAGTATGGTTATCGGCACCGACGCCTATAATTTTATCGCCAGCGATTTTCATCGTCCGCTGGTGGTCGCTGGATTCGAACCACTTGATCTACTACAAGGCGTAGTGATGCTGGTAGAGCAGAAAATAGCGGCTCACAGCAAGGTAGAGAATCAGTATCGCCGGGTAGTACCTGATGCCGGTAATCTGCTGGCGCAACAGGCGATTGCTGATGTGTTCTGCGTTAACGGTGACAGCGAATGGCGCGGACTGGGCGTGATTGAATCTTCTGGCGTGCACCTGACGCCGGACTATCAGCGGTTTGACGCTGAAGCGCATTTCCGCCCGGCTCCGCAGCAGGTTTGCGATGATCCGCGCGCGCGCTGTGGCGAAGTATTGACGGGCAAATGTAAGCCGCATCAATGCCCGTTATTTGGGAACACCTGTAATCCTCAAACCGCGTTCGGTGCGCTGATGGTTTCCTCCGAAGGAGCCTGTGCAGCGTGGTATCAGTATCGTCAGCAGGAGAGTGAAGCGTGAATAATATCCAACTCGCCCACGGCAGCGGCGGCCAGGCGATGCAGCAATTAATCAATAGCCTGTTTATGGAAGCTTTTGCCAATCCGTGGCTGGCGGAACAAGAAGATCAGGCACGTCTTGACCTGGCGCAACTGGTGGCGGAAGGCGACCGTCTGGCCTTCTCCACCGACAGCTACGTCATTGACCCGCTATTCTTCCCTGGTGGCAATATTGGCAAGCTGGCGATTTGTGGTACGGCGAATGACGTTGCGGTCAGCGGCGCAATTCCACGTTATCTCTCCTGTGGTTTTATCCTTGAAGAAGGGTTGCCGATGGAGACGCTAAAAGCGGTCGTCACCAGCATGGCAGAAACCGCCCGCGCGGCTGGCATTGCCATTGTGACTGGCGATACCAAAGTGGTACAACGCGGTGCTGCAGACAAATTGTTTATCAACACCGCAGGAATGGGCGCGATCCCGGCGAATATTCACTGGGGCGCACAAACTCTGACCGCAGGCGATGTATTGCTGGTTAGCGGTACGCTCGGTGACCACGGTGCAACTATCCTTAACCTGCGTGAGCAACTGGGGCTGGATGGCGAACTGGTCAGCGACTGTGCAGTGCTGACGCCTCTGATTCAGACACTGCGTGACATTCCCGGCGTGAAGGCGCTGCGCGATGCCACCCGCGGTGGAGTGAACGCGGTGGTTCATGAATTCGCGGCAGCCTGCGGTTGCGGTATTGAACTTTCAGAAGCTGCACTGCCGGTTAAACCTGCCGTGCGCGGCGTTTGCGAACTGCTGGGACTGGATGCCCTCAACTTTGCCAACGAAGGCAAGCTGGTGATCGCCGTAGAGCGTAACGCGGCAGAGCAAGTGTTGGCGGCGCTGCATTCCCATCCACTGGGACAGGATGCTGCGTTAATTGGCGAAGTGGTGGAACGTAAAGGTGTTCGTCTTGCAGGGCTTTATGGTGTGAAACGAACTCTCGATCTACCACACGCCGAACCGCTGCCTCGTATATGCTAATAAAAATCTAAAGCTCCTTTAATTTGTCATTTACCTTTTGCACCGCTTAGCGGTGCTTTCCTGGAAGAACAACATGTCGTATACACCGATGAGTGATCTCGGGCAACAAGGGTTGTTCGACATCACTCGGACACTATTGCAGCAGCCCGATCTGGCCTCGCTGTGTGAGGCTCTTTCGCAACTGGTAAAGCGTTCTGCGCTCGCTGACAACGCGGCGATTGTGTTGTGGCAAGCGCAGACTCAACGTGCGACTTATTACGCGTCGCGTGACAAAGAACCCCCAATAAAATACGAAGACGAAACCGTTCTGGCGCATGGGCCGGTGCGCAGCATTTTGTCGCGTCCTGATACGCTGCATTGCAGCTACGAAGAATTTTGTGAAACCTGGCCACAACTGGCCACAAGCGGTTTATATCCCAAATTTGGTCACTATTGCCTGATGCCACAGGCAGCGGAAGGGCATATTTTTGGTGGCTGTGAATTTATTCGTTATGACGATCGCCCGTGGAGCGAAAAAGAGTTCAATCGCCTGCAAACATTTACGCAGATTGTTTCTGTTGTCACCGAGCAAATTCAGAGCCGCGTCATCAACAACGTCGACTACGAACTGTTATGTCGGGAACGGGATAACTTCCGCATTCTGGTCGCCATCACCAATGCGGTACTCTCCCGCCTGGACATGGACGAACTGGTCAGCGAAGTGGCGAAAGAGATCCACTACTACTTCGATATCGACGATATCAGTATCGTCTTACGCAGTCATCGTAAAAACAAACTCAACGTTTACTCCACTCATTATCTTGATAAACAGCATCCCACTCACGAACAGAGTGAAGTTGATGAGGCCGGAACCCTCACCGAGCGCGTATTTAAAAGCAAAGAGATGCTGCTGATTAATCTCCACGAACGAGATGATTTAGCCCCCTACGAACGCATGCTGTTCGACACCTGGGGAAACCAGATCCAGACGTTGTGCCTGCTACCATTGATGTCTGGTAATACCATGCTGGGCGTATTGAAACTGGCACAGTGTGAAGAGAAAACCTTTACCACCACCAACCTGAGTTTACTGCGCCAGATTGCCGAACGTGTGGCGATTGCCGTGGATAATGCTCTTGCCTACCAGGAAATCCACCGTCTGAAAGAGCGGCTGGTTGATGAAAACCTCGCCCTGACAGAACAACTCAACAATGTGGATAGTGAATTTGGCGAGATTATTGGTCGCAGCGAAGCCATGTATAGCGTGCTCAAACAGGTTGAGATGGTGGCGCAAAGCGACAGCACCGTACTCATTCTTGGTGAAACTGGCACAGGAAAAGAGCTGATAGCCCGCGCAATTCACAATCTGAGTGAGCGAAACGGTCGTCGAATGGTGAAAATGAACTGCGCCGCCATGCCTGCCGGATTGCTGGAAAGCGATCTGTTTGGTCATGAGCGTGGCGCCTTTACTGGTGCCAGCACCCAGCGCATCGGTCGTTTTGAACTGGCGGATAAAAGCTCGCTGTTCCTCGATGAAGTGGGTGATATGCCGCTGGAGTTACAGCCGAAGCTACTGCGCGTGTTGCAGGAACAGGAGTTTGAACGCCTCGGCAGCAACAAAATTATTCAGACGGACGTGCGTTTAATCGCCGCGACTAACCGCGATCTGAAAAAAATGGTCGCTGACCGTGAGTTCCGTAGCGATCTCTATTACCGCCTGAATGTCTTCCCGATTCATCTGCCACCGCTACGCGAGCGTCCGGAAGATATTCCGCTGTTGGCGAAAGCCTTCACCTTCAAAATAGCCCGCCGTCTGGGGCGCAATATTGACAGTATTCCAGCCGAGACTCTGCGCATATTGAGCAACATGGAATGGCCGGGTAACGTCCGCGAACTGGAAAATGTCATTGAGCGCGCGGTGCTGCTGACTCGCGGTAACGTTCTACAACTCTCTTTACCCGATATCTCACTACCGGAACCTGAAACGCCGCCTGCCGCGACGGTCGTCGCCCAGGAAGGTGAAGATGAATATCAACTGATTGTCCGTGTACTGAAAGAGACCAATGGTGTAGTTGCGGGGCCGAAAGGAGCTGCACAACGTCTGGGGCTAAAACGCACCACCCTGCTGTCACGGATGAAACGGCTGGGAATTGATAAAGCGGCATTGGTTTGACAGATTTAGTTATACTCAGTCAACATTCAATGAAAGGAGGCAGTATGGCAGTTTCAGCAAGAAATCAATTAACCGGAACCGTTAGCGCAGTAGCAATGGGCGCGGTGAATGATGAAGTAGAACTGACGCTGGCAGGTGGCGCTAAGCTGGTGGCGATTGTGACCCACAGCAGCCAGCAAGCCCTGGGGCTGGCAAAAGGGAAAGAAGCGATTGCCCTGATTAAAGCCCCGTGGGTAACGCTGGCAACGGAAGACTGTGGACTGAAATTCTCCGCTCGCAACCAGTTTGCTGGCAGTGTGTCGAAAATCACCGAAGGCGCAGTGAATGCCACTGTCCATATCAAAACGGATGCGGGTTTTGAAATTGTGGCGGTGGTAACAAATGAAAGCCAGGATGAGATGAAACTCACCGCTGGCTCGCGCGTTATTGCGTTGATCAAGGCATCAGCAATCCTGATTGCGACCAAAGCGTAAGCGCCGTATTTGCCGGGGAATATAAACTCCTCCGGCAAATTTATTTCTTCGGGCGATATTTTTCTGGCAGTTCCGGCACCGGACGCTTGTCATCAATCAGATGACGCACGGTTAAGATCGGATGACGCCACAGCATTCGCGGCCCCGCCCAACGCATAATCTGCTTCATCTCTTCACGCTTCGCAGGCTGATAACAGTGCACCGGACACTGCTTACAGGCCGGTTTCTCTTCGCCAAACACACATTTATCCAGCCGTTTTTGCGCATAAGCAAACAACGCCTCGTAATGCTCCGGCTCCGCTGACGCCTGCGGGCATTTCGCTTGATAAAGATCGATCATTTTTTTAATCGTCAGTTTTTCACGAGAGATACGCTTGCCGGACATGCTGCCTCCACACTCTTAAGGTGCATTTATATTACAACTTAATTTTAAAGGGGACTATGGCTCTGAAGGAGGAGGTTTCTTCAACCAACGCAATGTTTTCATAATCAACACGCAAAAGCTGCAAAACAGCATCTTTCCCGGAACCAGCATCAAGAACTCACCGTTCGCGTCTTCCCCTGAAATGATTAACTCCGGTATCATGTGCGCCTTATGTGATTACAACGAAAATAAAAACCATCACACCACATTTAACATCAGGGAACCGGACCTAACTCCATGAGTGTAATAGAAAATTTCGAAGCCCATACGCCTATGATGCAGCAGTATCTCAAGCTGAAAGCACAGCATCCGGAGATCCTGCTGTTCTACCGGATGGGTGACTTTTACGAGCTGTTTTATGACGACGCGAAACGGGCGTCGCAACTGCTGGATATTTCGCTGACTAAACGTGGCGCTTCCGCGGGTGAGCCAATCCCGATGGCAGGTATCCCCTATCACGCGGTAGAAAACTATCTTGCCAAACTGGTAAATCAGGGCGAATCCGTCGCTATTTGTGAACAGATTGGCGATCCGGCGACCAGCAAAGGGCCCGTTGAGCGCAAAGTTGTCCGTATCGTCACGCCGGGTACTATCAGCGATGAAGCCCTGTTGCAGGAGCGCCAGGACAACCTGCTGGCGGCTATCTGGCAGGACAGTAAAGGTTTCGGTTACGCGACGCTGGATATCAGTTCCGGGCGTTTTCGTCTGAGCGAACCGGCTGACCGCGAAACGATGGCAGCAGAACTGCAACGCACCAATCCGGCGGAACTGCTGTACGCAGAAGATTTTGCTGAAATGTCGTTAATTGAAGGTCGTCGCGGCCTGCGCCGTCGCCCGCTGTGGGAGTTTGAAATCGACACCGCGCGCCAGCAGTTAAACCTGCAATTTGGCACGCGCGATCTGGTAGGTTTTGGTGTTGAAAATGCGTCACGCGGTCTTTGTGCCGCTGGTTGCCTGTTGCAGTATGCAAAAGATACCCAGCGCACAACCTTGCCACATATCCGCTCTATCACGATGGAACGCGAGCAGGACAGCATCATTATGGATGCTGCGACGCGCCGTAATCTGGAAATCACCCAGAATCTGGCGGGTGGCGCGGAAAATACGCTGGCTTCCGTGCTTGACTGCACCGTCACGCCGATGGGTAGCCGTATGCTGAAACGCTGGCTACATATGCCAGTGCGCGACACCCGCGTGTTGCTTGAGCGCCAGCAGACCATCGGCGCATTGCAGGATTTCACCGCCGAATTACAGCCGGTACTGCGGCAGGTGGGCGATCTGGAGCGTATTCTGGCACGACTGGCGTTACGTACCGCTCGCCCACGCGATCTTGCTCGCATGCGTCACGCCTTCCAGCAACTGCCGGAACTGCGCGCACAGTTAGAAACTGTCGATAGTGCACCGGTACAGGCGCTGCGTGAGAAAATGGGCGAATTTGCCGAACTGCGCGATCTGCTGGAGCGGGCAATCATCGACACGCCGCCGGTACTGGTGCGCGACGGTGGTGTTATCGCACCGGGCTATAACGAAGAGCTGGATGAGTGGCGCGCGCTGGCTGACGGCGCGACCGATTATCTGGAGCGTCTGGAAGTCCGCGAGCGTGAACGTACCGGCCTGGACACGCTGAAAGTTGGTTTTAACGCGGTGCACGGCTATTACATTCAAATCAGCCGTGGGCAAAGCCATCTGGCACCGATTAACTACATGCGCCGCCAGACGCTGAAAAACGCTGAACGCTACATTATTCCGGAGCTGAAAGAGTACGAAGACAAAGTCCTCACCTCAAAAGGCAAAGCACTGGCGCTGGAAAAACAGCTTTATGAAGAGTTGTTTGACCTGCTGCTGCCGCATCTGGAAGCGTTGCAACAGAGTGCGAGCGCACTGGCAGAACTCGACGTGCTGGTTAACCTGGCAGAACGTGCCTATACCCTGAACTACACCTGCCCGACCTTTATTGATAAACCCGGTATTCGCATTACCGAAGGTCGCCATCCGGTGGTTGAACAGGTACTGAATGAGCCGTTTATCGCTAACCCGCTGAATCTGTCGCCACAGCGCCGCATGTTGATCATTACCGGTCCGAACATGGGCGGTAAAAGTACCTATATGCGCCAGACCGCGTTGATTGCGCTGATGGCCTATATCGGCAGTTATGTACCGGCACAAAGCGTGGAAATTGGTCCGATTGACCGTATCTTCACCCGCGTCGGCGCGGCGGATGATCTGGCTTCCGGGCGTTCAACCTTTATGGTGGAAATGACCGAAACCGCCAATATTCTGCATAATGCCACCGAGTACAGTCTGGTGTTGATGGATGAGATTGGTCGCGGGACGTCCACTTACGATGGTCTGTCGCTGGCGTGGGCGTGTGCGGAAAATCTGGCGAATAAGATTAAAGCGTTGACACTGTTTGCCACCCACTATTTCGAACTGACACAGCTACCAGAGAAAATGGAAGGCGTGGCGAACGTGCATCTTGATGCACTGGAGCACGGTGACACGATTGCCTTTATGCACAGTGTGCAGGACGGCGCGGCAAGTAAGAGCTACGGTCTGGCGGTTGCTGCGCTGGCGGGCGTACCAAAAGAGGTAATCAAGCGCGCGCGGCAGAAACTGCGTGAGCTGGAGAGCATTTCACCTAATGCGGCCGCTACGCAGGTTGATGGTACGCAGATGTCTTTGCTGTCATTACCGGAAGAAACCTCGCCAGCAGTCGAAGCACTGGAAAATATCGATCCAGATTCACTGACCCCGCGTCAGGCGCTGGAGTGGATTTATCGGTTGAAGAGTCTGGTGTAAACCTGATATTCCCGACGGCACTATGCCGTCGGGTTGATTCACTACTTTTTCATTTGCACCCGGCAATACTGAGTCACCACATCTGAAATAGAGGGATATTTCACTTTCACCTGGTAATCAGGAAATGTCGTAAATGTGATACCCTCATGATCAATAAACACGGGGGCAGTTTTCCGTGCAGCTTCTGCTAAGATCGCTTCTTGCTCTGGTGCTAACGGATAAAATACCTTTACACTGTCAGGTACAATCTCTTCTTTTATCTTCGATTTTTCATGAGTAACAATGATATCCATCTCATGGCGGACAAAGGATATTGTGGAACCATTTAAACGATAATATTGTGTCGTGTGGTAGCGTTTTTCATTTTCTACCGAGTAAATGACTTTCATTATTCCCAAAATGCTAAGTTGATATTTTTCGTTATTCTCCGTCACACTGAAATCTGTTGTACACTTAACTACATCACCTTCAGTTATAAGTTTTTCAAAACGATTTATTTCTTCTATAGAAGCAGCTTGTACATTAGATGTAAAAAAACAGAAAGCTAACAGGAAAGCATAAAAATATCTAAGCATCTTAAAACATCCTTTTGTAATTTATTACTCCAAAGACTTCGACACTCTGGTCGGGTATAATAATACATTGCTATAATTTTGAGTCTATGCAAATGTCTACCACCCGCTATCAAAAAATTGATGCTCATAACTATCGCCATATATGGGCCGTTGGTGATATTCATGGTGACTATCAATTATTACAATCCCGCTTACATCAATTATCTTTTTGTCCCGAAACAGACTTACTTATTTCTACAGGCGATAATATTGATCGTGGGGCGGAGAGTCTTAACGTACTACGCCTGTTAAACCATCCCTGGTTTACCTCTGTTAAGGGCAACCACGAAGCGATGGCTCTTGATGCATTCGCGACTGGCGATGGCAATATGTGGCTGGCCAGTGGCGGTGACTGGTTTTTCGATTTAAATAAGACGGAACAAAAAGAGGCAATAGATCTGTTGCTTCGTTTTCATCATCTTCCCCATATTATTGAATTAGATAACGATAATATAAAATATATCATCGCACATGCAGATTACCCAGGAGATAAATATCAGTTTGGTAAAGAAATAGCGGAAAGTGAATTACTCTGGCCTGTTGATCGCGTGCAGAAATCGCTTAAAGGCGAATCACAAAAAATAAACGGTGCCGACCGCTTTATCTTTGGTCATATGATGTTTGATAACATTCAGACGTTCGCTAACCAGATTTATATTGATACCGGCTCACCGAAAAGCGGACGGTTATCGTTTTATAAAATAAAGTAATCTCATGCTTCCTCTGTGAAGCATGAGTATCCCGGTTTTATTTCAGGCCATTATTCGTTTTTCGCCACCAGCAAAGAGAGATCAAGCTTCGCCAGCGTGCGGCTGGCGCTTTCCGGCAGACCGCCGTCAGTAATGATCTGATCAAACTCACTTAACGGTAACGCCAGCCATGTCGCCACCTGACCATATTTCGTGGCATCACAGACCAGAATCCGCTGGCGGCTGGCACTGGCAATCGCCCGTTTCACCGTGACTTTATCTTCCGCTGGCGTAGAGATCCCCCGCACACTCCATGACGATGCAGAAATAAAAGCCTGATCAATCATCAAGCTGCGTAGCATGGTCGCGGCGGCTTCTCCGACACAGGAACGGTTTTCCCGACAAACTGCACCACCAGTGTGAATAATTGTGCAATTACTGTTGTCGAGCAAGTAGTTTGCGATAACGAAATCGTTGGTGACTACAGTGAGTGGCTCCATGTGAATCAAATGCTGTGCAATCGCTAACGTGGTCGTTCCCGCATCCAGATAGATACAACTCCCCGGCTGAACGAGACTTGCCGCCAGCTTGCCAATAGCCGCTTTTTGCGTCATTGCCAGCGCAGTTTTTACCTGGTGAGAAGGTTCATGCGCCACACGTCCCGGCGACTGGACACCTCCGGACACCAATACAACAGCGCCCTGCTGCTCCAGTTTTTGCAAATCCCGACGAATGGTCATATGTGACACATTCATTCTGTCCGTCAGTTCAGCAATACTGACAATGCCTTTTTCAGCTACCATCTCAAGGATGATTTGGCGACGCTCTACGGGTATCAACTTTTGCTCCTTCCTTTGTCCTGCGGACATTCTACGCTATTTGCCTGCGAAACGTGCGCAACGCAACTATCGCTTAGTTCACATAAAATAACACGCCATGTTAATTTTTGTGAATCAGCTCACCATATCGTTATCGCCTGGCGCTTATATTCACAACATCAAACAAAATATCACTTAAATTAACAAGGAGAGCAGATGAAAACGGGATCTGAGTTTCATGTCGGTATCGTTGGTTTAGGGTCAATGGGGATGGGAGCGGCGCTGTCGTGTGTCCGCGCGGGTCTTTCTACCTGGGGCGCAGACCTGAACGCCAATGCCTGCGCTACGCTGAAAGAGGCTGGCGCTTGCGGGGTTTCCGATAACGCCGCGACGTTTGCCGAAAAACTGGATGTTCTGCTGGTGCTGGTGGTAAATGCGGCCCAGGTCAAACAAGTACTGTTTGGTGATAAAGGCGTTGCACAGCATCTGAAACCCGGCACGGCTGTAATGGTTTCTTCCACTATCGCCAGTGCTGATGCGCAGGAAATTGCCACTGCTCTGGCTGCGTTCGATCTGGAAATGCTGGATGCGCCAGTTTCTGGTGGCGCGGTAAAAGCCGCTAACGGTGAAATGACCGTTATGGCCTCCGGTAGTGATCTTGCCTTTGAACGCCTGACCCCCGTGCTGGAAGCCGTCGCCGGAAAAGTTTATCGCATTGGTGCAGAGCCGGGTCTGGGTTCGACAGTAAAAATTATCCACCAGTTGTTAGCTGGCGTGCATATTGCTGCCGGGGCCGAAGCGATGGCGCTTGCTGCCCGTGCGGGGATCCCACTGGATGTAATGTATGACGTCGTAACCAATGCCGCCGGAAATTCGTGGATGTTCGAAAACCGGATGCGCCATGTGGTGGATGGCGATTACACCCCGCATTCTGCCGTAGATATTTTTGTGAAGGATCTCGGGCTGGTTGCTGATACCGCTAAAGCCCTGCACTTTCCGCTGCCGTTGGCCTCAACAGCGTTGAATATGTTCACCAGCGCCAGCAACGCAGGTTACGGAAAAGAAGACGACAGCGCAGTCATCAAGATTTTCTCTGGCATCACTCTACCGGGAGCGAAATCATGATCAAGATTGGCGTTATCGCTGATGATTTTACCGGCGCGACGGATATCGCCAGTTTTCTGGTGGAAAATAGTCTGCCAACGGTGCAAATCAACGGTGTCCCGACAGGGGAAATGCCGGAAGCAATCGATGCCGTTGTGATCAGTCTGAAAACTCGCTCCTGCCCGGTGGCAGAAGCCACACAGCAATCGCTGGCGGCTCTGCGCTGGTTGCAACAACAAGGTTGCAAACAAGTCTACTTCAAATACTGCTCCACTTTCGACAGTACTGAGAAAGGCAATATCGGCCCGGTGACTGATGCATTAATGGATGCACTCGACACGCCGTTTACGGTCTTTTCCCCGGCTCTGCCAGTCAACGGGCGCACGGTTTATCAGGGTTATTTGTTCGTGATGAATCAACTGCTGGCCGAATCCGGGATGCGGCATCATCCAGTAAATCCTATGACCGACAGCTACCTTCCGCGTCTGGTTGAAGCACAATCCACAGGGCGCTGCGGCGTCGTTTCGGCGCATATTCTCGAAAAAGGTGTGGAAGCCATGCGTCAGGAACTGGCCCGTTTACAGCAAGAGGGCTATCGCTACGCGGTGCTTGATGCCCTGACCGAACGCCATCTGGAAATTCAGGGTGAAGCCTTGCGTGATGCCCCATTAGTAACCGGCGGTTCTGGCCTTGCGATAGGTCTGGCCCGGCAGTGGGCGCAAGAAAACGGTAACCAGGCACGCGAAGCAGGGCGTCCACTCGCAGGGCGCGGCGTAGTGCTCTCCGGTTCATGCTCACAAATGACCAATTGCCAGGTGGCACATTACCGTCAGATGGCGCCAGCCCGTGAAGTTGATGTGGCACGTTGTCTCACAACAGAAACACTGGTCGCTTATACACACGAACTGGCGAAATGGGTTCTGAGTCAGGAAAGTGAACTTGCTCCGCTGGTTTTTGCCACCGCCAGCACCGACGCGCTGGCCGCTATTCAACAGCAATATGGCGCACAAAAAGCCAGCCAGGCAGTGGAAGCGCTGTTTTCGCTACTGGCTGCCAGGTTAGCGGCGGAAGGTGTAACGCGTTTTATTGTCGCAGGCGGTGAAACTTCCGGAGTGGTCACGCAGAGTCTGGGCATAAAAGGGTTCCATATTGGCCCAACAATTTCCCCCGGTGTGCCGTGGGTTAACGCACTGGATAAACCTGTCTCACTGGCCCTTAAATCCGGCAATTTCGGTGACGAAGCCTTTTTTTCACGAGCCCAAAGAGAGTTTCTACCATGAGCGATTTCGCAAAAGCAGAGCAGTCTTTGCGAGAAGAGATGACGCGGATTGCCAGTTCGTTCTTTCAGCGCGGCTATGCCACCGGTTCGGCTGGCAATCTGTCGCTGCTTTTGCCTGACGGGAATTTACTGGCAACGCCGACAGGTTCATGCCTGGGTAATCTCGATCCGCAGCGGCTTTCCAAAGTCACCGCGGATGGCGAATGGCTAAGTGGTGACAAACCCTCAAAAGAAGTGCTCTTTCATCTGGCGCTGTATCGCAATAATCCGCGCTGTAAAGCTGTCGTGCATTTGCACAGTACGTGGTCGACGGCACTTTCCTGCCTTCAAGGGCTGGACAGCAGTAACGTTATTCGTCCGTTCACACCGTACGTGGTGATGCGGATGGGGAACGTCCCGTTGGTGCCCTATTATCGCCCGGGCGATAAACGCATCGCACAGGATCTGGCGGAACTGGCAGCAAATCATCAGGCCTTTTTGTTAGCAAATCATGGCCCAGTGGTTTGCGGTGAAAGCCTGCAAGAAGCTGCCAACAATATGGAAGAGCTGGAGGAAACGGCCAGGCTGATTTTTATTCTCAGCGACCGCCCGATCCGCTATCTGACCGCAGATGAAATTGCGGAATTAAGGAGTTAATGCAATGCCTCGTTTTGCAGCTAATTTATCCATGATGTTCACCGAAGTGCCTTTTATTGAACGCTTCGCCGCAGCGCGAAAAGCTGGTTTTGATGCCGTGGAATTTCTGTTTCCCTATGACTATTCCATCCAGCAAATCCAGCAACAACTGGCGCAAAACCATCTGACGCTGGCGCTGTTCAATACCGCTCCTGGGGATGTTAATGCGAGTGAATGGGGATTATCCGCCCTTCCCGGACGTGAGCACGAAGCTCGCGCGGACATCGATCTGGCTCTGGAATATGCGCTGGCGCTCAATTGCGAACAAGTTCATGTGATGGCAGGAGTAGTGCCCGCAGGCGAAGACGCTGAACGGTATCGGGCAGTGTTTATCGATAATCTCCGCTACGCTGCCGATAGCTTTGCGCTGCACGGCAAGCGAGTTTTGGTTGAAGCACTCAGCCCAGCCGTTAAACCTGGTTATCTCTTCTCCAGTCAGTATCAGGCACTGGCAATTGTTGAAGAGGTCGCTCGCGATAATGTGTTTATTCAGTTGGATACCTTCCATGCGCAAAAAGTAGATGGCGACCTGACGCATTTAATCCGCGATTACGCTGGGAAATATGCCCACGTGCAAATTGCCGGACTGCCTGACCGACATGAACCAGACGATGGCGAGATCAATTATCCGTGGCTGTTTCGCCTGTTCGATAAGGTGGGATATCAGGGTTGGATCGGTTGTGAATACAAACCCCGCGGCCTCACCGAAGAAGGGCTTGGCTGGTTTGACGCCTGGCGCTAATTCGCTAAATCCATAATTACAACGTACCCATACATCCCCCCATCTACGGATGGGGTAGGTTAACTATAACTTTCAGACAGGGTTTTCCATGTCCACAATTACATTGTTATGCATTGCGTTAGCTGGCGTAATCATGCTGTTGCTGCTGGTCATCAAGGCAAAGGTACAACCATTCGTCGCGCTGCTTCTCGTCAGCCTGTTAGTCGCACTTGCAGCGGGTATCCCGGCTGGCGAAGTAGGTAAAGTGATGATCGCCGGGATGGGTGGCGTGCTTGGTTCCGTCACCATTATCATCGGCCTTGGCGCTATGCTGGGGCGCATGATCGAGCACTCTGGCGGCGCAGAATCACTGGCCAATTATTTCAGCCGCAAGTTAGGGGATAAACGAACAATCGCCGCACTGACTCTGGCAGCATTCTTCCTCGGCATCCCCGTCTTCTTTGATGTCGGCTTTATTATTCTTGCGCCAATCATTTATGGCTTTGCCAAGGTTGCAAAAATATCACCGCTTAAATTTGGTCTGCCTGTTGCTGGGATCATGCTGACCGTTCACGTAGCTGTGCCGCCACATCCTGGCCCCGTCGCCGCAGCGGGACTCCTTCACGCAGACATCGGCTGGCTGACCATAATCGGTATTGCGATTTCTATTCCAGTGGGCATTGTCGGCTATTTTGCAGCGAAAATAATCAATAAGCGCCAATATGCGATGTCGGTGGAAGTACTGGAGCAGATGCAACTGGCTCCAGCCAGTGAGGGAAACGCAACAAAATTAAGCGATAAAATAAATCCGCCAGGCGTAGCGCTGGTCACCTCGCTAATTGTTATCCCTATCGCGATTATTATGGCGGGTACGGTTTCGGCAACACTAATGCCAGCCTCGCATCCCCTGCTTGGTACGTTGCAACTGCTCGGCTCACCGATGGTAGCATTGATGATTGCGCTGGTACTGGCGTTCTGGTTATTGGCCTTACGTCGCGGCTGGAGCCTGCAACACACCAGCGATATTATGGGCTCAGCCCTTCCCACTGCGGCGGTAGTTATTCTGGTTACTGGAGCTGGTGGGGTGTTCGGCAAAGTGCTGGTGGAATCTGGCGTCGGTAAGGCTCTTGCCAACATGCTACAAATGATTGACCTGCCTCTGTTGCCTGCGGCATTTATTATTTCACTGGCGCTGCGTGCATCGCAGGGTTCGGCAACCGTAGCAATCCTGACAACAGGCGGACTGCTTTCAGAAGCGGTTGTGGGGCTGAATCCGATTCAGTGCGTACTGGTGACACTGGCGGCCTGCTTTGGTGGGCTTGGCGCATCGCACATTAACGACTCCGGTTTCTGGATCGTCACCAAATATCTGGGTTTATCGGTGGCAGATGGTCTGAAAACCTGGACAGTGTTAACGACCATCCTCGGTTTTACCGGATTCTTAATCACCTGGTGCGTGTGGGCAGTAATTTAACCTTAGCGAAAAGGTTCGATGGGTACTTGCTGCGGCGATCCCATTGGTAACCGCGTGGATGATGAATTTTTGGGGCGTTTGAGTAGAGAAGAGCAGGTGTTGTTTATGCGACTGGTGCGCAAGATGATGAACACATAGGGTGCTGATTGCCGGATGCGACGCTGTCGCATCTTATCCAGGCGACAAAATACACCAACGCCCCAAACAAAAGAAAAAGGCCAGCCTCATATGAGACTGGCCTTTCTGACAGATGCTTGCTTATTCGCGGAACAGCGCTTCGATATTCAGCCCCTGAGTCTGCAAAATCTCACGCAGACGGCGCAGGCCTTCAACCTGAATCTGGCGAACACGTTCTCGTGTGAGGCCTATTTCACGACCTACATCTTCCAGTGTTGCCGCTTCATACCCCAGCAAACCGAATCGACGTGCCAGCACTTCACGCTGCTTGGCGTTCAGTTCGAACAGCCATTTGACGATGCTCTGCTTCATATCGTCATCTTGCGTGGTGTCTTCCGGACCGTTCTCTTTTTCGTCGGCCAGGATGTCCAGCAACGCTTTTTCGGAATCACCACCCAGCGGGGTGTCTACCGAGGTAATGCGCTCGTTAAGACGAAGCATACGGCTGACGTCATCAACTGGCTTATCCAGTTGCTCTGCGATTTCTTCCGCGCTCGGTTCGTGATCCAGCTTATGGGACAACTCACGTGCGGTTCGCAGGTAAACGTTCAGCTCCTTTACGATGTGGATCGGCAAACGAATCGTACGGGTTTGGTTCATAATCGCCCGTTCGATCGTCTGGCGAATCCACCATGTTGCGTATGTTGAGAAGCGGAAACCACGTTCCGGGTCAAACTTCTCAACCGCGCGGATCAGCCCCAGGTTACCCTCTTCGATAAGATCCAGCAACGCCAGACCACGATTGCCATAACGGCGGGCAATTTTTACCACCAGACGCAAGTTACTCTCGATCATCCGGCGGCGGGAGGCGACATCTCCACGCAGTGCGCGACGCGCAAAATAAACTTCTTCTTCGGCCGTTAACAGTGGCGAATAACCAATCTCACCAAGGTAAAGCTGAGTCGCGTCCAGCACACGCTGTGTGGCACCCTGCGATAACAGCTCCTCTTCGGCCAAATCGTTATCACTGGGTTCCTCTTCAACTAAGGCCTTTTCGTCAAAAACCTCAACTCCGTTCTCATCAAATTCCGCATCTTCATTTAAATCATGAACTTTCAGCGTATTCTGACTCATAAGGTGGCTCCTACCCGTGATCCCTTGACGGAACGCTCAAGCAAAAGCCTGGTTCCGCCGAATTATCGCTGCGGTAAATAACGCAGCGGGTTTACGGATTTCCCCTTGTAACGAATTTCAAAATGCAATCGTGTTGAACTGGTTCCGGTGCTACCCATGGTTGCTATTTTTTGCCCCGCCTTCACTTCTTGTTGTTCCCGGACCAGCATTGTGTCGTTATGGGCGTAGGCACTCAGGTAATCATCATTATGTTTGATGATAATCAGATTACCGTAGCCGCGCAGCGCATTACCGGCATAAACAACGCGGCCATCTGCGGTCGCGATAATTGCCTGTCCTTTGCTACCTGCGATATCAATCCCCTTGTTGCCTCCCTCAGAAGCGCCAAAGGTTTCAATCACTTTGCCCTCAGTTGGCCAGCGCCAGGTGGAAATCGGCGTACTGGTTGATGTACTGCTGACAGTCGGCTCGGTTGTGCTTGCTGTTGGTACAGTTACAGGCGCTGTGACCGTGGTCGCAGTTGGCTTGTTGTTCGGCAACATTTTGTTAGCACTCTGTTCACCCGAAGATTCAGAATACGTAATTGTCGGTTGCGACGCAACAGCAACGGTGGAATTTTGTGCAGGCTTGATCACAACTCCTTGCTCTGCTGCATCCGCCTGGGTAATGGCATTTCCGCCAGTGATTGGCGTGCCAGAAGCATTGCCAACCTGTAAAGTCTGACCTACGTTCAACGCGTATGGTGCCTCAATATTATTACGTTGGGCGAGATCGCGGAAATCGTTACCGGTGATCCAGGCAATATAGAAAAGTGTGTCGCCTTTTTTCACGGTATAAGTACTACCGCTATAACTGCCTTTCGGAATATTCCCGTACTGACGGTTGTAGACGATACGCCCATTTTCCATTTGCACCGGTTGCTGAGTGACAGGCTGCACCGGCTGGATTTGTGGTTGTTGCGTAGATTGAATTTGTGGCTGCTGTACCGGCTGAATTTGCGGTTGCTGCGTTTTAGACGTCGTCCCCATTTTCGGCGGTGGCGTAATCAACATACCTGAATTGGTATTTGCAGGTGCATTGCCGTTAACGGAACTGACTGGTGCCGGTGGATTCGATGTGTCAGAACAGCCAGCCAACCATAGCGAAACCAGTGACAAAGCCGCAATACGGCGAACGGTGAATTTTGGGCTTCCCGCGCTCATTTATCCCCCAGGAAAAATTGATTAATAACCAGTGACATAATTACCGTGCAAGGCACCCTACTGAACACTGGAAAAGATGTTCACGATACGCTGACCTGCTGCAAAATAACCAGGAAAATTCCAGGTATTTCCTCGCACTTTAAGCCAGCTCCCCCTTCACTAAGGGAACAAAGCGCACGGCCTCTACGGTATCGATAATAAATTCGCCCCCGCGACGACGCACCCGCTTCAAATACTGGTGCTCTTCCCCTACCGGCAAGACGAGAATCCCGCCTTCATCCAGTTGCGTCATTAGTGCAGTAGGAATTTCGGGCGGTGCTGCCGTTACAATGATAGCGTCAAACGGCGCACGTGCTTGCCAACCTTGCCATCCATCGCCGTGACGGGTTGAAACATTATGTAAATCAAGATTTTTCAGGCGGCGACGCGCCTGCCACTGCAATCCTTTAATCCGTTCAACCGAACATACATGCTGGACAAGATGTGCCAGGATTGCCGTTTGATAGCCCGAACCGGTGCCGATTTCCAGCACCCGCGACTGCGGCGTCAGTTCGAGTAATTCGGTCATTCGCGCCACCATGTACGGCTGCGAAATTGTCTGCCCCTGACCTATCGGCAACGCGATATTGTCCCAGGCTTTTTGTTCAAACGCTTCATCAATGAATTTTTCACGCGGCACGGCGGCAAGTGCGTTCAACACCTGCTCATCCTGAATACCTTGCGCACGTAATTGATCCAGAAGTGCTTGTACGCGTCTGCTTACCATTGCGTGCCAACTCCCACGCTGTTTAACCAGTCTGAAACCACATCTTGCGCGTTGTGCGCGGTTAAATCTACATGCAGCGGCGTGATGGAGACATAGCCTTCATCTACCGCAGCAAAATCAGTCCCCGGACCGGCATCGCACTTACCGCCCGGCGGGCCAATCCAGTACAACGTATTACCGCGCGGATCCTGTTGCGGGATAACTTGATCTGCCGGATGTCGTGTACCGCAGCGAGTGACGCGGATACCTTTAATCTGATCCAGCGGTAAATCCGGGACGTTAATATTGAGAATACGCCCGGTGCGCAGCGGCTCTTTGCACAGTGCGCGCAAAATAGAACAGGTTACCGCCGCAGCAGTGTCATAATGCTTATGCCCGTCAAGCGAGACGGCCAGCGCTGGAAATCCTAAATGACGGCCTTCCATCGCGGCTGCCACCGTACCGGAATAGATAACATCATCACCCAGATTCGGCCCGGCGTTAATGCCCGAAACCACAATATCCGGACGCGGACGCATCAGTGCATTCACACCAAGATATACACAATCGGTCGGGGTTCCCATTTGCACGGCGATATCACCATTTTCAAAGGTAAACGTGCGCAGGGAGGATTCCAGTGTCAGAGAATTTGAAGCGCCGCTGCGGTTACGATCGGGGGCAACCACCTGAACGTCAGCAAACTCACGCAAGGCTTTCGCCAGCGTTTGTATACCGGGTGCATGTACCCCGTCATCATTACTCAGCAATATGCGCATAATCACCTGTTGTGTTGATAAGTTCCCTGACAACGCTGGTTGCAAAACTTCCCGCCGGAAGCCAGAAACGGATTTCTACGGTGACGTCATCCCACCAGTTCCAGCTTAATTGTTGTGGATATAACAGCATCGCTCTGCGCGCGGCGTCTACTTTTTCGCGTACCAGTAATGCTTGCAATTCAGTTTCGTCGGCAACCGCCGCTTGTTCGAATGCCAGCGCCTCACGCTGGGTTCCCCACTCGCCGCTACCGGGCAAAGCAGCGGTAATCATCAGCTCTTTATCGTTGACGCGACGCTGTAATTCCGCCATTTCATCGTTAGTAGCAACAAACCAGCTACCACGCCCGGCTAATTGTAGCGCATCGCCGTCAACAACTTGATTAACGTCCGCTTTTTTGAGGCGCTCAGCAACAATCTGATTAAACAACGCACTACGGGCTGCCGACAACCAAAAACTGCGTTTATTGCGATCGCGCACCGGAGTATTCGTTTGCGCCCAGCGCAGCGCCCCCTGCAAGTTACTGCCGCCAATACCAAAACGTTGCGCACCAAAGTAGTTCGGTACACCTTTCACGCAAATATCGATCAGACGCTGTTCAACGTCATCGCGATTGCTCACTTCGCGTAGCACCAGGGTAAAGGCGTTACCTTTCAGCGCCCCTAAACGCAGCTTACGCTTGTGCCGCGCATACTCCAGCACCTGGCAACCTTCCAGTTGAAACGCACTCAGATCAGGCATTTCTTTGCCCGGTACACGCGCGCATAACCACTGTTCCGTAACGGCATGTTTGTCTTTCTGCCCCGCGAAGCTGACTTCACGAGCATGAATTTTCAGGAATTTTGCCAGTGCGTCCGCCACAAACCGGGTATTGCAACCGTTTTTAAGCACCCGCACCAGAATATGCTCACCTTCACCATCAGGCTCAAAGCCTAAATCTTCCACCACCACAAAGTCTTCCGGGTTGGCTTTCAGCAGCCCGGTGCCTTGCGGTTTGCCGTGGAGGTAAGTGAGATTATCAAACTCAATCATTTTGTTGCCTTAATGAGTAGCGCCACCGCTTCACAGGCAATCCCTTCCCCACGTCCGGTAAATCCAAGTTTTTCCGTGGTGGTGGCTTTCACGTTAACATCATCCATATGGCAGCCGAGATCTTCGGCAATAAACACGCGCATTTGTGGAATGTGCGGCAACATCTTCGGTGCCTGAGCGATGATAGTGACATCAACGTTGCCGAGGGTATACCCCTTCGCCTGAATGCGTCGCCAGGCTTCGCGTAGCAGCTCGCGGCTATCGGCACCTTTAAATGCCGGATCGGTATCCGGAAACAGCTTGCCGATATCCCCCAGCGCCGCGGCACCAAGTAGTGCATCGGTCAGCGCATGCAGCGCCACGTCGCCATCAGAATGCGCCAACAGCCCTTTTTCGTAAGGAATGCGCACGCCACCAATGATAATTGGGCCTTCGCCACCAAAGGCGTGTACATCAAAACCGTGTCCAATTCGCATTATGTATTCTCCTGATGGATGGTTCGGGTGAGGTAAAATTCAGCAAGCGCCAAATCTTCCGGGCGCGTGACTTTAATGTTATCCGCACGGCCTTCGACAAGCTGCGGATGAAAACCGCAATATTCCAGCGCCGAGGCTTCATCGGTAATGGTTGCGCCTTCATTTAAAGCACGCGTCAGGCAGTCATATAACAGCTCTCGAGGGAAAAATTGCGGCGTCAGCGCGTGCCATAAACCGTTGCGATCAACGGTATGTGCAATGGCATTTTTATCAGGTTCGGCGCGTTTCATGGTATCGCGCACCGGAGCGGCAAGAATCCCCCCCGTGCGGCTGGTTTCGCTCAGAGTTAACAGCCGTGCAAGATCATCCTGATGCAGGCAAGGACGAGCGGCGTCATGCACCAACACCCACTGCGCGTCGCCAGCAGCTTTCAGTCCTGCCAGCACAGAATCGGCACGCTCTTCACCACCATCAACAACAGTGATTTGCGGATGATTCGCCAGAGAAAGTTGTGCAAAACGACTATCGCCCGGGCTTATTGCAATGACGACACGCGTCACCCGGGGATGCGCCAGGAGCGCATACACCGAGTGTTCAAGAATGGTTTGATTACCTATTGAGAGATATTGCTTAGGACATTCCGTTTGCATTCGGCGGCCAAATCCGGCCGCCGGAACCACGGCGCAAACATCCAAATGAGTGGTTGCCATGTTAATTCCTGGGCTGATTTATCGATTGTTTTGCCCCGCAGACTGCGCGCGCTTCGACGCGTCAGGCACCAGACGATAAAAAGTTTCGCCCGGCCTGGTCATGCTGAGTTCATTACGCGCACGCTCTTCGAGCGCCTCCTGGCCGCCATTGAGATCGTCAATTTCGGCAAAAAGCTGATCGTTTCGCGCTTTAAGTTTCGCGTTTGTAGCTTGCTGTGCCGCCACATCATCATTGACGCGGGTATAGTCATGTATACCGTTCTTACCGAACCACAGCGAATACTGTAGCCAGACCAGAATAGCCAGCAACAGCAGCGTTAGTTTACCCATCCTGCCCCCTGAAAAACGGCATCATCATCCCATGCATCCGAAGACGACTCTACATCCTCTGTTGGGGATACCGCGACAACGCGGGCAAATGTACCACATTTGTCCATTGTTACGTATACCCAGGGCGTGCAGAACATAATCTCATTATTGGTTACGGTTTGAATTATGAACAGACCAGACGGGAAAGAACAAATTAGCCCAGCAACCACATAAACAGTGCGGCAAACATAATGCCGACTGTCACCAGGGTGAAAACAATGCTGTAGCGTAGCTTTCCGTCCATCAATGAATGCAGCGCAATACCCACCACCACCGCGACGGGCATCAGCGCCAGAAAGAAAGGCCAGGTATAGATAAAGAAGAACAGCGTGTTAGAGCCATAAATCAACATCGGTATCGCCAGCGCGCACAGCCAGGAGACAAAACCGACCACGGCCCCTGACAGCGACCATGTGGTTTCTTCATCTTCGGTAAGGCTTTCGCTATTTGTTAGTGTAATGTTATGGCTATTACGCATATCGGATCCTGTTACTTTGACGAACCGGGCATGTAAACCCGGTGGTGTCTCAGGATCTGATAATATCGTTCTGTCTCAGTAGATCTAATAATTGCTGAACCAAATTTGTTACCAATTGTTCACCATTGAGATGAATTTCTGCTGATTCAGGCGCTTCGTAAACGGCATCTATCCCCGTAAAGTTACGCAGTTCACCGGCACGCGCTTTTTTATATAAACCTTTTGGATCGCGAGCTTCACAAATCGCCAACGGCGTATCGACAAACACTTCGATAAACCGCCCTTCTCCTACACGTTCGCGAACCATCTGACGTTCAGCGCGATGTGGTGAGATAAACGCAGTCAGCACTACCAGACCGGCTTCAACCATTAAATTCGCCACTTCGCCAACCCGACGGATATTTTCTTTACGATCGGCATCGCTAAAACCGAGATCGCTGCATAAACCGTGGCGAACGTTGTCGCCATCCAGCAAATACGTGCTGACGCCAAGTTTATGCAGCGCCTCCTCCAGCGCCCCGGCAACTGTCGATTTCCCTGAACCAGAGAGGCCGGTAAACCACAACACAACACCACGATGCCCGTGGTGTTGCTCGCGCTGTTGTGGAGTCACCGGATGGCTATGCCAGACGACGTTTTCGTCATGCAGCGCCATTATTTACCTCCCAGCAAATCGCGCGCGCCCCAGTGTGGGAAGTGGTGACGTACCAACGCATTCAGTTCCAGCTCAAATGCGCTAAATTCTGATGGCGCAACGGCAGCCTCATTTTTCGGCTCATGCACCATACCGGCACCAACGGTCACGTTGCTCAGGCGATCGATAAAAATCAGCCCACCAGTTACCGGATTTTGTTGATAACGATCTAACACTAGCGGCTCATCAAAAGTGAGATCCACCAGACCAATGCCGTTCAGCGGCAGATTTTCAACTTCACGCTGGTTAAGGTTATTAATATCAATCTGATAATGAATGTCATCAACACGAGCACGCGTCTTCTTCCCGGCAATTTTGATGTCGTAACTCTGCCCTGGGGAAAGCGGTTGTTCCGCCATCCATACCACATCCACTGACGCGCTCTGCACCGTCGACAACGCTTCATCTGCTGCCAGCAGCAAATCGCCACGACTGATGTCGATCTCATCCGTCAGCACCAGGGTGATCGCTTCTCCGGCAAAGGCGTCTTCGCGATCGCCATCAAACGTGACGATCCGCGCAATATTTGACTCAACACCAGAGGGGAGCACTTTGACATGTTGCCCGACTTTCACGCTGCCAGAGGCCAGCGTTCCTGCGTAGCCTCGAAAATCAAGATTCGGGCGGTTAACGTACTGCACCGGGAAGCGCATTGGCTGGTCATCAACCACTCGCTGAATCTCAACGGTTTCCAGCACTTCCAGCAGTGTCGGGCCGCTGTACCACAGCATACTTTCACTTTGCGAAGCAACATTATCGCCTTCCAGCGCGGAGAGCGGCACAAAGCGGATATCCAGATTGCCCGGCAGTTGCCCGGCAAAGGTCAGATAATCTTCACGAATGCGGGTGAACGTTTCTTCGCTGTAATCCACCAGATCCATCTTGTTGATCGCCACTACCAGATGTTTGATCCCCAGAAGCGTGGAGATAAAACTGTGACGACGGGTTTGATCAAGCACACCTTTACGGGCGTCGATCAATAAGATCGCCAGATCACACGTCGACGCGCCGGTCGCCATATTGCGGGTGTACTGCTCGTGCCCTGGGGTGTCGGCAATAATAAATTTGCGTTTTTCGGTGGAGAAATAACGGTAAGCCACGTCAATGGTGATGCCTTGTTCACGCTCAGCCTGCAGGCCATCCACCAGCAGCGCCAGATCCAGCTTTTCACCCTGGGTGCCGTGGCGTTTACTGTCGTTATGCAGCGATGAGAGCTGATCTTCGTAGATCTGGCGGGTATCGTGCAACAGGCGACCTATCAGGGTACTTTTGCCGTCATCAACGCTGCCACAGGTCAGAAAACGCAGCAAGCTTTTGTGTTGTTGCGCGATCATCCAGGCTTCGACTCCGCCTTCATTGGCGATTTGTTGTGCAAGTGCGGTGTTCATCTTAAAAATACCCCTGACGTTTTTTCAGCTCCATAGAACCGGACTGGTCGCGGTCAATCACACGGCCCTGACGTTCGCTGGTAGTGGAAACCAGCATCTCTTCGATGATCTCGGGCAGTGTTTGCGCGTTTGACTCTACTGCGCCGGTCAGCGGCCAGCAGCCCAGCGTACGGAAACGCACCATCCGTTTTTTAATCACTTCGCCGGGTTGCAGGTCGATACGGTTGTCATCAATCATCATCAACATACCGTCGCGTTCCAGAACCGGACGTTCAGCAGCAAGATACAGCGGAACAATGTCGATATTTTCCAGCCAGATGTATTGCCAGATATCCTGCTCGGTCCAGTTAGAGAGTGGGAAGACGCGGATACTTTCGCCTTTGTTAATCTGCCCGTTGTAGTTATGCCACAGCTCCGGACGCTGGTTTTTCGGATCCCAGCGATGGAAACGGTCACGGAAAGAGTAGATACGTTCTTTAGCGCGGGATTTCTCTTCATCGCGGCGCGCGCCGCCGAAGGCAGCATCAAAACCATATTTGTTCAGCGCCTGTTTCAGGCCTTCGGTTTTCATGATGTCAGTGTGTTTGGCGCTGCCGTGAACGAATGGATTAATCCCCATCGCCACACCTTCTGGATTTTTATGCACCAACAGCTCGCAGCCGTAGGCTTTTGCCGTACGATCGCGAAATTCATACATCTCACGGAATTTCCAGCCGGTATCAACATGCAGCAACGGGAAAGGCAGCGAACCTGGATAAAACGCCTTGCGCGCCAGATGTAGCATGACGCTGGAATCTTTGCCGATGGAGTAGAGCATCACCGGATTTGAGAATTCTGCCGCCACCTCGCGAATGATGTGGATGCTTTCCGCCTCCAGTTGCCGCAGGTGAGTCAGTCGTTTTTGGTTCATAACCGTTCCTTTGCAATACTGCTATTTGCTTGCCATCAGATATTCCGACTATAGGGAGCGTAAGAGTGCGAATGAAATTACCAATTAGAATGAGTAGTTCCTTAACGGAATAACGATTTGGCAAAGCTAATATCAAAAAGTGCTTAAGGCTCCGGATTTCGGGCATTTAGGAAGATTTGAAATTGTTTTAGCGCAGCGGCAGTTTCATACTATGGCAGTAAAAAAATTTGCATGGTATTTAAGGACTCACTATGTTTTCCGCATTGCGCCACCGTACCGCTGCCCTGGCGCTCGGCGTATGCTTTATTCTCCCCGTACACGCCTCGTCACCTAAACCTGGCGATTTTGCTAATACACAGGCGCGACACATTGCCACTTTCTTTCCGGGGCGAATGACCGGAACACCCGCAGAAATGTTATCTGCCGATTATATCCGGCAACAGTTTCAGCAAATGGGTTATCGCAGTGATATCCGGACATTTAATGGCCGATATATTTATACCGCCCGCGATAACCACAAAAACTGGCATAACGTGACAGGAAGTACGGTGATTGCCGCTCATGAAGGCAAAGCACCGCAGCAGATCATTATCATGGCGCATCTGGATACCTACGCCCCACAGAGCGACGCGGATGCCGATGCCAATCTCGGCGGGCTGACATTACAAGGTATGGATGATAACGCCGCAGGTTTGGGGGTCATGCTGGAGCTGGCAGAACGCCTGAAAAATACGCCAACCGAATATGGTATTCGTTTTGTGGCGACCAGTGGTGAAGAGGAAGGGAAATTAGGCGCTGAGAATTTACTCAAACGAATGAGTGACGCCGAAAAGAAAAATACTCTGCTGGTGATTAATCTCGATAACTTAATTGTCGGTGATAAATTGTATTTCAACAGTGGCGTAAAAACCCCCGAAGCAGTAAGGAAATTAACGCGCGATCGGGCGCTGGCAATTGCCCGCAGTCATGGAATTGCCGCGACAACCAATCCTGGTTTGAATAAAAATTATCCAAAAGGCACCGGGTGTTGTAATGACGCTGAAGTTTTTGACAAAGCCGGTATTGCTGTACTTTCGGTAGAAGCAACAAACTGGAATCTGGGAAATAAAGATGGTTATCAGCAACGCGCAAAAACAGCCGCATTCCCCGCAGGAAATAGCTGGCATGACGTAAGACTGGATAATCAACAGCATATTGATAAGGCACTTCCAGGAAGAATAGAACGCCGCTGCCGTGATGTTATGCGGATAATGCTGCCACTGGTGAAGGAACTGGCGAAGGCGTCTTGATGGGTTTGAGCTGATTCCCCATGACTGTGAGGAGTCAATTCTGCCTATAAAAAAATAGGGTGCAGGAGGCCAAACTATAACAATTCAATACGCGGGGTTTCCCCCCGCGTGGTGGCTACTTCTTCGGTTCGTAAGCGAGAACAGCCTTAAACTCCATACCACGTTCTCTGATATTCAACTCACACAACGAGTCGTCTACCATCAGCGTGAATCCCAGCACTGTACAACACAGCACTATGACTGCCACAAGGGCATATTTTGTTAGCATGTCTTGCCTCTCTGCAAAGAAGAGACTAGCATTCGAATTGTTGGGTTCGAACGTAGGCCTCAGGTGGATAGAAATATCGCCTGGGGCTTTTGTCCATCTGGAACCTCGCGAATGCTTAACGCCAGACAGCCTCAAGCACCCGACGCCATTCTATACCTGTTGATTCTCCCTGCGACGTTCTCGTTTAAAGGCCAGAATGCTGCTCGCAAAATAAAAACGCCCCCATCATTTCTGACAGAGGCGTTTAATTTATCCGGAAATATTTACCCTTCGTGTAATCCACATTCCCTTTTTAAGCCAAAGAAGCGCGTTTCTTCTTCGGCCATGCCGGGTTCCCATTTACGGGTTGTATGGGTGTCGCCAACCGATAAATATCCTTCGTCCCATAATGGGTGATATTTCAGGCCATGTTTTTGCAGGTACTGATAAATAGTTCGGTTATCCCAGTCGATAATCGGCAGCACTTTAAATACGCCACGCTGGATAGCCAGCACTGGTAAATTGGCACGGCTGCCAGATTGCTCACGGCGCAGACCAGCAAACCACGTTTGCGCGTTAAGTTCTTTCAGTGCACGGTTCATGGGTTCGACTTTGTTGATCTCATTGTACTTTTCAATGCCTTCAACACCCTGCTCCCACAGTTTGCCATAGCGTGCCTCCTGCCAGGCGGCGCTTTCAGTGGCACGGTACACTTTCAGGTTGAGTTTAAGTTTGTCCGTTAACTCGTCAATAAAGCGGTAGGTTTCCGGGAACAGATAACCAGTATCGGTAAGAATCACCGGGATATTCGGGCAGATCTGGTTCACCAGATGCAGGCTGACTGCCGCCTGAATGCCAAAGCTGGAAGAGAGCACGTATTCGCCGGGCAGATTCTCCAACGCCCAGGCAACGCGGCCTTCAGCGTCCAGTTTTTCCAGTTGAGCGTTGGTTTGTGCCAGAGCCAGAATGCGCTCTACCTTCGGCAGTTCATTCAGGTCGTTTAGATCAAGTCTGGACATAGATTCCTCACTGTTTGCCTTGCCTGATGCGACGCTTATGCGTCTTATCAGGCCTACAAAACCGAGCAGACACGGCGATTTATGTTAATCCCACAAATCGCGAGCCGGATCGAGCACCGGGCGAATGATGCCCGCACGCACCGTAAAGTCACCGAAGCCTTCACCCGCTTCGCGCTCTTTCGCCCAGCGCCCTATCAGTTCATCAAGCGACGCCAGGATTTCCGGCTCGGTGATGTTTTCTTTATACATCCGTGGGATACGTGTCCCCATACGGTTGCCGCCAAGATGCAGGTTGTAGCGCCCCGGCGCTTTACCCACCAGACCAACTTCTGCCAGCATCGCCCGGCCACAGCCGTTCGGGCATCCCGTCACACGCATTACGATATGCTCATCGCTGATGCCATGTTTCGCCATTAAGTTATCGATGTTGTCGATAAACGAGGGCAGGAAACGTTCGGCTTCCGCCATCGCCAGCGGACAGGTCGGGAATGACACACATGCCATTGAGTTTTCACGCTGTGGTGTGACGGCATTCATCAACCCGCTCTCTTTGGCGATCTTCTCGATCTTCGCTTTTTCACTTTCCGGTACACCCGCGATAATCAGGTTCTGGTTCGCCGTAATGCGGAAATCGCCTTTGTGGATCTTTGCGATCTCCAGCAGACCGGTTTTCAGCGGACGCCCCGGATAATCGAGAATACGACCATTTTCGATAAACAGCGTCAGGTGCCAGTTATCATCGATACCCTTAACCCAGCCGATGCGATCGCCGCGTCCAGTAAATTCATACGGGCGGATCGGTTCGAACTTGATCCCCGCGCGACGTTCAACTTCCGCCTTAAACGTCTCTACCCCCACGCGTTCCAGCGTGTATTTGGTTTTGGCATTTTTACGGTCAGTACGATTACCCCAGTCACGCTGAGTCGTAACCACAGCTTCCGCCACTGCCAGCGTATGCTCAAGTGGCAGATAACCAAACTCGCTCGCCGTGCGGGCATAGGTTTTTTTATTGCCGTGTTCCATAGAAAGACCGCCCCCCACCAGCAGGTTGAAGCCCACCAGCTTGCCGTTTTCCGCGATAGCCACAAAGTTCATGTCGTTGGCGTGCAGATCGATATCGTTCTGCGGCGGAATAACCACCGTCGTTTTGAACTTACGCGGCAGATAGGTCTGCCCGAGGATCGGTTCTTCATCAGTGGTAGCAACTTTCTCCTGATCGAGCCAGATCTCCGCATAGGCGCGGGTACGCGGCAACAGATGTTCAGAGATCTTCTTCGCCCACTCATAGGCTTCCGCGTGCAACTGTGACTCGTACGGATTCGAGGTGCACAGCACGTTACGGTTCATGTCGTTGGCGGTCGCCAGCGCATCAAGACCGACTGAGTGCAACATTTGGTGTGCAGGTTTGACGTTCTTTTTCAGAATACCGTGGAACTGGAAGGTCTGACGGTTGGTCAGGCGAATGCTACCGTAAATGGTGTTTTCCACTGCAAATTTGTCGATCGCCTGCCACTGTTTGGTGGTGATAACGCCCCCCGGCAGGCGGCAGCGGAGCATCATGGCGTGACGCGGCTCCAGCTTCTGTTCAGCTCGTTCGGCGCGAATGTCGCGGTCATCCTGCTGATACATGCCGTGGAAGCGGATCAGCAGGAAGTTATCGCCCTTAAACCCGCCAGTCAGGCCATCATTCAAATCTTCGGCAATCGTGCCGCGCAGAAAGTTGCTTTCAAGCTTCATGCGCTCGGCGTCTGCCAGTTTACCTTCGACCACTAAAGGCCCTGGATGTTTTTCGCTCATTAGTAGACATCTCGCTGATAACGGCGCTCTACGCGCAGCTCACTTAAAAATTCATCCGCCGCTTCAGTGTCCATGCCACCAAATTCGGCAATCACTTCCAGAAGTGCCTGTTCAACGTCTTTCGCCATGCGATTAGCGTCGCCGCAAACATAAATGTGGGCACCGTCATTGATCCAGCGCCACAGCTCTGCCCCCTGTTCACGCAGTTTGTCTTGTACGTAAATTTTTTCTTTTTGATCGCGTGACCAGGCCAGATCGATACGCGTCAGCACGCCCTCTTTGACATAACGCTGCCATTCCACCTGGTAGAGGAAATCTTCCGTAAAGTGCGGATTGCCGAAGAACAACCAGTTTTTGCCCGGCGCTTCGTCGGCGGCACGCTGCTGCATAAAGGCGCGGAATGGCGCGATACCGGTGCCAGGGCCAATCATAATCACCGGGGTTTCCGGGTTAGCTGGCAGGCGGAAGTTGTCGTTATGTTCGATAAAGACGCGAACTTCGCCCTCTTCTCCCACGCGATCCGCGAGGAAGCTGGAGGCACCACCGGCACGGGCACGGCCTTCCACGTCATAACGCACAACGCCGACAGTAACGTGCACTTCACTCTCGACTTCCGCCTGCGATGAGGCGATGGAATAAAGGCGCGGCGTCAGCGGACGCAAAATACTGATGAACGCATCAGCGTCCAGTTGTGCCGGAGAGAAACGCAACATATCGACAATCGGCGTCGTCGCAGCGTAATACTGCAACTTCGTTTTATCGCCCACCAGCGGCAGCAGCGTTTCGCTGCGCGTTAAGGTGGCGTAATTTTCAACAATGTTCGCGGTGTTGACGGTCAGTTCAAAATGCCACTGTAAGGCTTCCGCCAGCGGCAGCGTTTTGCCCTCGACAGTGACGGGTTCATCGCCTTTCAGCCACAGCAGTTCGACAATCTCTTTTACCAGTGCCGGATCGTTCTGATACCAGACGCCCAGCGCATCGCCCGGCTGATAGCGCAGGCCTGAGTCACCTAAATCGATCTCAATATGGCGAACGTCTTTTTCAGAGTTACGTCCAGTGATTTTCTGGTTAACAGAGAGGCTCGCCACCAGCGGCGCTTCTTTACTATACGGACTGGTGTGGATTTCATTCACCGCGCCAGTGGCGACGGATGTCGAAGGTGCTGCGACAGGCGCGCGCGATTTCAGTACATCAACTACATGGGCGCGCCATTCGCTGGCGGCTGCCTGATATTCAACATCGGCATCGACCCGGTCGAGCAGGCGTTCGCCGCCCAGTTCAGCCAGTTTGCTGTCGAAATCTTTACCGGACTGGCAGAAAAACTCATAAGAGGTGTCACCGAGGCTAAACACAGCAAAAGCGGTGTTTTCCAGTTTCGGCGCTTTTTTGGAGAACAGAAACTTGTGCAGCGCGACGGCTTCTTCCGGCGGTTCCCCTTCACCTTGTGTTGAAGTCACCACGATAAGCAGTTTTTCGCTGGCGATTTGTTTGAATTTATAGTCGCCTGCGTTCACCAGCTTAGCGTTCAGTTTTGCCGCTAATAAGTCGTCACGTAATGCTTCAGCGACCCGGCGAGCATTACCCGTTTGCGAGGCGGAGATGATGGTGATACCCGGCATTTCTGCGGCTGGTGTAGCGGCAAGTGTACCTGGCTGCTGGTTAAGCATTCCCCAGAAATAACCAGATACCCACGCAAGCTGGGTCGGTGTCAAATCAGTAGTGGCTGCCTGAAGGCGAGCCAGTTGCTCCGGGTTCAGCGGAAGCAAAGCGGAAGGAGGGACCTGTGTCGTCATGCGTCGTTATGTTCCAGTAAGCAAAGCTGTTTATCGGCCCTGTCAGCGCCCATAAAACAGAAGAGAAGGTAAGGTTAACGGCGCGAAGGGGGTGGATTAAAGACGGGATAGCGATAACTAATAACCAAATCGACTAACCTGTTTTAGCAATAGTCTTTAACAACAAAATAGATTTATTAACTCAATGAAAAATAGATAAATATCGACCGCAATTAAGATAAATCGGTCATTTTGCGCAACAAACCCGTTTTTGGTAATGCGAAAAAACAGGCTTTCCGGTACTCTACGGCGGTTTTATCGTCCAGTAGAGAAATTATGATGTCCACCACGTTATTTAAAGATTTCACCTTCGAAGCCGCTCACCGCTTACCACACGTCCCAGAAGGGCATAAATGTGGTCGCCTGCACGGGCATTCTTTTATGGTGCGCCTGGAAATTACCGGGGAAGTCGATCCGCATACGGGCTGGATTATCGATTTCGCTGAACTGAAAGCGGCGTTTAAACCGACTTACGATCGTCTCGACCACTATTATCTCAATGATATACCCGGACTGGAAAACCCGACCAGCGAAGTTTTAGCAAAATGGATTTGGGATCAAGTTAAACCCGTTGTACCACTATTAAGCGCTGTGATGGTGAAAGAAACCTGCACCGCAGGCTGCATCTATCGCGGTGAATAATCAGAGTGTGTCGGCGGTCAATTTCCCTTAAGTAACGCTATGTTAGGGTGTTGTGCTCTGGATATCTGGGGCATGACATGGAAGACGACTGCGACATTATTATTATTGGTGCCGGTATTGCGGGCACCGCTTGTGCGTTACGCTGCGCGCGAGCGGGATTATCTGTTCTGTTACTGGAACGCGCTGAAATCCCTGGCAGCAAAAACCTTTCCGGCGGGCGGTTATATACCCATGCGCTCGCGGAACTTCTCCCTCAATTTCACCTGACCGCGCCCCTTGAGCGACGTATCACTCACGAAAGCCTTTCTCTGTTAACGCCCGATGGCGCAACGACGTTTTCCAGCTTACAACCCGGTGGTGAATCCTGGAGCGTATTACGCGCACGATTCGATCCGTGGCTGGTTGCCGAAGCTGAAAAAGCAGGAGTTGAGTGTATTCCCGGCGCAACAGTAGACGCGTTATATGAAGAAAACAGCAGAGTGTGTGGCGTTATCTGTGGTGATGATATTCTCCGCGCCCGTTATGTTGTGCTGGCGGAAGGGGCCACCCGTTATGTTGTGCTGGCGGAAGGGGCCAATAGTGTGCTGGCAGAACATCACGGGTTAGTTACCCGTCCTGCTGGCGAATCGATGGCGTTAGGGATCAAAGAAGTGCTGTCGCTGGAAACGCCCATTATTGAAGCGCGTTTTCATCTGGAAAACAACGAAGGTGCAGCGATACTGTTCAGCGGGGAAATCTGTGATGACCTGCCAGGCGGTGCATTTCTTTATACCAATCAGCAAACGCTCTCTTTGGGGATTGTTTGCCCGCTCTCTTCCCTTGCACAAAACCGCGTTCCGGCAAGCGAGTTGCTGGCTCGTTTTAAGACACATCCGGCAGTAAGACCTCTCATTAAAAACAGTGAAACGCTGGAATACGGTGCACATCTGGTGCCGGAAGGCGGTTTACGCAATATGCCCGTGCAGTTCGCCGGTAACGGCTGGCTGCTGGTGGGCGATGCGTTGCGCAGTTGCGTCAATACTGGAATTTCAGTGCGAGGCATGGATATGGCGTTCATTGGCGCACAGGCAGCAGCACAAACACTGATTAGCGCCTGCCAGCAACGCGAGCCGCAAAATCTGTTCCCGATTTATCATCACAACGTAGAACACAGTTTGCTGTGGGATGTTCTACAACGTTATCAGCATGTTCCAGCACTTTTGCAACGCCCTAGCTGGTATCGGACGTGGCCTGCGTTAATGCAGGATATTTCCCGCGACTTATGGGATCAGGGAGATAAACCTGTTCCACCACTTCGCCAGTTGCTCTGGCGTCATTTACGTCGTCACGGCCTGTGGCATCTGGCGGGCGATGTTATCAGGAGTCTGCGATGTCTGTAGCCCGTAATCTCTGGCGTGCTGCTGATGCGCCACACATTGTTCCGGTTGACCCCGTTGAGCGCCAGACAGCAGAACGGTTGATTAATGCCTGCCCGGCAGGTCTTTTTTCGCTCACGCCGGAAGGCGACTTGCGTATTGATTATCGTAGTTGCCTGGAGTGCGGCACCTGCCGTTTGTTATGCGATGAAAAAACACTACAACAGTGGCGCTATCCGCCTTCTGGATTCGGCATCACCTACCGCTTTGGATAAATAATAAGGATAATTTATGCCCCTCTTACACCTGCTCCGTCAGAATCCGGTGATTGCTGCCGTTAAAGATAATGCCAGCCTGCAACTGGCCATTAATTCTGAATGCCAGTTTATTTCCGTGCTGTACGGCAATATCTGCACCATCAGCAATATCGTCAAAAAGATTAAAAACGCCGGGAAATATGCCTTTATTCATGTCGATTTGCTGGAAGGCGCGTCAAATAAAGAGGTGGTGATTCAGTTTTTGAAACTGGTGACCGAAGCAGATGGCATTATCAGCACTAAAGCGTCGATGCTGAAAGCCGCCAGAGCAGAAGGTTTTTTCTGTATTCATCGCCTGTTTATTGTCGATTCGATTTCGTTTCACAATATTGATAAGCAGGTTGCGCAATCGAACCCAGATTGCATTGAGATCCTGCCTGGCTGTATGCCCAAAGTGCTGGGCTGGGTGACGGAGAAAATCCGCCAACCGCTGATTGCTGGCGGGCTGGTGTGCGATGAAGAAGATGCGCGTAATGCAATTGACGCCGGTGTCGTGGCGCTTTCTACTACTAATACCCGCGTCTGGACGTTAGCGAAAAAATTGCTTTAACGGGATAAACGTAACGAATTGAATTTGTGTGATTTGTAGGCCACATCCGGCATTCAACGCCTGATGCGACGCTAACGCGTCTTATCAGGCCTACAAGTCCCTGACCCAGAACCGCATCCGCCAGTACGTTATTGGCAATCTGCGTGAATATTTGTCACCAGTGCCTCCAGCACCGCTTTCCAGTCATCCACCACGCCAACATCTGCCTGTGAAAAAACAGCCGCGCTGGCGTCATGATTCACAGCCACCACAAACTGGCTATTACGCACACCTGCCATTAACGCTGCCGCGCCGGACGCCCCGGCAACAATGCAAATCTCTGGCGCCAGCAAGTGCCCGGAAATTCCAATCACTTTTTCCGCATCAAAACCACCATTCATCACTCGCGCCCGACTGTAGCCCACTTCGGCGCCCAGCTTTTCAGCCAGCGTAGCGATGTCATGGCTATCAGCCTCGCCGCCCTGCCCTACCACCAGCACCCGTCTGGCTTCTACTAATGGGTCACGGGTAGTATTTTTCAGGTTTTCGATGCTAACAAACCAGTCTGGAAGTGCGCCGGGGACAATGTTTAGTTGCTGCATACCAGATGGCAACATTGCGTTTTTCGCAGCTCCAGCCTGGCGCGCCAGAGAAAGGCATAGCGGACGTTTTTCTGTTTGCAGCGTCGCCGTCAGCGCATTTCCCCAGTGGGATTTGCGCACGCTTGCTGTCGGTATATCCAACGAAATGATCTGGCAGATGCTGGTGCCATGTAAACGCCAGGCCAGTCGGGTCGCCAGTTCATCGCCAGACGCCCCCGGAGGGAAGAGCACAAATTCCGCAGGTGTTCGCTGCCACTGTTCCACAAGCGCATCCAGCACCTGTTCCGCCACTACGGGCTGAGGTTCAATCTGCCAGTGCGTCAGTGTACAACCGCTGAAATCCTGTTCTGCCAGCCAGCCTGCGATAGCTGCATTGTCCTGATTTATTGTCACTATTACGACATTCATGGCTGCATCCTCTGGCGCAAATAATCCCGCCACAGTATTTGTGCTTTTTCTTCTGCTGTTTGCCCATCAATCAACGTCGCGCCACGTCGTTGCTCCGGCCTTTCCAGTTGCAGGCACTGTATCGCTGACGATTCGGCGGCGAGAGTTTCGCGTAAAATTTCCACTTTCCCTGCCGCCATACGCTGGCGCATTCCCGGTACAGGCAAAGCGACTTCGCCACACTGGCGCACGGCAATGACCGCAGGCAAGCGTACCCGGCAACAGCGCAGCCCGTTTTCAGTACGCTGTTCGAGAGTGATAAATGGCGCGTCGAGTGTGAAACGCTCCACCAAGGTAAAACAGGGCCAGGCCAGTATTTCCGCCAGCAAAAACGGCGTTTGCCCGTTCTGCCCCTCGCTGCTTTGGCAGCCGGTAATAATCAGCTCCATCGGATTCTGGTGCTGCCATTCGGCAATATGGCGAGCAACAAATTCCGGCGCAAAACGCAGATCTGCCGCAGTCTCCAGCAATACTGCTTCCTCAAACCCGAGAGCCGTGAAATAGCGAAGCCAATGCAACGCCCGTTCATCCCCCATGCTCAACGCGGTTAAAGTCATCGGCGTGCCGCTTTTTCTCTGCGCCAATAGAATTGCGGCGGCGGCCTGTTCATCAGCACCGGGTAAACTTCGCAACAGTGAAACATCCGGCCCATAATTTGCCGTAGCAGCAGCCTGCCACTCTTTTTCCGCCAGCATTCCGGCATCCGGTTCGGCTTTAAACGCTAACAGAATGTTCATTCGCACCTCCGACATTTCCCGCCGCAACCAGCGGGAGAGCTTTAGTTTCTGGAGCCCATAGCCAGGTCACAACAAAACCAACCAATAGCACGATGGCCAGTAACAATAAGGTGGCCTGCATTCCCCACTGCGCCAGAACCCACGGCAACAAACCGGTGCTAATTGCCGCGCCAAGTCTACTCATGGCGGTCGCAAAACCGACGCCCAGAGAGCGGATATCAGTAGGAAAACTTTCGGCAGGTAGAATGCCAACCAGATTGCTGACCGCCGAAATGGTGGTGCTGAAGAGAATAAAAAGCAGCAGCGTTAACGAACTGCCGGAAGGCAAACAGGCCATCACCATCAGCGTGGCCGCCAGCAGCAAAAAGCTCCCCAGTAAAAATTTGCGATGGGCTAACAAGTGGGTCAACACTAACCCTAATAACGCGCCAACAATTAACAAGGCATTGAGCATCAGGCTGGCGGTCAGCGCATCTTCCAGACCAATAGTCTGGGCGATAGTCGGCAGCCAGGTATAAATCACAAACCACGGGATCACGAGGCAGACAAAGAACACGCTGTTAAATACCGTGCGCCGCCAGTAACGCGAAGAGAACAAGGTTTTGATGTGCTTAGTGGTGGCCGTTGCCACTTCATCGCCCAGTAATACATGAGAGCCAAAGTAACGATGCACAATGGCATGAGCTTCTGCAAAACGCCCCTGTCGCAGCAGCCAGCGCGGCGATTCCGGTGTGCCCCAACGTAACAACGTAATCAACAGCGCGGGCAGAGCTGTTGATGCCAAAAGCCATCGCCAGGCCTCCGGACTTTCTGAAATAAAGTGATGTCCGGCAATACTTGCCAGCACATAACCCACCGTCCACACCACGCTGAACGCGCCCAGCAAAATACCGCGGTGGCGGCGCGGGGAAAATTCTGCCAGCAAGGTATGCCCCACAGAGTAATCACCACCCAGCCCAATGCCGATCAAAATGCGCAAACCAATCAGGTGCTCCGGCGTGGTGGCAAAATATTGTAAAAACGAAGCGAGCGTAATCAGCAAAAAGCTGAAAGTGAAGATTTTTTGCCGCCCGATATGGTCGGAGATCCAGCCCAAAACCAGGCTGCCGATAAACAGGCCAAGTAGCGCTGAGCCACCAATCATTCCCGCCATAAACGGTGTCAGTTGCATGGCTGGAGTAAGCTGAATAATGGCGTAACCAATGACGCCGAGGACATAACCGTCAGTCAGGTGCGCGCCGAAAGTAAGCGCAGCAATGCGACAGTGAAAACGGTTAAGTGGTAAATCATCCATTCGCACCGGTGAAGTGTTCATCTTTACCCCTTCATTGTCCGGTAATAAGAACGGCTTCTCGCTTGAGAAGCCGAAAAGGCAACGCCCCGACATCACAGGACGCTGCCTGACACATTATTTTTCAATCGGATAGATAGTACCCGTGTTCATAATGCCGTTAGGATCGAACTGCTTTTTCAGCCCTTCCAGCAACGCCCACGCGCTGCCGTGTTCCAGTTTGCTCCAGTGAACGCGATGTTTACCAATGCCGTGGTGATGCACCATCGAACCACCGAGGCGAATGGTTTCTTCACAGATGATTTTGTTGAGCGGGTTGTGGTACTTGTCGATTTCCTCTTCCGGTTTGCAGTCAACAACGTTGTAGTCGTAAACGAAGTACATGTTGGTGCCGTTTTGGTAGCTGTGAGAAGAGTGACCGCCCAGCATAGTGATGTCGTCGGCGTGCGGGAACTCGGTACGAATACGGTTAATGACGTTTTCATAGATTTCGTGAATACAACTCCAGCAGCCGGACACTTCGGTGGTAAAGCCCATGTTGCCGGTTTTGAGGATCTGCACACGTTCGGCGGCCACTTTATCCGGCCCCCAGTTCAGGTTGTTGAACCAGGTTTCGATCAGTTTGCTGTCCACACGATGGCACTGCGGGTAACGCGCCACGATTTCGGCAATTCCTTCGCCTGTCGCCTGCGCAATACGTGGGTTACCCTCGGCCATAAAGATCAGCACGCATTTACCATCAGCAAAATGAGTGAAGTGTTGCGTGCCATCTTCAGCGTCATACAAACGAGCAATCGACGGGCGATACCCTTCCACCATGATTTCACGCAGGATGTTGAAGCCGGTTTTCATGTCTTCCAGCACATAGCCGTAGAAGAGATTGTTTTCCGGGGTGAATTTGAAGATTTTCACTGTAACTTCAGTGATATAGCACAGTGCACCTTCGTTACCAATAATGATGTGACGAATGTCCGGACCAGCCGCGCGACGTGGAACGTTTTTAATGCGCGTCACGGTGCCATCTGCCAGTACCGCTTCCAGGCCAACGACCATATCTTCAATTGCGCCGTAAAGTGTGGAGAACTGCCCAATACTGCGGGTTGCCACCAGGCCACCCATCTGCGCCAGCGGTTTTGACTGCGGAGAATGCCCCGTGGTGTAGCCTTTTTCACGCAACGCGTTTTCCAGCACCTCCAGCGGAACGCCACATTGCGCCGTGGCCTGCATATTCTCAATATCAATATTAATGATTTGATTCATGGCGGAGCCGTCGAGCACCACCGAGTTTTCTACGACAGTTTCCAGCCCACCTTCGGTGGCGGAAGCGCCGGTACGCGGCACACCGTTAATTTTGTGCGCATTCATAAAATTCAGCACGCGGGACACTTGCTCTGTGGAACCGAGTTTTACGACCGCTGCCGGAATCGGCAAAGTATAAATTCCATGAATATCCGGAAATTTACGAAAACGGTCAATACTGTTTTTCTTTAATACAGTTTCATCGGTAATTACGCGATCTGCACCAACAATTTCCTTTAGCTGGTCGACAATCGCTGCGCGAGATAAAGACATAATAAATCCTTTCTGATAATAAAAATGGAATAGTCATTAATAAAAGAAAACAGAAACCACCGTTATGGATTAGCGCACTAAATAACCACCATCAACCACCAGCAAATGACCATTCACATAATTCGATGCCGGGCTTGCGAGGAATACGGCTGCGCCCATTAAATCCTGTGTATCGCCCCAACGATTTGCCGGAATATGATCAAGAACGCGCTGATTTGTTTCTGGATTGCTGCGTGTCGCCAGCGTAATATCGGTTGCATAATAACCAGGGGCAATACCATTTACCTGAATATTATATTGACCTAATTCATCGCAATAGGCTTTAGTGAATCCAGCAAGTGCGTGTTTAGTTGCAGAATATGCTGGAGACCATTGCCCGCCCAGGTAAGAAAACAATGAACAGATATTAATGATTTTACCGCTTTTTTGCGGGATCATAATTTTTGCCGCTTCGTAACTCAGCTCAAAAGCGGCTGTCAGGTTCACATCAATCATCGGGTCCCAGTCGGCACGGCCGAAGTCCAGCACCTTATTCAGCTTACAAATACCTGCGTTATTGACCAGAATATCGACAGTGCCAAAACGCTCACAACAGGCAGCGATTATCTTCTGCGGCGCGCCTTCTGCGGTGATATCCACCTGCATGAAGTCCACTTCAACGCCTTGTTTTTCAATCATTTCCTTCGTTTCGCCATTATCTTTGACGAAGCTTGGAATAAAGATATTTGCACCTGCTTTTGCCAGTGCCATCGCAAATGCCTGGCCTAAACCACTATTCCCGCCGGTAACAATTGCAGTTTTACCTTTCAGGGAGAAAAAATCCATTGAGAACGCATTGAGTGATTCGATTGACATAGTTAGCTCCAATTTCCGTAAGGCAAAAAAAAAGAAAGGTAACTTCCCCCGCGAGAGGGAAGTTACCTTTCTCATTATCTCTGGTAACTGGCGATAATTTTTAGCATAAGGGCATAGTCGCTAATGTGATCATACTCACAGAGTATTACTCGTATAATCAAATAATTTTAAAAAGCAGAAGCGTGATTACTCTCACACAACACCTCTGCTTTCCATGTTATTTCTTATCGCAATTACTAGAGACCTGAGAAAAGTAATCCTCCTGAAAAGGCGGCTTACTTTTCTCTTTTTTTTGTCTATTACAAATGGGAATACGATATGCAACACAGCTCATATCGACGTTGGATAACCCTCGCGATAATTAGTTTTAGCGGCGGAGTTAGTTTTGACCTGGCTTATTTACGTTATATTTATCAAATTCCCATGGCGAAATTTATGGGATTCAGCAATACCGAGATAGGTTTAATTATGAGCACCTTTGGTATTGCCGCCATTATTCTTTATGCGCCCAGCGGGGTTATTGCCGATAAATTTTCACATCGCAAAATGATTACTTCCGCGATGGTAATTACCGGATTATTAGGCCTGATAATGGCAACGTATCCACCATTATGGGTCATGCTCTGTATTCAGGTTGCCTTTGCGATAACGACTATTTTAATGCTGTGGTCGGTGTCGATTAAAGCCGCCTCGTTGCTTGGTGACCATAGCGAACAAGGGAAAATCATGGGCTGGATGGAAGGACTGCGCGGCGTCGGTGTAATGTCGCTGGCAGTGTTTACCATGTGGGTCTTTTCCCGCTTCGCCCCGGATGACAGCGCCAGCCTGAAAACGGTCATTATCATCTACAGCGTGGTTTACATCTTGTTGGGGATTCTGTGCTGGTTTTTTGTTAGCGATAACAACAGCCTGCGTAGTACCCATAACGAAGAAAAACAGTCATTCCAGCTTAGCGACATCCTGGCCGTTTTGCGTATCAGTACAACCTGGTATTGCAGCATGGTGATTTTTGGGGTCTTCACCATCTACGCCATTCTGAGTTACTCCACCAACTATCTGACCGAAATGTATGGCATGTCGCTGGTGGCGGCGAGCTACATGGGGATCGTGATCAACAAAATCTTCCGCGCACTGTGCGGCCCACTTGGCGGCATTATCACCACCTACAGCAAAGTGAAATCCCCTACCCGCGTGATCCAAATTCTTTCCGTGGTCGGCCTGCTGGCACTCACTGCCCTACTCATGACTAACTCTAACCCGCAATCGGTCGCGATGGGGATTGGCCTGATTTTACTACTGGGATTCACCTGCTACGCCTCACGCGGGCTGTACTGGGCCTGCCCCGGCGAAGCGAGAACACCATCTTACATTATGGGCACCACGGTAGGTATTTGTTCGGTGATTGGCTTCCTGCCTGATGTCTTTGTTTACCCGATTATCGGTTACTGGCAGGACACCCTGCCCGCAGCAGAAGCCTACCGCAACATGTGGCTGATGGGCATGGCGGCGCTCGGCATGGTGATCGTCTTTACCTTTTTGCTGTTCCAAAAAATTCGTACTGCTGATAGCGCCCCCGCAACGGCTAACAGCAAGTAAGCCCAGAACATTACAGGAGAAAAATCATGTCGAAGAAATACATCATAGGGATTGATGGCGGAAGTCAGAGTACAAAAGTGGTGATGTACGATCTGCAAGGCAACATAGTTTGCGAAGGCAAAGGTTTATTACAGCCGATGCACACGCCGGATGCCGATACCGCAGAACATCCTGACGACGATTTATGGGCATCATTATGTTTTGCCGGTCACGATTTAATGAGCCAGTTTGCCGGGAATAAAGAAGATATTGTTGGCATCGGCCTGGGATCAATCCGTTGCTGCCGTGCCTTACTGAAAGCTGACGGTACACCCGCCGCACCACTGATTAGCTGGCAGGATGCACGAGTTACGCGCCCTTACGAACACACGAATCCTGACGTGGCGTATGTCACTTCTTTTTCGGGCTATCTGGCGCACCGCTTAACAGGCGAGTTTAAAGACAATATCGCCAACTATTTTGGCCAGTGGCCGGTGGATTATAAAACCTGGGCCTGGAGTGAAGATGCCGCGGTAATCGAGAAGTTTAATATCCCCCGCCATATGCTTTTTGGCGTACAAATGCCGGGGACCGTTCTCGGGCATATCACACCACAAGCAGCACTGGCGACACATTTCCCGGCAGGACTGCCGGTAGTTTGTACCACCAGTGATAAACCGGTAGAAGCATTAGGAGCCGGATTGCTGGACGATGAAACGGCGGTGATTTCCTTAGGCACCTATATCGCGCTGATGATGAATGGCAAAGCACTGCCGAAAGACCCGGTAGCGTACTGGCCGATTATGTCTTCTATTCCAGAAACATTGCTGTATGAAGGTTACGGTATTCGCAAAGGGATGTGGACGGTAAGTTGGTTGCGCGACATGTTGGGCGAGTCGTTAATTCAGGATGCCAGAGCACAGGATCTTTCGCCGGAAGATTTGCTCAACAAAAAAGCCTCTTGCGTGCCACCTGGCTGTAATGGGTTGATGACGGTGCTGGACTGGCTGACCAACCCGTGGGAACCGTACAAACGCGGAATTATGATCGGCTTTGATTCCAGTATGGATTACGCATGGATTTATCGTTCGATTCTGGAAAGCGTGGCGCTGACGCTGAAGAACAATTACGACAATATGTGTAATGAAATGAATCACTTTGCGAAGCATGTGATCATTACTGGCGGCGGTTCAAACAGCGATCTGTTTATGCAAATTTTTGCCGACGTGTTCAATCTTCCGGCAAGACGTAACGCCATTAACGGGTGCGCTAGTTTGGGAGCGGCTATCAACGCGTCTGTAGGGCTTGGCTTGTACCCGGATTACGCAACGGCTGTTGACAAAATGGTTCGCGTGAAAGACATCTTTATGCCTGTTGAGAGCAACGCCAGACGTTACGACGCGATGAATAAAGGCATTTTCAAAGACCTAACCAAACACACTGATGTGATCCTGAAAAAATCGTATGAAGTGATGCATGGAGAATTGGGCAATGTGGACGCTATTCAAAGCTGGTCTAATGCGTAAGTGAAGAAGACCGGGCGGGAAACCGCCCGCTCTGAGCATACCTGAATGGTTACCTCTAAACATAACCTGTTATTAATTAATGATTTTTCAAGCCAGTTCCAATCTACCAAAATTTGTAGCGATGATTTTTACTCCAGTGAAAAATTAACACTACGGACTTTGTTTTAGTTTGCAATGACGAGTCCGGAAAAACCAGAAGAGAACAATCAGAAGAGGCAAAAATATAAATGGGTGGAATTCTTTACAGGTTCCACCCATTTATAACGCTTATAAATATTTAATCAGGCAATATTCAAATATTTATGCGTTTGCATCGACAAACGCCAGTTCCGCGCAATACAGGTATCGATACATAAACGCGTGGCATCTTCTTTCTGACTAATTGGCTGAAGTGCAATTACTCGCGGTTTATCATCAGTCAGCGTTGCCAGCAATTCATCCAGTGCTTCAATATCCCGTACACGCCCAACCGGATGTTTGATTTCATTGGCGCGTTCCAGCGCCTGCGACAACACTTCATAGCCGCCGCGCATGTTCAGTTTTGGCGACACGGTAACCCAGGTGTTCGGTGTACAACGTACTTCGTGAGTACCGCTGGTTTCTATCTGGCAGCTAAAACCGTTCTTTTCAAGCAAGTCAGTCAATGGCAGCAAATCATGAATGCAAGGTTCACCACCCGTAATCACTACGTGACGCGCGGTATATCCCTGACGACTTATGACCGCTAACAAATCTTCGCTGCTTGCTGCGCCCCACTTATCACTCTCTTTGGTTTTCGCCAAAATACTGAAAAGAGAAACTTCCCGATCCTCAAGTTTTTCCCACGTGTGTTTGGTATCACACCAGGCACAGCCGACCGGGCATCCCTGTAAACGAATAAAAATGGCGGGGACGCCGGTAAAGTAACCCTCACCTTGCAGGGTCTGGAACATCTCGTTAATCGGGTACTGCATAGCATTCTCTGTAAAGTGGATAATTGTTAATTATTGCAGATCCTACCGCAATATTCATGCTTTATTAACATTCTGTTACACGCGGGTTTAAGATAAAAAGGCGAAACAGATCATTAATAAAAAAATGAAACAACGTATTATTCCCCGGGGAATTAAACAAAAGGGATTTAAACATGCTCAGAATATTCATCGTACTTATATTTATTTTCAATTTATCAGGTTGTGGATATAATGATATTCAAACTTATGACGAACAAGTCAATTCATCCTGGTCAGAAGTTCTGAATCAGTATCAACGTCGTGCCGACCTTATTCCTAATCTTGTTGCCAGTATTAAAGGTTATTCCAGCTATGAAAAAGAAGTGTTGGAAGCCGTAACATTAGCGCGTAGCCAGGCTATCAGGGCCAGTAGCGATTTACAGCAAGCGCCAGGCGATGAGCAAAAGCTACAAACCTGGCAACAAGCTCAGGCGCAACTGACTCGTACACTCGGCCAGTTAACGATTATCAGTGAACGTTATCCTGAATTAAAAGCCCAGGAACTCTATCAAAATTTGATAGTACAGCTCGAAGGAAGTGAAAACCGCATTGCCGTTGCGCGAGGAAGATACATTAAAGCTATTGAACAATATAATGTCACTATCCGCAAATTCCCCGCTGTATTAACCGCAAAAATAATGGATTACACCGCAAAGAAAAATTATTTGCCGGATGATGTCGCCGCAGTGAGTAAAGCACCAACAATAGATTTTAGCCAAAATCCTAATATTCATTAAGCGGGCAATCCTTATGCGAATTTTTATCTTTCTTCTGGCTTTCTTCTGTCCATCGGCGTTTGCTACGCAAATTCCAGTACCTGAATTACCTGTGTATGTGAATGACGTAACAGGTACATTGACGAACAGCGAAATAAATGCTCTTGCTGGTCAGATTAAAAACCTGACGCAAAGAAATCTGGCGCAAATGGTGGTGTTAGTAGTTGACACAACAGGCGATGAAACTATCGAGCAGTACGCTACGCGGGTATTCGATAGCTGGAAACCAGGTGATAAAGACCGCGATGATGGTGTTCTACTGTTAGTCGCCTGGCAGGATCATACCGTGCGTATTGAAATCGGTTACGGACTGGAAGGCCTTATTACAGATGCACAGTCCGGACAAATTATTCGCAACAGTATTATTCCAGCATTTAAAAATGGCGACCTTGCTGGCGGCTTACAAAAAGGAATAAACGATATTGAAAGTCGTCTGACGGGGAATGATTTAGCAACGATAACACCAACCGATCACCCTTTGCCCTTTAGCGGTTGGTGGGCTTTGTTGGCCTGGGCGATAGTACTGACCTTTATTTCCGCCAGGGGATATATCAAAACGCTGGGATTGATTTGCTTCGCTGCCATAGTGCTGGCCTTTGTTTTGCCTATTGCAGGTTTCAGCGGAAGCTGGGGAGTGCTCGCTACATTATTATGCTTCTCCACACCGTTCCTTGTTGTTGCTATTACTTTTACCCCTTTCGGCAAAAAGGTACGTGACTCAATGCGTAGTGCCAACCGGCCATCACGCCATACCAGAAGTAATTATAACTCCAGAGATTCGTCATCATCATCGTCCTCTTCTTTCGACAATGACAATTTCAGCGGCGGTGGCGGTTCATCTGGTGGCGGTGGCGCTTCAGGGCGCTGGTGATCAATATGCGCTTAATCCTTTTTCTACTCATATTGTGGTGCGTTCCTGTGTTTGCCCAGCAAATGGCTGTACCGGAACTACACCAACAGGTGACAGATCTTACTGATACGTTAAGTTCACCTGAGCAACAATCTCTGACACTACAGTTGCAGAAGATTGCACAGAATACGCAGGCGCAGGTCGCTATATTAGTGGTGCCATCCACTGGTGAAGATACCATTGAACAATATGCAACACGCGTTTTTGATAGCTGGAAGTTGGGCGATGCACAGCGCAACGATGGTATTTTACTTCTGGTTGCCTGGGAAGATCATGCTGTCCGTATAGAAGTGGGCTACGGGCTGGAAGGGGTGGTTACCGACCTGCAAGCGGCAAAGATTATCCGTGTTATATTGATCCCCGCGTTCAAAAACGATGATCTTATTGGAGGGTTGACACTGGCCAGCGAAAATATCGGCGCGCTTCTGTTGAATGGTGAATTACCGGAAGGCAGCGGAAATCATTACAGTATCAAAACTCCAATTCCATTATCGGTCGCTGTAATTATTTTACTGGCAGTACTTTCGTATTTTATTATTTTTACCGATCCATCAAATCTACCGTGGATTGCACTCACCGGCGCAATTTACGGGATGGTATTCCTCTATGTTGCCGAGCCCGGAGCATGGACGAATTTAATCGTTGCTTGCAGTATGTTAACGCCTTTTGCGATCGTACCTCTGCTTATCTTCTGGCTTCTGGTGAATAAAAAGTTACGCGCCAAATATAAGAAGCTCAGTAAAGAAAGAGCTTCAAGAAAAGGTTCTTCTTCATCCTCTTCCGGTGGAGGCTCAAGTGGCGGCGGATTTAGCGGCGGGGGTGGTTCTTCTGGCGGCGGCGGCGCGTCCGGCCGCTGGTAACTCAACCATAAAAAATGCCAGCCCGAAGGCTGGCATTTTTAAATCAGATAAAGTCAGACTTATGCCTGGCCTTTGATCTCTTTACGACCGTTGTACGGTGCTTTTTCGCCCAGAGCTTCTTCAATACGAATCAGCTGGTTGTATTTAGCAACACGGTCAGAACGGCTCATAGAACCCGTTTTGATCTGGCCTGCAGCAGTACCAACAGCCAGGTCAGCGATGGTAGCGTCTTCAGTTTCACCAGAACGGTGAGAGATTACTGCAGTGTAGCCAGCGTCTTTCGCCATCTTGATTGCAGCCAGAGTTTCGGTCAGAGAACCGATCTGGTTGAATTTGATCAGGATGGAGTTAGCGATGCCTTTTTCGATACCTTCTTTCAGGATCTTGGTGTTGGTTACGAACAGGTCGTCACCAACCAACTGGATTTTGTCGCCCAGAACTTTGGTCTGGTATGCGAAACCGTCCCAGTCAGACTCGTCCAGACCATCTTCGATGGAAACGATCGGGTACTGTTTGGTCAGTTCTTCCAGGAAGTGAGTGAATTCTTCAGAGGTGAAAGCTTTGTTGCCTTCGCCAGCCAGAACGTATTTACCGTCTTTGTAGAATTCAGAAGCTGCGCAGTCCATCGCCAGAGTGATGTCTTTGCCCAGTTCATAGCCAGCAGCTTTAACAGCTTCAGCGATAACAGCCAGAGCTTCAGCGTTGGAACCCAGGTTCGGCGCATAGCCACCTTCGTCACCAACAGCAGTGTTCATACCTTTCGCTTTCAGAACTTTTGCAAGGTGATGGAAAACTTCAGAACCCATGCGGATGGCTTCTTTCACAGTTTTCGCGCCAACCGGCTGAATCATGAATTCCTGAATATCAACGTTGTTGTCAGCGTGCTCACCACCGTTGATGATGTTCATCATCGGAACCGGCATGGAGTATTTGCCCGGAGTACCGTTCAGTTCAGCGATGTGCTCGTACAGCGGCATACCTTTAGCAGCCGCGGCAGCTTTGGCGTTAGCCAGAGATACAGCCAGGATTGCGTTTGCGCCGAATTTGGATTTATTTTCAGTGCCGTCCAGGTCGATCATGATCTTGTCAATGCCAGCCTGATCTTTGGCATCTTTGCCAATCAGCGCCTGAGCGATCGGGCCGTTAACCGCAGCAACAGCTTTGGTTACGCCTTTGCCCAGGAAACGGGATTTGTCACCATCGCGCAGTTCCAGTGCTTCACGGGAACCAGTAGAAGCACCTGACGGAGCAGCCGCCATACCGACGAAACCACCCTCCAGGTGTACTTCGGCTTCAACAGTCGGGTTACCACGGGAGTCGATGATTTCACGACCGATGATTTTTACGATTTTGGACATTAGGGTTTCCTCAAGTCACTAGTTAAACTAAAACTCCAGACAAACAACGCGTACCCTGGGTACGCGTTGCCGTTCTAACTTTTTTACTTACTTCGCCTGACGTTTCTGGAACTCGCTGGCGGCTTTTACAAAGCCAGCAAACAGCGGGTGACCATCACGTGGAGTAGAAGTAAACTCCGGATGGAACTGACAAGCCACGAACCACGGGTGATTCGGAACTTCGATGATCTCGACCAACTGATCATCCCCGGAACGGCCCGCAACGCGCAGACCTGCATCTTCAATCTGTTTCAACAGCATGTTGTTGACTTCGTAACGGTGACGATGACGTTCAACAATTGTCGGCGCATTGTACAGTTGGCGAACCAGGCTATCGTCAACCAACTGGCACTGCTGCGCGCCAAGACGCATGGTGCCACCGAGATCGCTATTCTCGCTACGAACTTCAACGTTGCCGTTTTCATCACGCCACTCGGTAATCAGCGCCACAACCGGGTACTTACAGTCTGGCACAAATTCCGTAGAGTTGGCGTTCTCCATGTTGGCAACATGGCGAGCGTAATCAATTAACGCCACCTGCATACCCAGGCAAATACCCAGATAAGGAATATTGTTCTCACGCGCAAAGCGCGCGGTAGTAATCATGCCCTCTACGCCACGGTAACCGAAACCACCAGGTACGAGGATCGCATCCAGGCCTTTAAGGATTTCAACACCGCGTGTTTCAACATCTTGTGAATCGATCAGTTTGATGTTGACGCTAACACGATTTTTCAGCCCGCCGTGTTTCAGTGCTTCAATCACGGATTTATAAGCGTCCGGCAGTTCAATGTACTTGCCGACCATACCGATAGTGACTTCACTTACCGGATTCGCTTCTTCAAAGATAACCTGTTCCCATTCGGACAGATTAGCTTCCGGGCAGTTCAAGCTGAATCGTTTACAAATATAATCGTCCAGCCCCTGAGATTTCAACAGGCCTGGAATTTTATAGATAGAATCGACGTCTTTCAGAGAAATAACCGCTTTTTCCGGAACATTACAGAACAATGCAATCTTCGCACGTTCGTTCGCCGGAACGGCGCGATCTGAACGACAAATCAGGATATCAGGCTGGATGCCGATAGAAAGCAGCTCTTTTACAGAGTGCTGAGTCGGCTTGGTTTTGACTTCACCAGACGCAGCCATGTACGGCACCAGGGTCAGGTGCATGAACAGCGCGTGTTCACGACCAATATCAACAGCCAACTGGCGAATCGCTTCAAGGAACGGCAGGGATTCGATGTCACCGACAGTACCGCCGATTTCGACCAGAACCACGTCGTGGCCTTCACCGCCGGCAAGAACGCGTTCTTTAATAGCGTTAGTAATGTGCGGGATAACCTGTACGGTTGCGCCCAGATAGTCGCCACGGCGTTCTTTACGCAGAACGTCAGAATAGATACGACCCGTGGTGAAGTTGTTGCGGCGGCTCATTTTGGTGCGAATGAAACGCTCGTAGTGCCCCAGGTCCAGGTCGGTTTCAGCGCCGTCTTCAGTAACGAACACTTCCCCGTGTTGGATTGGGCTCATAGTACCTGGATCGACGTTGATGTACGGATCCAGTTTCATGATGGTCACATTGAGGCCACGGGCTTCAAGAATGGCTGCGAGGGAGGCTGCGGCAATGCCTTTACCCAGAGAGGATACGACCCCGCCGGTCACAAAAATATAGTTCGTTGTCATGCTGAACCTGAGAAGTTAGGTTGAAAAGACGATGGAATAACCAGGACGGGAAAGCAGTATACCCGAACATGACCTGTGCCACAAACTTTCATTATCCCTCCTCTTCGCCAGCGCACAATTGAAATCAGGAGTGAGAAAATAGCCCCTTTGGGGTAAATGTTTTTGACGCAAATCAAGCGCTTGTCATTTAAAAAATGACACAAATCGCGCTTGACCGTGTAATTTCCTTAGAGATCAATTTCCTGCCGTTTTACCTGCTGCCAGACTTCTTCCATTGTTTCGAGGTCAACACCTGTCATTTCCAGTCCACGCGCGGCAACAATCCGCTCCACTTCGCGAAAACGACGCTCAAATTTTTCGTTAGCTTTTTGTAGCGCAATCTCTGCTTTCGTCCCTAAATGGCGGGCCAGATTGACCGTCGCAAACAGCAGGTCGCCCATTTCCTCCTCCAGTTTAGCCTGGTCCACTACAGCCTGCCGCGCCTCGTACATGACCTCGTCAATCTCTTCGTAAACTTTATCGACCACCGGGCCAAGCGTCGTCCAGTCGAAGCCAACGTTGGCGCAGCGTTTCTGGATTTTTTGCGCACGCATTAAGGCCGGTAAACTGCGAGGAATATCGTCCAGCGCTGAATGTTGCGCCTTCTGCGCGCGCTCTTCGGTTTTGATCTGCTCCCAACGGGCAAGAACTTCACTGCTGTTATCGGCAGAACTGTCAGCAAAAACATGCGGATGGCGGCGCTCTAACTTATCGCTGATCGCCGCGCAAATATCATTAAAGTCAAAGCGCCCTTCTTCCTGGGCCATTTGCGCGTAAAACACCACCTGGAACAGCAAATCGCCCAGTTCACCGCGCAGATCGTCAAAGTCTTCGCGGGCAATGGCATCCAGCACTTCATAAGTTTCTTCAAGGGTATAAGGTGCAATAGAAGCGAATGTCTGCTCTTTGTCCCACGGACAGCCGTTTTCCGGGTCACGAAGACGCTGCATGATAGTGAGCAAACGGTCGATTTGATTCATTGGAATGTCCTGAAAATTGCGGGTCTGTCAGGTGTAACACCTTCGAGTAAAGGATATCGTCGGATACGGCTGACGCCATATCCGGCTATGTAAGATTAATTCCCGTGCAGTCGTCTTGCATCGATAACATCTGGCACCTGATTGAGTTTACCCAGCACGCGCCCCAGCACTTGCAGGTTATAAATCTCAATGGTCATATCGATGGTCGCCAGTTGCTGTTTCGTGTCGCTGCGGCTGGCAACGCCAAGCACATTCACCTTCTCATTGGCGAGAATAGTGGTGATATCACGCAACAATCCACTACGATCATTGGCCTGCACGCGAACCACCAGCGAGTAACCAGCGGAGTAGCTCTCGCCCCATACCGCGTCAACAATTCGTTCCGGCGCATGGGAGCGCAGTTCCGCCAGTTGTTCGCAATCGGCGCGGTGTACGGAGATCCCGCGGCCCTGGGTAATGAAACCGACAATCTCATCGCCAGGAATCGGCTGGCAGCAACGCGCGATGTGGTGCATCAGGTTGCCCACGCCTTCTACCACTACACGACCGTTATCTTTACTGCGGTTTTGTGGTGTATAGCTTTTTTGCTGAAGCTGTTTCAGTGCGGCGGCGTCCTGCTCTTCGGCGCTCGGCTTATTAAATTGCGATTGCAGGAAGTTGACCATCTGATTGAGACGGATATCCCCGCCACCAATCGCCGCCAACAACTCGTCGACGTCATTGAAGTTGTAACGCGGCAGCAGATATTTTTCTGCTTCCTTCAGACTGATCCCCAGATGTTCCAGTTCGTCGTCAAGGATTTGCCGTCCTGCCAGAATATTTTTGTCACGATCCTGTTTACGGAACCAGGCGTGAATTTTCGAACGCCCGCGGCTGGTTGTAACATAACCCAGGTTTGGGTTTAACCAGTCACGGCTGGGATTCGGCTGTTTCTGGGTGATAATTTCAATCTGGTCACCCATCTGCAACTGGTAGGTGAATGGCACAATGCGCCCGCCAATTTTTGCCCCGATGCAGCGGTGCCCGACATCACTATGGATGTGGTAAGCGAAATCCAGCGGCGTTGATCCCGCAGGCAGATCAACAACATCACCTTTCGGCGTAAACACATATACCCGATCATCAAAGACCTGACTGCGTACTTCGTCGAGCATTTCGCCAGAATCAGCCATCTCTTCCTGCCACGCAATCAGTTTACGCAGCCAGGCAATCCGGTCTTCATGTCCCGAACGTGCGCCGCCAGCAGCCGCGCCTTCTTTGTATTTCCAGTGCGCAGCAACACCCAACTCTGCATCTTCATGCATCTGTTTGGTGCGGATTTGGATCTCAACGGTTTTGCCTCCCGGCCCCAACACTACGGTATGAATAGACTGATAACCGTTCGGTTTCGGGTTCGCAACGTAATCATCGAACTCATCCGGCAAGTGGCGATAGTGAGTGTGCACTATGCCCAGCGCGGCGTAACAATCCTGCAAACGTTCCGCGACGATACGCACCGCACGAACATCAAACAGCTCATCAAAGGCGAGGTTCTTTTTCTGCATTTTGCGCCAGATGCTGTAGATGTGTTTTGGGCGGCCATACACTTCAGCTTTAACGCCTTCAGCTTTCATCTCTGCACGCAGATGCCCCACAAACTCTTCAATGTAGTGTTCGCGGTCGAGGCGGCGCTCATGCAGCAGTTTTGCAATACGTTTGTATTCGGTCGGGTGGAGGTAACGGAAGCAGTAATCTTCCAGTTCCCATTTCAGTTGCCCAATCCCAAGACGGTTCGCCAGCGGCGCGTAGATATTGGTGCACTCTTTTGCCGCCAGCACGCGTTCATCTTCCGGCGCATCTTTTACTTCGCGCAGATGGGCAATTCGCTCCGCCAGTTTGATGACCACACAACGGAAGTCATCGACCATCGCCAGCAACATCCGGCGAACGTTATCGACCTGTTCGGAGGAAACAGAATCGGTGTGCGTTGCTTTCAGTTGGCGGATTGCCGCCATATCGCGCACACCGTGAATAAGATTAACGACCGACTTACCGACACTCTCGCGCAGTACGTCTTCGCTGACGACGTTTGCATCGGCCAGAGGGAACAGCAGCGCAGCCCGCAGCGTGTCAATGTCCATACTTAATGTCGAGAGGATCTCCACCATCTCGACACCACGCCACAACAGCAAACTGGCATCCGGATGCCCCTGCGTCTGCTGCAGACAATACGCCCAGGTTTCGGCTAAGCACTCACACGACTTCTGGCTGGCAATGCCCAGACTTGCGATCCATTTTTCCGGATCAAATTCACCAGCCTTATTGATATGTGCACTTCTTACCGCAACCATCGTCCTCTCCTTTAGGGACCTGACCTGCTGAAATCAGCAAATCGTAACTATTTAACGCGCGAGAAAAGTACCATCGATTCCAGATGCCCCGTGTGTGGGAACATATCCAGCATCGCCAACCGCGCAATGGTATATCCTGCTTTTAATAACGCCTCGCTATCCCGAGCCAGCGTCGCAGGGTTACAGGATACATAAACTATACGAATAGGTTCCAGTTTTATAATTTGTTGCATAACGCCTGCTGCACCAGCACGCGCCGGGTCCAGCAACACTTTATCAAAGCCGTTTTTTGCCCACGGCTGCTTTGTGACATCATCTTCAAGATTTTCGTGATAAAACGTCACATTATGTAAGCGATTAAGACTCGCGTTCTGCTGGCCTTTTTCCACCAGCGCCGGAACCCCTTCCACACCAACAACACTTGCCGCACGGGTCGCTAACGGCAGCGTAAAATTGCCCATACCACAGAACAGATCCAGCACACGATCATCAGGCTGAACATCCAGCCACTCCAGCGCTCGCGCCACCATTTTCTGGTTCACACCCGCATTGATCTGAATAAAATCACGCGGACTAAAGGTTAAGCGCAACCCGTTTGAGTCATACCAGGGCATCTCGCCAGAGACTGTTTCGAGTATCTCACTATCGGGGGCGAGATACAGATCCAGGCCTTCAGAATGCGAAAAGCGTTCCAGTTTTTCGCGATCTGCCAAACTTAGCGGTGCGGTATGGCGTAAAATCATCAGCAGGCCGCTGGTTGCCTGCACCAGTTCAACATGACCAAGATGGCGCATAGCTTGTAAGCTGTCCAGGCATGCCCTGACTTTGGGCAACAACGCTTCAAGTTGGGGCACTAAAATAGGGCATTGTTTAACGTCGACAATGTCACTGGAACCCGCTTTGCGAAATCCCATCTGGAGTTGTTGTTTTTTCGGTAGATAGTTCAGACTTAAACGCGCGCGACGGCGATAACCCCAGGGGACATCGTCGATCACTTCAGAGACGTCGTGTTTCATTAACCGGGCGAGTGCTGCGCTTTTGCTACGCTGCTGGAGTTCGACGCTGGCGTGTTGTTGCTGACAGCCGCCGCATACGCCAAAATGAGGGCAGCGTGGCGTTTTGCGTTCCAGGCTGTCGCTTAACCTGCGCACGACCTTAGCGCGAGCGTACTGTTTTTTATCTTCAGTAACAGTAACTTCCGCGTTTTCCGGCGGTAGTAATCCAGGAATAAATAACGCTTTGCCGTTATGTCGCGCCACGCCCTGACCAAAAGAGTCGAGGTCGTTGACTGAAACGGTTATGATCTGACGCGTCGTCGCGCGTCGTTTTGCAGAGTAGAATTGCGCCATTGGCGAGACTTTCTCAATTTAACAGTGTGACCTTAATTGTCCCATAACGGAACTCCATGACCAACTACAGCCTGCGCGCACGCATGATGATTCTGATCCTGGCACCGACCGTCCTTATTGGTTTATTGCTTAGCATCTTTTTCGTCGTGCATCGCTATAACGACTTGCAGCGTCAACTGGAAGATGCCGGTGCCAGCATTATTGAGCCGCTTGCGGTTTCAACGGAATATGGCATGAGCCTGCAAAATCGCGAATCTATTGGTCAATTGATCAGCGTTTTGCATCGTCGCCATTCCGATATTGTTCGTGCCATTTCGGTTTATGATGAAAATAACCGACTTTTTGTCACCTCCAATTTTCATCTTGATCCTTCATCAATGCAGCTCGGCAGCAACGTGCCATTTCCGCGCCAACTTACTGTCACACGTGATGGCGATATTATGATCCTGCGCACGCCGATTATTTCTGAGAGTTATTCTCCCGACGAATCACCCAGCAGCGATGCCAAAAATAGTCAAAATATGTTGGGATATATTGCTCTTGAGCTGGATCTTAAATCAGTGCGCTTGCAGCAATATAAAGAGATCTTTATTTCTAGCGTGATGATGCTGTTTTGTATTGGTATCGCGCTTATTTTTGGCTGGCGCTTAATGCGCGATGTAACCGGCCCAATTCGCAACATGGTGAATACCGTCGACCGCATCCGCCGAGGGCAACTCGACAGTCGGGTGGAAGGATTTATGCTCGGAGAGTTGGATATGCTGAAAAATGGCATCAACTCGATGGCAATGTCGCTGGCGGCTTATCACGAAGAGATGCAGCACAATATCGACCAGGCGACGTCCGATCTGCGTGAAACGCTGGAACAGATGGAAATTCAGAACGTTGAACTGGATCTGGCGAAAAAACGCGCCCAGGAAGCGGCGCGTATTAAGTCAGAGTTTCTGGCAAACATGTCGCATGAGCTGCGTACACCGTTGAATGGCGTTATTGGTTTTACCCGCCTGACGTTGAAAACAGAATTAACACCAACGCAGCGCGATCACCTCAATACTATTGAACGCTCGGCAAATAATTTGCTGGCAATTATTAATGATGTTCTCGATTTCTCAAAACTGGAAGCAGGCAAGCTGATTCTGGAAAGTATTCCATTCCCACTACGCAGCACGCTGGATGAAGTGGTAACGCTACTGGCGCATTCTTCTCACGATAAAGGACTGGAATTAACGCTCAATATTAAGAGCGACGTGCCCGATAACGTCATTGGCGACCCGCTGCGTTTACAGCAAATAATCACTAACCTGGTGGGGAATGCGATTAAATTCACCGAGAATGGCAACATCGACATTCTGGTAGAAAAACGTGCGCTGAGTAATACCAAAGTACAGATTGAAGTGCAGATCCGTGATACCGGCATTGGTATTCCTGAACGCGATCAATCGCGTTTGTTCCAGGCCTTCAGACAGGCAGATGCCAGTATTTCACGCCGTCATGGCGGCACCGGGCTGGGGCTGGTAATTACGCAAAAACTGGTCAATGAAATGGGCGGCGATATCTCGTTCCATAGCCAGCCGAATCGTGGTTCAACCTTCTGGTTCCATATTAATCTCGATCTGAACCCGAATATTATTATCGAAGGGCCATCCACTCAGTGCCTCGCGGGTAAACGCCTGGCTTATGTCGAACCGAACTCTGCAGCCGCCCAGTGTACGCTGGATATTTTAAGCGAAACACCGCTGGAAGTGGTTTATAGCCCAACGTTCTCCGCGCTGCCTCCTGCACATTACGACATGATTTTGTTAGGGATTGCGGTAACCTTCCGCGAACCGCTGACGATGCAGCATGAGCGGTTGGCGCAAGCGGTGTCAATGACCGATTTTCTGATGCTGGCACTTCCGTGCCATGCACAGGTCAATGCCGAAAAGCTCAAGCAAGATGGTATCGGCGCGTGTCTGCTGAAACCCCTGACGCCTACACGTTTGTTGCCTGTACTGACGGAATTTTGTCATCAAAAGCAAAACACACTTTTGCCTGTTACCGATGAAAGTAAGCTGGCAATGACGGTTATGGCTGTTGATGATAATCCGGCAAACCTGAAACTTATCGGCGCATTGCTGGAAGATATGGTGCAGCATGTTGAGCTGTGCGATAGCGGACATCAGGCGGTTGAACGGGCGAAACAGATGCCGTTCGATTTAATCTTAATGGATATTCAAATGCCGGATATGGACGGCATTCGGGCATGTGAACTCATTCACCAGCTCCCGCATCAGCAGCAAACACCAGTTATCGCGGTAACGGCGCACGCGATGGCCGGGCAAAAAGAGAAACTGCTTGGCGCGGGAATGAGCGATTATCTGGCGAAACCGATTGAAGAAGAGCGGTTGCATAATTTGCTGTTACGTTACAAGCCCGGCAGTGGCATTTCTTCTCGCGTCGTGACGCCAGAAGTGAACGAAATTGTGGTGAATCAGAATGCGACTCTCGACTGGCAACTGGCACTGCGCCAGGCTGCAGGAAAAAACGATCTGGCGCGCGATATGCTGCAAATGTTGCTCGATTTCCTGCCAGAAGTTCGCAACAAAGTTGAAGAACAATTGGTTGGAGAAAACCCGGAAGGCCTGGTTGATTTGATCCATAAACTGCATGGCAGTTGCGGTTATAGCGGCGTACCGCGAATGAAGAATCTCTGCCAACTAATCGAACAACAGCTACGCAACGGTACTAAAGAAGAAGATTTGGAGCCGGAGCTACTGGAACTGTTGGACGAGATGGATAATGTGGCGCGCGAAGCCAGTAAAATTCTCGGTTAATAAACCTCTTGTCGAGTAAAAACCGGCTTCTTTATGAAGCCGGTTTCAGATTGGTGGCAAGTACCTGTGTTTATGCCGAATGCGGCGAGAACGCCTTGCCATGTCTACAACATCATATGAAGTGGTTCACTTGACTCCAGGCAAACGCTAGTAAAAATGCCCCTTAAGAAGGGGCATTTACTGGCATTTGCCTGAAAAAATTCGATTCAGCATCGCTGAAACAATATTTTGCCGACCATTAGGTATATCAGCAAAAATAGCGAGGACTCAGGACAACAGCGTGCCCCAATGTTCAACCCACGGGTTTGATTCCGTTTCTGGTTCCGGGGTCTCGCTGGCATCAATCAGCAGCATTTCCCCTACCCGCTGCGCGCTTTGTTCCTGCAACAAAGCATCGAACTGTTTGCCACCATTGCAGAAATTCACATAACTGCTGTCGCCAAGGGCAATCACGCCATAACGCAGGTTCGGCTGGAAACCGAGGTTATCCTTTATTCCCAGAAAGAGCGGCACAATGCTGTCAGGAAGGTCGCCCTGCCCGGTGGTGGAGGTGACTACCAGTACGTACTTGTCCTGATAGGGTAGCCAGTCACTTAACTCTGGATCTTCAAATACCGTTGCTTTGTGTCCTTGCCCGGACAAAATGGCTTCCGCTTCTTCTGCAACTAACAATGCGTTGCCGTACATGGTGCCAACAAAAATACCAATTTCCGCCATACCGTTTTCTCCCTGGATTAGGAACTCATCTCACCATCCTGGCCGGATGCCGCGCTGAACTCAACCCTTTCATTTTCAGGAAGTAGACCGCGCCAACCAAACTGTGATAACGCCTGCATCCAGGTGTCGTCCAGCCCCGCGTAAATAGTGAGCGGCTCGCCAGTAAAAGGATGCGTCAATGACAACTGGCTGGCATGTAGCATTAACCTCTGCAGGCCGAAATGTTCAGCCCCGCTGCGGTTCTGGCGCAAATCGCCGTGTTTGCTGTCCCCAATGATGGGATGACGCAAATGGGCCAGATGGCGGCGTAGTTGGTGTTTACGTCCAGTTTTCGGCTCCAGTTCCACCAGGCCATAGCGCGTGGTCGGGTAACGTCCAGTCGCCACAGGCATTTCCACCGTCGCCAGACCGCGATAATGCGTTACCGCTGGCTGTGGACCTTTATCTTCGCGGGCATATTTATCAGCGATTTTGTCCAGTTCTTCTACCAGCGGATAATCCAGCTCTGCCTCATCCATCAGCCAGCCACGCACAATCGCATGGTAACGTTTCTGGATTTGGTGCTGTTCAAACTGTTGCGCCAACAGTCGCCCTGCCTCACTGGATAACCCCATCAGCAATACGCCAGAAGTCGGGCGATCCAGACGATGCGCGGTAAAAACATGCTGACCAATCTGGTCACGCACAGTTTGCATCACCACAACTTTCTCGTCGCGATCCAGCCAGCTACGGTGGACCAGCCAGCCGGACGGTTTATTTACCGCCACCAACCATTCATCCTGGTAGAGTATTTCCAACATCAGTTAGCATCATCCGCAAAAAGGGCATCCAGCTTTTCCAGCTCCGCCAGAATAAGCGCTCGTTGCGGGTGATCCGTCGCCAGCGCCATTTCATAGTACGGCGCCACAGCAAATGCCCCTGGTAATGGCTGATTGTTATCTAATAAATCGTGCATCCGCGGGATAAGCACCCACTGCAACCACTCCAACGGTTCCATGGTGTCCATAAAAAACGGTTGGGTACTGTTGAATAGATGCGGCTGGGGTTCATCATTGCGCCAGTGCTGATGTTCACGCAGCAGCGCTTCAAGCGCCTGCAACTGGAAACGAACGCGGTCATGAGTAGTCATAAAGCAGCCTCAAGTAAAAAACTGCCGCGAAGAATAGCAGGAATAAAAAAAGGGAGCACTGTATTCACAGTGCTCCCGATTCGTTTCGCAGCATTCCAGCTACTTTTGTTGCTCCCTGCTCATCCTTGACAACTTTTCCTTTAGCCTTACGGCCAATCGTTCATCCTGAACTATTGCTCCCTGCTCACACCACCCCGATGTGATACTTCATCCTGAAGTGTCCCTGGCCTTCCTGACCCACCGAATCATCCTGACCGGTTCTCATTCTCCATCCTGGAGGTGTCCTTTAACGCGTCCTGCGTTATCCTCTTCGCTTCATCCGGAAGCCTTTCCCTGAAACACCATCCTGGCGTGTCCTTCAGAAGTGTCATCATCCTGATGTTCACTTCATTGTCTGACTCCCTGTCGACGAAGATAGAATCGTCTTTTTCACTGCGTCTTACAAGGAGCTTACAGACAATGCCTTAAGGATAATTTCATATGAAAGTCGAAAAAAACAACAATAAGCAATTGATTTCAAATCAAAATATCAAATCTCATCTTATTAAGTATTCGCTTATTTCCTGGCGATCTCCTACAGGGTCTGTAAGAGATCTCTCACAACAAGACGGGGTATTTGGATTACAGAAGAGGCTTAAGTTGGTTGAGGAATTCCGCAAGATTTGAGGCTAAATGCGCCCGTTTACGCGTTCCCAGTGTCTCTTTGCATACTTCGCCTGAGAGATTACACACCGAGATTACCTCCAGCTCTTCTTCCAGCGTCGCGATAAATAGCGTAGGCGGCAGTTTTAGACGTTTCTGAGTAACCAAATGGCCAATCAGATTTTCCTGCACTCGACGGAAGTCATTTTCGCTCCAGGTTTGCAGTAATGTCAGTTTGATATCACCAAACTGCGCATGCATATCCCCGGCAAACTGGGTCGTATAGAAGGTATGAATTGTGGGTTGTATCACAATATCAAACGCCCGTTCAACCGCGTTTACATTTTGCTCACCGGTAAACGGTTGAGGTTGCCAGTATACGGCGTCTTCGGTGGTTGAAATAATGCATGGCGAAGGAACGCCATACAGCTCCTCACTTAACGGCCAGCTTTTATACTGTTCATGCCAGGCATCGCAGTAGCGCGCAGTAAAATCCTTCAGGGCTTGTGCGGTCAAATCGTCCACTAATTTCTCTCTTCACTTAAACCAGATACACTTGTTGTTTAGTTTATCTGGTTTATGACGGTGAAACATGTCTTCTTATGCAAACCATCAGGCACTTGCAGGCCTGACTCTCGGAAAATCAACCGATTACAGGGATACCTATGACGCCAGCCAGCTGCAAGGCGTTCCGCGTAGTCTGAATCGCGATCCACTGGGTCTGAAAGCGGATAACCTGCCTTTTCACGGCGCGGATATCTGGACGCTATATGAGCTTTCCTGGCTAAATGCGAAAGGTTTACCGCAGGTCGCTGTGGGTCATGTTGAACTTGATTACACCAGCGTGAATCTCATTGAGTCGAAGAGTTTTAAGCTCTATCTCAATAGCTTTAATCAGACTCGATTTAACAATTGGGAAGAGGTGCGCCAGACGCTGGAGCGCGATTTAAGTACCTGCGCCCAGGGTAAGGTCAGCGTGGCGTTATATCGACTCGATGAACTGGAAGGCCAGCCAATGGGTCATTTCAATGGCACCTGCATTGATGAGCAGGATATCGCTATCGATAACTATGAATTCACCACTGACTACCTTGAGAATGCCGCCAGCGGTGAAAAAGTGGTGGAAGAGACGCTGGTTAGCCATCTGCTGAAATCAAACTGTCTGATCACCCATCAGCCAGACTGGGGTTCCATTCAAATTCAGTACCGTGGACACAAGATTGATCGGGAAAAACTGCTGCGTTATCTGGTTTCTTTCCGTCATCACAACGAGTTCCATGAGCAATGCGTAGAGCGTATTTTTAATGATCTGCTGCGCTTCTGCCAGCCAGAAAAATTAAGCGTTTACGCTCGTTATACCCGTCGTGGCGGTCTGGACATTAACCCCTGGCGTAGCAATAGTGACTTTGTCCCATCGACTACCCGACTGGTACGACAATAAATTTTTTTCAGTTTTGCGTGCTGGATTCAAGCATAGAGTTGTGAAAGGCCATCAGGCAGGGCTATTGTAATCAAAGGGAATGACAATAATTGTCCCATAAGGAGTTTTTCTTGATTACACATATTAGCCCACTTGGCTCCATGGATATGTTGTCGCAGTTGGAGGTGGACATGCTTAAACGCACCGCCAGCAGCGACCTCTATCAACTGTTTCGCAACTGTTCACTTGCCGTTCTGAACTCCGGTAGCCTCACCGATAACAGCAAAGAATTGCTATCCCGTTTTGAAAATTTCGACATTAACGTGTTGCGCCGTGAACGCGGTGTTAAGCTGGAACTGATCAACCCTCCGGAAGAAGCTTTCGTCGATGGGCGCATTATCCGCGCCTTACAGGCCAACTTGTTTGCGGTTCTGCGCGACATTCTCTTCGTCTACGGGCAAATCCATAACACCGTTCGTTTTCCCAATCTGAATCTCGACAACTCTGTCCACATTACTAATCTGGTCTTTTCTATATTGCGCAACGCGCGCGCGCTGCATGTAGGCGAAGCACCGAATATGGTGGTGTGCTGGGGCGGTCACTCCATCAATGAAAACGAATATCTGTATGCACGGCGCGTTGGTAATCAACTGGGGCTTCGCGAGCTGAATATCTGCACCGGCTGCGGTCCAGGAGCGATGGAAGCGCCGATGAAAGGTGCAGCAGTAGGTCACGCTCAGCAGCGTTACAAAGACAGTCGTTTTATTGGCATGACAGAACCGTCGATTATCGCCGCTGAACCGCCTAACCCACTGGTCAACGAACTGATCATCATGCCGGATATCGAAAAACGTCTTGAAGCGTTTGTGCGTATCGCTCACGGCATCATTATTTTCCCGGGTGGTGTGGGTACGGCAGAAGAGTTGCTGTACTTGCTGGGAATTTTAATGAATCCGGCCAACAAAGATCAGGTTTTACCGTTGATCCTCACCGGGCCGAAAGAAAGCGCCGACTACTTCCGCGTACTGGACGAATTTGTCGTACATACGCTGGGAGAAAACGCGCGCCGCCATTATCGCATCATTATTGATGACGCTGCCGAAGTAGCACGTCAGATGAAAAAAGCGATGCCGCTGGTGAAAGAAAACCGTCGCGATACCGGCGATGCGTACAGCTTTAACTGGTCAATGCGCATTGCGCCAGATCTGCAAATGCCGTTTGAGCCGTCTCACGAGAACATGGCCAATCTGAAGCTTTACCCGGATCAACCCGTTGAAGTGCTGGCCGCCGATCTGCGTCGAGCATTCTCCGGTATTGTTGCGGGTAACGTGAAAGAAGTCGGTATTCGCGCCATTGAAGAGTTTGGCCCTTACAAAATCAACGGCGATAAAGAGATTATGCGTCGTATGGACGACCTGCTTCAGGGGTTTGTCGCCCAGCATCGTATGAAGTTGCCTGGCTCTGCCTATATCCCTTGCTACGAAATCTGCACTTAATCTCCCTTCTCCCGGTAACGATCGTTGCCGGGTTTTGTTCTCCCTGGTCACTCACTAAGCAATCTATTTCATTTTCCATCTGAATATTTCAGCACGTCATCATGCAATTAATGTCACCAACATCAATATGTCATACAATTTATATTGCAACGCAAACGTTTACCTGCTTTTATAAACCGCATTTTATCGCTGATAAAAATAAAATCTCATCATGATTAACTAAAAGTATTGATTTTTTCAGTTCAACCTACATATATTGCGCGCCCCGGAAGAAAACAGATGTCGTTTAGTGGGCAAATATCGCCCTTAAATTCTCTTTTACTTTTGATTTACAGAGTAAAGCGTTGGGATTATCTATCTTCCAAGTAGATTATTGTATTTGAGATCAAGATCACTGATAGAGACATAAGTTGTGTGTATCTTTCCGCCCTCAAATTATTACGGCGGAAAATGATTGAGCCATCGCCGATAGACAGATTTCATTTTTACGGCCAGGCACCTTCCCGGGCTGAACTGGCTAAAAGCTGAATTATTTGCATTCCTCCAGGAGAAATAGATGGAAACAACTCAAACCAGCACGATTGCGTCGAAAGACTCTCGCAGTGCCTGGCGCAAGACAGACACCATGTGGATGCTGGGCCTTTATGGTACAGCAATCGGCGCGGGTGTACTGTTCCTGCCAATCAACGCCGGTGTTGGCGGTATGATCCCGCTGATCATCATGGCCATCCTTGCGTTTCCGATGACGTTTTTTGCTCACCGCGGCCTGACTCGCTTCGTACTGTCTGGTAAAAATCCGGGCGAAGACATCACCGAGGTAGTAGAAGAACACTTTGGTGTTGGCGCAGGTAAACTGATTACCCTGCTGTACTTCTTTGCTATTTACCCGATCCTGCTGGTGTACAGCGTGGCAATCACTAACACGGTAGAAAGCTTCATGGCCCACCAACTGGGCATGACACCGCCGCCGCGTGCGATTCTGTCCCTGATCCTGATCGTGGGTATGATGACCATCGTTCGCTTCGGTGAGCAGATGATCGTTAAAGCAATGAGCATCCTGGTATTCCCGTTCGTTGCAGTTCTGATGCTGCTGGCTCTGTACCTGATCCCACAGTGGAACGGCGCGGCGCTGGAAACTCTGTCTCTGGATACTGCAGCTTCTACCGGTAACGGTCTGTGGATGACTCTGTGGCTGGCGATTCCGGTCATGGTGTTCTCGTTCAACCACTCTCCGATCATCTCTTCTTTCGCCGTTGCGAAGCGTGAAGAGTACGGCGATATGGCAGAACAGAAATGCTCTAAGATCCTGGCATTCGCACACATCATGATGGTGCTGACCGTTATGTTCTTCGTCTTTAGCTGCGTACTGAGCCTGTCTCCGGCAGACCTGGCTGCGGCAAAAGAACAGAACATCTCGATTCTGTCTTACCTGGCTAACCACTTTAATGCGCCGATTATCGCGTGGATGGCACCGATTATCGCGATGATTGCCATCACCAAATCCTTCCTCGGCCACTACCTGGGCGCGCGTGAAGGCTTCAACGGTATGGTGATTAAATCACTGCGTGGTAAAGGTAAGTCTATTGAAATCAACAAGCTGAACCGTATCACTGCACTGTTCATGCTGGTAACAACCTGGATTGTTGCCACCCTGAACCCGAGCATCCTGGGTATGATTGAAACCCTGGGCGGCCCAATCATCGCGATGATCCTGTTCCTGATGCCGATGTACGCAATCCAGAAAGTACCGGCAATGCGTAAGTACAGCGGTCACATCAGCAACGTATTCGTTGTCGTGATGGGTCTGATTGCTATCTCCGCAATCTTCTACTCTCTGTTCAGCTAAGTCCTTTCGCGCCGCTTTCGGGCGGCGCTTCCTCCGTTTTAACGCGATGTATTTCCTATGATTAGCGTATTCGATATTTTCAAAATCGGCATTGGCCCTTCCAGCTCTCATACCGTTGGACCGATGAAAGCGGGTAAACAATTTACCGACGATCTGATTGCCCGTAATCTGCTGAAAGACGTAACCCGCGTGGTGGTTGACGTCTACGGCTCACTCTCTCTGACCGGTAAAGGCCACCACACGGATATCGCCATTATTATGGGTCTGGCGGGTAATCTGCCAGATACCGTGGATATCGACTCTATCCCTGGTTTTATTCAGGATGTGAATACTCACGGTCGTCTGATGCTGGCAAACGGTCAGCACGAAGTGGAGTTCCCGGTTGATCAGTGCATGAACTTCCATGCTGACAACCTTTCTCTGCATGAGAATGGTATGCGCATCACCGCTCTGGCAGGCGACAAAGTTGTTTACAGTCAGACTTACTACTCCATCGGCGGTGGCTTTATCGTTGATGAAGAACATTTTGGTCAGCAGGATAGCGCGCCGGTTGAAGTTCCCTATCCTTACAGTTCAGCAGCCGACCTGCAAAAACATTGCCAGGAAACTGGTCTGTCACTCTCTGGCCTGATGATGAAAAACGAGCTGGCGCTGCACAGCAAAGAAGAGCTGGAACAGCATCTGGCGAACGTCTGGGAAGTGATGCGCGGCGGTATTGAGCGCGGTATTTCCACCGAAGGCGTGTTGCCAGGCAAACTGCGCGTTCCACGTCGTGCGGCGGCGCTGCGTCGAATGCTGGTTAGCCAGGATAAGACCACAACTGACCCAATGGCGGTTGTCGACTGGATCAACATGTTCGCACTGGCGGTAAACGAAGAAAACGCAGCAGGTGGTCGAGTGGTTACTGCGCCGACTAACGGCGCGTGCGGAATTATCCCGGCGGTGCTGGCATACTACGACAAGTTTATCCGCGAAGTGAACGCTAACTCACTGGCTCGTTATCTGCTGGTTGCCAGCGCGATTGGTTCTCTTTATAAGATGAACGCCTCGATTTCTGGTGCCGAAGTGGGTTGCCAGGGTGAAGTTGGTGTGGCGTGCTCTATGGCTGCGGCTGGCCTGGCTGAACTGTTAGGCGCAAGCCCGGCGCAGGTGTGCATCGCGGCGGAAATCGCTATGGAGCATAACCTCGGCCTGACTTGTGATCCGGTCGCCGGACAGGTACAGGTGCCGTGCATCGAGCGTAATGCTATTGCAGCAGTGAAAGCAGTGAACGCTGCACGTATGGCACTGCGCCGTACCAGCGAGCCACGCGTATGCCTCGATAAAGTTATCGAAACCATGTACGAAACAGGTAAAGACATGAATGCCAAGTACCGCGAAACATCTCGCGGCGGCCTGGCGATGAAAATCGTTGCCTGCGATTAATCTCTCTCCAGAGGCCTCGTTTTGCGAGGCCTCTTCCTGTTTTCTCATCCAGCCGTAGCCTGTTCAGGTATCGAATGTTACCCTTATCGCCTGATCTTTAAGGGGGTTATCGTGGCTGTTCATTTGCTTATCGTCGATGCACTGAATCTTATCCGTCGCATTCATGCCGTTCAGGGTTCGCCCTGCGTGGAGACCTGCCAGCACGCTCTCGATCAACTTATTATGCACAGCCAGCCAACCCACGCGGTCGCCGTTTTTGATGATGAAAACCGCAGTAGCGGCTGGCGTCATCAACGTTTACCGGATTACAAAGCGGGTCGCCCACCAATGCCGGAAGAGTTGCACAACGAAATGCCTGCATTACGCGCCGCCTTTGAGCAACGCGGCGTCCCGTGCTGGTCAGCCAGCGGCAACGAAGCCGATGACTTAGCCGCTACGCTGGCGGTCAAAGTGACGCAGGCCGGGCATCAGGCAACCATTGTTTCGACAGATAAAGGCTACTGCCAGCTACTTTCGCCAACGTTGCGCATTCGCGATTACTTCCAGAAACGCTGGCTGGATGCGCCGTTTATCGATAAAGAATTTGGCGTTCAACCGCAACAGTTGCCCGATTACTGGGGGCTGGCGGGGATCAGCAGTTCAAAGGTGCCGGGTGTTGCAGGGATTGGCCCGAAAAGCGCCACGCAGTTGCTGGTCGAGTTTCAGAGTCTGGAAGGAATTTATGAGAATCTCGACACGGTTGCCGAAAAGTGGCGCAAAAAATTAGAAGTACATAAAGAGATGGCGTTTCTGTGCCGCGATATTGCCCGCTTACAAACTGATTTGCATATCGACGGCAATTTACAGCAATTACGGTTGGTACGGTAAAGAGATACCGGATGCTACCGATTAACACCCCATTGAATTTCATGACCGTGTAGGCCGGATAAGACGCGCCAGCGTCGCATCCGGCATTATCACATCAGCGCAATTACCAGGCGGTATGGTAAAGCTCTACAATATCCTCAAGCGTTGCTTCACGCGGGTTGCCACCGGTACAAACATCGTCCAGAGCCGCCTGCGCCAGTGCCGGAATGTCTTCCTTGCGTACACCAACATCACGCAAATGTGGCGGAATACCTACATCGCGATTGAGAGCAAACACCGCGTCAACAGCAGCATTACGCGCCTCTTCCAGGCTCATGCCTTCCACTTTCACGCCCATTACGCGCGCAATATCGCGGTACTTCTCGCCGGTAAATTCGGCGTTATAGCGCATAACATGCGGTAACAGAATGGCGTTCGCAACACCGTGCGGGGTGTTATAAAACGCGCCCAGCGGGTGCGCCATACCATGCACCAGCCCCAACCCAACGTTCGAGAAGCCCATGCCCGCGACATACTGTCCGAGCGCCATCTGTTCTCCGGCATCCTTATCACCAGCAACCGATCCCCGCAGCGCACCGGCAATAATTTCAATGGCTTTAATATGCAACGCATCGGTCAGCGCCCACGCACCACGCGTAATATACCCCTCGATGGCATGAGTCAGCGCATCGACACCGGTCGCGGCTTTCAGCGCCGGTGGCATACCATCCATCATGTCAGCATCAATAAACGCCACCTGCGGGATATCATGCGGATCAACGCAAACAAACTTGCGCCGTTTTTCTTCATCAGTGATTACATAGTTAATGGTCACTTCCGCCGCAGTGCCCGCCGTGGTGGGGATCGCCAGAATCGGTACGCTGGGTTTATTGGTCGGTGAAAGCCCTTCCAGACTACGCACATCGGCAAACTCCGGGTTGTTGCTGATGATGCCAATCGCTTTACAGGTATCCTGCGGAGAACCACCACCAATAGCGATCAGGTAATCCGCACCGCTGTTCTGGAATACACCCAGCCCTTCTTTGACTACGGTGATTGTCGGATTCGGCACTACGCCGTCGTAAATCGCCCATGCCAGCCCGGCGGCATCCATCTTATCGGCCACTTTCGCCACCACGCCGCACTGCACCAGCGTTTTATCAGTCACGATCAGCGCCTTCTGATAACCACGGCGTTTCACCTCATCGGTTAAAGCGCCAATTGCGCCCCGCCCAAACCATGCCGTTTCGTTCAGAATCATTCTGTTAGCCATCATCCTTCTCCTTGTTGCTTTACGAAATTACTCTTCAATCCGTAATCCATAGGTTTTGAATTTCTCCAGCACCACGGCAATCTCTTCATCGCTCAGTACTGGAACCGGGTCAGTAATCGCCAGGGTCGCCAGATAAAGCTGCGCCAGCACTTCAACTTCATGCGCCAGCCATAACGCTTTTTCCAGATTAGCCTCACAAGCGATAAGCCCATGATGTTGTAGCAGAATTGCTTTACGATTTTTGAGAGCCAGCGCAACATGTTCGGAAAGTTCGCGTGTCCCAAAGGTCGCATAAGGTGCGCAAGGAATGGAATTTCCGCCAGCCGCCGCGATCATGTAGTGAATGGCGGGGATCGGCCGGTTAAGAATGGAAACTGCCGTACAATGAACGGCATGGTTGTGAACAACCGCGTTGGCATCCGGTCTGCTTTGGTAGGCCGCCATATGGAAACGCCATTCGCTGGAAGGGATTTTATCTTCTTCGTATTTTCCGTTGCCATCAACATAGACAATCATATTTTCCGTCATTCTTTCATAAGGAATACCGCTGGGAGTAATCAACATGCCATTTTCAAAACGCGTGCTGACATTCCCCGCAGTCCCCTGATTTAACCCAAGACGCGTCATTTCCAGACAGGTTTCAATTATTTCACGGGATAAACGTGTTCTTTCCATCTCTATTCTCCAGATACAGGTTCAGCTCGCCTTGTTGCGTAAAACAGCACCGCAAATAAAGACGGGGTTATTTTTAGTAAGGAAAGGCTATTGAATATTATTGCCCAATAGCCTGCTTATTTTCTGCGATTATTATTTTTTTCTTATGCGCTTAATTAATTTCATTTCTACTTTGACCGTTTTTTTTACGGGCCTTTCTTCAATAGCGCTTAACATCATTTCAAACGCTTTTTCTGCCCAGGCATTTTCATCCTGCTGCATTGACCAGACGTTATTGGCGAGAAATCCCAGCATGGGATGTTCATCGAAAGTGCCGATATTGATTTCTGGCGGTACAGCGCCAAAACGATCGCGAATCGCGCGAACAGCGCCTTCAAGCACAGGTAAAGACGAGGCGATAAATGCCTGTGGACATCCCTGATCTTCAATGAGTTTGTCCATAATGACATAGCCGCCTTCAGGGGTATTTACCGGGCCTTCCCTCACCCAATTACGATGGGTAATACCCTTTTTCGCCAACGCATTCAAATAGCCAGTCAGACGATCGCTGATACTCGGCAACCCGGCATCTCCCAGCAAAAACCATACTGGTGCCTGCCCTGCCTCGAGAATATTTTGTGTCAGTTTTTCACCGCCAGAAATATTATTACTTTCTACCAATGCGTTATCGGTATATTTGAAATCACGATCGAGTAACACCATTGGTTTACGAATTTTGCGTAAATGATGCTGTTGATTTTCCAGTGTCGAAGGGACAATAAAAAGACCATCTACATTTCGTGCGATAAATGCTTTAGTCAATTTATTTTCATAATCAACGTCATCATAAGTACAACTGATTGTAAGTTGATATCCGGAACGTCGACAGCGTTGTTCGAGTTTTTCTGCCAGCGTTGCAAAAAAGACGTTGGATATGTTGGGAACAATCAATCCCAATGTATCTGTTTTGTTAAGTTTAAGACTGCGGGCGGAATGATTAATGATATAACCATAGCGTTCTACATATTCATTGATACGCGTTTGGGTTTTGACGCTGATCCGATATTGTTCCGCTTTTCCATTTAGCACCAGTCGCACGGTCGTAACCGATAAATTCAGGTCGCTGGCTATCTGCTCTACTGTTTTAGCCATAGGTCTTTCCCAGTTAACATCCAGACGTCAAATCACAATCATAAAAGTATTTTTAACTTTTGTCTTATTACATCAGTTGGTTAACTACCTGTTGTTGATCCCAAAGCGTCAGGTAAACCTGGTATTTACGTTCTAAAAATTCACGGCGTTGTGGGTTTGCCCGAATAACCTCGCCGGCCTCAACCATTGCTTTACATGCGGATGAAAAATTACGCCATGCTCCGCTGGCAACAGCACCGCTAATTGCTGCGCCCAACGTAACGGCATCTTCTTCTTGCATCAGGTGGATATCGCAGCTTGTCACGTCTGCATATTCGCGTAGCCACAAGGGGTTGTGCGTTGCACCACCACATAACGTTAATTGGGTAATGGTATGCCCATTTTCCCTTAGAGTTTCAATAATATGTCTGGTGCCAAAGGCTATTGCCTGTAAAGTCGCAAGGTAAAGTCGCGCGAGTTGATTTTCTCCACGCTCCAGCGTTAAACCATAGACACTGCCTCTGGCATCGGGCCGTGCTCGTGGCGAACGGTTGCCGTGATGATCGGCAAGCACATGTAAATTTCGTGTAGGTTCAGACTCGTTATTTTCCAGGGCGGCTACCCATTCATTAATCAGTTGAATCGGATGGCACCCGCGTTGTTGCGCCTTGTTAAAGAGATTTGCGCTTGCCCCGGACTCCTGAAGCGTCCACTCCACCAGCGCCCCTGCGGCGCTTTGCCCACCTTCGGTTAGCCAGTAATTTGGCAGCATGGCCGACCAGTATGGCCCCCAGACGCCAGGGGTAAATATCTCTTTTTCACTGCACAACATATGGCAATTCGACGTTCCGCTTATCACTGCCAGCGTACCTGATGGCTGCGCGCCAACCAGCGCCACACCACCGGCATGAGCATCAATCAAGCCACTGGCCACTATAACATTGGTCGTTAATCCCAATTCTTCAGCAGCAGTGGCAGTTAACGTTCCCACGGCAGCGCCTGGCGGAAGAATTTCGGCGGGAATTCTTTCAAGCATGTCCGTCAGGTCTATCGATTCCAGTAAGTTATGGCTAAAGCGTTGCTCATGAGCCAGATAATTCCATTTACACGTTAGCGTGCACAATCCCGCGACGTCTCGCCCTGTTGCTTTCCAGACCAGAAAATCCGCCAGATCGAAAAAGCGATGAGCGGCCTGCCAGGTTTGTGGTAGATGTGTCTTCAACCAACGTAACTTTGGTAGCTCCATCTCGACACTCACTTCGCCGCCAACGTAGCGCAATGCGAGATCCTTCGTCGCGTTAATCTGCGCCGCCTCGGCTGTTGCGCGATGATCCATCCACATAATGATGTCCTGATTCGCAGGTCCGCTGGGCGAGACCGCTAAACCTTTGCCTTGTCCATCAAGAACAACCAGCGAACAGGTAGCATCAAAACCCAGCGAGCAAATCGCGGAAACGGGGATGCCCGCCAGAGCTGTCGCCTCTTTCACCGTTTTACAGACCTGTTGCCAGATCTCAGCCGAAGACTGTTCGACACGCTCGCCGCCCGGGCGAAACTGGGAGACAGGCGCAGTGGCAAATGCCAACCTGCGGCCATTGGCACAGTAAACTCCCGCTCTGACACTGGCCGATCCGACATCGACACCGAGAAAATAACCGTTGTGCATAAAGCCTCCCTGACGCTGGAGATAACGGGGATGAAAGTTCACCCCCAATTTTTTATTTCTTACCAAATGGGTGTAGCAGTTTGTCGATTTCTGGCGTGTTAATGTTCTCGGTATTCACAAATTTCACGGGAATATCGATCTCTTTTTCAACGGGTTGTCCTGAGAGGGCCGCATTCAAGGTTTTGATCCCCTGATAGCCAATCTGGTATGCATCCTGAACAACAAAGCCCTGAATGACGCCGTTCTTCAGGAAGTTAATAATCGCTTCTGTACTATCAAAACCAATGACCTTCACCTTACCTTTCAGATTCTGGCTATCAATGGCATTCGCCACCCCGAGCGTTGAACCTTCATTGGTGCCATAGATCCCCGCAAGATCGGGGTTGGCCTGGATCATGTCGATAGTTTTATCCATCGCTTTTTGGGGATCACCATCGCTGTACTGAACGGGTAATACTTTGATGTCAGGATATTTTTCTTTCATCCGTTCCATGAAGCCTTCCGAGCGTTCAATGGCGGAAGAAGTTCCTGCTACATGCGCGATAATCCCGACTTTTCCTTTATTGTTGACCTGCGCGGCTAACGCATCGGCAGCCTGTGCCCCTGCTTTACGGTTGTTGGTCGCGACAAAACTCACCGGAATGTTCGAGTTGATGCCTGAATCAAAGGTCACCACTTTAATACCGCGTGAATTTGCTGTTTCTACCAGCGGGGCGAGCGCATTCGCGTCGAGGGCAGCCAGGAGCAAGCCATTCGGTTTTTGCGCCATCGCATTTTCGACTAACTGAATCTGCTCGGCTATTTGCGTTTCATCAGCCGGGCCAACATAGCTGGTTTTATCACTCATCTCTTTAGCCGCAGCTTCAGTGCCCATTTTTACGGTTTGCCAGAATTCATGCTGAAAACCTTTACTAACAACCGGAAGATTCAAATCCTTTGCCAGTGCGCTGGAAGTCATACAGGCCAGCAGAGATAACGCATAGACAAAATGCCTGTTTTTCATTGTTTTACTCCGTTTTGAGTGAGTCACCCTTAACGTCAGGGCTGTTATTTCCCGATAAAACAGGGAGCCTAAGTCAACGAATCTTTTTGCGTAATGTATCGAGGTAAACGGCAGCGACTACAACTACACCCATTGCGACCATTTGCCAGAACTGGGAGACGCCCATTAAATTGAGGCCATTTTTCAGTACACTCATAATGAAAGCGCCAATGATTGTGCCGCCAATAGTGCCAATACCACCCATTAAGCTGGTTCCGCCGATCACTACCGCGGCAATAGCCTCCAGCTCATAACCCACTCCTACCGTCGGTTGTCCGGAGTTGAGACGAGATGCCAGAATGACACCCGCTATCCCCGTTAGTAAGCCGCAGAAGGCATAGACGAAAATTTTCACGCGCTGAACTTTAATACCTGAAAGATGAGCGGCAACTTCATTACTGCCTACGGCATAGACATAGCGACCAATAACGGTTTTTTTCAGAATGTAAGCGCCGACAAGTGCCACGATGACAAGGTAGAAAACAGGATAAGGCAGCACATCAAATAAGCGTCCCTGAGCGAGCGTTTTGAACGTTGGGTAATCGGAAAAATAGATTGCACGCCCGTCGGTCATCACCATATTGATCCCCCTGACGGACATCATCAGTCCCAACGTAGCGATAAACGGTGGAATGGTCATTTTAGTAACCAGCAAACCATTCACATAGCCGCACAATCCGCCTGCTAAAACACCAGCAATAATACAAACAGGCAGCGGCAGTCCCAGCGTGGCGCAAATACCCACGGCGACACCAGAAAAAGCCACCACGGAACCCAGTGATAGATCGATGCCTGCGGTAATAATGACAAAAGTGACTCCAATGGCCATGATGCCAATTACCGACGTTTGCAGAGCAATCGTCATGATATTTTCGGTATTAAAGAAAAAGGGCGAACTGAAGCTAAAAAACAGCACTAAAATAATCAGGCTGAATAATGGCGCCAGACGCATCAATAATTCCTTATTGATTTTTATTTTCTTATTATTGCTGTCTGAAGAGGTTACAGAGATAGTCATAATTTAATCCTCTAACGTCGCGTATTGCATAATTTTTTCTTGCGTGGCTTCATTTGCACTAAGCTCGCCGGTAATTCGACCACTACGCATCACTAAAATACGGTCGCACATTCCTAACACTTCCGGCAATTCAGAGGAGATCATGATAATTGATTTCCCTTTAGCCACGAGACGATTCATTAACTCGTAGATTTCCAGTTTGGCACCAACATCAATACCGCGAGTAGGTTCGTCGAAGATTAAAATATCAGTATCTTTACATACCCAGCGCGCAATAATAATTTTTTGCTGGTTTCCTCCACTTAGATTTACTGCAGCCTGTTCAAGATGTGGGGTTTTAATTCTTAAGGCCTTCACTTGTTGTTCACTGGTTTGCTGACAACGATGTGAATCAACATTCCCAAAACGGTCGGAATATTCAGGATAATTTCCTAGCATAATATTTCGCTCGACAGACAAGTTAAGCGCCAGCCCCTCTTTTTTACGGTCTTCCGTCAGATAACTGATCCCTTGCTGAATTGCATCTGAAATATCTTTGATAACGATTTCTTTACCATTCAATATTAGCGTTCCGCTATCAATGGAGTCCGCCCCAAAAATCGCGCGCGCAAGCTCAGTACGACCAGCCCCCATCAGACCGGCAAAGCCGAGGATCTCACCTCGATAGAGCGTGAAATCAATATCGTTCAGCACGCCTTTACGCGTCAGTCCATTCACCTCCAGTACCGGAATCCGCTGCTGTAGCGCTTCGCGACGGGGATAGATATTTCCTAAATCGCGCCCCACCATCATGGCAATCAAGTCACTTATTTTTACGCATTCATAATCCACAGTATTGATATACTGACCATCACGCATTACGGTCGCGCGATCGGCAATGAGCGCCAACTCTTCCAGACGGTGGGAGATATAAACAATCCCAGTGCCCTGTTCTTTCAATAATCGGGTGACACGAAATAAACTTTCAATTTCTGTTTCTGTTAGCGCTGCAGTAGGTTCATCCATAATGAGAATCTTTGCGTTAACTGAAATGGCCTTGGCAATTTCTACCATCTGCTGCTGAGCTACTGTAAGGTCGGCAACCAGAGTATCTGGTGAAATTGCCAAATTTAATTTTTGCAAAATCTCAATCGTCGCCTGACGTTGCTGTTTTTCATCCAGACGCCAGCGATTTTTTTTACAAAACTCCCTACCGATAAAAATATTTTCTTCCACTGTAAGATCAGGAAATAAATTAAATTCCTGATGAATAATAGTAATACCAACACGCTGCGCACTTAACGGCTCAGAAAATGAGACAGATTGATCTTCAAAAACTATTTCACCTTCGTCAGGTTGATAAACACCCGACAAAATTTTCATTAGGGTAGATTTTCCTGCGCCATTTTCACCTAATAGTGCATGAACTTCGCCCCGGCGTAGAGTAAATTGCACATCATTAAGCGCCAACACGCCTGGAAAGCGTTTGGTGATATGCTTCATTTGCAAAAATGTTTCGGACATTGCCGCTTTCCTCAATAATCAGAAACTGAAAATGTGAAGTACGACATAAATGTCGCTACTAAAGCCCTCTTCACTGTGATACGAATAACGTTTGAATGGACATTCATCGCATCAATTTATTTTTCGCATTTTGCTAACTCGAGTTAGCGTTCACCTTTTAAAGGCTATTTTAGGTATACAAATTAGCCAAATAATTTGAGGTAAAACTGTGATGCATAACCACCAAAATCTCATAACTCAATGATTATTAACAATATTAGTTTTTATCTCACCAAATAATAATTTGACAGAGATCGAATTTTAACCACTTCTCGTGAAGCCCCTCACATTTCAACAAGAAAAAAGTTGTACACAAAAAGCCTACATACCTAAGCTAACTCGAGTTAGCAACTAATAATCAATATTACTGCTTCGGTGGTTCCTTTCTCCGCCTTAGCAGAGCGCCAATAAAGCGAGATGAGGAATCCTGATGAAAATTAATACGTTACCGAAAATTGGTATCCGCCCGGTTATTGACGGTCGTCGCATGGGTGTTCGTGAGTCGCTTGAAGAACAAACAATGAATATGGCGAAAGCCACGGCCGCACTGCTAACCGAGAAACTGCGCCATGCCTGCGGTGCTGCCGTCGAGTGCATCATTTCCGATACCTGTATCGCGGGGATGGCTGAAGCCGCCGCCTGCGAAGAAAAATTCAGCAGCCAGAATGTAGGCCTCACCATTACGGTAACGCCTTGCTGGTGCTATGGCAGTGAAACCATCGACATGGACCCTACCCGTCCGAAAGCCATTTGGGGCTTTAACGGCACTGAACGCCCGGGCGCTGTTTACCTCGCCGCAGCCCTGGCAGCTCACAGTCAGAAAGGTATCCCGGCATTCTCCATTTACGGCCATGACGTTCAGGATGCCGATGACACATCGATTCCTGCCGACGTTGAAGAAAAACTGCTGCGCTTTGCCCGTGCCGGTTTGGCAGTCACCAGTATGAAAGGTAAAAGCTATCTGTCACTGGGCGGCGTTTCGATGGGGATCGCCGGTTCCATCGTTGACCACAACTTCTTTGAATCCTGGCTGGGAATGAAAGTCCAGGCGGTGGATATGACCGAACTGCGTCGCCGTATTGATCAGAAGATTTACGACGAAGCAGAACTGGAAATGGCGCTGGCCTGGGCTGATAAAAACTTCCGCTATGGCGAAGATGAAAATAACAAACAATATCAACGTAATGCCGAACAAAGCCGCGCAGTTCTGCGCGAAAGTTTGCTGATGGCAATGTGTATCCGCGACATGATGCAAGGCAACAGCAAACTGGCTGATATCGGTCGCGTGGAAGAATCTCTTGGCTACAACGCCATTGCGGCGGGCTTCCAGGGACAACGTCATTGGACCGATCAATATCCAAATGGCGACACCGCCGAAGCGATCCTCAACAGTTCATTTGACTGGAATGGCGTGCGCAAACCCTTTGTCGTGGCTACCGAAAACGACAGTCTTAACGGCGTGGCAATGCTAATGGGTCACCAGCTCACCGGCACCGCTCAGGTATTTGCCGATGTGCGTACCTACTGGTCACCTGAAGCAATTGAGCGCGTAACGGGGCATAAACTGGACGGGCTGGCAGAACACGGCATCATCCATTTGATCAACTCCGGTTCTGCTGCGCTGGACGGTTCCTGTAAACAACGCGACAGCGAAGGAAAACCGACGATGAAGCCGCACTGGGAAATCTCCCAGCAAGAGGCTGACGCTTGCCTCGCCGCTACCGAATGGTGCCCGGCGATCCACGAATATTTCCGTGGCGGCGGTTACTCTTCCCGCTTCCTCACTGAAGGCGGCGTCCCGTTCACCATGACTCGAGTCAACATTATTAAAGGCCTGGGACCGGTACTGCAAATCGCGGAAGGCTGGAGTGTGGAGTTGCCGAAGGATGTGCATGACATCCTCAACAAACGCACCAACTCAACCTGGCCAACCACCTGGTTTGCACCGCGCCTCACCGGCAAAGGGCCGTTTACGGATGTGTACTCGGTAATGGCGAACTGGGGCGCTAACCACGGCGTTCTGACCATCGGCCACGTCGGCGCAGACTTTATCACTCTCGCCTCAATGCTGCGGATCCCGGTATGTATGCACAACGTTGAAGAGACAAAAGTGTATCGTCCTTCTGCCTGGGCCGCGCACGGCATGGATATTGAAGGCCAGGATTACCGCGCTTGCCAGAACTACGGTCCGTTGTACAAGCGTTAATACATTACTCCCTGATGTGATGCCCGGTCGCTCCGGCTACCGGGTCTGAACAAGCAAGAGTGGTTAGCCGGATAAGCAATGTTATCCGGCTATATTGCAGGAGCGATTATGAAACAAGAAGTTATCCTGGTACTCGACTGTGGCGCGACCAATGTCAGGGCCATCGCGGTTAATCGGCAGGGAAAAATTGTTGCCCGCGCCTCAACGCCTAATGCCAGCGATATCGCGATGGAAAACAACACCTGGCACCAGTGGTCTTTAGACGCTATTTTGCAACGCTTCGCTGATTGCTGTCGGCAAATCAACAGTGAACTGGCTGAATACCACATCCGCGGTATCGCCGTAACGACCTTTGGTGTGGACGGCGCTCTGGTTGATAAGCAAGGAAATCTGCTCTATCCGGTCATTAGCTGGAAATGTCCGCGAACGGCGGCGGTAATGGACAATATTGAACGGTTGATCTCCGCACAACAGTTGCAGGCCATTTCTGGTGTCGGAGCCTTTAGTTTCAACACGTTATATAAGCTGGTATGGTTGAAAGAAAACCATCCACAACTGCTGGAACGCGCGCACGCCTGGCTCTTTATTTCGTCGCTAATTAACCACCGTTTAACCGGCGAATTCACTACTGATATCACCATGGCCGGAACCAGCCAGATGCTGGATATCCAGCAACGCGATTTCAGTCCGCAAATTTTACAAGCCACCGGTATTCCACGCCGACTCTTCCCTCGTCTGGTGGAAGCGGGTGAACAGATTGGCACACTACAGAACAGCGCCGCAGCAATGCTCGGCTTACCCGTTGGCATACCGGTGATCTCCGCGGGTCACGATACTCAGTTCGCCCTTTTTGGCGCGGGTGCCGAACAAAATGAACCCGTGCTCTCTTCCGGTACTTGGGAAATTTTAATGGTTCGCAGCGCGCAGGTTGATACTTCACTGCTTAGTCAGTACGCCGGTTCTACCTGTGAACTGGACAGCCAGGCAGGTTTGTATAACCCGGGTATGCAATGGCTGGCATCCGGTGTGCTGGAATGGGTGAGAAAACTGTTATGGACTACTGAAACTCCGTGGCAAATGCTGATTGAAGAAGCTCGTCTGATCCCACCGGGCGCGGACGGCGTGAAAATGCAGTGTGATTTATTGTCATGTCAGGACGCAGGCTGGCAAGGAGTGACGCTCAATACCACGCGGGGGCATTTCTATCGCGCGGCGCTGGAAGGGTTAACCGCGCAGTTACAGCGCAATCTACAGATGCTGGAAAAAATCGGCCACTTTAAAGCCTCTGAATTGTTGTTAGTCGGTGGCGGAAGTCGCAACACATTGTGGAATCAGATTAAAGCCAATGTGCTTGATATTCCGGTAAAAGTTCTCGACGATGCCGAAACGACCGTCGCAGGAGCTGCGCTGTTTGGCTGGTATGGCGTAGGGGAATTTAACAGCCCGGAAGAAGCCCGCGCGCAAATTCATTATCAGTACCGTTATTTCTACCCACAAACTGAACCCGAATTTACAGAGGAAGTGTGAAATGCTGAAAACAATTTCGCCGTTAATTTCTCCCGAACTATTGAAAGTGCTGGCAGAGATGGGGCATGGAGATGAAATTATTTTTTCCGATGCTCACTTTCCCGCCCATGCGATGGGACCACAGGTGATCCGCGCTGATGGCCTGTTAGTGAGCGACTTGCTCCAGGCAATTATCCCGTTATTTGAACTGGACAGCTATGCGCCGCCGCTGGTGATGATGGCGGCAGTAGAAGGTGACACCCTCGATCCTGAAGTGGAACAACGCTATCGTGATGCGCTTTCACTACAGACCCCGTGCCCTGAAATCACCCGCATCGACCGTTTTGCGTTTTATGAACGGGCACAAAAAGCCTTTGCGATCGTTATCACAGGCGAACGAGCGAAGTACGGGAATATTCTTTTAAAAAAAGGGGTAACACCGTAATCTCATACCGGTACGCCCGCATGACGCGGGCGGTTATCGAATGATGGGGTGAAAAATATGAAAGCGGCACGCCAGCAAGCGATAGTCGACCTGCTGCTGAACCATACCAGCCTGACCACGGAAGCTCTCTCTGAACAGCTAAAGGTCAGTAAAGAAACCATTCGTCGCGATCTCAATGAATTACAGACGCAGGGTAAAATTCTGCGCAATCATGGGCGCGCTAAATATATCCACCGTCAAAATCAAGACAGCGGCGATCCCTTTCATATCCGGCTGAAAAGTCATTATGCGCATAAAGCAGATATTGCCCGCGAAGCGCTCGCGTGGATTGAAGAAGGGATGATGATAGCCTTAGACGCCAGTTCAACTTGCTGGTATCTGGCACGCCAGTTGCCTGACATCGACATTCAGGTCTTCACCAATAGCCATCCAATTTGTCATGAACTCGGTAAGCGCGAACGCATTCAACTGATCAGTTCCGGCGGCACACTTGAGCGCAAATATGGTTGTTACGTCAATCCCTCGCTGATTTCCCAGCTTAAATCGCTGGAAATCGATCTGTTTATTTTTTCTTGCGAAGGGATCGACAGCAGCGGCGCACTGTGGGACTCCAATGCGATCAACGCTGACTACAAATCGATGCTATTAAAACGTGCCGCGCAATCGTTGTTATTGATTGATAAAAGTAAATTTAATCGTTCTGGAGAAGCCCGCATCGGGCATCTGGATGAGGTCACGCACATTATTTCTGATGAGCGCCAGGTTGCGGCTTCTTTGGTGACAGCCTGATGGCAATGGTAGCAGGCCGGAGACGGCGCCCCGGCCTTGCCCGTTATCGCTCGTCGCGACGACCACCCACCGCAGCCCAGATACGACGGACATGCACCGTCACTTCTTCGCGATCGTGATATAACTGCCGCGCCTGAATCTGAGCATTTATGCCATGTTCATCAAGCTGTGCCTGAATATACGCCAGATTGTGTGACACTTCTTCGTAGCGTTTTTTCATCGGCAGTTTGAGGTTGAAGATTGTTTCACGGCACCAGCCATTAACCAGCCACTGCGCCATCAATGCCGCAACTTTCGCTGGTTTTTCAACCATATCGCATACCATCCATGAGATATTGCTGCGTGTCGGACGGAATTTGAAACCGTCTTCCCGCAGCCATGTCACCTGTCCGGTATCCATCAGACTTTGCGCCATCGGGCCGTTGTCGACGGAATAAACCCACATGTTGCGCTTCACCAGTTGGTAGGTCCAGCCACCCGGGCAAGCACCTAAATCCACCGCCCACATCCCGTTCGCCAGGCGTTCATCCCACTCATCTGCCGGAATAAACACATGAAATGCCTCTTCCAGTTTGAGCGTGGAACGACTCGGCGCATCTGCCGGAAACTTCAGACGCGGAATGCCCATATAGAACGGCGAATTATTGTGGCTGTAAGAGTAACCGGTATAGCAGCAACCTGGGGCAATGAAGAATACATGCACCACCGGACGCTTCGGTGTTTCATAGTTCACCAGCACGCCCGCATCGCGCAAGGCAGCCCGTAGCGGAACCGTGAATTTACGGCAGAATTTCAGTAACTCTTTGCTTTCGTTGGTGTCCGCGACTTCAACACGCAGTTCACCGCCCTTCTCCACCACGCCCTGCAACATGCCAACAATAGGCGTAATGCGGTCTTCTGGCGGCAAATGTTGGAGGAGTTCTCCTACCAAAAACCACTGGCGGGCAAAAATTAATGAACTGAACGGCAGCTCACGAATTAGCTTATCGCCATCATCCGGTTGATAACATTCATAAATGACATAACCCGCATTCTCTTTCACGCGGGAAAAACCGAAGATTTCCCGCTGACCGGCTTTATCGGTAATTTCTGCGGCGCACTCTTTTTCAAAGCCCGGACGACACAACAATACAACCTTATTCATGACTTACGCCCTTGCGCTTTAAACGGATAGCACCGACTAACATTAACGCCCAACCCGCGAGGAAGCTCACACCACCGACCGGAGTGACAAACGCCCACAAACGCAGATGAGACAGCGCCAGGCAATAAAGGCTGCCGCTGAACAGCACCGTGCCTAACGCGAGGAAAACACTACTCCAGTAAAACCAGATACTGATGCGACGCTGCATCGCCACTGCCAGCCCCAAAATCGCCAGTGTATGGAACGCCTGGTATTCAAGGCCGGTCTGGATCCAGCCCATCTCAACGGCTCCCATTGTTTTACTTAAAACATGTGCACCAAAAGCGCCCAGAGCCACAAAAATGAAACCGCTAATGGCGGCAAAAATCAGCATAAAACGGCTGGTCATGGTCGTACCCTACGTAAATTATTGTTCATAACGAAAGCGGAATTTTTCTTGTTCAGCAGCGGCTTTCGCCAGGATCCATTGGCGAAAGGCGGCTATTTTACCCAGTTCTGCCTGACTGTCATGACATACCAGATAAAAAGCATTTTTACTGACCAGAACATCATTAAACGGGCAGACAAGACGTCCAGCCTCGATTTCAGATTGCGCCATCACGTTATTTGCCAGCGCCACACCCTGCCCATGAATGGCAGCTTGTAGCACCATGGCGCTATGGCTGAATATCGGTCCTTGCTGAACGTTAATATGATTTAACCCCAACTGGCGGGTATATGTCTGCCAGTCACGACGGGACGCATCGTGTAATAACGTATGTTTAGCCAGATCTTCCGGGGTCTTCAAGGGTTTTTCACCGGTTAATAGCAAAGGCGAACATACTGGCAACAGGTATTCGGCGTAAAGCTTTTCCACCCGCAGCCCTGGCCAGTTGCCACGGCCATAAAATATAGCGACATCAACGTCGTCCGCCAGTTTATCTTCCTGACGATCGACCGCCTGGATTCGAACATCGATTCCCGGATAAGCTGAATTAAAGCTGGAAAGTCGCGGCACCAGCCAGTGGATGGCAAAACTGGGGAGTAAGCTGACCGTCAACGCCCCCTTGGCGCTACGGGCCTGGAGTTTACGCGTTGCTTCAGTTAATTGCGAAAATATCTCTTTGATATCGAGGAAATAGCTTTGCCCTTCCTCGGTCAACAGAAGTGAACGATTACGACGACGGAACAGTTTTAGTCCCAAAAAGTCCTCAAGTGACTTGATTTGATGACTTACTGCGGCCTGAGTCACAAAAAGCTCTTCTGCTGCACGTGTGAAGCTTAAATGGCGTGCGGCGGCATCAAAAACTCGTAAGGCATTTAGCGGTGGTAATCGTTTTGACATGGCTTTTAAACTTTGATGTTAAATGAATTTAACAATTAGATCACAGTATGTAACCTATTAGTTTTTTTTATCTGAGCCATTATAATTTGTCCGTTGAGCTTCTACCAGCAAATACCTATAGTGGCGGCACTTCCTGAGCCGGAACGAAAAGTTTTATCGGAATGCGTGTTCTGGTGAACTTTTGGCTTACGGTTGTGATGTTGTGTTGTTGTGTTTGCAATTGGTCTGCGATTCAGACCATGGTAGCAAAGCTACCTTTTTTCACTTCCTGTACATTTACCCTGTCTGTCCATAGTGATTAATGTAGCACCGCCTAATTGCGGTGCTTTTTTTTTACCTTGCGATCGTGAATTACTGATCCAGTTCGACCATCTCTTTCACGTCAGTGCGGTTGATCTGCTGTTTGTTGCCATTAGCGTCTTTATAAGAAATCATACCGGTTTCATCATCCGTCATCGGTTTGCCATCGGCAACAATGGTGCGTCCATCGTTGGTGTGCATGACATAGTTTGAACCGGAACAGGCACTAAGGGCAAAAGTCAGCATACAGGCAGAGATAATTGCGGCAGTCTTTTTCATCTTCTTCTCCTTAAAGCGATTATTCACTCGCAATAAAAATTCATTAACAGGCTAAAATTAACGCCTAACACTATTAAGCATAAGCGACCGAGTCGCTTTCGCCTGGATATCCAGATGAATCCGAAGGTTAGGGCTATCCTTGTGTCGAAGTGAATTTTGCGCCACGATCGGTTTATCAAGCCGAGGAGTACCATGAACGTTTTTAATCCCGCGCCGTTTCGCGCGCACTTTCCCGCATTACAGGATGCGGGCGTCTATCTCGACAGCGCCGCTACTGCGCTCAAACCCGAAGCCGTTATTGAGGCAACCCGGCAGTTCTATAGCCTGAGTGCTGGAAACGTGCATCGCAGCCAGTACGCCGAAGCCCAACGGTTAACCGCACGTTATGAGGCCGCGCGGGAGAAAGTCGCCCAACTGCTGAATGCATCGGATGACAAAACTATTGTCTGGACACGTGGCACCACCGAATCTATTAACATGGTGGCGCAATGTTATGCCCGTCCACACCTGCAACCAGGCGATGAAATTATTGTCAGTGTGGCAGAACATCACGCCAATCTTGTTCCCTGGCTGATGGTCGCCCAACAAACTGGAGCCAAAGTGGTGAAACTGCCGCTTAATGCGCAGCGGTTGCCGGATGTCGATTTATTGCCAGCGCTAATGACTCCTCGTAGCCGGATTCTGGCGCTGGGCCAGATGTCGAACGTCACCGGTGGTTGCCCGGATTTGGCGAGAGCGATTACGTTTGCCCACGCCGCCGGAATGGTGGTGATGGTTGATGGAGCTCAGGGGGCGGTGCATTTCCCTGCCGATGTTCAGCAACTGGATATCGATTTCTACGCTTTTTCAGGTCACAAACTTTATGGCCCGACAGGTATCGGCGTGCTGTATGGCAAACCAGAACTGCTGGAAGCAATGTCGCCCTGGCTGGGCGGCGGCAAAATGATCCACGAAGTCAGTTTTGACGGCTTCACCACTCAATCTGCGCCGTGGAAACTGGAAGCCGGAACGCCCAACGTCGCAGGCGTCATTGGGTTAAGCGCGGCGCTGGAATGGCTGGCAGATTATGATATCAACCAGGCAGAAAGCTGGAGTCGCAGTCTGGCGACGCTCGCAGAAGAGGCGCTGGCAAAACGTCCTGGCTTTCGTTCATTCCGCTGTCAGGACTCCAGCCTGCTGGCCTTTGATTTCGCCGGTGTTCATCATAGCGATATGGTAACGCTGCTGGCGGAGTATGGCATTGCCCTACGCGCCGGGCAGCATTGCGCTCAGCCACTGTTGGCAGAATTAGGCGTAACCGGCACTCTGCGCGCCTCTTTTGCGCCATATAATACAAAGAGTGATGTGGATGCGCTGGTGAACGCCGTTGACCGCGCACTGGAATTATTGGTGGATTAATGACGAACCCGCAATTCGCCGGACATCCGTTCGGCACAACCGTAACGGCAGAGTCGTTACACAACACTTTCGCGCCGCTGACGCAATGGGAAGATAAATATCGCCAGTTGATTATGCTGGGGAAACAGCTTCCTGCTTTGCCAGACGAGTTAAAAGCGCAGGCCAAAGAGATTGCCGGATGCGAAAACCGCGTCTGGTTGGGGTATAGCGTCGCTGAAAACGGCAAGATGCATTTCTTTGGTGATAGCGAAGGACGCATTGTGCGCGGTCTGCTGGCCGTGTTGTTGACCGCAGTGGAGGGGAAAACCGCTGCCGAGTTACAGGCACAGTCGCCGCTGGCATTGTTTGATGAGCTGGGATTGCGTGCGCAACTTAGCGCCTCACGCAGTCAAGGGCTGAATGCGTTAAGCGAGGCGATTATCGCGGCGGCGAAGCAAGCTTGATGTTGCACGTTCAAGGTCGGATAAGACGCACCAGACGTCGCCTCCGACCTAATGTTTACCCCTGACGCGCCGCTTTCGCCATCATCTTCTTCAGCGCATGAGAAACCGCAACAAAACCAAAGGTGGCGGTTACCATCGTTGCCGCGCCAAATCCTGACGCGCAATCCATCCGCTTCGGCCCTTCTGCCGTGGCTTTCATCGCACACACCGTACCGTCTGACTGCGGGTACACCAGTGCTTCGGTAGAGAAAACGCAGTCCACGCCGAGCTTACCTTTACTGTTTTTCACCACGCCAAAATCACTTTTCAGGCGCTCGCGCAGTTTCGCCGCCAGCGGATCCTGAATTGTCTTTGCCAGATCAGTAACCTGAATCTGCGTCGGATCAATCTGCCCGCCTGCGCCACCGGTCGTGACCAATGGGATTTTATTGCGACGGCAATAAGCGATCAGCGCCGCTTTAGGTCGCACGCTATCAATGGCATCAATCACATACGAATAACCGGCACTCATATATTGCGCTACGTTATCCGGCGTCACAAAATCATCCACCACCGTTACCCGGCACTCCGGGTTAATCTGGCGAATACGTTCCGCCATCACTTCAGCTTTTGCCAGCCCGACGTTATCGCGCAGCGCGTGAATTTGCCGATTAGTATTGGTGACGCACACATCATCCATATCAATAAGTGTGATTGCGCCAATCCCCGTTCGCGCCAGAGCTTCCGCCGCCCAGGAACCGACACCACCGATACCGACGACACAAATATGCGCATCAGCAAACAGTTGCAACGCTTTTTCACCATACAGACGCGCTGTGCCGCCAAAACGCTGACGCCAGGCATCACTTATTACAACAGACATAGCACCTCAGAATTAAAAAGGGTGAGGTTATCCCTCACCTTAAACGCATAAATGCCTGATGCGCTACGCTTATCAGACCTACATAACTCCTGCAAAATATTGAATTTGCATAATTTGTAGGCCAGATAAGGCGTTCACGCCGCATCTGGCATGAACAACGCGCAGTTAGTCAACAATCAAAAGGTGAGGTTATCCCTCACCCTGGCTTATCCGTAAAAACGGCGTACAGAATATCACATCAGCCGCTAAAAACGTTACCTGCGCCCGGGGCCGTTTTCAGCACCCAGACACGACCATAGTGATTGTACCAACCGGCGCGGTGGCCAGCTTCAGGGCCAATCCCCTGATAGATATCGAAGTGTTGGCCTTTGATTGCGCCACCGACATCCAGAGCCACCATCAGACGCAGTTCGTACTGACCATTGAATTTGCCGTTATTATCCAGCAGCGGCACTTCTGCCAGCAAGGTAGTACCTGGTGGGATAAGCGAACGATCAGAGGCAACCGACGCACGGCCAACCAGCGGCACTGCACTTGCCCCTTTCACCGGCGCGAAAGATTGCGGTTTAAAGAAGACGAAAGATGGATTCTGTTCCAGCAGTTCGCGAACTTCGGCTTCACTGTGCGTTTCACCCCAGTGACGAATCGCCTGCATCGACATATCTTCTTTTTTCACTTCGCCACGATCGATCAAAACCTTACCAATACTGCGATAGGCATGACCGTTCTTTCCGGCATAGCTGAAGAAGTTAAGCGGGCTGCCATCGCCAAAATCGATATATCCACTCCCCTGCACATCCATAATGAAGTTATCCATCAGAGAATTGCTGTAAGCAAGGATATATTTATCGCTCAGTGCCCCCGCGTAGATCTCCGCACGAGACGGCAGACGACCGCGTTTTGGCGGCATACGGTAAATAGGGTACTGAAACTCGCCCTGGCGAGTATGGCGCGCCTGAATTACCGGTGTGTAGTAACCCGTAAACTGCACGTTGCCGTAGTTATCCGCCCCTTCCATCTGCCAGGCGTCAATGCCAAACTGACGCATATTGCGGGTATCACCACCTGCGCGCAGCCACTCCTGCACCGCGTTATAAACATTACTCTGGTTGCCATACAGACGCGGCGACGCGTTACGGATATGGTTAATTTGCTCGGCAAAATCACCGGCGTTAATTGGCGCGCCAACGGCATCTGGCTGGTTCACCAGAGAGAAAGGCTGGGTAAATTTCCCGTCTTTATATTGCTGTCCGCGATCGGTTGGTTTGGAGGAGCAGGCGGCAAGTATCGTTACGACTGCGCCCATAAGAAGGTACTTTACCCAACGTCCTTTCATTGTTCTCTTCTTCAGGTTAAAAAATAAGGCGCAACGAAGATAACAAACCGTTGGGTTTAATGAAATGCGTAGCCGCTCCCTGACGCAAATTTTGCACAAAAAATAGGCTTTAGTGGTTTGTTTTTGTTCAAAAACATCCCAATTCCGTGATCCGGGTAAAAAAAAGGTTGCATGAAAACGCGAGCGGAGTATAGTGCGCATCCACGGACGCGGGGTGGAGCAGCCTGGTAGCTCGTCGGGCTCATAACCCGAAGGTCGTCGGTTCAAATCCGGCCCCCGCAACCAAT
>NZ_KE138680.1:181914-184984 GCF_000408325.1 Escherichia sp. KTE52
GACGCGGGGTGGAGCAGCCTGGTAGCTCGTCGGGCTCATAACCCGAAGGTCGTCGGTTCAAATCCGGCCCCCGCAACCAATTATTAAGCACCCTTATGGGTGTTTTTTTATTTCTGCTCTTCCATAAAAAAGCGCTATTCAGCGCTTTTTTACTATCCCCTTCTCGCCAGCGTCGCCCCATCAGAAAAATACGCTTTAATCCCCGCGAGGATAGACTCTGCAACTTCCTGCTGGAAAGTCGCTGTTTTCAGTTTGCGCTCTTCCTCAACGTTACTGATAAACGCCGTTTCGACGAGAATAGATGGAATATCTGGCGCTTTCAGTACAGCAAACCCGGCCTGCTCGACCTGATTTTTATGCAGCTTGTTGATTTTGCCAAGTTTATTCAGGACTGCCCTACCAAACTTCAGGCTGTCGGCAATGGTCAGCGACTGCACCATATCGAACATGGTGTGGTCGACATAGCGGTCACCGCTTTTGCTCACGCCACCAATCAAATCCGAGGCGTTCTGAGTTTGTGCCAGATATTTTGCCGCAGTACTGGTCGCGCCTTTGGTCGAAAGCGCAAACACGGAAGAACCGCTCGGCTGGCGGCTGGTAAAGGCATCTGCATGGATAGAAACAAAAAGGTCAGCACGTTGTTTCTGTGCTTTTGCTACACGCACTTGCAACGGAATGAAGATGTCTTCATTACGCGTCATGTACACCTTCATATTGCCCTCTTTCTCGATCAGAGAGCGCAGACGGCGGGCAATTTGCAATACCACGTCTTTTTCACGCGTTTTGTATTTCCCCACCGCGCCGGAGTCTTCACCGCCATGGCCCGGATCAAGCATGATGACAATAGGACGATCGCGCCCAGCCTTGCCAGGCTGTGGGCCACTCTGCGCAGGCGGCACCTGCTTTTCGAGATCGCCTTTGTTGTAATCCTCCAGCAGTGCCAACAGTGGATCCTGCATATCCTGGGCATTGACCGGGTAGAGATCCATCACCAGACGCTCTTTAAACCCGGCAACTGGCGCGAGGGCAAACATCTGCGGTTTTACGTTTTGCTTTAACTCAAAAACCATCCGCACGGTTTGCGGATCAAATTGCCCGACGCGTGCAGACTTGATGAACGGGTCGTCAGCACGAATTTGCGCAGCCATCCCCTTAAGCACCGAGTTCAGGTTTACATCTTCGATATCCACTACCACGCGTTCAGGGTTACTCAACGCAAACTGCTTATATTTCAGTTGACGATTTGATTCTACCGTTACACGGGTATAGCTGGACGCAGGCCAGACGCGCACCGCCACGACCTGACTGACCGCAGCCAGACTCACCTGACTTACGCTCAATAGCCACATGGCACCCGCGCCTTGCAGTAAACGACGACGGCTGATTGCAGTGTTGGATCCCGACATGCCTCTCCCGAGCAAATAAATCTAAGCTGTGTAACAAGTAAACGACCAATTTGACCGGAAACTTTAGCGAAAGACGCATATTCTGTCATCTATAAAACGGTAAACATTCTTTTTATATTCACGGCATTACTGATAAAAAAAATGTTCACGCATAAAATTTGCACTTGCACACGGCAAAAAAACAGAATAAAAATACATTAATTTCGAATAATCATGCAAAGAGGTGTGCCGTGGTGAAGGAACGTAAAACCGAGCTGGTCGAGGGATTCCGCCATTCGGTTCCCTATATCAACACCCACCGGGGGAAAACGTTTGTCATCATGCTCGGCGGTGAAGCCATTGAGCATGAAAATTTCTCCAGTATCGTTAATGATATCGGGTTGCTGCACAGCCTCGGCATCCGTCTGGTCGTGGTCTATGGCGCGCGTCCACAAATAGATGCGAATCTGGCAGCGCATCGCCACGAACCGCTGTATCACAAAAATATACGTGTAACCGACGGCAAAACACTGGAACTGGTGAAGCAGGCTGCGGGGACATTACAACTGGACATCACTGCACGCCTGTCGATGAGCCTTAATAACACGCCATTGCAGGGAGCGCATATCAACGTCGTCAGTGGCAATTTTATTATTGCCCAGCCGCTGGGCGTCGATGACGGCGTGGATTACTGTCATAGCGGGCGCATCCGGCGGATTGACGAAGAAGCGATTCATCGCCAACTGGACAGCGGTGCAATTGTGCTGATGGGGCCGGTGGCGGTTTCGGTCACTGGCGAGAGTTTTAACCTGACCTCGGAAGAGATTGCCACTCAACTCGCCATCAAGCTGAAAGCCGAGAAGATGATTGGTTTTTGCTCTTCACAGGGGGTCACCAATGACGACGGTGACATCGTCTCCGAGCTTTTCCCCAACGAAGCGCAATCGCGGGTAGAAGCTCAGGAAGAGAAAGGCGATTACAACTCCGGTACGGTGCGCTTTTTACGTGGTGCAGTGAAGGCTTGCCGCAGCGGTGTTCGTCGCTGTCATTTAATCAGTTATCAGGAAGATGGCGCGCTGCTACAAGAGCTGTTCTCACGTGACGGTATCGGTACGCAAATTGTGATGGAAAGCGCCGAGCAGATTCGTCGCGCAACAATCAATGATATCGGCGGTATTCTGGAGTTGATCCGCCCGCTGGAGCAGCAAGGTATTCTGGTGCGTCGTTCTCGGGAACAACTGGAGATGGAAATCGACAAATTCACCATTATTCAGCGCGATAACACAACTATTGCCTGCGCTGCGCTCTATCCGTTCCCGGAAGAGAAAATTGGCGAAATGGCCTGCGTGGCGGTACACCCGGATTACCGCAGTTCTTCCCGTGGTGAAGTCCTGCTGGAGCGTATCGCAGCCCAGGCCAGGCAAAGCGGCTTAAGCAAATTATTTGTGCTGACCACGCGCAGTATTCACTGGTTCCAGGAGCGTGGTTTTACCCCGGTGGATATTGATTCACTGCCAGAGAGCAAAAAGCAGATGTACAACTATCAGCGTAAATCCAAAGTGCTGATGGCGGATTTAGGGTAAGCGATGAAAATCGCCAGATGCGATATGCGCAATGCCCGGGGGCATGATAAACACGCTAGCATCGCATCAGGCATTGACGCTCATCGTCGGATGCGGCGTGAA